>CAZSJW010000006.1:0-81927 GCA_964607285.1 uncultured Pseudomonadales bacterium
GATGTAGTCAGCGTGCCCTGGAGCGTCGATGTGTGCGTAGTGGCGCTTGTCGGTTTCGTACTCGATGTGTGAGATGTTGATAGTAACACCACGAGCTGCTTCTTCTGGAGCGTTGTCGATGTCTCCGTATCCCATTGCTTTGTTGATGTCGGACTTGACTCGTGCTGACAGCGTTGTTGTGATAGCTGCAGAAAGAGTTGTCTTTCCGTGGTCAACGTGACCAATGGTTCCAATATTGACGTGCTTTTTATTGCGCACGAATTTTGCTGCGTCGGCCATAGTGCCTCCCTTTATAAATTTACGATTTGTGTACTACTTACTACTAGTGGGATTACTCCCTATGTAAACCAAAATTAGTTCCCTTTTCTCTCAGCAATCAACTTTTCAGTTATATTTTGAGGAACAAAGTCATAATGACTTGGAAGCATCACAGAAGATGCGCGACCCTTTGTCATACTTCTCAAAATTGTAACATAGCCCTGCATTTCCGCCAAGGGCGCAAGTGCAGTTATGATGACTGCTGTCCCTCTTTGGTTTGTACCCTGAATCTGAGCTCGGCGTGATCCTAAATCACCAATCACATCACCCATATACTCTTCTGGGGTTGAAACTTCAACCTTCATCACAGGCTCAAGGAGTGCCATACCAGCTCTGGAGACACCGTCTCGCATACCTAAGGATCCAGCCATTTTGAATGAAAGTTCACTTGAGTCAACTTCATGGTACGAACCATCGTACAAAGTAACTTGAATGTCGCTCATCGGATAGCCCGCCAAGAAACCACGCTCCAGAGACTCTTGAATACCTTTGTCTGTAGGAGTGATGTACTCTTTGGGAACCACACCACCAGTGATAGCATTTACAAATTCATACCCAGTGCCACGCTCTTTTGGCTCGAGGCGGAGACGAACATGGCCATACTGTCCACGTCCACCCGACTGCTTGATGTACTTACCTTCACCTTCAGCTGATTTGGTGATGGTTTCGCGGTAGGCCACCTGCGGGGCACCTACGTTTGCACCGACTTTGAACTCGCGCTTCATGCGGTCGACCAAGATTTCTAGGTGTAGTTCGCCCATACCACCAATGATGGTCTGGCCGGTTTCTGGATTAGACTTGATCTCGAATGTTGGATCTTCTTCACTGAGCTTAGCCAATGCCATACCCATTTTTTCTTGGTCTGACTTGGTTTTTGGCTCAATTGCCAGGTAGATAACTGGTTCTGCAAAGGTAATACCTTCCAAGATTATTGGTGCATCTTCGTCGCAGAGTGTGTGTCCGGTTTTGGTGTCTTTGAGACCAACTATGGCGACAATTTCGCCTGCACGGGCTTCAGAAATTTCTTCACGTTGGTTAGCGTGCATGAGAAGCAAACGACCAACACGCTCTTTGGTTTTGTTGGAGGAGTTATACGCGTATGATCCTGCCTTGAGGATACCTGAATACACACGAGTGTATGTTAGTTTTCCAACGTGCGGATCTGTTTGAATTTTGAAGGACAGTGCACTGAAGGTCTCCTCTGGCACTAACTGGCGTACTTCTGGCTCACCAGTTTTTGGGTGTGTTCCGTTAATGTGATCAATATCCACAGGGGATGGGAGGTAATCTACCACACCATCAAGTAGCGGTTGTACGCCTGTATTCTTGAGTGAAGAACCAGCATACACAGGTACCAATTTGTAGCCAATGACTGCAGCTCGCAGTGCTGCTTTCAACTCGTTTACAGAGATTTCCTCCTCAGCAAAGAATTTTTCTAATAAAGCATCATCCGTTTCAGCAATGTGCTCAACTAACTCAGCACGAAGTTCTTCAACCCGTGCTTTGTATTCTTCTGGAATTTCTTTGATTTCTGGTTCGGTATCTGCTTCACTGTCTTTCCAGAACAACGCTTTTCGCTCAATCAGCTGGATAACACCGCGGAAGTCATTCTCTGCTCCCATTGGCAGAACCATGACAGCAGGCACAACGCCAAACTTGTCGCGGATGTCTTGGACTGTTGCAAAAAAGTCTGCACCCAATTTGTCCATTTTGTTCACGAAACAAATACGAGGCACGTTGTACTTGTCTGCTTGGCGCCAGACAGTTTCAGACTGGGACTGGACACCTTCACTAGCATCCAGAACAGTCACACCACCATCAAGCACGCGCAAACTGCGCTCTACTTCTGCTGTAAAGTCTACGTGTCCTGGGGTGTCGATGATGTTGAAGCGGTACTGCTCTTTATCTAAATGAGTCTCAAAGTATGGAGTCCAAAAAGTAGTAGTAGCAGCAGAAACGATGGTGATTCCACGTTCCTTCTCTTGTTCCATCCAGTCCATGGTTGCAGCACCTTCGTGGACCTCACCAATTTTGTAAGTTCGACCTGTGAAAAACAAGATACGCTCAGTGGTAGTGGTTTTACCAGCATCAATGTGCGCAATAATACCAATATTTCGAATTCTCTTGAGAGGAATCGAACTACGATCAGTTGTTTTAACAGTTTGCTGAGACATATGACAGGTCTTTCGAAGAAAGTATCTACTAACAATTTACCATCTAAAGTGAGCAAAAGCTTTGTTGGCTTCAGCCATGCGGTGCGCAGTCAACTTCCTGTTGATTGACCCACCAGTATTTTGAAGTGCATCGAGCATTTCTGCAGTCAATTTCTCAGCAAATGTGTGGTATTGACGACTTGAGCGTTTTCTCGACTCTTCAATGATCCAGCGCAGTGCTAAAGCAAATGCTCGACGAGGACGAACAGGCATTGGAACTTGATAGGCTGCACCACCTACACGGCGAGAGCGTACTTCCATTTGTGGGGAAACCATTCTCAATACATCCTCAAAAGCTTCGACAGCTTCCTTTTTGGTCTCAGTAGCCAAGGCTTCCAAAGCACCATATACCTGCTTTTGAGCAACAGACTTTTTGCCATCTTTCATGACAGCACTAATAAATTTTGCGACCTTAACTGAGTTAAAGCGTTGGTCTGGTTGAACTTCTCGCACTGGGGCGCGTTTTGTTCGCATATCTACTTTCTTCACCTACCGCCGTAGCGGCAGATTACTCAACTATTCCACTACTGGTGGAGATTAGCTGGGGCGTTTGACGCCGTATTTACTTCTACTAGTTTTTCTACCATTGACACCTGCTGCATCATACTTACCACGAACAATGTGATACTTCACGCCTGGTAAGTCTTTGACACGACCACCGCGGACGAGCACGATACTGTGCTCAGCCAAAGAGTGACCCTCACCCATGATATAGGCGGTCACTTCCATTTTATTGGACAAACGAACACGGGCAACCTTTCGCAAAGCTGAGTTTGGCTTCTTTGGAGTCATAGTTTTGACTACCGTGCAAACACCACGCTTTTGTGGGTTGGTTGTCTTAACAAAAGCAGTAGTGTTGGAGTTGAAGCTCCTTCGCAGTGCTGTTGCTTTAATTTTAGTTGGTTTGCTTTTGCGGCCACCCTTGCGGATGAGCTGGTTAATTGTCGGCATAATACGTAATTTTCCTTAAACTACTTCCTGAATGTCAGAACGTGTATTGTACAGGATTGTCTCCAACAGTGCAAACAGGATGTTCATGAACTATTCCTTAACTTACGCCGCTCTTTTTGCTTCCAATTTGCGTCTAATGCAAGCCTTGCTAATTTTGTCATCTGCACTAATTTGCGATCATTCTCCCAGCTTCCTGTACTCTGGCCTCCATGTGTATTCTCCATAAGTGATTCATACACCTTTTGTTCAACCTCCTCTTTAGTTTTATAGCCAAAACTAATCGAATTTATTGCTGCAAAAATCTTAATTACTATTTCCTCATCTAACCCACTCACTTTCGAAATACTAACTCGTATCTCGCCTATTCTTCCTGTTAACACTAACTTAACAGTATGCAAGCATCCCTTACCTATTTGTTCGTAGTAGGTCTCAACTAATTCATCTAATGTTGGTTGAATTATCTCCCGATTCATAGTATTTGCACAACAAGTACTAGTGTACAATCTCAGCGCGTTCTCTGGTAGTAGGAATGAGACGACCAATGATGACGTTCTCTTTCAAACCTTCCAGATCATCTACCGCACCAATTGACGCTGCATCTGTCAACACATTCTTAGTGTGTTGGAATGAAGCTGCAGAGAGCCATGAGTGAGTAAAGAGTGACGATCTAGTAATTCCTAAGAACAGAATCTTAGCTGTAGCTGGTTCACCACCTGCAGCCATAGTGTCATCATTCATCTCGATAAATCGAGATCGTTCAATGACTTCTCCAGTCAAGAAATCAGTGTCACCAGATGCTTCAATCTGCACTTTATCACTCATCTTGCGAACAATCACTTCAAAATGTTTGTCATGAATTGGAACGCCTTGAGACTCATAGACGTGTTGTACTTGATCAACAATAAATTGCTGAGTGTGCAACAAGCCTTTGACTGGGAGTAGCTCCTTAAGATTTACTGAACCAGAGGCAAGTTGCTGACCCATACCGACTAAATCACCATCTGAGACCAGTAACTGTGCTGCTGCTGAAAGCGTATAACTTACTTCTTCAGCTGGGGATCCAGATGCTTTAATGGTTACCTGTACTTGGTCATCAAGTTTTTCTATCTTGACCTTTCCAGCCAACTCAGCAAGCACTGCAGCGTTCTTTGGTGTTCGCACTTCCAAGAGCTCTTCAACACGAGGCAAACCTTGAGTCACGTCCAAACCTACGATACCTCCTGAGTGCTTAACCCGCATAGTAAGCTGTGTACCTGGTTCACCAATAGACTGTGCAGCTAAAATACCGACTGGTACACCGATCTCGATCATTTGTCTGGTCGAGAAGTCCCAACCATAGCACTGTGCACAAAGACCCTTAGGTGCAGCACAAGAAAGAGGTGAGCGAACATAGACACTCTCAACACCCGCGGCGTCAAGACTTACTGCTAACTCTGGGGTTGTTACGTCTCCAGCTTTAGCGAGTACTTTACTGCCCATCTTTACGTCTTTAAGCAACACACGACCTGTGATTCGAGCACTGAAAATATCAGATCGCACTGCTTTTACTATTTCAATACCTTCAGTTGTGCCACAATCTTCCATTCTGATAATTGCGTCATGAGCAACGTCACAAAGTCTACGGGTGAGGTATCCTGCATCAGCAGTTTTGATAGCTGAGTCAGTAAGACCCTTACGGGAACCACGTGCTGAAGTCACGTACTCGAAGATAGTTAAACCTTCGCGGAAGTTGGACTTGGTAGGCATTTCCACGATGTTACCGAGAGGGTCAACCACTAGTCCGCGCATAGCAGCGAGCTGTTTAACCTGGTCTTTGGAAGCTCGAGTACCTCCAGAATTAATCATAACTTTGACTGCATTATTTTCTGCATACGAAGCCCAAGTTTTGTTTGCAACTTCTTCGGTTGTTTCAATCCAAACATCAAATACCAAGCGTTTTCGCTCGTCACCAGAAACTAGACCATTAAGGTATTGCTCCTGAATTGTTTCAGCACGCTTGTTTGCCTGCTCTACGATCTCATGCTTTTCTGGAATCATTGCACAGTCACTGACCGAGACAGAAAGTCCCGATTCAGTTGCTGCTCGGAATCCCAAGTTTTTGATGTTGTCAATTAATGCGGTGACAGTATCACGCTCTTCTCCGTGAATAGCTGATGTCACAATTTGCTTGATCTTCTTTGCAGTAACTGCATCGTTGATAAACTGTAAGCTCTCTGGTAATAAGTCATTAAACTCAATTCGGCCAATGGTAGTTTCAAGAATTTGCACAACACCAGAAACTGTAAGTCGAGCTTTTATTTGTTGGCGCAAACCAATTCTTCCTGCTTGATACGCGTGATATGCCTCATCTTTGTTTGCAAACACAGAAGCGAAGATTTCTTGAGAGTCATCAGCTGACGTGTGATAGAAAATACCCATAGCCATTTCTTTATTAGGAATGGTGATAGGCTCACCGTTAGCTGGCTTCAGGAGATTATGAGTTGCCATCATCAGCTCGCGGGCTTCTTCTTGGGCTTCGACTGTCAAAGGAACGTGGACGGCCATTTGGTCACCGTCGAAGTCAGCGTTGTAGCCTGCACAGACACAAGGGTGGAGGCGAATAGCATTACCTTCAATCAGGATTGGGTAAAATGCCTGCATGCCAAGTTTGTGTAGTGTGGGAGCACGGTTCAAAATAACTGGATGGTTCTCTGTGACCTGTTCCAGGATGTCGTACACAACTGGTTCGCGGCGTTCAATCAGGTGACGAGCACTCTTCACGTTCGGAGCGGTACCCTTAGTGATGAGTTCGCGCAAGACATACGGCTTGAACATTTCCAAGGCCATATCTTTTGGCAAACCACACTCATTGAGTTTGAGCTCTGGACCAACCACGATAACCGAGCGACCAGAATAGTCGACGCGTTTACCGAGCAAGTTTTGGCGGAAACGACCCTGTTTACCTTTAAGCATCTCGGAGAGAGACTTGAGAGGGCGGCGGGTAGCGCGGCGGCGAGACTGCTTGGCTTGACTGCCATCAATCAGAGAGTCAACAGCTTCCTGCAACATGCGTTTTTCGTTGCGCAGAATGATTTCTGGTGCACCGAGCTCGATCAAGTGCTTGAGACGGTTGTTGCGGTTGATGACGCGGCGATACAAGTCATTGAGGTCTGAAGTTGCGAATCGTCCACCAGACAGCTGCACCATTGGGCGTAGATCTGGAGGGATGACTGGCAAAACAGTCAGGAACATCCAGGCAGGGTTGAGCCCAGCTTTACGCAAACCTTCGGAAACGCGCAGACGTTTGATTGCTTTGATGCGCTTGGCACCTTTGCTCTCTTCCATCTCGTCTCGGAGGCGTTTTACTAACTCTTCAAGGTTAATGCGTTCGACTAATTCAAGTATGCTCTCAGCTCCCATACCTACTCGTAAGTGACCTGCAGCGTTGTATTCGTCCAACTTCAAATATTCATCTTCACTGAGAATTGTGCCTCTACCGATCTTTTTTACCATTACTTTGAGCTGCTTGTAAATTTCCTCAGTCTGCTCAAGTTGTGTCTCGAGTTGTTTTTTCAGGGCAACCAAACGATTTTTTGCTTTAAGCTCGATCTCAGTTAGTTTTAGCTGTAAAGTTTCTTTGTTAGTTACTTTAGCTTGTAAATTCTCCTGTTCACTAAGCAACTTGGTTTTGACTTCCTCCATCGCAATTTTAGTGGAATCACGCAGCTCGTCCTGTGCTGATACTGCATCGACTTCTAGTTGATCTACGACTAGTGCTCTCTCATCAGTCTCTACATCAAGAACAACATACTTTGAGAAGTAGATGATGGCGTTCAAGTTGCGGGGTGAGATATCCAAAAGCAATGATAACTTTGATGGGGCACCTTTGAAGAACCAAATATGTGCAACTGGTGCTGCTAAAGTGATGTGACCCATACGCTCACGGCGAACTTTGGCTTGAGTGACTTCAACACCACATTTGTCACAAATAATACCTTTATATCTAATTCTCTTGTATTTACCACAGTAACACTCATAATCTTTGATAGGGCCAAAGATCTTTTCATCGAATAAACCATCTTTCTCTGCTTTTAGAGATCGATAGTTGATAGTTTCAGGTTTTCGAACTTCTCCATGAGACCAAGACTTCATCATTTCTGGTGAAGCGATACGGATCTCTAAAGCTGAAAAGTCCACAATGTTTCTGTTGATGTTGGTTTGGGTTGTGTTGTTCATCATATTGTTCCTGCTAGCACTAGTGTCACCTTACGCGACTTCGTCCTCCTCGATATCTAAAACGTCTGCTTCAGAAGGTTCAGCTTCATCATCTGAAGATGAAGTATCAAAGTCGTCTTCTGAAATCTCGAGTAAAGACGTATCTACTACTGCATCATCGTCGTCATCATCATCGCTTGCATCGTTAATAGACTTTACTTGAATACCACCGTCTTCATCAAGTCCAGCCTCCTCGATAACTGCATCATCCATTAGCTCATCAGCTGCAAGTACGTTTGCAGGGATAACCTCTTCGGTTACCTCTTCTTCCTGCGCTTCTTGAGGTACAACCGCAATGCCGAGTGAGTTGAGCTCGCGCATCAACACCTTAAATGACTCTGGCACCGTTGGTGCAGGAATATCTGTTCCCTTGACAATAGCTTCAAAGGCTTTTGCACGACCCAAGACATCATCAGACTTGATAGTCAACATTTCTTGGAGGATATGAGCGGCACGATGCGCTTGCAGTGCCCAAACTTCCATTTCTCCCAAACGCTGACCACCCATTTGTGCTTTTCCACCAAGTGGTTGCTGAGTGACCAAAGAGTATGGACCTGTTGAGCGTGCATGCATTTTGTCCTCAACCATGTGAGAAAGTTTCAAAATGTAACCTACACCAACAGTGGTTGATTCACTAAATTTCTCTCCTGTTCGACCATCATAGAGTTGTGCTTTACCCGAAACTGGTAAACCAGCGCGACCAAGCTCACTCCAGATTTTGTCCTCATCGAAGGCTTCAAATGCTGGAACAGCAATTGTGTACCCAAGCTTTTGAGCTGCCCAACCTGCATGAGCTTCAAGCAGCTGCCCCAAGTTCATACGGGCCAGAACTGACAGTGGTGAAATAATAATATCTACAGCAGTTCCATCCTCAAGATGAGGCATGTCCGCAACTGGAACTATTTTAGAAATAACGCCTTTATTTCCATGGCGTCCCGCTAGTTTGTCTCCAACGGTGATTTTTCTAATTTGCGCTACTTTTACTGTGACTTCTTTAAGTGTTCCTGGATCAAGCTCATCGCCCAAATCTGTGTCCAAAACCTGTACATCAATCACAACCCCTTGTTCACCATGAGGTAAACGCAGTGAAGTATCGCGTACTTCGCGTGATTTTTCTCCGAAGATTGCTCTGAGCAATCGCTCTTCAGGAGTTAATTCTGTTTCACCTTTTGGAGCAATTTTTCCAACCAAGATGTCACCTGCAGTGACAACACTTCCTACACGGATAATTCCGTCTGGAGTCAGGTTGCTAAGATACACTTCAGAGACATTGGGAATATCATTGGTGAGCTCTTCAGCACCAAGCTTCGTATCCATAACTTTAGCTTTATGCTCATTGATTTGAATTGAAGTAAGCGTGTCATCCTTAACCAATCGATCTGAGATAACGATAGCGTCTTCATAGCCCAATCCATCAAACGAGGTGTACGCAATGACAAGATTTGAACCTAATGCTAGCTCTCCTTGATCGGCAGATGGACCATCAATCAAAACTTCGCCAACTGTAACCTTATCACCAACTTTGACAATTGGTCGCTGTGAGTAACAGGTACTTTGAGAAGTGCGCACAAACTTTGTCAGATGATAGACTTCTGTATCACCAATCAACTCACGAAACTCTGTGTCAGCTTCTGCTTCTTTTTCTAGCTTTTTCAGCGTAGCAGCATCGAGGGTGACTTCAACCTTGGTTGCATCAACATAGGAAACCGTACCTGAGTGTTTGGCTCGAACAGTCCTGCCCATTGCAGTAGCAACTGCTTCCTCCATACCTGTACCAACAATTGGAGCTTGTGGTCGAACCAATGGCACTGCTTGACATTGCATATGTGTACCCATCAGTGCGCGATTAGCTTCGTCATGTGCAATGAAAGGAATTAATGAAGCTGAAGTACCAATAACCTGACGAGGCACAACATCGATGTACTGAACGTCAGCAACTGGGCCTTCGATGAAGTTGTTCATCGTTCGCATAGCTACCCACTCGTCCGTAATAAACCGTGACGCGTCAACATCTACACTAGCATGAGTTATTTTGTAATCTTCTTCTTCATCTGCAGCCAGGTAGACGATTTCCTCAGAAATCTGCATCTTACCTTTAACATTGTTTACCTTGTGGTACGGTGCTTCCAAAAATCCAAAATCATTCACGTGCGCATACAAGGAAAGGTAAGTCACTAAACCAATGTTAGGTCCCTCAGGAGAGCGGACTGGGTCAATTCTAGAATACTGAGACGCATTAATATCACGCATTGAGAAACTTGCGCGTTCACGGGTAACACCACCAGATCCCATAACAGAGAGACGACGAAGGTTATCAATCTCTGACAGTGGATTGGTCTGATCTAAGATGGTAGATAAGCGATTTCGGCGGAAAAACTCTGAAATTGTAGCGATAAGTGGGCGAGCGTTTACCAGTGCAGCTGGAGTTAACACATCTTCAGTCTTGGTTAAAGACATTTTTTCACGAATTGAACGCTCCAAGCGAATGAGACCAATTCTAAAGGCTGCATCTTGAACGAGCTCTCCAATTTGACGGACACGTCTGTTACTCAAGTGATCAATATCATCAGTCTTACCTATACCGTTCTGCAAACGGATCAAGTACTTAACTGCAGCGACAATATCCTCAGTTGTTAGGACAGTTGTTTCAGGATCAACAGAAATTTTCAGTCTTCGATTGAGCTTATATCGACCAACTCCACCGAGATCGTATCGGCGAGGGTCAAAAAATAACTGCTTGAGATATTCTTTGGCATTATCTAGCACTGCTGGCTCACCTGGGCGCATTTTCTCGTACACCTCAATTAGTGCTTCTTCACGTGATTTGCAAGCATCTTTCTCGATAGACTTCTCTAGTAAATCGAATTCATCTTGGTTAGTGACATCAGCAAAAAGCTGTCTCAGTTCTTCATCAGTTCCGTATCCGATTGCCCGTAAAAGAACAGTGACAGGCATCTTACGGCGTCTATCAATTTTTACGGTAATAATATCTCGTTTACCAACTGAAACCTCGAGCCAAGAACCACGTTTTGGTCTTAGTTCTGCAAAATACAGTTTTCGACCTGTTGTACTATCTACTTCACCTGCAAAAAATACACCAGGAGAACGAACCAGCTGAGTGACCACCGCACGCTCAATACCATTTACCACAAACGTACCAATTGGGGTCATTTTGGGTACATCTCCAAGAAACACTTCTTGTGTCTGCTCTTCACCAGTTTTTTTGTTGAGCAACGTTGCCTCAACATACAAAGGCATGTCGTATGTGACACCTTTTTCTTTTGCTTGAGAAAGTGTGTACTTTGATTTACCGAACCGATACTCTCCAAAACTCAATGCCCAGTTCTTACCAGTGTAATCTTCTATACCCTTTTCACCATTTATCTCAACCAAAGCCTGAGAGATGCCACTGTCCAAGAAAGATTGATAACTATCAATTTGTAGTTTCACCAAATCTAATTCAGGGAGAATTGTGTGGGTTGTACCCCAGTTTTGACGAGTTGCATGTGACATTTCGGCTCCTTCAAATTCTCTACTAGCAGATGTGCTTGCGTTTCACTTTGATCATCAGTATTGATCAAATTACTATGTCTTCCACGCAAACAAGAGAGACGCTCTCGAGAGCTATCTCTTATTACTTACTGCACTAAGTGCTTGGCGGGTAAGACGGTGGTACGCAAGAACACCCCTAAATATTGTAGCTTGACTACTTGAGTTATACGCTGAAATTTGAATTATAGCAGAGAAATACACCTAACGCAAGTATCTATTGATATTTACGTTATGTTCATCTAGTGTCTTGGCAAAGTACATATCGCCAGACGGAGCATGGAGATAGAATACATCATCTACTTGGAGCGGGTCAAGTGCTGCCTTGATTGCATTAAGACTTGGATTCGAAATTGGTCTAGGAGGCAAGCCTGGGTACAAATACGTATTGAAAGGTGACTGTGTGGCTTTATCCGCTGCCGTTGGCGGCACCCACCAGGCAGTAGCACCTGCTTTTTTTCCAATTGAGTACTGCAAAGTCGCGTCGACTTGCAGAGCCATTCCAAGCTCAATTCTGTGCCAGAGAATGCCCGCTACATGACGCATTTGCTCAAAATCTCTAGCCTCTCTCTCAACTAGTGAAGCCATGATGAGTACTTGGTCAAACGGTCGTTCACTTGTGGAAATCTCCTCTTGTAATTCATCTAGTACTTTTGCATCAAAAGTGTTAGTTAGTAGAGTATATATTTGTTGTGCAGTAGACTCTCTTGGTATCAAGTATGTGTCTGGAAAAAGCTGGCCCTCTGTGTCGTTTTGCTCTACTAAATGTAAAAATTGTTCGGAGTCGTAACTCCCCAGTTCCTGCGCATCTAAGTACTCCGCAATTTCCTCCGCTCTCCAACCTTCTAGGATGGTAATCCATAAGTCTTCAGTACCTTGCGTTAAGGTCAATGCAATCTCTTCTATTGTCATACTTGGTGAAATGTCGAATGAACCAGCCTGAATTTTGCCTGATAATCCCTTTTGCGTAACCACAACCCTAAAAACTACACCATGTTTGATAAGTCCTGCTTCCTCTAGTCTCTTACCAATTGTAGTTATGCTCTGACCTTTTGGAATTACGAATTGTGTTGCTGTCTGATTGTTTTGATCCATTGGTTGCAGCAAATACCATGCGTATGCACCCACCGTAGCAATACCAAGAATGATAGCTGCGCCAAGTAGTGCTATAAAACTTTTCTTTGAAAACATAGAAAAACCAGTATATCAGAACTACCCCAGAAGTGGCATTTGCAATCTATCTCCCCATTACTCACTTGCTGCACCATCTAGCCATTCCTGCAGAAAAACGGCTGCAGCCTTGTCATCTATATGTAATCGTCTAAGTCCAGGATTGGTATGATCTAGCTGTCTTGCGGTTGCCTCATATGAGGAAAGAGTTTCATCAGCAAACAAAATGGGTAACTCTGTCTTTTCAGCTAGAACAGCGGCGAAGTTCTTAGAGTATTCAGCCATAGTTGCTTCTGATACTCCAATAAGTAATTGGGATACACTCTCCTGAGTACATATTTGTAGTATCTTCTCGAACTCGCTTCCATCAACGGGCAAAATTGCTAATGGTTCAGCCAAAGATCCATATGAAACAGCTATCCCAATTCTTACAGTTCCAACGTCTATGGCTAACGTTTTTGGCACACTGGTTGTATCTGGAATCATTCTGGTGCCTCCTCAGTAGGGATCAGGCTCGCTGTGATAACACCTCTGCGCAGATACGTTCCCTCTGGCGTACAAGTGACTAACTTCAGCTGTCTTGAATCATAGTGTTGAGTCAAGATATAGACATCTTCTGGTTTAACTTCTTTTTTCTCTTGCACCATGTACGTGTATCGAACACCTTGGTGGGTCACATAGAGAATGTCTCCCTGTTTTAGAGTCATGATTGTACTAAAAATGGAGTTGTACCGACGGGTATTCTTTTCACTAGGATTGTAAAACTGCCGTAATACCGAATGCCCAAATATCACAGGGGAACCAGGATCACCGGGATATGCTGTTCCAGGATAGGCTATCAAGCTTTCATCCAGATCAGTACCCCCAATTGTAACAACCGCATTACTTATATTGAGTTTTGGTATATCCAAAATGTATGTCAACTCTTTATCTTCTACTGATGCAGTTGCATCAGCCAACTCAGGAAGTGAGCTACTAAACCAATTTGATAAATTTGTATAATCAAGATCCTCGTCAATGATCTCGGGCCCACGGTACTGGGTTGTTTGCGCTTTCTCTTGCGCATGTGCTTGAGGCACCTGAGTGATAACTAAGGGCGTAACATCCATAACTTGCTCTTGGGGAATAGGAGCTGCTAGCTCTGAGTGTGCCAACCAAGTCTTGTTAGAAAAAAATCCGAGCAAAATTGGAAAAACAGCACTACCAACTAGGTACACTCCTACGCCCAAAAATGCTACGGGAATGATAAGTGCACCGACTCTAACAACTAGGGGGACTTTTCTCTTTGCTTTTTTTATTCGCTCTTTAGTGTGTTTTTGCTCAAAACTTCGACTTGTAGATACACGCGCAAGTTGTTGACTGACTTTTTGATTGATGGTATCCAGTGGCACACCAGATGCAAGAGCCCTTCGATACAAGTCAACAAGTTGTGACTGTGTATCAGTTTGTGCTGACTGGTTGGGTGCTGTTGCCATGGAAGTTCTTAGGTTTATACCGCACTTTAGTCTTGTGTAATGGTCAGCTTAACTCGATCTGCATCATTAGGTATGCTGCGAATCAGAGGTGAGAACAGGGCTGGTTCGATGGTAATACTACTTGTACTGATTCGCTTGTCATTCTGCAAAACCTTCTGAGCTTCTGCAATTGGCTTACGTATAAGACTCTCAATAAGTGCCTGCTGATCAAAGATCGGCTCAGCGTGTGAAGTAACTTGTGCAGCAATCTTGAGTAATGAAGCTGATGTACTAGCAGTACTTTCTGAACTTTCTGGTGTGGATAGTATTTGTGGATCGGCATCTGAGAGTTTGTACCCATCTGCTAATTTAGTACTGAGGACTTCTTGTGCTATCGGACGCAAATCTGCTGCAGTGTAAGATAGTGTTTGTATTTCTACACTCAAAGTCAGTGACAGTCGTTCAGCTTCTGTTTTAGTCTCAGCGTCAAACTTGGTTGCAGTTACTGTATACCCTGTTGGTGGTATTAGATACACCCCTTCAGGTGTTTCACTAGTCAGCTCTTCAGTAGCTTGTTTGATAAGCTGGACTGTCAGATCATCCAGTAATGTTTTTTTGTCCGTATCAGCCACTACTCTCACTTCCCTACTTGCGCCACCCGTAAAAGCTTCCTTAGCTTCTGCCTCGTACGTAGACGTTGCAAAATCTCCAATAGTAAACTTTGCAGCTTTGGCAAGATTGCCATCAGCACCAATAGTCTTTGCAGTAACGGTTGCGGCGGTTTCACTGTGCTTTATAACTGTCTCTCCGCTGGACTCTTTTGAACTAGCTGATGCTAGTGAGACATCTTGATCCAAAGTAAACTCTAAGGAGCCCGATTTAAACGCTGTGCCTGCGGGCAAACTCTTTTCTGCGGTAACCTTATTGAAGATAGTGACTGTCCCTTTTGCTTTTTCACCTACGATTTCAACACCACTGGTTAGTATGTCATCAGTTCCAGTGACGGTTTTTTTGACTGACGTAGCCGCCAGCGCGCGTTTTGCAGGATCTGTCTCTGATAGTGCAGGATCTAGTGTAATTTCCACTTCTTCTGAAACGAGTTCTAACGCTGGTGAAACTGTTATCACTGCAGAGGAAAAAAATAAGGCAGCAATGACGTATGCAAAAAGTAAGGTGACTATACCTCCCAGTACACCAAGAATAATACCGTGCTTGTGAGTGAATTTTCGCTTCTTTGGATGCGGCATCGAGTCCAGTTCCGCCAATAACTCTTGAGCTTTCTTACTTTCAGGTTTTGTGAGCAATTTATCCGAACTTATTGGAATACCAAAAGAAGTAGCCACAGGTTCGCCAGTCTGTTTTCCATCACCTGAGTCGCTAGAAATATCATTTTGCTGAGTTTCAACAGCAATTTCCGTAAAGCCTTCAGAAGCGGCAAGTATATCCGTAGTAGGAAGCGGGGCAGGGACTGAAGCGACCGTTGCTGTCACAGTAGGTAAGTCAGTTGCTCTGCCCGCACCAACCCCGACAATGGCAGCATACTCTTCTTGAGTAATAGACCTAATCACAGGCATCTTTCCTAGTGCATCAACCTTGCTCCAATCTAACTGCAAACAATCTTGCTCAAAAGACTGCAACTGAGAATCTGACAAATCTAGTGAGGCGAACACAAGGTGATCAGGAAATCTTGAACCAGGATCGAGGTGTCCTGCCAATCTAGCAATTGCCTCAGCCATATCGGTAGCTATGCTACCCGATCTTCCCACTTGATCAACTCCAATAACCGACCCCTGAACGCTCAGTAACAAAAAAAGACTTGTGCTGCCAACCACACAAATTGTGCCACTGAAAGTAGGATGCTGTATTAGCTCTTGCTCCAACACTGCTTCTGTAGTGACAACAAAGCCTACAGCCTGCAAAGAAAGATCCGTAGCCATTTTGTGCAAAAGTGGCTCTTTAACAGATGCAATACTGTTACCTGCTACCCAGTCAGGATGTAAACCGAAAACCACTTCATTGACGGATTCAGATTCACTGCCCAACTCGCGCAAGCACTCATCTAGTCGCAGTACGCAAGAATCAGCAGAAGTGTAACTTCGTCGTGTTGACGCACTCTTTACTACGGCTCCAGCCTTATTTACAGCTAAGAGCAATGCTTGTACTTGCTCATCAGAAAGTAAAACACAGAGACGGAGTTGTGTAGCATGTGCAAGTGGAAGACTCATATGTAGTTCAGCGGTGCATGACACCAAAGCGCAAAATAGCTAGTTAGCCATAACACTTACTCATTAAAGCATACAAAGACCATAAGACTCAAGTGGAACTAGTACATCCCCCTCGACAAAGCCTATGAAAGGTACAGCCTCCGAACACCTGCTGAAACTGCTTGCTCTTTAGTGATAGTTATGGAGCCAATCTCACCCGTGTGTGCTACGTGTGGTCCACCACAAAGCTCCTTGGATACCCAGTTTGTCTCTGGGTCAATTCCAATGGTGTACACGGTCACCATTTCAGGATATTTTTCTGCAAAGAAAGCAACTGCTCCAGATTGCAAAGCCGCTTGCTTAGCTTGTGTTGCACTTGTCACTGGTAGATCAGCTGCAATCCAAGCATTGATTTGCTCTTGAACTGCCTGCAACTCTTCTTTTGTCATGGCTTTCGGGTGGGAAAAGTCAAACCTAAGACGATCTGCCGTGATATTTGAGCCCTTTTGTTGCACATGGGTACCTAAAATTTTGCGAAGTGCGGCATGCAATAAGTGCGTGGCAGTATGGTATCGAGTTGTTTGCACACTGCTATCTTGTAATCCCCCCTTAAACTTACCTGCGGAAGCGGTTCGTGAGTCTGTGGAATGTTGTTTTCGTGCTGACTGAAAATCAGCTTCTAGAATAGTTTGCCCTCTTTCTGTAGCAATCTCTTGAGTCAACTCAAATGGAAAACCGTGTGTTTCGTACAGCTGAAAAGCTATTTCGCCAGTGAGTTCTTTTGTTTTTTCAATGACCTTGAGTCCTTTGGCAATCGTTTTTTCAAACTTACCCTCCTCGGTTCGCAATACTTCCTGAATGACAGTCAAACTGTCAACTACATTTGGATACGCATCACAATACCCTTCAGCCACCACTTGGGCTAGATCTGCCATAAATGGCTTATCCATGCCTATCATCTTTCCATACCGAATTGCTCGTCTCACCAACCTGCGCAAAAAGTAACCCTGCTCTTTGTTTGCGGGTATAACACCATCAGCACACAACATGACAGCTGCTCTCACATGATCCGCTATCACCCGAAAAGAACGAGTTGTCACCTCATCATATGTATAGCTTTTGCCTGAAAGTTCTGCAATCTGCGCAATAAGTGGCTGGAACAACTCAGTAGCAAAGATATCTTGTGTCCCTGCCATAACTGCAACAATTCTTTCAAAACCGCCACCAAAATCTACATTTTTCTGCGCAAGTTCCTGAAAACTTCCGTCTGCCTGCTTTTGATACTGCATAAACACAGAGTTTCCAATCTCTAGAAAACGTCCACAGTCACAGTTCACGTGGCAGGGCACATTCTTAAAAGCTGATCTCTCATGCAGTTGTAGCTCAATACCGTAATCAAAAAACACCTCGCTATCGGGTCCACCAGGTTCACCTACAGGCATAACATCTGGAACTCCCGCGCGTGACCACCAATTTTTTTTCTCATTATAATAAAATATTCTTCCACCCTGCATACCTGCATGCTCTGCGTTCTCTACTGCTTCAGCCGCAACACCAACGCTAGCAAACAAGTCTTGCCAGATCTGCACAGATTCTTCATCGCGACCAATGCCTAATGAGTCATTTCCACTAAACACAGTGACATACAGTCTCTCAGCGGGTATATGAAGAGAGTTAGTCAGGAACTCAAAAAACCAGCTGAGCTGCTCATGTTTAAAGTAATCACCCAATGACCAATTACCTAACATCTCAAAAAAAGTGATATGTCTGTTGTCACCAACTTCTTCAATATCCTGTGATCTAAAACATTTTTGACTGTCTACAATTCGCTTGCCTAAGGGATGTGGTTGGCCAAGCAGATACTCGATCATTGGCTGCATGCCTGAACCAGTAAAAAGTGTTGTAGGATCATTCTCTGGCACAAGACTAGCAGATGGAACAACAGTGTGCTTTTTTTTCTTAAAAAAGTCAAGGTAGGCAGTACGAATATGATTTGGTGATAGCATGAGACGAATTGTAACAGGCTGATTTGCATTTGCACAGTGATCTGCTGTAGTATATTTACTATGCAAGAATTAGCACCTGAGGTATCATCTTTGAATCAAACAAACCAAAGTAGCACTGTGTCTTTCAAAAAGGTATTTGGCTTATTGCTGTTACTCTGCTCCATTAGCGCGAGCGGTTATTTTTTTTGGCAACAAAGAGCCTTACAACAAACAAAGCCGCCAACAGTTGTCCAACTACCTGATGGTGAGAACATTGAAGCAATTGGTACAACAAATGAGTTTACTGAAACAAATGATGCGATTACACTACCAGTAGGAACTTGTACGCCTCAAGAGCAAGTGCAGCTCTCAAATACAAGTGTTCTTGTATTCAAAGGATTAACAACACTAAAAGCCGAACCATTTTGTCAAATGGAATTGACAGCTTCGGGCAAGTATGGCCCTGCTACATATGACTGCGCATATAAACTAAAAGATAGAACTGAAATTTACTTACAACTCGATGATTCAGGTGCCAATATTGACTTTATCAGACAACACTGCACGGCTCACTAACTGCTAGCTAACCTACTTCACGCCTCGGAATCGACTAGACCGTGTGCGCTTCTTCTTTGCCACTTTTTTTTCTTGCTCAACTTCATGTGAATCAAGAACATCAAATGATGACAATGCATTCTCAATCAAGTGTTTTGCTTGACTAAAGACACTCTGTGCTTTTTGTGTTGCTGAGTGTTCTTCTATGTTAGTTTGAGCTAGGTGTTCCTGAGCAGACAGCCACTCATCTTGCAAACGCTTTCGTAGTGTAGTGCCTCGTTTAGTCCCAAAAGCGAAATATCCTGCAGCACCAGCAAAAATTCCCAGCATAAAGCCAGTTGCAAAGGAGCCAGATTCCTTACTGTTTTGATTCATTGCTGTTTCTATTCAACCACGATACAAATAACTCAAAAATTTTCATGCCACTCCTGAGGCCACTTACAGCACCTCCAAGTGCCATCAAAGGCTGTGTGATTGAGCTAAATTTTGCTTCTACAGTTTCTAATGTTTGATTAAACCGCTTCAGTGTACGCCGTACTTCGATAAGTACTGTCACTAGCTGAACTCCAACTACCGTCAGCACCATTGCAAGCACAACAAGCACAACTGAAAAAATGATCTGCATAACATCCATAACTACCTTTCAAGTATCATCTAAGTAGCATAATACCATATACGCTTATTATTGATCTAGTCGCTTACCCCTAGAACTCAACAATCACCATACGCTGTATTGTCTGAGATTTGCCCCGCCTATCAGTCGTTTGTACAGTCACAGCGGCTGGTCCTTCTCCAGAAAAACTTACTTCGGTACGAAATGAACCATCTGGCTGCAATGCTACCGCTATCCCATTAACCGTTACTACAGCCTCAGGAACAGTCTCACCAAACACCTCGGTCTGTGGGGCAACACGCGCTTGCTCGGCAGGTGTTAGCACTTCCAAAAAAGGTGGTTTTTGCAATGAATACCATTGGTAGACCACATATGAAACAAGTGTTAGGAACACAACAGACAGAGTCAACACTGCACCTGTGACCGAATTGACTACTTTTTTTCGAGTAATTACGGGTTTCAGAAACTCACGTGGTATTAAGATACCTCTTGCGCTTTCTTTAAAATCTCTCCGCAGCAATGCAATAAGTGGCTGTGGATCAAAACCAAAGACGCGAGCATAGCTGCGAATGAATCCTTTCACAAAGGTAGCAGCAGGCAACACTGTAAAGTTATTGTCCTCAAGTGCCTGCAAATATTCCACTCGTATACGCGTTTTTTTCGCTAAATCACGCAGTGGTAAACGATGTGACTCTCTCTCGTCACGAAGTAACTCACCAATTGTTTTGGTAATATGTGCCATTGTGCTGAATTAACTTAACTGGCTAATTGTTTTTTTACTTCTGCTGAAACACGGCCACCATCCGCCTTACCTGCAACTTTTGCTATTGCTGACTTCATGATAGAACCGAGATTTTTATCTGCAGAATCTGTAATTGCTGAACTTACTATAGCTGAGAGTTCCTCATCAGGCATTTGGTCGGGTAAGTAACTTTCTAAAATGTGTAATTTGGCTTGTTCGGACTCAACCAGATCATTTCGGCCTGCTTTTTGGAACTCACCAATGCCATCTTTAATTTGCTTGACTTGTCTCTGTATTACCGCTTGCGCATCTGCATCTGTAGCAGTGCCGTTATCAATCTCCCAGTTCCTAATTTCAGATATGAGGTAGCGCACGACTCCCAAACGAACGGAGTCTTTCGCTCGCATCGCTTCCTTCATGTGTTGTTGTAAATCCATTTTTAAGGGCATGGTAACTTTCTAACATCTGTGGCAAAACCTCAACTGCGTTTGTTAGATGTTGCAATTGATTGTATCATTGCTTACCTCTATGTCACATACCCAAGCAGACCCCAACAAAAGCACTACTGCCATCAAGTCTGAAAGAGTATGGTCTCCATACGAACTCACCCAGCTGAGTCGCCATAAGGTAAGTACTGGACTTATCATTGATACTGAGTCACCTGTAGAGTATCTCACTGGTCATGTAGATTTTGCAGGGTTGGATTTTTTGGTAAGCAAAGAAACGCTTATACCTAGAGTCGAAACAGAAGAGCTAGTAGGACTAGCATGGAACATACTCGAAGAGCAAATAAGTGTAGGCATTACACCATGTGTTCTTGATGTAGGAACAGGGTGTGGGGCAATCGCTATATCCCTAGCCTACCGAGCTGCACAAGCTGGAAAAACCGTTCAAATTCTTGCTACTGATATTTCGAGTACTGCACTAAAGGTTGCTGAAAAAAATACCCACCGACTTACCCCAAAAGCTAACATTCAGTTCCTACAAAGTGACTTGCTTGCAGCTGTGCCAAAGCAGCAGCAATTCACTCTAATCACAGCAAACCTTCCCTACATCCCCACCGAAAGAATTGCTTACTTGGAATCTTCTGTCAAAGACTTTGAACCACAAGTTGCACTTGATGGTGGCTCAGATGGACTGTACCTTATTAAACTATTGCTTAGCTCTGCAGCTGACCTGCTGCAACAAAATAGCAAGGTTGTACTGGAAGTTGACTACACACACACGGTTGAAAATTTTTTAGAGTTTCGTCCTAATTGGACCATCACAAGCAGTTTCGATACCTACAACCGAAACAGATTTATTATTGCAACTAAGAAATAGCACTGTTCTGCATATTTTCTTTAGCTTCATTCATGGTATTTACAAACATACGCTTGAGGATTTGTGTAAAATCTACCCCATACATATCCAAAATTATTGAGTATGTTGCGTGTGTTTCAGCTACTGGTCCAAAAAATGGATTGCAGTTTGGATCTATGAAGTATAGCCTTCCAGCAGCATCCACCCGTACGTCAATTCGACCATAATCTGACATTTTAAGAACCGCAAATGCCTTCTTCACATACTCTTTCAGACCTGGAAAATCTATTTTAGAATAGGAAATATTTTCCCAATGTACCCACTTTTTCTCAAAGGTCATAACATCTTCACGGGTCTGTTGCTCCGTACTTCTCTGTACTGAATATACTTTTGTGTTACTCCCATCTAACACAGCTGCAGTGACCTCAACACCAGCAATAAACTCATCCACCAGTACAGGTTGCTTATATTTCTCGAGCAGTTGTTTGAGTTTACTCCGTAAGGCTTTTTCATTTTCACAAATGCTATCGTTGTCTATGCCTATACTGCTGTGTTCTAAATTCAGCTTTGGGAAAAGTGGGTACCGCAAGTCAGGATCAATCATCTCGGTGTGTGAAGTTACCAACTGGTGGTTTGGGATTGGGATACCATTTGACCGCATCAGTTGATACATAACGAATTTATTTGTACCAATTGACCAACCAAGTGTACCCGCGCCTGTATACGGTATATGTAAAATTTCATACAGGCCAATAATCGAAGAGCCAAGGCTAGATTGACCACGCAACGAGTCTACCAGGTTAAGCACTAAATCAGGTTTAAACTTTTTGAGGTTCTCTGCAATCAGTCTGTCACAGGGTAGTGTGATGACCTGAATACCCATTTTTGCAACATACCTCCCAACTGCGTTGGCATATACGTCTGCATCTTCTTCGGCCAAGTATTCTTCTTCTGTTGCAAAAAAATCTCTTAGAACGTGCGAGTACACAATTGCAACTCGATTGGGAAGTAAAACGTCTTCAGATCTTTGCATATGATTAAAAATCAAAATTGTCTACAGTCCCCACTCACGCATGGTATTTTGCAACATGCGCTTTAACAAAGTACGAAATGGCACCCCATACTTTATCATGGTTCCAACCATCTCACAATCTGCATGCGATGTGCTGAAATAACAATTTGCATTAGCGTCTATAAAAAAGTAATTTCCATCCCTATCCATCCGAATATCGAACTTTCCATAATCATCCATTTTAGTGATAACAAATGCCCGCTTTACCAAAGCATCAAGTTTAGGATCTCTATTTTTTTCATACTGTAAATACTTTTTGTATTCAGATGCCTCATACATCCAACATAAATCATAATCTAAAAACTCATGACCAGTTGGGTTATTGGGTAAGTGAATTTTTCGCTCGATTGTATAAACCTTTTTATTAAAAGACTGGAACGTAAATGCCGCAAACTCGCGACCATCTATGAACTCAGAAACAAGTACATCCTGTTCATATTTTTTAAGTAAGTATCGTAGTCTTTTTCTGAGCTGTACTTCATTCTCCACAACTGACTCTCTAGTAATTTCAATATTACTGTGTTCCTCATTTAATTTTAAAATTAATGGAAAGTTCAACTTTGGATCCAAAGGTATCCTACTTGATGTCATGAGCTGAAATGGAGGAACAGGAACACCATGCTGAGAAAGCAGTGCGTAGACCAAATATTTATTGCAACCTAATGAGTAACCCAGAATGTTAGCACCAGTATATGGTATCTCTAACAACTCAAGCATAGCAGGGACAGTGGCTCCCAAGTAATCATACCCTTTTACTGTAGTGACTAAATTAATAGCCATGTCGGGCTTCTCACGCTGCAAATTTTTGCCATATCAGCATCACCCCGTATGTAGCAGACTTCAACTCCAAGTGCCTTGAGATACGGACTAAAAGCGAATGCTTCCTCGTCGGAACCTTGATTTGTAAGAAATGCTTCATCACTGTAATAGTACTCACGTTTAGCATAGGTATACAAAATAGCTACCTTATGAGGTAACTTTCCACCATTCAGATTTCTTCGGGCAATCAGGTTTCTAGTATTTGGCGAGTTTACAAGAGCATTCAATTTTGACGACTGAGTTATCACATACTGGTTCACAATAAATATAGTGACAATGTCTGCGTATGCAAGTAGCTATTTTCCTGCCGTGGTTCAAACTGATTTGCTCGTTGGTTTTCTCACAACTGCGTACTTGGTGTCAGCATCGAGTAATATGGAATCTAGCGGATCTGTATTAGCAGGATCCCAGTTGTAGTTAATGGTCACTTCTTCACCTTCAGCAATATCTTTTATTGCTCTGTATACCATGCAATGATCCTTATAGTTCAATCTGTATAAAGCATTTGGAGTATATGAGTGGTTATATAAACTTCCATACCCCATTACGATGACATGGTGTGTGTTTGTCCACTCAAAGTAGTATCGCTCCAAGACAGTTTGAAAAAGTGCTTTCTCTTGGTTTATGGGTACTAAAACAACTGGGCATCTTTCTATAACTATCCCTTTTTTTATTGGCTGGTCTGCAATCACGCCTCTCACCCCAAGAGTCTCTGATATACCTATTTTGAGAGGAATGTTCATATACGCACACTATTCTATGGATGTTTACTACAGTAAATCTAACACATTTGTTGATAGCGTACATTGGTGTATACGGAACCACTACACAACGCATTTGCGGTACAATGTTAGATGTTCTGCATATGAAACAAAAAATTCCAACCACAATTTTCTCAGGATTTTTGGGTTCTGGTAAAACGACCATTATCCTGCATCTAGTGGAAAAACTACAGGCATCAGGAAAACAAGTTGTGTATATTAAAAACGAAATAGGGGACACAGACATAGATGGCCAGATACTGCATAGTAAAAACATTAAAACGAGGGAGCTTCTAAATGGCTGCATTTGCTGCACACTAGTTGGTCCGTTCACCACTGCACTAACAGAGGTAGTTGAGACATACCATCCTGCAAGAATTTTTATTGAGGCTTCAGGAGCTGCAGATCCTAGTGCTCTGGCTTTGATGGTGTCCTCTCATCCATTGTTACTGCGCGATGGAGTGGTGGGCATAATTGACGTGCTCAACTTCACGGGCTATGCAGATCTGACGCAAACCACAAAAAACCAAACAACTTTTATTGATCTACTCATCTTTAATAAAATCGAGCTAGCAGACTTAGCCCAAAAACGACGAGTAGTCGGGTATGTGCGTGAGCTCAACACTCACTCACCAATAATTGAAGCACCCAACGGGCACGTTGCTCCCGAGGCAGTGCTCGGTCTTGAAAGTACTGAACTTTCAAAACTATTGCGCGAATATACACATACCAATCCTGAACATACAGATCACGTTGTTCAAGATGAACTTAGTTCTTTCACGCTTACTTTCGCAGGTACCATACAAAAGCCTCAATTACTTACTTTCTTGCAAACACTACCCAATCCGCTGTTTCGTGCAAAAGGCATCGTGCAACTAGATACGGATGAATGGTATGTTTGCAACATGGTAGCTGGAAGAGCTGATGTACAACAGCTGGAAAACACTGATCAACCACCACAAGAAAATATCCTAATATGCATTGGCATCCATGCTGATGAGTACAAGCAAGAAGTTACTAAATTACTGCATGCAACCCTTGCATGAGATTACTTAGCACCCAGTAGTTGTTGCAACTCCTCTGTGCCTGACGGCTGTAGTATCATTCTCATCACTCTATTCGTTACTTCTTCGTCCCGAAAGTCGGGATCAAACACGACAGCCATAAACTCAGCAAAACTAATCTCATATACTGTAATTTTTTCACCTGCATCAAGAGAAGGAGCACAAACTTTTCTACAATCACGAGCAATAAAAAGTGATATTGTCCAGTCAATCTTAGTAAAGGGTGAAACTGCAAACCAAGGCTCTATTGTCGCTGCCTCGTACCCTGCTTCTTCTCGAAGCTCTCGCAAAGCAGTCTGTCGTGGTGTTTCACCTGCATCTACGACTCCTCCTAGTAAACTCTTGAAGGGTTTCATCCCTGGTTGTTCCTGCTCAGAGAGTAGTATCTTTCCATGCTCCGTAACCGCCAATACACCAGCTGAGTCAGCACGGACAGCTTTCTCAAAAATTGCCACCGATCCATCAAATAGCTGTTGCTCCCATTGATAAATGGAAAAAATTTTACCCGTAAAAACACAACGGGCACCATCTGGTAAAGGCTGTAGTGTGTTGTGTTTCTGACTTCTATCCATGTTTGAACTCTATTTGATCTGCACGTAACCGACGAACGCCATTTTTTTGCTCCAGCTCCTCAACACAATGTGCGATTGAACCTGCGGCACGCGCCACAGCGTACAATGCATTCCCCGTGCGAGAGTCAAACCCTAGAGCTACAAGCAATGCTGCAATTGCCCCATCAATGTTGATTGGTAGTTTACGACCCGATTGCTCCTCTAAGGCTGTTTCAAGATACAGTGCGGCATCAAGTGCCTCTAGCGAAACTCCACTCCTTCGAGTCATGGCAAATAGCGTCTGCGCTCTTTCATCTGACTGCTTACCCTTTGGGTGTCCAAACCCTGGCAAGCGCTTTCCGTTTTTTCGGTATGTTGCTACTATCTCGTGAGCGGCTCGCTCAACTCCAGTGCTTGCGGTGATCAACTCCTGAAACAACTGCATAGCAGCGGTGACTGCTGCACCATGCAAAGGTCCCAAAACCAGCATACTGGTAGCAATTGCCGTAGTAATTTCAGCCCCTGAAGACACTGCAACACGTGGAGTAAAACCAGAGGCGGGTTCCAGTCCAGGATCTAATGCTGCCACTAAGATGGCATTTAATAACACCTTAGCATCTTCGCTCGGTAGTGTCCCTGTTATAGATAAAAATAAACTTGCTACAAAATCTGCCTCAGTAATCAATTTTTTTACAGAAACACCACGTACATATAGCTTGCCCTGATGCTCACCACTTATTGCTGTATGAAATGTTAAATCGCTAGACATGATGTACTAAAATGTATAACAAGTATACGAGCAAACAAAGAAGATCGGTAGGGGGAGAGTTACTCCATGCTCTGCTCTACAGTAGGCGATTCTGTTTCACTAGTAACTTGATCATAGTGCTCAACAGCAACAGGCTCGGTTACATATCGTCTTGTGATATCAGCTCTAGAAAAATAGATTCTCATCGAAGTATCTGCTGGTGTACGAGCAATCAATGCTGACATACTTAACCCAGTGCTTTATATGGGTTCAATATACGACATTTTGACTAAAAACACAATGCAGCAGCGATGTGTAAGAGCTAAAAAGGGTATTGCCTAAACTCAACTTGTTGGCCTGCACTCGGGAGTCCTACTGACTGCAGTACGTCAGTCATCATGCCAGGTATATTCAATGTACTAAGTAGTCGCACAGAAATAGCAACCAGTATACTTGCAACTAGTGTTGCGCCAAGTAAATAACCAAGACCTTGCAAGAGTGCTGCCGCAAACAAGAATTTTAATGATGTCTTACGAGACAAATGTGCGTTTAATTGACCAAGCTGCGCTACTAGCGCATCAATACTAGCACTTGGCAACGCAGGTTCGGTCGTCTTCTCTGCAACAGGTACATTAGTAGGCTCAGGCATAAAAATAGTATGCACAACTGCTGGCTCAGCTGCAAGTAATAAAAAATCATAGTATTACACCCTCATCTTCATCTGCACCGAGCTCTATGACTTCACGATTAATCAGATACAAGTCTTGGTTATACTCCCCAATACCTACATACTCAGCATCACCTCTGACTACTATTTCCATTTCCCTACAACTCCTGCAACCTGATTCTCCATGAGGACATTTAAACAAGTTTAACTTTCGAGCTAACTTTAGCTGCTTTGCCAATTTCAGAATGTGCTCGTGAGCAGCATCCAGTTCTGGCAATACCTGTGGAGATAGTTCGTCACTAAATCCTAGGTACCAATAGCTTGCACCATCAATCCTTCTGCGTTGTACATTGTGCAACAGCAGTGAGTAAATCGGCAACTGTAATGAACTCCCATCTTCTTCACGCTTGCTAGTTTTGAAATCTACAATCTTGACGCTATCAGTTTCCTCTAAATACTCCAACCAATCTATTTTTCCACACAGCATAATTTCATCCTCTTCAGATAACCAATACTGAGGCAACTCAGCTTTCAATTTAATTGCCTTGCGCGCAACAGGTCCAGGATGAGCCATCACCCGCTGGATCATAGCCCTAGCTCGTTCTTTATACTGTTCTTCAATTGATTCAGCCGTAAAACCACCACGTTTGCCACTATATTTTTTCCAAATTCTCTCCAATTTTTCAAGTAATGGTTCTGAGAATCTTTCTTCAACTGGAAGTATGGATAGTGACTCAACAACCTCATGAACCGCAGAACCAAGCGAAAGTGGAGGGCTAACTACTTGAACTTTGTGATGTGAGTTAGCATCCTTATACACATTCTTAAGATAATATGCACGGGGACACCGCACAAACTCTGTCAAAGACGAGTGTGATACCCAAGTGGCGGAGAATTTATCTGGCATACTGAGCACAGTATACTGGCTACATTCAGATTTGTCAGGGTGATTCTATAGTGTTCGGTTGGAAACCCTTCTGGAAGTCAAAGACTCCTTCAGTGACCCTGCCTTGTGAGAAATCTACATCTACCACATAAGGATTTCTTAAATTTCCGAGCAACCCCGTAACCTGTTGCTCGCTTTTAGGCAACGTAAAAGCCACATACACTACAGCGGACTCACCAGGCAGCAGTAGCTTTTCACCTTGTATGATTGGTGGAAAATCCTGGCTTTGACGTCGCACATTCACATACTCTCCCACAAGCACACTACGTGCTTCACCAAAGGTTCGGTTGTCTGTAGTTTTTACAACAAACACTACTACCTGCTCATTCGGCTGCAACTCTGGGAAAAGACCTGATGCTGGTTGAGAAATGAGATACACCTCTCTTGCATCATATTTGACTTCTAAGTCCTCCCATTGGACATCAATATCTGCAACTGTAGCTGAAGTAGTTGCAGCTGAATCAATGCTGGGACTCACTTCAGGAAGGGTATCTATGTACTGTTGCTCAGTAGTTGTGACTTCATTGTCTCCTGACAAAAAAGGATCCTGCATTGGTTGAATTGGTGGTGCTACAAGTCTATTCAAGCCAATACCCACACTGATCAACAATGCCCCAACGAGAATTGCAAACAGTACCTTCCTCGATACAATAAAGGTCATGAAGTTCTGCTTGCTGATCTTCAATTCTACTGAATCTTCGTTCTCGGTTTCTTGACCTAATTCAGGAGGCACAATAACCTCACGAGAAGTATGTTCGTTTTTTTGTGTCATACGCGCATACTCACTGTACCATAAGTGGTATTTGAACTAAAAGCCTATGTTCAAGTGTAAAGCTCAGTGAAGCTTCTCCACAAGACAACAAATCTCTGATATTCTGATGATAGAAACATTGTTAGCTATGACACTTGAACAGCACATTGAACATATCTCTCCTATTGAACTATATATGGAGCCAGTGGTTCGCATGCTTATGTTTCAACCTGGACTTGAACTTGAGTTAGTTGAAGCTGAAGAAGTGTACACTCTCATTAAAGCCTATAAAGAACTCGTCCCCCTTGCAGAAAACTCCGAACAGCTTCTTGCACAGGCAAAAAGTTTGTTTACCAGCTACAAACATCCCCGCGATGCATTTTCTGCCTTTTTATTAGAACTTTCAACTAGGATCCAGACGCTTGCTACAAGAGTGCATACCACAGAAGCAGCGCATCAAAATGGAACGCATGCACAGTTGCAATCTGAAGAGATTGGCAATCATACCTCGCAAGCAACGAGTGAGCATTCAATCACCAAAATCCAGATACCAACCCCTCTGCCTGCCAATACGGGCCAAGTCTTTGGCAGATACAATCTCGAGCTTGATCTAGCCATTAAGAACGCACAAAGCTTACTAACTGGTGCAAGCGTAAGTCATTTACTAAGTACTGACATTTTTGTTTTCAAAAAGTCCAATCTTTTTGCAAACACCAAACAACAGGAACACACGCAACACCCCTCGGAATTATTTGGAACAATTTTACATGTCAACAACGGAGACACCGTTCTGCTGATTGATTCTTCAGGCACAGCATCACGCTACACCCAAGGAACGTACTCACACCTCGATTTGACTCACTCAACACTCTTGTCTATCTTACGAAAAGGTACTGAATCAGAAACATTTCAAATACACCACACCCAGGATACAGCCAGATCAGAACTCACACCGCTTACGTACATGCCACACCCTGCATTCAAAAGAATACAAATGGAAATGTACTCCTGCATCGCAACTATTGGTGCCACGCAAGAGTATTGGGCGTTCCCTAATTTTTTGGAAATACTGGAAACAGCACAAAAGGCAGTGCTAGAAAGAAAAAACATACCGCTTGTTCGTGACAGACTTTTCAAAGCATTAGATTCCTACCCTTTTTTCGACAGTTCAAATGAGCTAAGAGCTACCAGAGAACGGTGGAAAGACATGCTCAATGGGTGTTTGTCTGGTGGGTGGAATGCATCCGTTCGTACACAAGAACTTGTATCTGCATGGTGCAAGCCACAAGACGCTACCCCACCAAAACTAAGTTTCAAACAGGCAGATGCCTTTTATCAATCTGTATTTTCGCAAGACAAATTGAATTCACTTTACAACGATTGGGTATCAGCAGGTGTAATTTCACAACATGAAAGAGAAACACTGCAGGCTGAAGAGCGATACGCATTCACAGGTGGAAGCATCTGGACACTGACTGAAGCACTGATAGCACACATTGCTGAGCCCACACGAAAACAACTGGTGCATGAGAAAGTCGTAAACCTTTGCTATCAACTTAAAGCAAATGCTGATGTACAAAATCTCACATTATCTGATTTTTTGAAGCGAATGAGTTTGCTAGCAAGTGAGATACCTGAACTTATTCAGACTTTCTCCACCCCACTAGTGTGGGAATATCTGCATTCAGAAGTTACTGGTTCATACACAGATGTCTGGAACGCTATAATAGCGCGTGTTTGTCTCAGCATTGAACAAGATCAACTGCTAATCACAGATGCACAGCGAAGAGAAAAATTTCGCACTAAAACTGGCCAGGTTATTGACACACTTCGATATGATCCTGAAGGCAACGAACTGATTGTGAAGTGTTTACTCAGTGAGCTAGTAGGTGAGTCAAATCCACTCAGATATTATTTTCGAGCACGGAGTCAAGCGGCTGAAAATATTTTGCAGTTTAGTATACCGCTCGCATCTAGGCCTGACTTACAGAAAGCAATTGATCTAGCACGAAATACTAGTACTAGTAGTAAATTTGATCAGCAAGATATTGAAGAAGCACTGCTACTGCGAAGCCTGGGCAGCTGCATAGCTGGTGACGCCGATTCATGCTTAGCATTACATCTTGAGGGTGCGGATTCACAAGCTGTTGATACCTTAATTGAACAACTCATTCACGCAGCATTCCCCAGAAACGCCTCAGCTGCCCCTTCAGATATGCAAGAACAACTGGATGCTCAAGGATTGCTTACCACACTCGCTAGACAGTCTGTAAATAATACTAAGAACCAACAAATTTCAGAGTTTCCTCGAAGCATATTTAAAGAAAATCAAGCATTTATAGCAAATAATCCTGAGAGACAAGCACAACTATCATCTTTTCTGCTCAGACCAGAAAAAATTGAACAAAAACAAATCTTACATGCTGAACTCAAAAATTTGGTAAGTGAAATTTTTAACCCAAACTCTCAAATTCATACCAGTTACCCAGAACTCGCGCTGCTTGTTGCTAATACACTACGTAAATTTGTAGTTGCTCATAGCATTGATTCTCGAGCTGCCACCAATCAGCAACTAATTGACATCCTAAAAAAAATTGAGATCACCATTATGGAACACAATGGGTGGGGTGGAAGTGAGGTGAGTTACAATCCTTTCAATCGATTTGCTGCAAAACAAGAACGATTTAAACAGGCGCTATTCATTAGTAGTGCCCATATGAACTCAACAGGCACAGGAGTCATTCCATATGACGAACATCGCTCAATCCTACTAACTAGAAGAGAAGCCAATCAGCAGGATTTTTCTACATTCGCTTCTTGGCAAATTGAACTAACTAAACGTCTGGGTGCATTAGCCTCAAAAGAGGTAGTGCTAATGGGCCACTCGATGGGAGGACTAGTTGTGCTATTCTGTGCGCTTCTACTGCCACGTGAGCTATGGGAAAAAACTAGCATTGTCTCACTCACTCCAGTTATAACCAATAACAATGGCACAATCAATATGAGTGAGTTTGTTTCACTGCTGCGACAACATAGTCAACTATGGGAAACGTTTAAGTCTACCGATATCATCAAAACTATTTGTAACGTAAAGTCTGCCGCTGATGTAGAACCTGGTCTAGCATCTGCTAGATCATTGGGGCAAGAAGTAACACACCATCTAAGTTTGCTTAACTTTGATAGTAGTGCACCAGACGTAAGAGTCGCATTTGCGGCTACAATCACTGGTTTAGTCTCAGAAGGCATACTCCCCGATCAAGTCGCTAAAGCCATTATCAGCATGGGAGACAAATTGTTAGTCAACTGGATTGTGTACAAGCAACTTGTTCGAGACTGCGCACCCGAGATCACGGATGAACATGGCTATCAGCTAGCCGTACACCTCATAAGCTTCATTGTTTCGGTCAGTAGTATTCTTTTGCACACTCGTGAACTTAGTGATGAGGAAATTGAGTATTTGACGGAATTTTCAAACAAAATGACCATTGTGGTTGCCAGCGGAGATAAAGTCCTGAAACCTCACTTCGCAATTGTTAAACTACAAAAATTGATTACTTCAATTGTCATGGCCCATAATCGCCCAGACAAAGAAGAAGGCCACTATGTTATGGGTAACTTTGAAGAAAACATGCAACTGATTTGTGACTGCATTTCAGCTATGATCGAGCCTGATACAGCACCTTCCATCCCCACTTAATACCCTCTACTACAAACACAATTCCCACACTTGTAGAACCGATCACGCCCCAGTGAGTTATACCTAACGGCACTAACCCCAACAGTCTGCTCAGCGGAGCAAAATACACGGGAACAAGTGTTAGCAGAAATGCAAATGCAACTGCTGCGAACAAATATCGCTGGCCGCGCAACGTAATATGCCAAAACGGTTTATTCAAGGATCTGCATGAAAAAATGTATAGTAATGAACTACAGTTCAATAAACCAAACGCCATAGTTCTTGCTGTGAGTTCTCCATAGATCGGTAGATACTGCGCGAAAAGAACCAATGTGCTAAAGCCTGTAACCAATGAAATGACAATGATTAATAGCTTCATTTGAGTCGTAATTAAGCTTTCAAGATTGCTAATTGGAGGCTGTTTTAGTAAATTCTTCTCTTTTGGATCAATCACTAATGCCAAGCTCGGTAACGCCTCCTTGACTATATTTATCCATAACACCTGAGTTGCAGTAATAGCCAATGGCAATCCAAGCAGTAACGAACCCATAACTAGAATCACCTCAGAGAAAGTGTCACTTAATAAATATAGAATTACTTTTCTCAAGTTAGCAAATATGCCTCTCCCTTCTTCCACTGCAGCTAGAATCGTCTCAAAGTTAGAATCTAGCAAGACTATATCCGCCACCTCCTGAGCAACCTCAGTTGCATCCCCCACCACTAATCCAATATCTGCAGCAGACAACGCAGGCGCATCATTTACTCCATCTCCCATCATCGCTACAATCTCTCCGTTGGCCTTCAAAGCTTTTACAATTCTTAGTTTCTGGGATGGTTTAGTTCGAGCAAATAACACCGTATGTTTGACAGCTACCTGTAATTGTTGGTCTGTCATATCTAGCAACTGATACCCCTCAATGACTGCCTCATCAGGCACAATACGCCCCACCGATGCCAACACTGCCTGTGCAGTTTCACGATAGTCACCAGTGATAATTTTTACTGCAATTCCTGCACGTTCAGCAGCTACTAAAGTAGTTGTCACACTGGGGCGAACAGGATCTTCAAAACCTAATAACCCTACCCAATGACCTGAGGTGATCACTTGGTTTTTTTGCAGTGATGAAAACACCTTCTTTGCATCAGCAATGGTTTTACACTTCCAGCGCACAGTACCTATCACCCGCTTGCCTGCTGCTGCCCAATCCCTAGCGGTTGCAGTTGCAGATTTTCTATCGGATGCTGTAACAGATGCTGCACAATAATGAATAATTGTATCTGGTGCTCCCAACATTGAGATCTCCAAACCATGTCTAGTAGCTAAAAAACGCCGCTCACTTGAAAACGGAATTAAATCATCGCGCTGGACATCTCTAATAAGTTCATGAGGAGTTTCCAAATCTCGATGCGTTGTTGCGAAACTTTCAGCCCATCTCCACCGAGCTAACTCTAGTGGATCTCTTTGCTCATTGGCCAACACACTAACTCTGTACCCAAGCTTAGGATCTGCAAACTCAGTAGCAACAACTCTAAGTTTTCCTTCGGTCAAAGTACCCGTTTTATCCAGACAAACAACAGTTACTGTACCAAGCGTTTCTGCAGCAACCAAATTACGAACGAGAGCTTTTCGTTTCAAAATTCGATGCATACCAATCGCTAAAATTGAGGTCAAAGCAATAACTAAGCCTTCAGGAATAGCTGAAACTGCAAGTGCTACCGAAACTGAAAACATCTCAACTAGATCGCGCATGCCTACTACCCCATACACAAAAATAAGTACCGTCATCAAGATAACCAAACCAGCTAAATTACGCGCCAAGTACTGTAATCTGCGTTCAAGTGGAGTTTGCTCATCAGACTCATCAGTGATTGCGGCTGCAATGCTACCCATTTCTGTATCTGCACCAATCTTGATGCTAATAAAGGTTCCTGAACCCCCAGCTACAGTTGTACCCATATACACCTGTTGAGTACTGCTTATGTCTGTTTTACCACTCTGCTGTTGCAATACTCTATCTAGATCAGACACTGTACTGAGCAGCAACTTTTCTGAAACTGCTTGCTTTTCAACTGAGACACTTTCCCCTGTTAATGTAGCCTCGTTGACGAATAAATCATGTGCCTCAACAACTACACCGTCGGCGGGAATTTTATCTCCCTCGTAGAGTGTTACTACATCATAAGGAACTAACCCTGGCACTGCTACTTTGTGTCTCTTTCCAGAACGTATCACCCAGGTTTCTGGCGTAAGTACCGATTTTAATGACTGCAAGGATGAAAAAGCTTTTTTTTCCTGATAAAAACCCAGTACGCTATTGAGTAAAACTGCAGCTAGAATAACAAAAGTATCTGTCCAATCTCGTAATAATGCGGTAAAAACAGATGCTGCCAATAGAACAAGAATTAACGGACTTGCTAGCTGTCGTATAAAAAAAGTCAGGTTGCTAGGAAGTCTCTTAGAAGGCAATATATTTGGCCCAAATCGTGTATGTAATGTTTCAACTGTTGCTGGAGAAAGACCACGCTTTGCATGCTCATCGAGGGATATATCGAGGTATTCATCTGTGTGTAGCATGTGTATGTGTTCCGACAAGATACTTAAAATCTATTCATCGCAACTTCTCAATCAATTCTTGTACTGAATGAGTGGAGACTTCATCAATCAACTCAGTGGCAATACTAAGCCGATTGGCTTGTTTCTGCATAAATGGGATACTAGTTTTTTCCTGAAATAGAACTCCTGTCGCAATGTGCTCTTCTAAGTCTTCTGATATCTTGAGTGCACTCATCCAATCACTAGTATCATACCCGTTTACACTTTGCACATCAAAGACGCGTTTCTGATACCACTCATGCGGTGTAGCTTTGTTATAGGTAGGACAGTTTTGTAAAATCTCCACAAAACTAAAGCCAGGATGCCGTAAGGCCGCTTGCAACGTCTGAGTCATGTGCTTGATGTCACCAGAAAAACTGCGGGCAACAAAGGTAGCTTTCAGCGATAATGCCAGTCGTGCAGGATGTACTGGCTCTGAAGTAATACCATCTGGTGAAGCATTCATCTTCATCCCGACTTTTGTTGTTGGCGATGCTTGCCCCTGAGTAAGTCCATAGTTTAAATTGTTGTGAAAAACAAATGTAACATTGAAGTTAGCACGAACAGCGTGCACAAAATGACCAATTCCTTCACCAAACGTTGCCCCGTCACCTCCGAAAGCTACTACCTTGACTCGCTGGTTGGCTATTGCAGCACCCCCAGCAAAGGAAAGCACTCGTCCGTGCAAGCCATGAAAACGGTACCCACCAATCTTATCAGAGCCATTACCGTTGCAGCCGATATCAAAACACATAAGTGTTTGACAGGGCTTTATTCCTTCAGCTACCAATGCACGTTTCACAGCTGCATGGATACCATAGTTGCCACAGTTAGTACACCAGGTGTAAATATTTTGCGAGTAATAGTCTGCTACAGTCGGTGGTGCGACAGTCGTGCAGGTTGAACAACCACTCATACTGCCTCCTTGCGTTGTGTATCTATGTTGGAGGTCACCCCAAATCGTTTTTCTAAGTACTCCCACACATCCTCCACAAAGAATGGCCTGCCATCATACTTCAAACATTTCTCCACAAATAAATATCCTGTATGCTGAGTAATCAGGCCACCTAGCTGACCCAATGCATTTTGCTCAATTAAAATTACCCGCTCCACCCGCTGAACTACCTCTAGAAAAATCTCAGGCTTAAGTGGATACAAGTACGTGTAGTGAAGATAGCTAAAAGCATGATCGGGGTGTAGTTCATTCCAACGTATCTGCACATCCAATACAGTATTTTTGACACTACCCCAACCCACAAATACAACCGAGGCTGAGACTGGACCAAATAGCTCAGGATCAGGCAGCTTTTCAATCAGAGAACTTTCCTTCCGTAAACGCTTGTCGTACATTGCTTTGGAGTCAATTGCGGCTTCTGTAAGACTGCCGTCCTCAAGGTGTTCGTCGCTATTGCCAACAAAAGTGGCATCAACTTCCCCTGGCAACCAACGGAGAGAAACACCAGATTCCGTGATTTTGAATCGATCTTCAGGTTCTAGCTTCTGAAGGTCACCTGCATGCACTAGGTTTCGTTCAATTGGAATTGCCGCAGGCAACTCATCTAGTTGAAAGAGTGACTCAGCAATCTGCTTGTCAGTCATAACAATAACTGGTATCTGAAACTCCTCTGCGTAATTAAAAGCATGCTGAATCAGCGTATAACAATCAGCAGCATTGCTTGCGGCTATAACCAACCGCGTAAACTCTCCATGTCCAGCATATACCGCTAGATTAAGATCAGCAGAAGAAGTCCAAGTGGGTAACCCCGTAGCTGGACCAGGACGTTGTGCCAAGATACAGACAAATGGTGTTTCGGTAATTGCTGAGAGAGAGAGCGATTCTGTCATCAAGTCGAAACCACCACCAGAAGTGCCAACCAGTGCGCGGGTCCCCATAAACATTGACCCTAATGCCATCTGAGCAACTGAAATTTCATCTTCCACTTGTTTAACCAACATACCCGTTTGATGGTACCAACCGGCCAAAAATGTCAAAATTGATGAACTTGGCGTCATTGGGTATGCATAATACGCACGTACACCTGCAGATACTGCCCCTAGCGCAAGAGAATGATTTCCTGTAAGTAATAAATCATCACCCCTTGAGTGCTCAATCTGACAATAGTTAGTAAGCGTTACTGGTTTTAGTATTTCAGGTAGCGGCCAAACAAAACCTGCCTGCAAGCAAGCTGTATTGGGGGCAATTACCTTGGGTTTATCAGCAAACTCTCTCTCCATTACTTTTGTAGCCAGCTCCAATGGCAAACTGAGTACCTGCCAAAGCACTCCTATCAAAAATGTATTGGACATCACTCGAGTTCCACCTGCAGCGATTGCCTCCTCTACTGCAGGAACATATACAACGATAAGGTGCCGCTCTGCTATCAACTCCAACTCGGACTGAGAAAGGTCCATTCGAGGTATAGTGTGCAAAACAATGCCTCCGAAACGCACAGTCGGCAAATACTCATGTACTGACACACGACTCAAACACAACAGTACACTACAGTCTCTAGATGGAGCTAAAACAGGAGTGCCAGAAACATCGGTCTGGTGAGAAGCAAATCCACCCTTGATTAGTGAGGGATACTCACGATACCCGAAAGTAAAAAAACATGATTGTTTAAGCGAGCGAGCAATTATTTCTCCAACCGAGTTTACCCCTTGCCCAGACTCCCCACCTACTTTTATGGTATACCGATGTAGTGCGCTAGCTTGTTGTGTAAGTTCTTGCATACGAGTATTCTCAACTCCCATTCTCAGGATTCACATTGATAAGTTTCAGCAATGCATCCGCCCAAGGTTTAATCACAGCATCATATTTAGCAAATGGCTCTCCATTGAACTTAAGGGGTGTAGATACTGCAGTACCCCCACGCTCAATCCAACGGTTTTTTAGTGATTCCATGCCACCGCAAAAAAGAACGGGCTCATAGCGAACATCTCCCATACCAATAAACGCCGCACGTTTGTTGTGACAATCCGTATTCTTGAGTTCTTCAAACAGAACAGAAAAAAAAGGATTTATTGCACCATGATCCCAAGTAGAAGTAGCAAGTAAAAAGGTGTCGTACTGCTTCCAAATGTTTGGATCGGCTTGCTCAGCTCGATGTAGCTCAACAGTAATTCCAGCCTCCTGCCATACGTGCACCACTTGCTCAACTACCCACTCAGTATTTCCAGAGGTAGAGGCATACACAGCACAAATTGATCCTACACTTTGCATTACACCATAATACGAATTTACCTCTTGCATTGCAATTGCAATACACAGACATTCTGGAAAACGCTATACTTAAAGTCATTGAAACCATCTAGAAAAACACATAATGGAAATTCGTGACCAATACAAACCATGGCTAGACACTGCAACGGAAGAAGAAACTGTATACAAAAGAGTGGTAGACAGAACTGAAGAATCAATAGCTTATTTACCAGAAGCCGATCAGTTGAGTGCGTATCTTACCTTCTACAGAGATCAACTATTTAATATTCACGTTCGCAGTAACCCACAGCTCCTAAAAATACTCAAGAACTCAATTGGTAAAAACGCCACTCTCAAGAAAAATCCACCTGCAGAAACAGGGTGTGGAATGTCCAGTAGCAACAAGTATTCAAATACTGAAGTTTGGCAACACACCTTAGAACAGACCATACCAACACTAGGATTTCATGAGTATTTCTCCCAAATTTTTGACCTAATCCAACACTACCTAACCATTGAAGAACCCTACAGCGTTGCAAGCAATGACGCTGAAATGGAAATGCAGCGAATGTTGTTTTTTTGCATCGATGCAAACACTGCTGCAGAGTATTCAACCGTGTTAGGTTTTTTAAGAAATGACGTAGTACATTCACTGCGGGAAGTTATCAAAGAGCGAAACCGCCGAAAATTTGGTGAAAGCTACACACGAATTAACTCGTCACTTCTTGACCCATATTTCAGTTTAGATTCAAACTGCACATACCTGGTTCACTCACTTGACTCAACTAAACTACTGGGGCTTGGCAATCAAAAAAATAACACTGACCGCCAACGGTACTTCGTGCACAGAATCGCAAGTGCAGATCTGCCAATTGCCGAAAAATTGGAAATACTACAGTTGTATGCAGAAGCTCTGCAACTAAAAAACTCAAACCAGAGACGTGAACACCAAGTTGCTGCTCTCAAAGAAAAGTGCCAGTTACTTTTGGGGGATACAAAAAACTCATCTGCATACACAGTGTTGGAGATAATTTTAGCTGAAAACTTTCAGACAGTGACGCCTTTTGTTGTCACATCTGAAGTGACAGCTGAGAGACCTCCAGAGGATCGACTAACAATTACTCAAGATGATCTAGCAAGTATCTCTTCACCACTTGTCATACCACCGTTAGTGATCACTGGTGATGACCTTGTTTCAATACCTTCCTCAAACTTCCCATCACTCCAAATGCCAATCGCTGTTACACAAAGTGACTTGCCAGCTGATGCCCCAAGATTAGTTATAACTCCTCAACACATCGCTGAGACGGAGCTAAGAGCTCCACATCGCTTGGTAGTTTCCCGAGAACGAAATGGTCTAAACGGTAATTCTTGGTTTAATGAACGAGTGCCTGATGCACATTCTCCACACCTCACAGAGGAGAGACTTGCAGAGCAAAACGAGTTTGCGGACTACTTAGCATGGAAATTCGTACGAGTAAATGAAACCACGTTGAAAGCAAATATCAGAGATAACTGGGATCAGCTGATACTCGATAATGACCCTCACAAAATACTCAGAGCAGCAGGTTTGGGATTCAGAAAAGAAATTTGGCTTAAAGTTGCAAGAAGTGTTGAGGGCATGATCACAAGATTGGCTGCGCAAAACAAAGATGAGATGCACTTCTTAGTGGAAAGACACCCTGCAAGCCCACACGAGTATTGTGGTGTACTCTACGTACCTGAACACGAGGACGAGGCTGAACAATGGCGTTTTGGTTTTCCCAACTCTTGTATGAGAGTTGGTGTGGGCTTAATAGAAAACCGCGGAAGCCATGAAAACCTCGGAAGAATTATTTCTCTGCCAATTATGAACGAGAACGAAGTGATCCACAAATACATCGTTCCATTTGAAGTTGCTAGTGCCAGAAGAAATAAAACAACAGAAGTAACAACGCAAAACTCTCCTTACTTCATTGTGGCGGGCTTGTATGGAAAATACGCCAACGATCAATCCTACCCAATACACGAATGGGTACAATCCCACCCGCACCTGAGACCATAAAAGTTGCTTTAAAACTGCAAAATTCCTCGCCCATCTACAGCCCAAGCTTCACTGCGAGTCACTAAGACTGGATTAATCTCAAACTCTTGTAATTCAGGTACTGCCAAACAGACCTCAGCAAGGTGGACAACTAACTGAACCAATTTTCCAATTGCCATTCTATTACTTCCTCGGTATCCCGCCAGCAAAGGGTAGATTTTTGAGGATTCAATTAACTGTTTGGCATGATTCGGATCAACTGTTAGCAAACGCAAGTTTTGCTCATGAATCAATTCTGCCAACACTCCTCCTGCACCAAGCATCAGCACTGGGCCAAAGGTAGCATCACGCTTCATGCCAAGAATGACTTCGACACCTCCCTCTACTTGTTTCTGTACCTCCACCATGCCTGAAGTGCGAACTTCACGCCCCAACCCTTCCATAATACGTTCCAGTTGCCAGTATGCACTTACAAGCTCCTGCTGTGAGCGAATACCTGTGATAACTCCACCAACATCAGACTTATGCAGAACATGGGGTGAACTAACTTTCAGAACTACTGGAAAGTGGTGTGCATTGACGAACTGCTGCACTTCTTCCAGAGATTTTGCGACAATAGCTGGTGGTTGCACAATACCAACCGTACTAAACAAGCGCTGCACTGCGTCTCCATTCAGTACGGTTTGCTTCTGACGTTTGAGCTCTGCAATAATTGTTTTGAGTCCCGCTCTTTTGCGCTGGGTTAAAACGCTAGTACTGCCAGTGCCAATCTTTGTAGTAACCATCCCTCTTCGCTGTTTCCTTTGCCACTGCCGCCACCACCACAGTCTGCCGAGAGCCCATATTGCCCTTTCAGGATACCGAAACGAAACTATCTCATGCTCAGAGAGCACTCTCTCACCTCTAGCTATCTGGCTTCCACCCATGAACGAACAAAGAATTGGTTGGCGATACTCAGCTGACAGCTTGGCAATCACCGCAGCGGTTTCCTCAATTTGTGTCATCACTTGTGGGGTCAGCAACACCACAACAGCATCCACTGCAGGATCGGTGAGTACTAACTCCAATGCCCGTGCATATCTGTCAGCCAAAGCGTCTCCCAGAACATCTACAGGATTGTGAAAACTGGCTGCACGGGGTAACTGCTCTTCTAACTTTCTGCGCGTTGTAGCAGAAAGTTCAGCCAGTGTAAGACCTTCTGCAATAACCCTATCACTTGTGAGCACAGCAGGCCCTCCTGCATTTGAAACTATTGCTACTCGCTTCCCTGTTGGAGCTTTAGTCCATGCAGTGGTGCGGATTAGATCAAATACATCCTCAATGCCTTGACATTGAATTACCCCTGCTTCAGATAATGCTTGTTCCATCACTACATGATCTCCAGCCATCGCACCCGTGTGTGACTGCATAGCAGCCTTAGCTGCATCAGATTGACCTGGTTTGAGAACAAAGACAGGATCAGTCAGTGCCAGCTGCCGTGCAGTGGCTAAGAAACTACTACCATCTACTATTGACTCAAGATACATGCCTATTGGATCATATCCCTTTCGTTTTTGCGTCTCGGTGCGGTTTGCACGCTCTCGCAACCAGTACTGCAATACCATACTCTCAGTCACTACTGCCTTATTTCCCAGCGTAACGAACTCTGCAAATCCTAATTTTGTATAGTCTGCCCAGTCAAAAATACTTGTAGCAATTGCTCCCGACTGTGACATAAAACGCAGTGTCCCTGGTCTACGTGTGAGTTGCCCAAAAGTAGCATTAAGCGCGTGCGCTTCATGAACAAACCCCAAACAATTTGGTCCAAGCAGAGCGATGCCAAATGTTTCTGCGATTTCAGCAAGCTCAGCTTCAAGCAAGGCACCTTTTTCTCCTGTTTCCTTAAAACCTGCAGATAACACCACGCAGGCCTTTGTTCCAGCCATACCTATTGCACGCAAAGCATCTGCTACAGCAGCAGCGGGTATCGCTATGATTGCTAATTCTGGAGTTTCAGGTAGATCAGAGTACTGTTTGTATGCTTGCAGACCGCGAATTGCACCACCATGAGGATTGACAGGATAGACAGGTCCCGCAAACCCAGAGTCTACAATGTTACGAACTAGAATGTTTCCCAATTTTTTTGGATCTGCAGATGCGCCAACAACCGCAATAGAATGAGGAGTAAACAATTGGTCAAGGGCAGATTGACGAAACATAGTGATCTTCTTGCTTTCAGTATATGCAGGAACAACTTACTTGTCTAGAAGCCTAACCTAAGTTTGTGCTACACTCTGTAGTAATGAATAAATCCAATACAGTAGGTCCTCTTGAGCAACACATACTTGAGTTAGTTTGGCAGCATCCGAACACAACTGGTAGAGCACTCCACACTCTTGCAAACAGTGAACAAAAGCATGCGTATACTACAGTGATGACAGTGTTGAATCGACTTGTGGAAAAAGGCATTGTGGATAGAACCAAAAATGGTCGAACGTTTACTTACCACCCTGTACACACACAAAGGCAGTTCATACATGAAACAGTCCAAAGTGCAATTCGCTCTTTGGTAAATCGATTTGGTGATGAAGCAATAACTGCATTTATTTTCGAGAGTCATAAACTCTCTCATGCTGACCGTACCAAGTTGCTCAAGCAGCTACAAAATTCCGATTGCGAATAGTTGTACAGAGGATTTTCTAGATGGAAATACTGTCACCTTCTCTTACTAGCTGTCAATATGTAGCTGGACAGCTGCTAGAAACATCAGCTAGGTCTCCGCTTAGTTACTTGTCGCTGATACCACTTCTGCTGCTACTAAAAATTCTGCTGTCACTGTTTGCCCAGCGGTTGAAGTTTACAGAGACCAGAACTACCTCTGCTACAATACCCGTAAAGCTAGTCCGTTTACTTGAAAAACACCAAGTGCCTGTTTCTCGTATCGTTCTAACTGAAACAAATCAATTTGAAGCGTATGTCTTAGGCATTGTACAGCCAAGTATTGTGCTCTCAAGACAACTAGTGAAATCTCTCTCTCCGAAACAACTTGAAGCTGTTGTGCTTCATGAGTTATATCACTTCCATAATTACCACCCATTGTTGTTCTTACTCAGCTCTGCCTGCAGCTCAGTCTGTTGGTTTTTACCGACAATAACTGAATTAAGCGAGCTCATTCAGGAACGCTGTGAATTAGCAGCAGACAGTTTTTCTGTCACAACGCAGGGTACAAAACGGTATCTTGTTCAAGCACTCAGGGTTTGCTTACTACAACCAATACCAAGACAAACCCTACAGTGGCAATTAGTTTCTACGCCCAGTCTTTACAAACAGCTGCTCCAAGAAAGAATAAATTCTCTTTCAGATATGCAACCAATTCAAAAACAACACTTCCAGTACAAAAATATTCTAGTATCAACTGCAGTGCTCGTGTTACTACTTGGGCTTGCGCTTATAAAACCGACAGACTCTATTGCTGCTCAAGCACCAAATAAGTGCACATTTGCAGAGTGCGTTGCTCAATGCGTTTCTGAACGACTAGGAAATAGCCGACAATACAGTCCAGGTCTTTACAGTCCCGCAGACGTAGAGTAGGCTATCTCAAAACTAGAACTGTTGTATTGCCCTATTGACAGCACTGTTTGTTTTCTACTACACTTCGTAGTAGAAAACAGTACTACTTACATGTACCCATAAGAAAGGATTTAACATGTCTGAATCAAAACCATTTTCGCTCCAACGATTGTTGCAGCTTGTCAACGATAACTTTGTGGCAATTTTAATTGCCGCAGTCGTCTTCGGAGGTGGCTTCTACGTCGGTTCCATATGGACTGAGAACCAAATGCTCAAAAAAGGTACTGCAGGCACAGGGGTCGCAGCTCCTACTGCAGCAGACCCTAACGCACCAACAGGCCCAACTGCTGAGCAACTAGCAGCAATGCCAGAAGTCTCAGACGAAGACTTTGTTCGTGGCAATGAAGATGCAAAAATCACATTAGTCGAGTACTCAGACCTAGAGTGTCCATTCTGTCAGCGCTTCCACCCAACCATGCTCCAAGTCATGGAAGATTACGGCGATGACGTGAATTGGGTATTCCGTCACTATCCATTACCATTCCACTCCTTTGCCCAAAAAGCATCTGAAGCCGCAGAATGTGCTGGCAAAAGTGGTGGCAATGACGCTTTCTGGAAGTTCATCGACCTCTACTACGAGAAAACTCGTGCAGATGGAACTGGATTCCCACAGGAAGACCTCGCATCCTTGGCAGCAGAAGCTGGTGCCACCGAAGCTGCTGTCCAAAAATGCCTAGATGACGGCGAGATGGCCGAAAAAGTCAAAGATCAAATGGCAAAAGGTAGCGCAGCTGGTGTCTCAGGAACTCCTGGAACCATTATCGTGACCGAAGATGGCCCACAAGAAATCATCCCAGGTGCATTGCCAATCGAGCAAGTCAAACCGCTCATTGAGAAGTATCTGTAATAGGAAATTCCTAAAATTGGACGGGTGGATTCGATATCGAACACCCGTCCTTTTTGTTATCACAGCACAACACTAGCCAGAAAAATTCTGGTGTTATTTTCTGAAGTAGACACTGATTAGTAAGCCACCAACAGCAATAGCTATACCCAATACTTGCATTGGATGCATTCGCTCCTGCCAGATTACCCAGCCAAAAAGTATGCCATATAAAATAAGTGACACATAGAAAATTGGGGTAAAAAGTGATTGTGATGCTCCCATGCTGTAGGCTTTGATAATACCCAAGTTTCCCAACGCAATCAGAGTACCAATACCAAGTACGATTGGGATGGTTTTAGTTTGCACGGAAAAAGATGAGTTTGGCGATAAGCTGATATGTAACAAAAACATGCAGACCGCACCCACAAGCGCTGCATAAAAGTTGACTAAAAAAGGCGAAATGTCTTTGGGCAAAAGCTTAGTCAGCGTTTGATACGAGACAAAAAATAGTGGGGTGGTTACTGCTAGTATTTTCCAATCTATCATCTGTATATGCTAGCACACTAATCGTGCGTGTAATTCTAGATTCCTACGAACTGTCGCGATATACTCACATGCGTATCACAAAGTTTCCCATAAAGGACTATATGCCATTTACCGTCACTAAGTACCCCCTAGGTACATTTTGTTGGGCAGATGCAGTTTCAACTGACATCGGCGCTACCAAAAATTTTATGACTGGATTACAAGGTTGGGCTGGAAAAGATATGCCTACCTACCGATACTTCTTTTTTTGTGATTGAGCTGAGTGTGCCCCCCGATGTGTGGGTTGACTAGATATTCGTTTGGTTGGTGTTGGGTAAACATGATACGCTAGCTGGTGCATGCTAAGCCATTCATTCATCACGAAACTCTTTTGGGTGCTCCTACTAGTTGCTGCGGCACTTCTTTTCCGCACCATGTTCAGCCAATTCTTTTCCGCCGACGACTGGTTCCACATTCGCATCAGTTCGATTAATTCTGTGCAAGAGTTTGCCAACTTCTTTAGTTTCCAACAAACGGAGCAGTCGGCTGCGTTTTATCGCCCGTTGCCAACACAGGTGTTTTTCTTTTTTATGTACGGGTTGTTTGGTTTGAATGCTGTGTGGTGGTATATAGTGGTTTTTGCAAGTTTTATAACTAGTTTGTATGCGTTGTATGTACTTACTCGGCAGCTGAGCAACGCAATAACGGCACAAATTACCACCCTCCTCTACGCAATTTCCCACACCAACTCTACCCGGTTATACTTTCTCTCAGCCTATCAAGAAGTCCTACTTGTGCTGTTTTCTGTGCTGTCTGTCTATGGTTTTGCTAAGCGAAACAGTGTTAGATGGTACGCACTGAGTCTGATTTGTTTCTGGCTCGCACTCCTAAGTAAAGAAACTGCTGTGGTTATACCGGGGCTGTTTGGGTTGGTTCTACTTAGGGAAGTTGCACAGCTGAAATCATTTCAAATCAAATTACTGATTCAATCCTATCTTCAAACAACATGGCCCTTTCTGTTAAGTCTAGGTGAATATCTCATACTGCGCTTTACCGTGTTTGGTTTTTCTGCAACCAGCCATGACTCCTATCAACTTTCTTTCCAGCCAGCACAAATTGCCAACACCATCATGTGGTACGGACTTTGGGCAGTTGGCGCACCAGAAACGTTGGTGAACTATGTGGCGAATTTTCGAGTGCTGGATCGCTGGTGGGTGGATTTTCCTGCATTAGCCACTTTGACGCTTTCGTTCCTTGCAGCAAGCTTGCTTGGATTGGCAGTCTCTTTAATTTCTTTTGTGTCTAACATTCTTAGAAAAAAATCTAAGAAGTTACAATCCAACCTCCTGCTACTTGCCTTCGGATGCTGCTGGTTTGTGCTCAGCCTCTTGCCAGTCATGTTTTTCCCCAATCATAAGTTTGCACTTGAGCTTGGACTGCCGTTGGTGGGATTCTCGCTTATAGCAGCCATACTAATTGTTGAAAACCGCAGAGTAGGTTGGCTAGTACTAGCCGCCCTACTTGCACTCAATATCACAGCTACGCACCTAACCGCTACGACACACTACAGCGTGTTACGCTCTAAAACGTCACAGCGTGTCTATGAGTATTTCACTAAAAACTATCCTAACCTGCCCGACAATTCAATTATCAGCTTCATCAACGATCGTACTGATCTGCCCTCTAACTGGGGGGTTTCCAAACAAGTCAGTGAAAGCTTACAAGGTAGTGAGTTTTTTGCTGTGCTGTATCCAGATAAATCAGTACTTGCAGAGTATGCTGATTTACCGCACACTAAATCAGCAGAATTGACGAATCTTACTGTCTGTTCTGCGCAATTTCTACCGTAACGCACGTATGCTGCCCAATGTACGAAAGCGACTCAAATCGCTCTTAGGAACGCTCGGACCAGGATTCATAACTGGCGCTTCGGACGATGATCCCTCTGGAATTGCCACGTATGCGCAAACTGGCGCACAGTTTGGCTATGGCCAGCTGTGGACAGCGGCATTCACACTCCCCTTCACAATTCTGATTCAAGAAATCTGCGGTCGCATTGGTATGGTGACTGGTAGCGGACTATCTAGACTTATCAAGAAAAACTACTCTAAGCCTGCGCTCTATTTGTGCGTTGGCTTGCTGCTCACTGCAAATGTTATCAATATCGGCGCAAACTTAGGCGCAATGGCTGAAGCTACGCAATTATTAGTAGCTCTCCCGTTCGTTCCACTCCTGCTTGGGTATACGATTGCCACAGTGTTGTTACAAGTGTTTGTGGACTATAAACTGTATGTGCGGTTTTTGAAGTACTTAACAATAAGCTTGCTTGCATATATTGCAGTGGCTTTTATGGTCAAAATCGATTGGCACGCCGTGTGGACTGGTTTTACTCGACCTCAGCTGCAATGGTCAGAGTCATATTTATTTAACATAGTCGCAATTTTAGGCACAACCCTTTCGCCCTACTTATTTTTCTGGCAAACCTCCGAGGAAGTGGAAGAAGCGGTGTTAAAGCGCAAGATTCGCGAGATGGGCAACATGATTAAGTCCGTCAGTGGCAGAGAGATTCACCACATGCGTTTGGACACAATTTTGGGAATGACATTTTCCAATGCAATTATGTTTTTTATTATTCTAAGTGCTGGCAGTACATTGTTCCCTGCGGGTATTCACACGATTGAGACTGCTCCACAAGCAGCTGAGGCACTGCGTCCAATTGCGGGACCCCTAACATCGGTCATTTTCACATTGGGAATTGTTGGCGCAGGTATGTTGTCCGTTCCAGTGCTGGCAGGTTCAGCTTCGTACGCGGTATCCGAAGTCTTTGGCTGGAAGGAAGGCTTGTTCAAAAAAGCAAATAAAGCACCTGCATTTTATGGCATCATCGCTGGTGCGTGTGCGATTGGGTTTTTGATCAACTTTACCAATATTAAACCGTTTACGATGCTGTACTACACTGCGGTACTAAATGGCTTGGCTGCTCCTGTGATTCTGTACTACATCATGCGAATTGCCAATAATAGCTCTATTATGGGGCGGCATACCAACTCATTGGTGAGTAATGTGTTTGGGTGGGGTATTACTGGGTTGATGGGGTTGGCTGGGGTGTTGCTGTTGGTGCAGTTGGTGGTGTAAGACCACACTGATATAATGCTTGTATGAAGCGTCGTCAACTTTCCGATAAAATTCTCTCTATGCTGGCAGATCGCCATTTGCTCAGTGCTCTGGATTTGGTACGATTGGTGGAAACGGACACTACTGGCTACAACAAAACAAGCGTGTACCGTGCACTTGAAAAACTTTTGTCTACTGGTCAAGTCTGCAAACACACCTTTGGAGGTGCCGAAGCAGTATACGAGCTAAGGGACCACCATCACGATCATTTATTTTGCACACACTGTGGTCGAATCACAGAGGCAGAGTGCCAAACAACAATTCCCAGTGAAATCAAGGGCTTTCAAGTTGAGCATCACCATTTGACGCTATATGGACTTTGTTATGATTGTTCGCTGACGCAAAGTGTGGGGACTGTGGGTACGGCTGGGTAAAGTCTTATTTCAACTAGAGATTTTACTCCAATCTTTACTCAGTGCATAAAAATAAAATAAACCCAAAACCAAATAAAAAAGTGAGGTTATAGTTCCTGGAAAGTAACTCAGAGCAACAATAGATCTAACAAAATGGTGTGTTTCTGAAACGAAAATCCACCCATAACCTGCAAGACAATATTTAAATAATTGCTTAAATTTGTGCGAGAGGAAGAATAGTGTTATAAAGAAATATATGGGTATGTGGGATGCAAAATAGATAGCACTGCTAGTAGTTTCAAAGTAACTATCGAATGATTGAAAACCAAACTTGTAGTATCCACTAAGCACCACTTCTACCATGTGAGCAACGTTGAGAAAAAGTGATGTAACAATGATGTTCCATAATCTTTTAGACATGAACTTATTGTAGCAGTTCAAACTTATACTGTGATGGTCTAGTGTTCATATTAAGGCCCAAAGCATGAGTGGTATTTTCAAGAAAATATTAATACAAGTGTTTTGGATAAAACCTAAGAATAGTTTTGACCAATCAAATCTCGCCAAAATTGTGCCATTATTCCTGCCAAATTATCTTCGTCCAGACAACTGCTTATACGAATAGTACCGATCAGGCTGCTTCATATAAAACTGCTGATGATAATCCTCTGCAGGAAAAAAATTGCTGAAGTTCTCGATTCGTGTTGCAGCATCCAAACCTTCAGACAGCGAACTCTGCAGCAACCGCTTCGATTCCACCGCCACGCCACGTTGCTCTGCATCATGTACGAAAATCGCAGTCGTGTACTGAAACCCCCGATCCGCAAACTGACCACCTGGGTCGGTGACATCGATTTGCAGCCAAAAAATGTCCAAAATTTCCGAGTATGTGATAACAGATGGATCAAAAAAAACTTGTACCGATTCTCTGTGTCCCGTAACACTAGTTATTACTTGCTCGTATGTTGGATACGTTCTTTTCCCACCAGCATAGCCAGCAATCGTGCCAAATACACCTTTGCGCTGCTCAAATGGCGCTTGCAAACACCAGAAGCAACCACCCGCTAGCGTGGCGATAGCCGCACCAGGTTTGGATTGCAGCTCTAGTAGTTTTGTGTCTGCATCTTGGAATTCTGTTCGGGACTGCTGCATATGTAGAACTTTATGTAATTTGCAAAACGTACTTCCGCTCATTCCAACCATTTTTTGGCTCGATGAATGTTTGATCGGTTGGTTTAAATCCAAGTTTTTTCAAGACGGAAACACTTTCAATATGTCTTCGCCTAGTGCTGGAATTTCATGCAAATTGGTAACTTTATTCACTGGGCTAGTATAGCAAACCATAACTTTGCTACACTGAATACAGGAACTTTTTTCATCTCATGAAAACCACAACTAAGCTGCTAGCAATATCTGGATTACACGGTCTAGCCGCAAGTATTGCAGACATTATTCTAAGCTTGTACATCTGGAGGTTGTTGGATTTGCGCGCTGTTGCTCAGTTCAAAATGACCGAATTATTACTAATTCCGCTGCTGGGTTTTGGAATAGGTTGGCTAGGAAAGTATTTTGGACCAAAAATTGGTTTAGCTCTGGGATTAATTCTCTTCTGTATCGAAATTATAGTGTTACTTACTCTGGGTGAACAAATCACCCAACATCTATTGCTCATAGCACTCCTGAGTGGTGCCTCAATGGTGTGCAGATATATGTCGCTGAATGTGTTGTATAGAACCGCTGTCACTCCAAAGCAACAGCCGCCATTTTATGGCAACATGAGTATTGTGTATTATGTTTTGCAGCTGGTATTTCCAATACTTAGTGGATTTATCATTTTACGTTCAGGATATACGCCATTATTCTGGGTGGCGCTTATTTGTTCGGCAATCATTCTTCTGATCTTGTACAGCGTTGGAACTTCTAACCTCAAAGTTACATTTGCTCCTCAAAAAGCTTTTCAGACTCTAAGCAAAGAAATTATCTCCCTTCTTTTTACACAAGTATGGTGGGGTCTTGAATATGCATTTTTTTTGACAGTGCTTCCCATACTTATTACTAGTCAATTTAAAGGAGAATTTGGCTGGGGTATAGTCATGACTGGCATGAGTTTCCTAAAAATTATCTCAAGTGTTTTGCTATTAAAATCGGCTTCCAAGCTACAGAAACAAAAAGTTGTGCGAATGGGCGGAGTTTTGGTATCGATTGGTGCACTGCTCTATGCAATTATTCCCACCCTTGATTACTTCTTGATTATTTTGCTGCTTTTGCAAATTTGGCAAGTAATCCAAGAAGTTATAATTCGTCCACACATGAACGCGCTTATGCGTTTGCCAGGCACTGCTCGCATCGGCATGCAGGAGTTCAGCTATATTTTAGAGCTTCCCTTCATGCTTGGCAGAATGCTGATGTATAGTTGCATCTGGCTGGTATCTCCTTACATACAGTCACCCTATGCCATTTTCTTCCTATTCTTAATTGTCAGCATGGTACCTGTAAATGAAGCACGTGCACTACAAACAAAACTTTAAAGTGTATCAGTGGCCTCCAGGAGTTCTGGAAATGATAACTGAATTACTCCAGTCTGTATGCTTTGAATCACCCCTTCATCTTTGAGAACAGAGATTTCACGAGTGACTGTCTCTCTTGAGATACCAATCAATGATGCTAACTCTGCATGCGTAAATGGTAATGAAACGACAACAGTATCACCACTTTCTGCTCCAAATCGACGACTTAACTGAATAAGAACCTGTAGTAATCGCTGCTTACTTGTACCCACCATAAGTACCGCCTTTTCCTCAAGCTGTCCATTCATTCCAACTAATACTCTTGAGAGAGTCTCCCATAACAAACTCAGGTCTGACTGCAACCACTTTCTTACTTTTCCAATGGGTGCAATGCGAATAGTGAGATCTGTTTTAGCCTCAAACTGATATACATTTGGCGTGTCATTTACGATTGCGGTTAATGGAAAAAAACTGGGTGCACGAAGAATATTGACTATAACCTCATTACCTCGTTCATGTAATAACTTTACACATACCACACCTTCTTCTATGTAATAGACACTGTCCAAAAGAACCTGCTCTTGAAGAACCACTGTTTTTGCAGGTAATTCTTGCTGAGGAAAGGTGCTAAAGAAATCAGATACAGACTGTTTCAATGCTGGTACTTGCGAACTATTCATACATATCCTCGTTTCTGTAAACTAGGTTTTCATATGTAGATACAGATTTCCATTTACTAAAGCTAGGCTAGTGTACAGTCTCTTCAAGAATATGCAACTCTTTTTTTACATTCTGGTGTTCAAGAGTTTTTCCCACTCGATGAGCGTGCCACATCTGATACAATGCCAAAGTCGTATGATTAGCAAACAGTTTCACACTTTTTACCATGATCAGCTTGTCCAAGCTATTGATTCATATATCAGGACTGAACTCCAAAACTTTCATGCTCTTCCATGGAGTAAACAGGTCACAGAGAAACTAATGGGGTTCTGCAAAGGTGGCAAGCTAGTCAGAGGTACTACCTTTGTTGAAGCAACACACTTGCTGAGTAATACACTGCCCGCAAAACTAAAACTGACTGACCCTGCCATACTGGCAATTGGTGTGGCAATAGAACTATTTGGCTCAGCTTTGCTGATCCATGATGACATAATAGATCGGGATACACTCCGACGAGGCAAGGCAACAATTCACACACAGTTCGCTGAATGGGCAACTGAACATGGCAGGCCATCACCTCAGCATGATGGTAATTCTGCAGCAATCGTGCTGGGAGACATACTGCTGTTTCTTGCCAACCGTGCAATCATTTCACAAACTGATCCTGCACTTGATATAACTACTATCAAAACAATCCTGCAACAATTTTCGCGAGAGTCACTCTTTACAGCATTTGGGGAACTAGCAGATAGCATTGGTACTCCAGATCAAGAGCAACTTTCAGAGGAGGGAATTCTAGAACTATACCGTACCAAAACAGCACACTATACATTCTGTATGCCACTAACAATGGCTGCAATTGCTAGTAAGCAGTCTGCAGAGCAAGTAGCACTGTGGGACACAATAGGTCAGCATCTTGGAGTTCTTTTTCAAATTAAAGATGACGAACTCGGCCTATTTGGTAATCCAGACGTCACGGGCAAGGCTGTTGGAGCTGATATTCGGGAAAATAAACGAACGTTATACTTTCTACTTACCCGCAATGCTCTTCTCAAAGCGAACCAAACAAAAAAATTAGAACTATTAGAAAAAGCATACGGAAACCCTGAGATAACGCAAACTGATATTCTAGCAGTTTCTAAGCTCATTGAAGACACTGGCACAAGGCTAGCACTCCAAAATCGTATGCGCACAGTAGCCACCACAACTACCAATATGCTGCAGTCTCTCGAACCATCTGAACCACTTCGACAATGGTTTTCTAAACTTGTAGAGTTTACAATTGCCCGCACCAAATAATTGCAATTTTATATGTGTATCTGTAGTGCCTGAGTAACTTCTTGTATGATTGTAGTAATGTGCACTGCATCCGCTTGATCAAGATCCAATGCGCTACCTACCTTGTGTGATCTAAAATGTTGCCTTTCAGCAAGTGCACTCTCCTCGGTTCTCTGGGACGCAGCTTTTGGATACTGTTTCGTCCAACTTGGAATTTCTGGTTGCATGTGACGAATAGGTATGTCGCTCGTATCAAGCAACCAATGCCTATCGCTATTCTTATCCACAATCTTGACTGACCCAAGAGAAAGTGAGTCTTTTTGTATCCATGCATCTCCAGTAGAACCAGCTACGTCTATTTCTAGAAGTGATGCACCAGATGGCAGCGTGTCCACGCTCAGCACCTCACGCAAGTGACTAGAAAATTGCTGCTGTGACGGCATTCCTGCATATTTTTCATTGTCTCTTGGCAATCGTGCAATCAGTACTTGCCAACCTCCAAGTCTCTTTGTCATCTTTGGTTTGCCATGGGATACAGTTCTCATGGGCTGTTGAAACATGGGCAATATGAAAATACTGTAACAAAAGTCTGCGCCAGCACCTGCACAGTTTGATATATGGCCAACCTGCTCAAACAGTGTGCTCGCTACCCTGGTTGCACCAGTTTGTATTCTGGGAACAGACTCAATTAACCCTACAAGTTGATCCATAAGAACACTAAGTCCTTCTTGCTCACTCTGTCTTCTTGACTCCACAGAAGCTTGAGCGATAACTGGTGAAAGAGCACTACTTTTCCCTCCAAAAAAACTTCTCAACCAATGCCATGGATGTTGCTTTTCAGGACGTGGATGCACTTCTGTAGTCATATTTGAATTTTGATTAATATTGAGTACTCTATCTGATTTATGCTACCATGAATATGAATACATATGCGTCGGAATTTCCTTAATCAAGTTGGTGTTTTTTTTCTTGCTGCTTTTGTAAGCATAAGTGGTCTTATCTACCATTGGAACTATATCCGAGCAGAGGGAACCTATGCAAACATTGGTACCGCTACTGGTACAAATGGTGGTTATGATGCGGTAAGTTGGTCGCAGGGCTACCCCATCATGATTGACTCTTACGGCAAGTTTATTATCCCCGTACAGCACCACACGCTCGGGAATCGCTTCGCATACAGCAACAATGATGGATCCAGTTGGAGTGAAACAACTACTGGTGGGGACATGGCCAACCGTCCCGCTGCTGTGTATGACAGCATCAATGACAAAATCCACGTGTTGATTACTGATACTGACAGCGCAACATATAAACGTTTTATTATTAACCGTGATAAAAACTATAATATCGTCTCAATTGAGTTAGATCCCACACTTACCCCGCTTGCGCTGGACACCGAAGCGACTTGCACCAGTGGTGAGTTCGCAAACCCTATTTTACTTTGGAAAAATACAGGAGATGAAGGCACTATCGTGGCATTTTGGACTACACTCAAAACTAATTGTGGAGGCGATAACCTTTCGGCATCCCGCGCATCCATGCGCACACTCACCAATACCAGTGCAGACGGTGTGGCAAGCAACTGGGCAGCACTTGATGGCACCAACGACAGCGGTGCTACCGCGCCAGCCGTTGCCAACTTTGATGAGTTGTATTCATATGCAGGAGTGCATAGTCATCCATTTCAACACTCAGCACTCATCCGTGGCGGATCAGGAGGCAAAGCTGAAGACATCTATCACTTTACAACTGACGAAGACGATACGCATGGATATCGCCGACTGGCTTGGAGCTCAGGCAGCAGCAACTGGTCTGGAAGCTGGACAGCTCGCGCAGAGTTTGGAGGAGATGTAAACAACGCTAGTGGATACACGCTTAAACACGAGTTGCTCAGCAAACCCGTCTATGCCTCTGGACATGGCAAAGTATATCTCGGCATTGCTCGATATCTGGGCGGTGGTGATGGGGACACACAAAGTTTGTACTCCGTCGACGATAGTGATGCAATTACTCTCGAAAGCAATGTCTACTCTGCGGAAGGGTCGCACTGTCTCTATCCAACTTTTGATCTAACCTACGACAGCGTGGAAGACGAATTATACTTCTTCTACATTATCTCCGGCGCAAGCTCAGTATGTGGACACACATACTACGTGACCTACGATGGCGATACGTTCTCTGACCCCATTGCCTACTACACAGTTGCCAACCGCTCGGTTGATATTCCCATTGTCTATCAGAATCGGTACAAGGACAAACTGCATTTGTTCTATCGTTTGAACAGTGCAGATGACCCCAACACGCCGCCCCATGAAGTACATTACGGAACTGTAGCACTTAGCGACTCTATCACTGAACCATCAGTTAGTGCTGGCACTAGCCCCTACACAGCTACAACCTATGCCGACTTCACACAAACTTGTCGTTCACTTTCCACTACAGAAGCAACCAATACTTCAGGTGGTGAGTTTACTCTAACAAGTTCTTTGCGTGATGACTTCGAGACACCGACTGCACCGTACACTATGGTCTGGAAAGACTTCTGGAATTTAGGGGTGTGGAGTGGTGGTACATTTAACCCCACCCCAGATGGAACTGTGTTAGTCTACAATGCAACTGGCGCATACATGCTCGGCAATGTGACGGCAACCCAAAAATCGCTTGAATTCCGAGCCCAATTTACTAATCACTCTTTCCAACACATTGGTTGGGTACCTGATGAAAATTTCGGCCAATATATTATGTTTAGCACACATAATAATGGTCAATTGAACGCTCGTTTTAACTCGGGGGGAGGAGAGACAATCGAGAATCTCGGATCTTCATACTTTGGTAGTTTCCACACCTACAGAATTGATTGGGGAGCCACAGAGGTGGTGTTTTATATAGATGGTACTGAAGTAGCAACAATCGCCAACACATCAGGAACTGCCATGACACCTATCATCTCTAACAACACAACAACTGCAGGATCAGATCTCGAGGTTGACTGGCTCCGTATAAAGAACTTCCCTTCTACCACTGGAACGTATCGGTTCTGCTCACTCGATGGTGGGGCCGCGAACACATTCTGGGATACGGTAACCTACACTGCAACCGCCTCAGGTGGCACAACAAGTTATGAGACACGTACCTCAGCAGACAACGACTCATGGTCAAGTTGGTCTGCTGAACAGGACAGTGGTGAGTCTGTTTTAAGTGCCGCTGCTCGCTATATCCAGATTCTTTTCAACTTTGCTGGTTCTACAACTGAAACACCAAGCATTAATAATTTCTCTATTACCTTCGAGCAAGCACCAGCAGTCGCTAGCTCTTTGGCCCAATATCAAAGCAATGGCTCAACCAGCATTAGTACGGGTGGCAGCACCACAGAAACAACTGTTGTCTTCAAGTACAACATGTCAGACGGAGACAGCTCAGAAACATTAACACCTGAACTAGAAGTACGAGCAGTTGGCACTGACTTCACAAACATACCGTCTGCCACAGGGAGTGCTGTTGTGTACTCAGGATCAGCAGTATCGGGCACTGTTACCATTTCAAGTGGTTTAGCAACAAACACTAGCTACCACTGGCAAGCTCGGGTGTGCGATGAACACCAATGTTCAGCTTGGACTAGCTACGGTGGGAATGCTGAAACTGCAGCTGATTTTTCAATTACAACAGCTAGTGCCGAAGAGACTGGCACAAGTGAAACAAACAGCACCAGTAGTTCCTCATCATCACCTCAGCCACCAAGCTGTGCTCTAGCTAGCCCTGGATCGAAAACACCTCTGCTATATGGTGCCATAGCAGAGGACTCTGACAAAGTTCGACTGTATTTTGCACCAGGAGATGCCCCGTACGACTACTATGCATTGAGCTTCGGACTTAGTAGCGGTTCACAAGAGTATGGCTCAGACAATATTGGCAATGCTGAACAGCGATCGTACTTGGTGACCAACCTGCAACCCAATACTGAGTACTTCTTCCGAGTACGCAACGGTCATGGCTGCGCACCTGGCAATTGGTCTAACGAACTGTCAGTCCGTACGCTCAGGTCAATGCGGACTAACACATTGTTGCTCAGTACAGAGCTGCTACCAATACCAAAAAGTGAGCCCTTGATAGCAGAAGAAGTAGCAAGCCCAAGCAGTGAACTTACCACCGAGTCTATGCAGCAATACCAAGATTTAAGCATCTTTGTCAAAAATGAATCGGGCGCATCCGTTGCAGGTGCCTCTGTTGAGCTTCACTCCACACCAAGATATACCAAAACTGACGATGAAGGACGTGCTACGTTTACCGATGTCGAGCCTGGTGAGCATACTCTTACAATTGCCTACGACTCATACAGTGGTGAACAAAAAGTGTTCCTTGATGGCAGTAAGCCTGACGTTGAAATTGTTGTCACTTTACGTAAAGAAGGCGTGAGTACCGAGACCTATATTTTGGCTGGAGCTGTAGTCATTGGGTCACTGCTTCTCAGTATCGGCTTGTTTGTCTTTGCTAGGCGGCGTACCTAGTCTATTGTTTTTTATTTTTTGGCACAAACAAAAGTGATGCTTAGTTTACACAGTGTCTTGTGTTTTTCTCAGTTAGTTGCTCACCAGTAAAGGGTGCTTCTGTGCCCTTTTCTATAATAACCTGTTTCTCTGCAGCTGATAACGGTGAAATTGAAATTTTTTGCATGATTATTCCTTTTAATTTTGTACTGACTGTTAATTGTTTTTTGCAGCAGATAGGACTGCATCTATACTAGCTGGAGTGATGTACTGCGTATATACTGAAACGACTTGCCGCCAGTACTCAAACATAAGGGAACGCCATGAGCAAAACAAAGAAGACACAAGTAAAGAAGCAGCTTTCACCGCAGCACTTAGAAGAAGCCTTTGCAATTGTATGCCAAGAACTGCTCGAGACTTTCATCAAAAAACACAAAGACTATGGTAAAGGCAATATTCTCTCAATCAAGGAACTCGGCATAGCCTTCCGAGAAACTGAGAAGGTAGAGCGATTGAAAAATTTGCTACTCCAAAGCAATCAACCACAAAACGAGTCAATAGATGACACATGGATCGATGTAGCTGTGTATGGTGTCATTGCTATCATGTATCGGCGCGGCTGGTTTCAGTCCCTGGAACTACCCAAGTCTCAATAGCCATTTAGAGGGTGTGATATAATTTGAACGACTATTTTGCTGATTCAGCAATGTATACCTACACTCCTATTTGGAAACATACATGAAAAATAACGAAAGACTGTTAAGTACTAGCAAAGAGCCCAAAGACTTTCAACTTACTGCTTCTATTGCTGACTTGTTGCACGCTGCTTCCGAACTGTACATGCTCACGCTTCACTCAGAACACGAACAACTTCTTGCCAACTCTCAAAAGCAACAACCACCCTCAAGAAAAAAATCTCGGGAATCTGAATATGCTGAAAGTTCCTTTGAACTTTTTCTTACAGATATTAATGCTGAGCAAAGGACTAAACGAGGCTTATTAAATCATGAGCAAGAGATTTGGCTCTCACAAGTGCGGGAGTTGGGCGAACTGGCAGAACTCATTATGAATGTACAGGGATACGAGGCAGTGACTGAAGGAGCTTCTCAATTTTTACACATGCTTACTGAAAAAGCAGAGGCAGCAAAAGAGTGCCTAAGTTTGTCGAACACGAGACTAGTCATTTCAGTGGCACGAAAGTATCAAGACAGAGGACTTCCACTTCTAGATCTAATTCAGGAAGGCAACATAGGATTGCTGAAAGCCGTGAATAAATTTAATTGGCGACGTGACCTAAGGTTTAGTACGTACGCAACCTGGTGGATTAGACAAGCGGTCCTCAGAAGCATCGAGAATGATAGCAGAACTGTCAGACTCCCAAGTTATGTTTCAAATACAGTAAACAGAGTACAACACCAGTACTTTGCATTGGCAACCAAAAATGGAGAGTACCCAAGCAACGCTCAAATCGCTGAGGTGTTAGACATCCCTGAAGAGCATGTAGCAGAAAGTTGGAGGGTTGGAAGCATGCAACCAAGCAGCCTGAATGCACTGCTCTCTGATTCTGAAGACTCTGAAGAGTCAATAGATCTTGTTGCAGATGAAGAGACACCTTTTATAGATGTGATTGCCCACAATACAATTTTGGCAGAATTACAGCAAATCTGCAGCACTCTCAATGAAAGAGAAGTCGCAATCATCCAAAAGCGAATGATGGGAGAAGAAACACACAAGCAAGTCGGAGCTGAATTTGGCATCAGTAGAGAGAGAATACGACAAATTGAAAAAGCACTAAAAGTAAAACTAAGAGAACATTTTGAGGGCTTGGGCTTTTCTACAGAAAACTAGTTACTCAGTTTATTACACAGTAAAAATTGACTGTTTCGTTATTCCGAGTGGCGACTATACTACTTGTATAGACACTGCGTAAGGATTTCATGCGGCGTATCATAAACAGACCAAGACTTGTGCTTGCTCTATTTGCTTGCATAGTTTTTTTCATCACAGTATGGACCACCCTAACATTCTATCAACACAGAACAAGTGCAAAAACCTCTGACTTCCCTCCGTCTGAGGTCTTAGGAGTTGTATCTGCAGCAGAACCATCCATTCCAGATAACTTATCCACCCTGACAATCCTTTTGCTTGGATATGGTGGTGCAGGACATCAGGGCGGGTTATTAAGCGATGTCATTCAACTCATACACATTAATTTTGAAGACAAGTACATCTCGGCAATATCAATTCCCAGGGATATTTGGGTAGAGCTACCGAACGGAACAGCAGGAAAAATAAATGGAGCATTTTCCATAGGTGGAAGTGGTTCCGAAAGCACAGCAAGTGGTGGAGAGATTGCCATTGCTATGGCCGAGGTCGTGACTGGACTAGACATACAGTACTATGCGGCCGTCGATTTTGTAGGATTTGAACGACTAATTGGAGAAACACTAGATGGTATTGAGGTCACGGTAACAGAACCATTTGAGGATCCCTGGTACCCAATCCGAGGAAAGGAACTTGAACCCTGTGGGTACACCCCTGAAGAAATTGCTGATATTACTAATACGTTCTCAGGTTTTGAACTAGAAAAACAGTTTCCCTGTCGGTACGAGCATCTTTCATTTCCTCCAGGAAAAACATCAATGGAAGGTGGTGATGCTCTTAAATATGTTCGTTCACGACATGGCTCAAGTGGCGGCGATTTTTCGAGAAGTCGCCGACAGCATGATCTTTTGCTAGCAGTAAGGGATAAACTTTTTAGCCTAGAAGTTATTCAAAATATTCCTGAATTCTTTCAAAAAATTACTAAACAGGTTTCTACAAACATGAGTCTTGAGATAGCTCAATATGTTGCTCCAGCACTGCGCACCAGTGACACTTTCACCACCCAAGGGATAGTACTAAGTACAGAAAATGTGTTGCAAAATGGCAAATCGAACAGCGGACAATACATTTTACTCCCGAAGCAAGGAGCGAATGACTGGTCTGGAGTACACTCTTTTGTAAAAGAGAATTTACACACTAATCAATAACAATACAACACTATGACTTTGCTCATATTTCCTGTAGCTATTTTTTTTGCTTATCTGGCACTATCTGTTGGCAAAGTATTACTTTCTAGGAGCACTTTACTGCATGGACCTGTGTTCGTCCCGAGCACGCATGCCATGCAACATACCATGTGTAAACTTTCAGCACTTAAACCAAATCAACTAGCTATTGATCTTGGCTCGGGGGATGGTAGCTTAGTGATTGCATTGGCAAATGCATACCCCAAAAATTCTATAGTGGGTATCGAAATAAATCCCCTACTTGTACTGCAAAGTCGCAAAAAAATTCGTGAGGTTGGGCTTGATCATCGCATCAGCATACTTGCGAGCAGCATGTGGAACATAGATCTGCAAACGTATGATGTGGTTCTCATCTACGGAGCACAACAAATCATGCCGAAACTAGAAAAAAAGGTCCGTGCTGAAATGAAACCTGGTTCAAAAATCGTTTCTAGCGTATTTACGTTTCCCACCCTTACTCCAACTAGAACTACTGAATGTGTGTATCAGTATGTTCTTCACTGAATTGATTTGGGTGGAGTCTTGGGTGGAGTCTTTTGATCATCATTTTTTAGCTCACTGGGGTGCTCAAAGAATCGTTGTAACACTGTGTCGGGATCTCCTCCTAGAGAACGAATAGTTTGTGCATTTTTGTCTATGGCAAGCTGAAGTTCCACATCCTGGTCATCAGTCAGCTTTCCGTTCTCCTTCAGTTGCTTACGCGTAAGCAAGGTCATCAGCATCTGCATCGTAGCTGCTTCAACTTGCAGTGACTCAGCAAGCGCTCGTCTGGCACGATCAGGCCTAAATACATACTTTACTTGCTCTACCAGCCTTTTTAGAGAGCTCGAAAAAGTAGTAGGGCGATCTTCTTCATGTAAACCTTCATGTTTCATAGTGTGACTGATACTACCATATTTTTTTACCTGGTGTCATCATGAAATAAAACCGTCAGCTCTTAGTTGTGCTAATCCAAGTCGCATGGATATATTGTCTGCACCCATGTCCAGATAAGATTGCACAAGTTGGATTTCCTCTTCTACTAGTTGCTGAAAATACTTTTTGTATGACTCTGATACTTTTTCGTACTCACCTCCTGAGTCATGAATGATTTTTTTAAGCATACCAACAACTCTCAAAAATGCTCTGTGTGGGTCTTCTGTCACCACTTTCACTCTAGATGTTTCATGCCCATCTTTGATTGCAGTTATACGTAACCGCGTATTTGGATAAACTTCCCAGGGAAATACATTCGCAAAATCATTGGGTTTTTCAGTGTGTTGTGGGATAGTAAAAATTTGAGTTCCATCATCTGTTTTCTCTTCAATTGGAAAGCGAAGTTCTCCCATTTGCCGCTCATTTGATGAGGCTTGCATTATCACCCCTTCTAAAGCATCAATCTTAATAAGAACATCATCTCGGCAGTTAGGGCCCAATATGTCCCACTCTGTTATCTGCATGCTTTCTGCTTCCCATTGCTTGCCTGCTCGGGCAACGTTCTCATGTCTGTTATCAGAAATGTAGACAGTCTCAGAATCAAAAATGTCTGGACCATATAAAGCAAACACTATCTTTTCTATCGACTCAACTCTTTTTTTATTTGCATTCGTTTTGGAAATCCTAAACTTGTTGTGTTGGTTAATCTCCTTTCCCTGTAACTTCTTATGAAGCTCATTTATAAAGTTGAGAATTCTCATCTCTTCGCCGATGGGAACAGCTGTTGAAGAATATAAGTACCTAGGCTTACCGCTAACAATCCCCCAATACGCATTCGCCATATCACAATAATCACGTTCACTGCCATCCGCACTCTGCCACTTTGCATCAAATGGATCTGAACCCCAATACAAGCAGTCAGAGTATGTGATATTCACTCCTGCAGTAAGTTCTTTATTCTCAGCAAAATACTGGACTACCTGTAAAACAGAATTGAACTGCATCTTTTTTTCAATCGGACCTTTTTCCGCAAGCGCGCAAAATGAACAACGAACTGTACACGTGCTATTGATTTCAATAATCATGCAAGACTCATTTGCTATGCTTTTCTTCACTACTTCAGGTAATCTGCCCCATGATCCTTCTGGTGCTGCAATATCAATTTCAGGAGATACGGCCCGTGAATGAATCACCCTCTCCATTATGGGCGTAACTTGAATATCTGAAATCACTCGCCATCCTTTGTGATTTCTTCTAGGTATCAAATCATTAAGTGCTTCAACTGCCTTCAAATATGCATGAGCGGAAATTTCTCTAGAAAGTAATCTGTTTGTAAGTTTGTCAAAAATGTTTACAGCTATACTCTGATCTTTAGCATGATTAAACAAGTCAGCTCTTACAGTTCTATCTATAACCTCCTCAAGCAGCTGCTTATGTGCAAAGCCTGTTTCTGCTGATAGCAGAATGCTAGGTTCGATCAACTGTATGTCGTTTTCCATAGTAGACCTTCGAATATTCGGCGTACCCTTACATACTGTATGTCTAGCAAAATACACGGATCGGGAGAAGTATTAGAACTGGAATTTAAACAGTAAACTTCAGAGTTTTTTCAAACGAACCATACAACCTTTACATTATTTCCCACCAGCATATCGATCACTCAATAACTTGTAAGCAGGTGACCTCATTGCGAACAAAGTAACTAGTAAACCAATCATACCCGTCAAACTAAACACCAAAGCGATTCCCCTACCAGTCCCAACTCCATACCAGGCACCAATTAACTCAGCCCCCCTTCCATCAGTCATGAAAGGGATAAAAATATACTGTGTAATTGGTCCAATCATAAATGCAGTAAGAGGGGCAGCTGCCTGCTCTACACTATGTGCAAAACCAAACACTCTGCCTTGCCGCTCATGCGGGACTACTTTTTGAATAATTGTTTGCTCTGTGGCCTCAATGAAGGGCATCAAGGTAATCCAAATCATAATTCCAACTACAAGTAACACAATGGACGGTTGGATTGTAAAGAATATACAAACTGTCCAGGTCATAATATTGATACGAAATAAGTTGCGCACGGGCTTTGTGCCCAAACCTCTTTTAGCTATAATCAACCCACCCAGAATAAATCCCATGTTTAGAAAACCCCACAGAAATCCCCACAAATGTACGGAAACAAGCGACAATCCATAGGCATCCATAAGTGCCATAAACGCACCCCCTAAAAGTTGTTAAATGTCGTAAAGAATATTAGTGGAAACAATCCAGGTATAGCTCGAATAGCTTTTATTGTGCCCGCATTATCCACCCTACCTTCTTTTGCAGTATATTCAGTATGCAGAATCTTCTTTTCTTTGAATTGGATCAATTGCAGCGTTGCAATAGCAACCAAGGTTAGCACGACTGCTTTAACGAGCACCCAAAACATACCTGCAAACGCAAGAGTCACCCCACTTGCTACTGATGTGATTGCAAATGACACACCCATAACTGTGCCAAACAAACCATTCGCTTTATCATGACTATCCTCGGGCACTAGTACTCTAACTAAAGTAGGTACAGCTATGCCAATGACATTGCCCGCAATAACCCCAACCATCAATACAAATACTAATAACCACAAAAGTGGACTGGCTATATTGCTAAAAACGTCTACTGGGGTGATGGAATATAGTGCCAAACCAACACTGAACATCACAAGCGTACATATATTGGCACCCTGTAAAACCAACTTCTGTTTGTTATGGTCAACAATGGATCCTAACCAAAAACCAGAGAGTGCTGTGGCTAGCAAGTAAATTCCTCCAATCATAGCAGTGGAGACAACTGACATAGTTTCTAAGTAAATCCAAAAGGTCAGGGCAAACCACACAAACGAGTTCTTGGTACTAACCAGCAAGGCATTGGCTTATAACTAGTAGAAAGTGTTCATATGAATAAGAAATGGCAAACAGACACGGTGAGAGTGTACCAAAAAAGCAACTATTATGATACTTGGTGAATAGAGTCACTACTTGATGATGCACTGTTACCAAAACTTAAGTTTCTGAAAAAAATTAGAAACTGCATGTAGCAGCCACTGCGAACGTGAAAGTTCTTTTGGTGGAACAATATCCTCCTCAGATACAGCCACTGGAACAACGCTTGGTGCAACCACTTCCAAAATGTCTGATGCGGTTGCTGTTGGTGATGCTGAGATACTCAGCTGTTCACCAGTAACTACCTTCGATTTTGTGATAGTTTTTGGCGGTGTAATCTGTTTGGCCACACTAACTGCTCCAGTGAGCGGTAGGTACTGCATGACTGGTGAACTTGCACTCCACTTGCACGTAGATTGTGCTTGCACTGTGATAAAATATGTTTGGCGGGGATCAAGTCCATCGACTATTAGACTTTTATCGAGCGTTTGTCTTTTGTGTGGATACTCTCCATACTTGGTGCCATACAGAACAGCGTACGTCCCAAGAAACTTTTCAACATGCTGCCACTCCACTTTAACAGCTACATCATTTTGTTTAAGTAGTACCACTGAACCTGGCGCAACTGGTCCTGCAGCGCAAAACTCTTTAGGATCACGAAACTCTGCTGTGTACTGAGCCGAAAGGTGCGATGAATAATCAACGCCATTGAGCTTGTATGTACTCCAAACTTCTGCATCAGTTTTTGCCCAAATCTCCATTTTTCCAGGTTCTGCAGTCGATGTGCAGTACCCACTGATGACACCATCTCCAAGTAATGTCCCATCAGTCGTAGTGCACTCCTGACCTGGCTTCTGATCTCTGATTTGCAAGGAAATTTTGTGATCTAAGGTAATGGGCTCATCTTCATGTGAAAAAACTCTGAAGGTGATAGTTACCGTGTCACCAACAAGTAATTCCTTGGGTGTAGCATCTACCAATACATTGGGTGAGGCTACTTGCGCAACAGCTGAAGCTGCGAAATAGTGACTAAAGACTGCCAAAAATAAACCGAGGACTGCTATCCGCCGAGTCACTTCGTGGTGATTGAACATGCACCGATTATAACAGGAAATGCACGAATACTGGTTTGGCAACAAGCTACATAACAAACGTCAAGGCTTTTCCCAACTTCCCAGCTCGACCAGTGCGACCAATACGGTGCACGTAGTCTTCGTAGGTCATCGGCTCATCAAAGTTGATAACATGTGTCACACCTTCAATGTCAATACCGCGAGCAGCCACGTCTGTGGCTAGCAATGCCTGTACTCGGCCTCGCTTGAAATCTTGTAAAGAACGTTGGCGAGCTCCTTGGCTTTTGTTGCCGTGGATCGCACTTACTCGCACACCTCGGCGGTACAGTTCTTCTGCGAGCTTGTTTATGCCATGTTTGGTTCTTCCAAAAACAATGACTTTTTCAAACTCATCCTGTTTCAGCAAATCATGGAGTACTTCCAGCTTGCTTTGACCATTTCTAATACGAACAATGTCTTGCTCGATCTGGTCTGCAGTGTCATGTCTACGCACACTGATGGTGACAGGATCTGTGAGAAATTTCTTCATGATGTCTTCAGTATCACGATTCATAGTGGCACTGAAAAATGCTGCGTGGCGTTGAGGAGGCAACTGATCTATTAGAAATAGAATATCTTTTCTAAATCCTATGTCTAACATGCGATCAACTTCATCAAGCACGATGTTGGTAAACAATTCAGTTCGGAAGGCTCCGCGCATGATCAAATCCTTAACTCTACCTGGAGTACCAATAACAAAATGAGGACTTTTGCGCAAGCGTTCAATCTGACTGGTCAGGTTTGCACCACCAATACACAGTGCAGCACCCAATGGCATACCTTGAATGAAGCTTTTCAGCTCATCAATAATTTGTAAGGCCAGCTCACGGGTTGGGGCCATAATCAAGACACCTTGATCAGGATTGTTAATCAATTTATGAATAAAAGGCAGCAAAAACGCTGCTGTTTTACCAGTACCTGTATTGGCGATTCCAACCACGTCTTTACCACCCATGAGAGCAGGGATAGCTTGATCTTGAATTGGAGTCGGAGTAGCATACCCACGAATCACCACATTTTGCACCAGTGCTTCATGTAAACCAAAGTCACTAAATGAATTTTCTGGCTCAAATGCTGGTTCTACCGCAGCATTTGCCAAAATAGGCTTGCTCACATAGCGAGCTGGGTCAATATATGATGGCTGTGGGCCACGTTGCCTTTGTGGGCGAGATGAGTAGTGTGATCGCTGTGATGGACCCCTACCCCGAGATGAATTGTACATACTTCCTTGCTTGGCACAAACGCGACAAGCGCAAAAGTGCACAAAAACTTATAAAACCGCGGAGAGAATCACATCTTCCGCCAACTTCAAAAAAAGGGGGAATTTCAAATCCGAAGATAGCTAGTGTAGCAGGTTGTGGCCTATAAGTCAATTATTGCTCAGACTTGTTAGGGCTTCACGGGCATAGTCCCTAAACGCAAGCAGTTCTTCTCGATCCCACTTCATACCCCCTGTTCTGCGTTGATCCGATGCTATTGCTTGATTAGACCGATACACAGCAAGTGCCTGACTAACAATCGGCTTGAATTCAGATGGCAAGTGAATTACTCCCCATTCAGCACCCTCAACTTTGTTGTACAAGGTATGAGTTTGCTCAGTCAAAGTCCTGATAACCCGACACACATTGAGCACAGCATAAAATGGGGTTTCCAGTATATGCTCACTATCTAAAATCCATTGCGTATCATTCCGAACTGCTTCCCAAAATATTTCCCAAGGTACATCCCCAAACACAAATTCTATTGCTGGGCCATGGAGTACCACGCCTCGCTGCAATACCCAGAGTACCTGTGCAGCCAAATCTACATCAGTCCGCTCCTTAGCATAGTCCATTTCTCCCCGCATAATCTGCTCATGCCACTCACTGCTGTAGTGTACTTCAAACGGGCACGGATGGACGAGATTCTTGACTGCTGATTGAGTGACCACTGTCAGTTCAACATTCCCTACGGTTGGTCTGGTTTCCGAAATTGTAGCGATGTGCTCTGCTAAAAAACTTCGAGTATCTGGTGATAATTTAGACTCCACAACTACAATAAAATCAATATCACTCTTAGGACGATAGTATGAACCAGTTGCTAAAGAACCAAGGAGATACACACCAACTAGTTTAGAACCTAACTCCTCACGTATCCCTTTTACCAAACTCAACACAAAATTTTTGATATCACTATCACATGTCTGCCAAGACTGGGCGCGAATTTTTTCTGTCATTGTCTAAGTATATCAATCAACTAAAAAAGCTGTTGTTTCAAACCACACTAGACGAACAATAATCCAATTTGGTACAGTACTCAAACTATGAAGCAAACAGCTGGTTTGATACTCCTCAGTGTACTGGTACTATCTGGCATTGCACTTGTTCGTCTGAGAACAAATGCACTACAAAATATCCAAGATACCACAACAACTATTCACAACACACTTGTTGCCTCAGACTGCACTCCAACCTTTTTTGAGGATCTACAAACGCCACTGAGAGTAAAGCGTCTTGTTTGTTGGCAACTCCAGCTTGAGCTGAGAAGCGTTTGAAACAACATCCCCCCGCTTGTGCATCACCAATAAAAATACTGCTTATACCAAGCAATGCAGTCACAACAACGAGTACAAAAAAGTGTGATGCATAGCTACTCATACCACAAGAATAGCACTTGCATCAGGCAACTACCTAAATGCTTGATGCAATTTCTCAGATACTCTGTAGAATGAAGCGACTAGGTATCGATTTGCGAAGGAATCTGTGGCACAAAAAATTGAAACCGTTGCACAATTTATGGATGCACTCAAACATCCTCTAAAGGCTGAAATTGAACAGCTGAGACAGCTCATACTCAGTGCTGATACCAACATTACAGAAACCATAAAATGGAACGCGCCTAACTTTTGCTACAAAGGTAACGACAGAGTCACCTTCAAACTGTTTCCTGAAGACACCTTGCAATTGATTTTTCACCGAGGCTCAAAGGTTACCAACATAACTGAGCTGTCATTCACAGACGAGTCTGAACTGCTTACTTGGATAACAAAAGATCGCGCACTTCTCAAGATCACTGATATGCAAGATATTACAGCGAAAAAGCCGATTCTTCAAAAGCTCATACTTGATTGGATGGTTGCAACTGAGTAAATTACTCTTCACCAGAGTGGATTAGCTTCATACATCGTTTTTACAGACGGGTGGACCGTTGTCATAAAAAGTTTTTGAGGTCTACCATCTGAAAGTATGCTCCAAGCAGCCATAAGTGCTGACGCTTGGTTAGGAAAAACCTGATCTCGCTGAACTGTACCTGCTGCCACGTCTACTGTATCGCCACACCCATTTTCCCCATGTGAAATGCTAGGATACTCTGAGAACAGTTGCTCAAGAACATGTGCACTCTCGACTGGCTGGTAAAGTCCCATGTTAACTAACGCAGAGACGTTTATAACTGTAGTGTCTTCGTAAGTGTCAGTGCTTTCACCCGAGTCTGGAACTCTAAACTCATAATATCTGCCATCAGGACTTAATCCTGCTGTATTTCCATAGTAGTTACTCTTGTGGTTACTCGCATACTCTCGTTGTTTAGCAATGGTTGCATGATGCGTATCACGCCACTGTGGATGCAATGAAGATTCTGGTACTAACAAAGAGGGCCAACCTAGCTGAAAGTATTGCCCATCCCAAGTGGCTCTGCCCTTGACTCCAGAAGCGTCTGCGAAAACACTTTTCTCTGATCTTGTTGCAAATATGTGTCCTAATTGTGCAATGCACTGATCGTCTCCTACCAAGTAAGCAATCCTTGCTTCTGAAAGGACATCGTATTTCCACGGCTCAAAACCTACCCCTAATTCCTGGCATCCATGCAAATAACCAGTCGTTGTATCCCTCATATACAGTAGATCAATCTTGCTTAAAAATGTCGCAATTCGTTCATGTAATTCTGAAAATTGTGCACCAGCTAACTTTGCAGAGGCTATCAACCATGCATTATCCACTGAAGAGAGTTGCTGCTTCACAGGCAAATGTGTGTCAGGCCAAGCTGTAAGCACAGTAGCAGTGGAAGGTTGAATCCAATTGACGAACAGCCCTTTATCATCACCTGTCTGCACAAAAACTTTAGGATCTCCTAATAATTTCTCAAGTGTACTTAAAATTTTTTCCATCATGTGTACAGCATCTGCACGTTGGAGAAACTGTAATGCTTCGGCAGCACAAATTGAACCAAACAAAAAACCACATCGGTTGGACTTGTTTTATCACTCCTTACCCCTTCGTCTGCAAGTTGTTGTATATGAAGTGGATATCGAAACTCATCTGCTGGCAAACCTGTTTCTGGATACACCATTTTCTGAATACCCACCCAGGTTGTACGGGCATACTCTACATACCAATTCCATACTTCGATTGGTAAGTTTGCCTCAGGTTCCTGTACAGACAGTACTTCTTCCCGCATATCAGTATGATGTACCCTCCTAAGAGGAAAAACAACTACACTTTGTACAAAATAACTTCTGTACTTCTCCCAACAGAACACAAGACGTATGATACTGAAATGAATTGGCTTCTCCTCACGTTTATCAGTGCACTCAGTGGCTCACTGGCGCGAATTTTGCAGAAAGTTCTGCTTAAGGACACGCAAAGTGATCCTTTTGCGTTTAGCTTTGCATTTCAGGTCTCTGTAGCGATTATTTTTTTGCTTTACACCTTGCTGACGGGCACTCTAGAACTACCAGATATGAGAGGCCTTTTTGTGAACCTTGCTGCTATGACAATATTGTATAGCGTAGGAAATATTTGCCTATTCACGGCATTTAAAAAAGCAGAAGCATCTGAAGTTTCAATTGTATTTGCCTCAAGCACTGTGTGGTCAGTCATCGCCGCTATGATGCTACTTGGAGAGAGAATACATGTGCTCAATGTGCTAGGTATCGCATGCATAGTGCTGAGTATCATAGTTATTAACTACACATCTTCAACATGGACGCTGAGTAAAGGACACGCACTCGCTCTTGTTGGAGCAATTTTTTACGGCGTTGCTTTTACAAATGATGCCTATATCGTGAGTCGATATGATAGTCTTACTTCATATATGATCATTGCTTTTGCGTTTCCTGCAATCACTTCCTTGTTGTATAGACCAGCATCAGTGACGGCCCTCAGGCAATACCTGAGAGCAAGTATGCTGAAGAACTTACTCTTAAGTAGTTTCATTTATGCAGTTTCCGCATTCTCAATTTTTGCGGCATTCAAAATGGGCGGGAAAGCGGCTATTATTTCACCAATCCAACAAACCAGCATCATGTTTACTGTTATTTTTGGATACTTTTTACTTGATGAAAAAGATAAAGTGAAGCAAAAAGTCGCAGCAGCTTTGCTGGCTTTTATCGGCGTGCTATTACTGATTCAATAAGCATGCAATTTCAAATGCTGATTACTTTTTCTTATTGAGATCTCCATACAGCATCATAGCCATACCCTGAGCAAAATCTAGAACTGCTGCCAAACCTAAGACAAAAACCCATGATGCTAACCCCAGACCAAACACATCTGCAGCACGACTTATTGCCCAAAGTGAGAGAACACCAACAAGCAGGTACCCTAGTAACCAATGTTGTGGTGATAGTACCATTTGCTTTCGTATCTCAATTTCGGTGAACACAGGCATAACTAGGGTAGCAATCCAGGCTAGAACACCTGAGCTTAGTACCAATGCCACAGTGTGAGAAAGACTCATTGTCCCCAGTACAATTTGCTCAGGAAATATGCTATTTGCCAAAGCGATAATTACACCATTAACTAACCATAAAATAAAGAACGCAATACTCATCTGCGCATTAGGATTACTTTTGGGAATCGGGTATGTTTGTTTTGCCATAGAAAGTCTTTTTGTGATTTCTGCTACTGAATAAGAATAGCACACTGTGCACTCAGACTCTATTTGAGATAAAAAGCTTACGATCAACAAAGTTGCTGCTACTCTATATCTCCACTGTGAATCCATCCAGATACGAGTAATTTGTAGCAGCTGCTAAATCTGCAACTGAAAACGTTCTTTTTCTGTCTAGGAAATACAGCTGAAGTAACCGCATAAAAAAACCATGGGTGATTAGTAGTATATTCTTTCCAGACCCAAACCTAAGAATATGATCAACTTGCGAAAGCCTAGTAAGCAAATCTTGTTTTTTTTCAGTAATTTGATCACTTGCTATAGCTAAAAAATCGGCTTCTCGGACTGCTTCCATTCCTCGCAACTGGTACTCAACATAAGGAACTAATGACTCAACTGGCAACAGAGCTACAATTTTACTCTGCAAGACTTCTCTCGCATGTTTTTGCTTTTCAAACTCAGCTACATACTCAAACCTATTTTGGAAAATTCCTTCCACGTAATTTTTAAGTGCATCAGGATTGTCTTTCAATCTTTGGTGTCTGACTTCAAGCATTTCTCCACAACTATAGTGGCCAACTACTGCTCTACCAATCTCTATCGCATGCTCAATTGAAGATGCTGCTGCTATCGAGAGGTTAGCATCAGTGATAGCACTACCTTCAAGCCCCTGTAACAATTGCGCAAACACTTCGTCTAAATCATAGCCATTAACCCTGACAAAATCACAAAGAAATAATCGCAGTCTTTGCGAGTAGTAGAAACCTAATCGTGCAGCTTTTACAAAGTGTACACATGAGGTTTCCCTGAGATGCTCTAGCACTTGCATCATCTCTTGAACAATCTCTCTCGTACTTAGTTCAGAAACTGGCAGTTGAGTTTTGTCCTCTAAAAATTTTTCATTTGCAGGTAGTGATACCTCTATGTACTCGCTAATAACACTATCTGCAATCTCTGCCAAGTTGTGGGAAAACTGTAAGGATGTACTGTAATAATCTGCAGCTCGTTCTCCGTAGCGTAACTCAAGGTCAACCATTGTCGGATCCTGTAGATATAACCCATTTTCAGGATATGCGCCTTTTTCGGGATTTTGTGAAATTTCTTGGAGATACTCTGCTACAAGTGAATCATTGTACTCCTGTACATCTCCTGGAAAACCAGCATAGAAAGTGAGTGCATCCTTTGCAATGCTGAAGTATGGTTTGCCACCTATATACTCCATAAATCCTATAGACTCTCCTCCTAACTTATAGCCCATATCTAGTCTTCCAAGTTGTATTGCTCCTGGCACACCGTCAAGACCTGTGAAAATATATGCAAAAATACCATAGTCCATTTCTTTAGGGCGAGGCAAAAGTTCACTGAAGTTGCTATCGCTAAACACAACTTGGTTAGAGTGTAGTAATTTCTTTTCAGCCTGAATTGATCTACGTAATTGATTTTTTACCTCTTCCAGCGTTTCATATACTGTTTCTTTTAGCAGCACTACACCAAGCTCTGCTGTAAGTGTTCTTGCTTGTACTTTATGCGAAACCTTTTGACAGCACGATCGAGCCCCCCTGATCAATGAGGAGGCTACTCCCTTCGGTGTTCCCATCAACTAATTTGTCACCAAACCCACGCACATACTGCACAAGGACATTACTGCCTCCTACACTTGTATACAGTACTCCTGATTGATCAGCAGAAACAAGACGTTGGACAATCACACCCATTTTTACAGTGCTACTATCCACTTCATGCAAGGTAAGTAAGTTTTGTACTGAAATCGAGTTTGACTGCTGATAAATGTGTTGCAGAGCATCAGCAATGGAGTCAGTGTCATTTTGCAGGTACACCGTTTCAAAAACGCCCGCCATACTCACCACCGCTCCATCTTCACATGTAGCCGAACTCCTGACCGCAACAGCACCTCCAAGTAGTTCTCTAACCTGCTCTAGCTGTGCAATTAAATTTTGATCAATGAAACCTTGCTGTAGGAATAAATCATATGCCTCGGTAGTAACACAGTACCCATCTGGAACGTCTACTCCTGCACTCATCATTCGGGCAAGGGATGATGCTTTACCGCCAAACTAATTCTACGCTAGCACTACCAGCGTCTCGTAATGAAAGTACGTGGGCATGAGTACTTTTTGACTCTCGCTCATAAAGGTTTGCCCCTGTAAATTGTTCTATAGTTTTCATACTCTCCTTATCTTAATATCTCAAAATTCTTTTATACTGTTTTAAATCTACCCAATTGAATCTGCTTTGACCCTCGTGTCACTGTTGCTACTCCCACACCGAGCTTCTCAGCTATCATGTGGTGAGGCATACCTTGCTTCAGCAATTTGACTATTTTGAGCCTTTGACAAACATCCTGCAGCTCTTTTGGCGTTAAAATCCCCAAAAGAAATACCTCTACTTCAGCCTCAGTTTTACACTGCAAAATTGCTTGTACTATTTCAGATAAATTATTGTGCATACTATCGTACTAGTTTGCTAGTATAGCAAGTTACTCCAACATATACAAGACACTATATATTTGCATGTATCGGTAAGTGTGAAAAATGAGTTAAGTTATTTTAGTGCACAGAAACACTAGTTTTTCACAAGATTTAAAGTCTTTAACCAAACTAGAGCTTCATCCATTGAATTTCTGGCAACCCATTCAGGGATAACGGTCAGTATCTTGTCAATTTGGGCAGTGTTTTCAATACTTACCTGGGTGGTAATGTGTTTTTTGCCTATTTGTAAATCAAGTACCATTCCTCCATCTCCATTATTGAAATAATTGAGAGCAACTTCTGATTTCTTTGCTTCACTTACTGACCCCAATAGATCAGAAACGGCTTTTTGCCAATTTTCAACAGCTTTTTCCTTACGTTCCTCATCATCGCTGTCAGAAAGAAAACAAGCAAATAATTCACCAGTTTTTGAGATTCTAAAGAAGCCATCACTATCTTGAGCGTTTAGTTCTTCCTTAACTAAGGCATATAGTGGCTTGAACTGCTCATTGTATGCTGCATCGGAGTTAAACATTTTTGAGTATTCATGCACAACGTTGTTGCCATCAGAAAAGGAAAGTTGCTGATTGAGACCAAACAACGCATCTTGAGCGAAAGACAATGTCCAGCTCGGACGAATTGCTTCTAGTGCTTTAGCAAATGCTGTATGAGAAGTATATGATACACACATTTGTCCATTCACCTCAGCTGACTCAGCACCCTCCAAAGTTGGTACAACATTGTGTACAAATTCCTTTGCCCTTGTATCAACCAGCGTTGCTTCATCATACGCTTCTATAAATTTACCGCCCTTTACCTCAGAGCTCAACTTACTGAATATTTCCTCAATTTGTCTGGAAAACTCGTTAGGATCATTTTCTCTGGAGAGTACACCTGAAATAGTGTCGATGACTTGCAAACCACCGCTAGCATCAAGTCTTGAGGAAGAGCGCACAATTGCATTGATTTTCCGAGCAGTATCTTCCCCAAACTTCTCTTGTACAGATTTGTATAGGCTACTTACTTTTTGTGCATATGTGCCAGATACTTCAGACTTATTTTCCAAGGGAATTAGTTCGTTTGTCATAGTAATTTTATTCTATCAGCTTCGTTTAAATAAACACAACACTCAAATTACTCTTGACATACTAAAACTAGCTGCTTACTTTCCTCAAAAATTGATGGCCATCTCTAATGATAATCTCTTTCAAAAACAAAGCAAGCAAATCAAGCAAGCGCGCACGATCTTCCAGCGGTTTTTTCATTCTCAATCCGTCTAAACGGTGTGCTTCTGCAAACAGTCCATCAAGTTTTTCCTTGGACACTTCATCGGAACCAACTTTTTGCTGAACTTGCATGTGCTCAGCCTTATCCATAGCTTCCCTAATGCTTCTTCCTCAGTATTGTCACTTGGAACAGAAATATCAACCCAGGGGTACGGAAGACTATGGTCTAGGTGACCTTCACATGATTGCGTCGTAGTAAAACCGTGTGCGTTCAGAGCAACAACCGCTTCAAAAATTCCAGGATCAATTTCCATACCCAACTGATCTGTCAAGTCAGCTACTGTATCAGCTACCCGCTGCCACTGCAGTTCTTTGGATGCAATTGATTCCATGTGAACAGTATCTCACACTTCATCAGCGTCAAAGCGTAAATATGCACCAAGTGCAATACCATTTGCAGCTAGATACTGCTTGAACTGATCAAGATAGGTAATTCCACCTGGACTTTTCTGCTTAGAAAGTTGATCTTCATAATCAGCTTTCCACGTTCTAATCATGAGCAGTGTAGTTTCAATATGACCAATGGCAACAGGTGAGTGCGAAAACTCCTCTAAAGCAGCCAGTAATGCCTGCTCACGAACTGTAATCCTGATTAGTTGTGTTACATCACCTGCTGTTTTATACGCTAGATCCGCCAAACCAGTATCCTGCATAATCATACCTGAGTCTAACTTGAGTGAAGGAACCGCATCGAATGCAAGTTCGCGAGTAGTATACTCAAAAACTTTCGATGCTTCACTCTTGTATCTTGAGCCATCAATCGTATACTCTCCAACTCTATACCCATAGTTTGTAAGTGCCGCAGCCTCTCTCCATTTACCTTCCCCGAGAGCCTGCACAGCACCGCGAACAATCTTAACATAAGCGTCATCAGGTGTTTCAAATACTGGCTCTTGTTTACCATCTTCATCAGTTACAAACCGTTTGACAACTGCATCATTAAGGATTGGACTTATATCCCTAGAATGCTCCTCATCTTCTACTAAGTCTCTGCTTAAATACTGCATGAATTGATCCAAAGTATGCCAAGAACCAATTTGCTGGCCATCTACACCTGTAAATGGCTCAGGAGCAGCATATAAAGGACTGATTCTGACCTCATTCTCTGCATACGCTACTGGAACTGATGTCTGATACATTTCACCAGTGGCCTCATACCGAATAGTTACTCCTGCATTGGATGTCAGGTAATGATTACTCCAAACTGATATACCTTGACTGGCTTTTTCTGGAAATGGATTAAAACTACTGATCTTACTCAAGATATCTTCTTGAGAAGTAGTGATCGAGAACTGAGGCAACTCTGCAGTTCGCACTTCTTCTACAACTTTTTCAGGTTCAGGAGAGTTTACCTCAGATCCTTCTAGTGCTTCTTTCAATTCTCTAATGTCATTAACACCTTGTGAATATGTTTCTTCTTGCATATTGAAATCTTTAACTTTTATTACTGAACAAGACTAGTTTACGCGAAACATGCACACAAATCAAGTAACACCACGCAACCTCATGTATGGTTCTTTGCAAGTACCTTTCGAACTAGCTCAATAGTAGGTATATTCTGGTTAAACCCTTCCTCACCATTTTTTCTAAACCCGTGTTTTTCATAAAAGCGGATAGCGCGACCATTATACGAGGCAACTTCTACATGAATATTTTTCTCATTTCCCAACCATGCTAACGCACTCTGAATCAACTGTCCCCCTACGTCTAGTCCATGATACGCGGGGAGTACATATATTGCTTGCAGGTGATTCGCTTCAGCATGTCTCATCGCCGTGCTGTACCCAACAATACCAAATCTGTCCATTGCTACCCAACTACAATGCTTTGGGTCTGCCATCAGCACCTTTAGCTTTTGAATGTACTCAGCAGTTAGGTATTTTGACACTCTCTGCCTAATTGCTTCCAACGTAATGCCCTGTTCTTTGTTCGGATATGTTGCAATCCAAGCATCATGTTGGACTTGTCTGATAGATTGTGCGTCATCCGTAGTAGCAAGGCGAATGTTGATTGTATTCTTGGGCATACGGCATCTACTTGTATGTACACAGTATACCAATTATTTAAACATAATTATCGCTTTCAAATGAACCATAACCAGGCAAAATAAGTTATCTTCAGGCATCTTTCAGTAAACAACGATACACTGCATGTTGCTCAAAGTGTAATGCAAGAGACTGGACTCGCTCTTGTGCCTCCTTTGTAAATCACTCCGTGATGGTAGGATTTGCTGTAAAGTAAGCTCTTGCAGCTTCGGGGACTTTAGCAATTTTTGAGTTTCCTGATAACCTTCTAGATACTTCTTCAAGAAGTGTGGTTTTTCCGACACAACTAGTTCCAATGAATGCAATCTTTATAGTAGGTTCTTGTTCTACCATTTTAGCAATTGTAACAAGAATGCTATAACTAGTAACGGTACGTGCTGATCTTTCACCATGGGTCTGAATTTTCACCAATTTCCAATCAAAAAAACTACAAGAAACTCAGTACTAATGTTCTATGTAGCGTTCTTGATTTTTGTATTGAGCCTACTAGTAAAGCTCCATACCATAGATGCATTCGTCACCTATAACTCAGAAACTGCACAGCATTACCTCGAGATTGTCTCGCTTCAAGAAGGGAAAATATTGCTGCAAGGCCCACTCACTAGCAAACCATGGCTGAGGCTTAGTTCCGCGCCTTACTATCTTTTTTATCCATTATTGTATATGACTAGTTTTCACCCTGCTGCCTTGCACTATCTGTGGGTTCTTACCAGCTGTGCCACAGTTCTCATTAGTTACAGTGTAGTTTCCTCATTATACGGAAAACAAGCGGGAGTGATAGCAAGTTGGCTTTACTTTACATCCGCAAACATTTTGTCAGTAGATAGAAACACTGGGTTTTTCCCCTTCATCATACCGTTGTCTTACATACTCATCTGGCAAACAGGACAAGTGTTTTTCCGTGACTCTAAGAAGCAATGGGCACTGTTTTTCACAATTAGCTGTATGTTTACACTACATGCTTCTGGCATAGTACTGCTCCCTTTTTACACAGGGGCATTGCTACTTTCTAAGAAATACAATCTAAGGCAAGCGTTAGCGAGCGTGTTTGCGTTTCTGCTTCCACAGACGCCGCTGCTACTCAATGAGCTCTCGACAAACTTTTCCTCTCTAGCTAATCTAGCCTTATGGGTACCATACAAAGTGGTTTCGTTTGTTTCAGGTAAAACGCTTGGCGTTGGCGGAAGTACCGTGGTAGATCAAACAGTTGAGATACTTATTGAATTTCTGAAAAATACTGTATTTCCTTCTTCAGCACCCACAGCACTAGGAATTGGTATTTTCATACTATTACTACTAAGTTTCGTTGCGTTGCTAAAAAAGCGTGCCTATACGCTTGATTTGTATCTCATGGCACTACTTTTATTTGGCATCACTGCACTTCTCATACACAAAAACCCGCCACAACACTACTTCGTTCCATTTATGGTTGTGCCACTGGTATTGGCTGCACGATTTTTTGATATACTTTTTACACACAAGTCCTATCGGATAATGTCAGTGCTTAGCTTGTTTGTACTATCAGTAGTAAACAGTAAGTCTATTTTTTCGCCTGAATACATGTTTGCTTTACCAACATCTACCTTACAACAACAAGAGTCAGTTGCTTCTCTTATATATACTGATATAAAAAATAGTGAGTATCAGCTGTATCGGATCGGTGATTTTGACAACTACCCAAAAAGGTTCCAAGAAAACTATGAATTTCTCCTATGGCGATTAGGGAATCGTCCGCGGTCAAGTTCAAAGTCAATTTACTATATTGTAGAGAATGAAAAAGGGCCACCGATTGATACCCCTGTGGAATCCATTGGGAGTGTGAACACTATTTCAATTTATAAAAACTTACGCTGATGCTTTCTGCTTCAAAGCTGAATGGATCAAGAATAACTGATTCTTTCTGAGTAACGGCAATGTCTTCGCAGTAAAAAAACCTAACTCAGATACTTCATGTGTTGGCTTAAAATCACCACCAATAAATGCGCCCACATAGCATATGTCAAGTCTTGCAGACTCCCTGTCTGTCCTGGTTTTCAGCAACTCATCTGCACTCACTACTAAACCAGACTCCTCAAAAATCTCTCGCTCTATGCCTTCGCCTGGATGTTCACCTGCTTTCATATATCCACCAGGTAAGCTACATGCATGCGCACGACACACGTGTTTGAACAGCAAAATTTCATTTTTTTCATTAAACATAATGCCTGTCACACCCACCAAAAATTTATAAAGTGTTTACTTGTTTACTTTCAAATGTCCGTAAACCCTCGATCTTCCTTCCTACAAAAATAGCCTCGTTCGCTCTTAAATTCATAATTTTTATTTCGTTTTCTTCAAAGGTTTTTGAAATGATGACTAACTGTGAGAAAAAAAAGGTAGTATTTATTAGAACATTTGCAATATTTCTAATATCTACACTATGAACTTCAGAGGATAGGAACTCTCGCTTAACAATCGTAACTCTACCTTCTTCTACAACTAGAGTATTTGGGAACAAATCAACTGGAAAAGCATGAGATGAAATACTTATAAGAATTCTGTTTGATTTTCTAACTAAATTATCAACAATTATAGTATCGGTGATCAGTTTGTCGGAAATTTTTGTTTCTATTTTTTGTGTGTCTGAACTGATTATTGCCTTGCTGAGTTGCTAGCTTCGTTGAGTGTGAAGCTGTGTTCACTCTTCTTTATTACTGTTTCTTTTGGTAAATACTGGAGGATGGCTTTCTCGATTAACTGCGTCAATGTTAGGTCTTCAATCACGGCCTCGGCACGCGCATGTTTAATGATCGATTGATCAAGAAACACTGTAACTCGTTTTTTTGCTATTGTTGACATACTACACATAGTACATCTATTAGTATTAAGTGTATAGCAGCATTTTTTATTAAAGCTACCTGTTAATATGAGGAATACTTACTGGTAGTACTGATTCCATTTCCCGAACTTATCGCATGTACTTGTACTTATATATCAGTAATTCTAGCTAGAATTAAAGAAATAACATGAACAGTGAACAACAACCATCAAAGAAATTGTCAATTCTTGAGCAAATACTACGAGAAAACGCTGGTCCAAATGCCACTCCAGAAGTCAGAACTGAACATCTATTTACACAACCCGACCTGCAAGGTGAGTTCGCATACGGTCCAAACAACACAATCGAGATCAGCTTTGGCGAAAAGTTTGAGGAAGACTTTCAGGGTTGGGAGAATGGAGAGCGAGTAAAAACTACCTACCGAGTTGTTAAAAAAATTGGTGATGACGGCAAGAACGAATATGCGCTGCAAGTATCCGAATCTGTTGTTGGAGACATCCGCCACAGTGATACATTTTACCTTGATGGATTGACTCCAGAGGACGAACATGCGCTTGCCACTGCAGGTATGGCGAATGTTGATGCTGTTGTGCAAGTAAAAAGGCAGCTACACCCTGACTATCAGATAAGTAACATGCAAGACTACACTGCAAGTCTTATTCGCATCATAGACGTGCAAAAACCATGGGATGGTGCAGTAGAGACACTTCAAGAAAATCAAAAAGTCTTGCTTGAGGGGGAAGTTGTAAGTTACGAAGAGGATAGGGAGTACCCTTACACAAGCGCGGTGATTACTTTGAAAATGACGAATGGTCAGATAATACCAGTCGCACTTGGCAATGGGTACTTGGATTTTGAGGATGGAGTTTTAGAAAAGTTCTTTCCAAAAAACCCTACAGTCGGTGACACTGTTCAAATGAATACAACCTACGGCAGACTGTCTACCTACAAAAAAGTTGCAGATATTGGATTTTACGCCTATTTCTGTAGGTCAACTTTTCTCATGAAACCTGCTAGAGATAGACAGATTCTGTTTGACGCAGAGAGACAGTACGTCAGTGGCATTATGGAAAAGATGGAGACTGCTCAGTCACCCATAGAAGTTAGACAAATCGTTGCGGCAATTGTTAGAGCCACCACACTCAATGGCAGAGATAGCACACTCACTCGTGCTGAGATAAAAAAAATCGAAAAGCTAATTGATGAAAAAATACCCGATGAAGCTGAGAAACCATTAGACATATTTGCAGATATGTACAGCCTTCAATCAGTTGAGCGGGCATATGGAGTTAATCCATATGAAATGAGTCGAAGAGAGTTTTTGGATTTTTGTTTTCAAGTCGCACATGGTGAAAAGAACGTTGTTGGGGACGGTGCCCCAGATTCTCCCTGGATGGTAATGCAGAATAACATACCTACAGAAATAGCCAAACAAGTGCTAACAGAAAGTATCACTTCCCTTTACCCTAGAGTGATTGGTAAAAGACTAATTATGAGAGAAGATATTTTAGTTGATCCCGAGGATTTGCCAGATATACGTACGAAATCATATGGACATCGAGTGGGACACAAAGTAGTTGTGGGAAAACAAAATTATACCCCAGAACAACTTGCAAATTCTGACACAGTAACTTGGGCAGACAAATACCTCTTTGATCAATCACTGCAATACTTAACCAGTCATATTGGTGTAGATACTTCTACTATTTTTATAGCCCTTACAAAAAAAATGTATGAGGAAGATTTGTTTTGGGTCTTGTGACGTTTAAAGCATAGTGAGGTGCTAAAATAACGACAAGATCA
>CAZSJW010000007.1:0-70804 GCA_964607285.1 uncultured Pseudomonadales bacterium
GCACTTTCATAAAAAGCGGAGTTTGGTTTGTAACAGCTAACCAGTGAGGCAGTTGTATCAATGATTGCTTTATTGAAAGTAAATTGTGCATCTTTCTTGCCCTGCAAGTGTGTTGGCAATCTGCTGAGATCACTATCTAAACCTACACACACCAGTGAGTTATTTCTAACTTGTAAGGATGATAATTTTGCTAAAAATGTTTCGTGTTGCATGCCAATAGTATCTATACAGGTATTTTATACCGATTTTTGTTAGTGATGGTACTAGAGTCAATGAGCGTACCACCATTTGCTTGAATAATTTTGTTCGAAGGTGCGTTGCCAATGTCGCAGGTCACCAGTACTTCTTGCAAACCGAGTTCTTTGGCTTTTTTTAGACCTAGCATAAGCGCAGTTTTTCCATAGCCTTTTCGCCGCTGCGAAGGTCTGATGTCGTAGCCAATATGCCCACCTTCTGCTCGCAATTGGTCTGTTAGCGCATGCCGAATATCTACACGGCCAATATATTCAGTGCCATCGACAAGCCAAAGCAGTGTGTGGGGAACGTACCCCTCAGGTAGTGATTCGCAGTTTGCTTCTGCTAGTTTTTGGGTGACGTACTCGGAGAAATTATCTTTGAGCCATTTGTAATCCAGCTTGTTGTAGTCTTTTAGGTTTTCTTGCTGATATTCGAGCAGTGCAGCGAGGAAGCTGTCTTTGTACTTTGTGTTTGGTGGGACGAGCAGTAGTTGGGTTTTTAACATGGTCGCATATATCGTAGCATGCCAATGCATTGTATTGCCGAAATGTTGTAGACTAAACCTATGCAAGAACAAGTTGTTGATGTGCCTCCAATTCAATCTTTAGACACGCAAAATTTCGAACAACCTATATCTGAAAATAAGCCAGCATTACGCTCAAAATCAGCTGCTTTAATTTTTGGTTTAGTGTTTCTAATAGTAATTGGTGTTAGCGCTGTGCAATTTTTCGTAAATAAATTTCCGACAACTGATCAACAAAATATCGTGAGTGACCCGCAGCCTATTTCCGACACTCCAACCACTGCAATCAATCCATTGCCAAACAGTTTTTTAACAGCTCCAGATCCCAAGCGTCGTGTCATATACCTCTACGAGCCAGACTCAACCAAGGAAAATAATTGGGAGGCAGCATTTCATCCAGCTGATCAACCAATTTCTCAGCTTAAGATTCCAAGCCTGAGAACAATGGAAAAGCACCCTGAGAGCAATGTTGTGTTTTATACAACGTATGCAGACGAATCTTCATTTTCGGTCATGAATTTAGACACAAACGAAACTAGAAGCTTCACCCCTATTGTTCACCCAAACCCTGCGGTCAAACCCCACCTACAAATTTTCAGCGGAGCAATTTCGCCTGACAACTCAATTGTCATTTTCAACGTACCCATCTTTAGCGAACCTTGCGAAACTGCCCTTGAACCAGAAGAAGGTGGCAGAGGTAGTGGTCCTTGCACACCCGATGAAATTCCTGAACTTCCCACAGGCTATTATGCGTACTTCCTAGAAACACAAGAAAAATACTATTTGGGCGAAACTATCACGGTTGCAAAGTGGGATATGAATAACAAAAGTGTGTATTTTAACTCATTGGCGTGGAATGATGGTGGTCTCAAGCGTTTTGACTTTACTACCAAACAGATTTCTGTTGTGGAAAAAGCTCAGAACTTTTCTTATGCATCTTTCCTGTTGTCTGAACCCAACAATTACATCACTGTTACTGGAGATACAGGCGACACCCAAGATAAACCCTCATTCAGTCAAATCAGCTACAGACCAGCTGGAAAACCCGAGCAAGTAGTTCAACGTGGCAAGTGGGCACAGATTCAGCCCTTCGTGAGCGTTTCTCCTGATGAAAAATACGCGTTGTATCTAACCTCAGAACTCACTGCTGATCATCAGTCAGTGCAAAGCTGGAATAAATTTGACTTGCAGACAGGTATTGTCACTGCTCTTACCCCACAAAATCAGGATTCGTATGGCGCTCATATTGCATGGCTGGATTCTCGTACCGTGTTTATGATTGTTCGTAAAATCACTTCGGTTACTCAGCCACCACAGCCGAGCGTAAGTTATTTTGTGACAATTAATGTTGAAACTGGTGAAATTACTCGCGTAAGTGAGGAGTCTAGGTATCAGTTTGGAAATTGAGTAGCTACCTCTAACCTTGAACAAGTAAGCAAATATTCCTTTACACCAAAAGTATTATTGCTAATAGTTCAAAGACTCCTAAGATCATTATAAGCACAATGTAAACTGATACATCAACCATCTTCTTCAAAAAATAGGCAAACAAATTAGGACATACAATTTGCCACTTTATTGCCCTCATCTTCTCAAATGATGGAATCGTTTCATTAAGTTGTGGGACATTGTACATACCGTTATTGCAGTAGCATTTTTGATACAAAAAAAGCCCAAAGCGTAAAACTTTGAGCTTGCCCGTTGTTTAGGGTGAGGCTGATTTTTACATCATAGCATATTACTCCAACCTGTCAAATTTTTTACTAGACGTTTAGAAACCCCTCAACAATCATCTCCTCTGCCTGCCTGAGTGATAACCCACGGCTCATCAAATAAAACAATTGTGACTCAGGAATCCTAGAAACACTGGCGGCATGCGAACACTTCACGTCGTCGCTTAAAATCTCCAGCTCTGGCACTGCTTCAGCTTTGGCATCATCAGATAACAACAAAATGCGCTCAGTTAAAAAGGATTGCACGTCAGGACAGTTCTCATCGATGACAATTTTTCCATAGAGTCGCAGCTGACTTTTGTCACGTGCTACCCCACGAAATTCAGTGGTCGCACGAGTATGTGGCGCACGATGGTGAATAACAATTGATACATTTTTATTGTCTGATCTCTCACTAGAGAAAACCCCAGATACAGTAATCTCCGCACCAGGCGCATCCAACACTACCAGATACTCACCAGGACCAGGAATCAGAAGCGTGCTCTGTTCGTCTCTGCCTACGATAGTAGTTTGCGGAGTTTGTGCGGACATCAGCCAATACTCCCTTCCATTTCATGATCAATCAACCGATTCATCTCCACAGCATACTCCAGCGGCAACTGGCGCACCAAGTCATCAATAAAACCATTCACAATCAGTTTTCGTGCATCAGACTCGCTGACTCCACGACTCATTAGGTAGAACAGCTGATCATCTCCAATCTTGGAAACCGTTGCTTCATGCTGAATTTCCACATTTGAGTTGAAAATTTTGTCCACTGGATATGTGTCAGATCTAGACTCGGGATCCAGCAACAGAGCATCGCAGATAACGGTATTTTTGCTGTGGTGAGCCTTTGGCCCAACGCTCACCAACCCCCGATAGCTGGTTCGGCCGCCACTTTTGCTAATAGATTTTGAGACTATTATAGAGCTGGTGTATGGGGCTAAGTGGATCGCTTTTGACCCTGTGTCTTGATGCTGCCCCGCACCTGCTAAAGCCATGGAAAGGGTTTCTCCTTTTGCCCCTTTGCCCGCTAAAATAAATCCTGGGTACTTCATGGTGACTTTTGAACCCATGTTGAAATCCGTCCACACCATTTGTCCCTCTGCTTCTACCCATGCCCGTTTCGTCACCAAGTTATAAACGTTTTTATACCAGTTTTGTACGGTGGTGTACTGGCAGCGTGCTCCTTTTTTGACGAAGATTTCGACCACTGCGGAGTGGAGCGAACCAGTAGAAAAGCTTGGTGCTGTGCAACCTTCAATGTAGTGAGCTGAAGCACCCTCATCAATAATAATCAGGGTACGCTCGAACTGTCCTGCATTGGGCGAATTTATGCGGAAGTATGTCTGCAGCGGCATCTTGACATCCACACCTGGTGGAACATACACAAATGAACCTCCAGACCAGACTGCAGTGTTGAGCGCAGAAAATTTATTATCTCCACTAGGAATAACTTTGCCAAAATACTCTTTGACCAAATCAGGATGTTGGCGAAGGGCATCGTCCATCGACAAGAAAATTACGCCATCTTTGGCGAAGACTTCTTTCAGGGAACCGTACACAACTTCTGAGTCGTATTGTGCCTTTACACCAGCTAATACCGAACGCTCTGCTTCTGGAATGCCAAGCCTTTCAAACGTTTCCTTCACATCCGGAGGTACATCATCCCATGACTTTGCCACTGCATCTGTTGGCCGTAAGTAATAAGAAATCTTATCAAAATCTATGGCCGACAAATCAGCACCCCAAGGTGGCATCTGCTTAGCTAAAAATTGTTCATAGGCTATTTTGCGCAACTTAAACATCCACTCAGGCTCGCCCTTGAGAGCTGAAATTTCATCTACGACTCCCGAGCGTAATCCTGGTTTAGTAATGTGCGTGTATTGGTCGGTCGGGAACGAGTACCCATGCTCGTAAGAATCGAGTCCTTGGGCTTCAAAATCAGTAGTATTTTTTTGTGCAAATCGAGCCATGGTTTTTGGGTTTATCGAGCGACTTTTTTGAGCGCTAACTCAACTGCATCTTTGACGAACTTGCCTTTAAATAAATCAAAATCATAGTCGCCAACCTCAGCAAGCGTGACCCAAGCCGAATCGGTGTGCTCGTCACTCAGTTGCACCACCGGCTGCTCTGGCAGTGGAACAACCCATACACAAATAATGCTAAATAATTGTTTGTTCGCATCGAAATAAGTATCAAAAAGTACTAGGTTTTCTGGTGTAAACGCTGCTGTTTCGACCAAAATCCCAGTCTCTTCTAGAACTTCCCGCGCTGCATCAGCTGCATACTGCCCAAACCCAGACTCTGTTGTCTCTGGCCATTCACTGTTCCCACCAGGCGCGTCCCATTTTTCTGGTCTTGAGTTGGCGTTGGCTGCTCTTTTGAGCAATAATACCTTGCCATCAACAACGAGTGCAACTTTTTGCAATAACTTAACATTCTCAGTTAATTGATGAGGAATTCGCTGTGGCATTACGACTCCTTTTTGTCTGTTTTGACGGCGTAGCCAGTGGCTTCGATTTGTTCGGCTAGTTCTGCGCCACCCATTTGCACGATTTTACCTTTGCGCATGACGTGGACGACGTCAGGCTTCAGATACTTCAAAATTCTCTGATAGTGCGTGATAACTAGTACGCCAGAATTGTAGCGATCAATCACAGTGCGCACGCCTTCGGCAACTTTTTTGATAGCATCTACGTCCAAACCAGAATCAGTTTCATCCAAAATTGCATATTTTGGCTCTAACACTGCCATCTGGACGATTTCCAACTGCTTTTTCTCACCACCGCTGAAGCCTTCGTTGAGTCCACGAGCTAGCAACTCTGTGTTTACCTGCAAATCTTCTGCTAGAGCTGTCATATGCTTGCGGAACTGAATGACTTTGGTAAACAGTTTGTCTGGCTGGTCTTTAAATCGTGCTTGATGCGCCAAGCGCAAAAAGTTTTGTACTCGCACACCAGGAACTTCGACTGGATATTGAAACGCTAAAAACAATCCCTGTTGTGCTCGCTCATCTGGCGACATCGCCAAAACATCCACACCGTCCATCTGCACAGACCCGCCAGTGACCGAATAATCGGGATGTCCCGCCAAAGTCGCAGCTGTGGTGGATTTTCCAGAGCCGTTAGGACCCATCAACACGTGAACTTCGCCAGGTTTGACCGTCAAAGACACATCGTGCAAAATTTTAGTTTCGGCGATGCTGACAGCTAAATTCTTGAGGGTGAGTCCGGTTGGCATGAGGTAGTAGTATACCGTACATGCTATGAATTCGGAACCTACATCGAATCACCACTCAATCACAATCGGCTCGACATTCTCGTAAGGCCGTTCAGTTTCTTTTTTGAATAACATAAACTTAAACACCATCTCCCCAATGCGTGGATGACCACAGGCTGTCAAGGTCTCTATGGCATGCTCAACTGTATCATCATCGTGGAAAACAAATAATTGTTGCTGAAGAATTCCATTTAATCCACCAGCTACAACAATTCTGTTTTCACGATCTATGAGCATGGCACCCTGCTCTTGAGCCTGCTCTAAACTTGTAATAAAAGTGGGATACAACTCTTTTGGCAATGTGCCTTGCAGATAATTTCCCATGGTCTGACTTGCTTGCACAGCACAGTTTGCATAAGGGACTGAAATGCTCCATCCATCCCGCATTGTAAACACCGTGACCAAGTCTAACGGCCCTAAGCCATCTACCAGAAAATCATACTCATCAAAAGCGATGCCAATTGCATCGGGCTCAGCAATCAACTGTTCAAGCTGAGGCACTCTACGATCAATAATAGATGCTATTGCAGTAAAAAAATCATCAATCATCTCAGCGGCAATTGCGTGAATGTCGAGAGAATCCTCACGCTCCCGTGCGGAAAAATACTGAGCCTCTACAGCTGTAAATATCAAATGTTCTACATTGTCTAGCAGTTTACTGCCAGTTTGAAGATGACTTAAACCTGCTGAGTGACATGCATCTGTAACTAAATATTGTGGCAAGTGCGGCATCTAAACTCTGTGGAATATTTGACTCTTCAGCAACTGATAAATAATTTTGTGTGAGTGGATTTAAATATACCCAAGGTGTACCAGAATCATTTGGCGTCACAACATATGTATCAAGCAATGAAAGGTTGTACCGCTCATCCCCTACAGAAAATGCAACCGATTTATCAGTCATAGTAGGAGATGAGAAACGCACCATCAGCTGTGTCCCAGGAGAAAGACAATCTCGTACTGTTCCAAGAGCAACCCCCTTTGGCAATTCAGTAAAAGAAATGGCCTTGTTTTCAAGTTCATTTTTTTGAGAAAAAATTTCAGTTGTCATATCCAAACAATAACTGTTACCGATTCAAGGGCCATATTAAAAGATACTACAACAAGACCTGGTGACCATATTCTATACTATCGCTATGAAACTCAACACACCATTATTTTTACTAGGCACAGGTACCTTTCTGCTCGGTTTACTCTACATGAGCTGGTTTGGCTTTGTGGAAGTAGAAGCAGAGATTTACAATGCAGGAATGGTGTACCGCTCCCTGGGCATACTTGCGCTGCTTTTAGGTTTCTTTTTTGACCAGCTGATGCGACGTTCCAATGTATGGAGTGCAATCGCACTGGTGCTAGCTACTCTTATCGCTGTGTTGCATATCCCGCCACTACTTCTATGGCTGAGTAATACTCCAGTCACAGATTCGCCAACATCTTTTCCTAACCCACAAACCGCATTGTATCCTCTTCTTCATTTTTTCAGTCTGCTTTGCTATGTTTGGATGCTCAGACTGACCAAACCCCGGCAAACGCTGCAAGAACAAAAAGTGTCGTTGATTCTTAGTGCGTTAGTACCGATTAGTGTGTTGATGACCTGGTTTCTAGCGCTGGAACTGCAATCTAGTCAACCTATGGTGTACAGCGTACCTGTCGGAACTAGTGTTGCCACTTCCAATGATACTAACCCAGTTGGCATGCCCTGGGATGGCATCCCGCCAATGGAAGTTCCGCAAGATTCCCTGCAATCCCAAGTACCCGCGCATGAGAAATGGTATCATCCAACAATTCTTGGTACACACATTTATTCGCAACAGGATGAGAGCGGCAGGACGTATTTCTTGTCAGATGATTTGAACACCAGTAGCGAATCAACTGCAAAAATTATAACCAGACACCGTGAAGAATCAGAGAACTTGCCGTACACCATTGTTTGGGAACCCAGCACTCCCACAGCAATTATTCAGTTTTTAGATGATGATGCGGAGAGCTATTCCATATATCTTGTCCAACCAGTAGGTGCGTATGGAACGAATCTGCCAATTACAATTTCAGTTGAACAGTTGAAGCTGCCTTTTGCACAAAATACTCAGTACGCACCAATTTCATGGGTATACCAAGACACTATTTTGCTCCGAAAAACGGCTCCTGCGCTCAACTCTGCAGATCAAAGCTTAGACACACAAACATATTGGCTGTACTCGCTAGCTGAAAAGAAGTTGCTAAGACAGGTAAATTTATAGTTTTTACCGCCAGTTACTCAACCGAGCATCATCCTTGACCAGCAACAGCTGATTTGCAGCTTTATCATATGTGTAAAGCTGCTCGGCAGAAACACTATGATCTATGGTTTGAAACAAAACCGTGTCATCATCGATCATCTCAAAACCCTCAAATCCCATGCCAAGCTGTTTTTTAAAACTTGCTATCTGGGTCAAACCTGCAGGATTCTGTGGATTCACAGCCAACCACTCAATTTCCATTTTGTCTTCCCCAGGATTCGATGACTGTACAACAGCAAAGAGTCTCAAGGCTCCCATTTGGTACGCTCCGTACAATTGGTACTCCTGAGGCACACTAGCCAGTTTTTTAAATGTTTGATCTAGAATCGAGAGCTGCATCAGTTCTGTTGAAGTTTGGTCTCCTAGCGTACTAACATGTTTGACAGCGAGTAACGAGTGATCATCATACCAGTCAAGCATATACCCGCCATACCCACCAAACTCCTCTGCTATCGGGATTGAGACTTCAGCTTTAGTGGCTATAGACACTACCACTGGCTCCATACCTTCATAGAAGCCCCTTCGCACATACAGATACTGGTTTGTTGGAGAAAAGCTCATACCGTTGTAGCCGAAAATCAGCGTACCCCTACTACTTTTAGCTTGTGTGGAAGTCGTTTGTCCAAACAAAGGTTCAGTTGTGTTCGTTTCAAACGAGTGTACATATACATTGTTGGAGGTTGAAAATGCTACGTGCTTACTGTCACGGGAAAAAGCAATTTCGACAAGTCGATACACATACTCTAAGTTCGTAGTTACATCTATTGAAAATAATTCTGTTTGCTGGCCTGTTTGCGTATTTAGCAAAAAGAGGGTATCAGGATACACAAACTGGTGTCCTACTGAATTTTCTTGCAAAGCCCCCACAGTGTAAGCTACATACGTACCGTCTGGACTCGACTTGAATGCCAAAACTGCCTTACCCGCTGAGAACAACTGCGTGTCAACATCGTTCATTGACTGCCAAAGTTGCCAGTCTCGCACATAGTAAAGCGGTTTGGATTCTTCCTGAGACACTATTTCTGGAGTAGTGGTTGGTGTTTCAGCCACTTGTTGTTGGGATTTTTCCTCTGGTCGATTTATGACATAGAACCAAAGACTACCTATGCCAACCAGTAAAAATAACAACAGAACTACTGAACTTGTGAGAAATCTCTGTTTAGACTCTGCGAGCTCTGGATGATCTATTGTGTGCTGAAACTGTAATGGTTGTTCAAGTGTTTTTTCAGGCGTTGGCAGTTGGCTCATAGAGCAATTGTACAGCAAGCACGACAAGAGAATCAGTGTGAACGAAGCACCCCTAGCACCTCTTCCCGAATTCCCTCAAAGGTCTCAAGCTCCATCACCTCCTCCGCACTAAACCACCCAATCCCATCGGTCTCTTGCATGTTTTGCTTGTACTTTACATCTCCAACAGGCTCAAGTAAGTAGATGAAGGAATAATGCTGCTCACACCCCCTCGGCCATTTTTCGCTTGGATGCGGCGCACTCGGATCCTCACTTGCCAACCGAGCATCGTAGTTTTCCCGACTGATCCAATGTAGGTTCGCGTATCTGGGTGTTGGCAAGTACTCACTGTCTGTGGACTCTGGCTGAGGTTGTGCACTAATCACACGTGTCTGCACCCCTGTTTCCTCAAAGCACTCTCGCACGGCTGCATTCTGCGGAAGCTCACCTTCCTCCATGTGTCCACCAGGACAGAGCCAAATACCCAGCTTTTTGTGTTTGACCATCAGAACTTTGCCTTGGTAAATGGGAATACCAACTACAGTCCAACAAAATCTAGGGGTTTTGAGGTCTGCTGGTTCCGCGATGTGCATGTCTGGCATACATTCCTAACTATTGCGATTTGCTTAATATTACACATACTTCCTGCGTTTAAATGCCTGCCAGCATCATCGTACCATCATATGAATATTTACTGAGCACTTTCTCCAACTCTACAATTTCTTCAGTCCTATTCTCTGCATTCACAAAACCAAAAAAGCAAAAAAATAGCAACCTGTACTGCTCCTCACTCAGATCAGCTCTTATCCGATCCATGAGGTTTAAACATCCACTCAAATTTATAACTGCATCTATCTCCATCTGCTCTGCAATATCCCAAGTAACATACCCAAATGGGGAACTATACCCCAATATACGAGCCATCAACTCTTCTACCCACTGTGAACCAACTACCTCACCATACACTGATAACTGACTAACCAAATGCAGTGACTCTTCAATAGCAAGCGCACGAGCTAAAGGTGGCAGGGGAACATTATTTTCTCTCCCTTTACTTGAGAACTCAGCTAAAGTTTCACTACTAACTATAAAATAATTAAAGTTCCCAGCCTCAATACCCATTGTTTTGAACTGTGTATGCAACACTCCTGACATAAGATGAGCTGCAAAAGTCCCTTTCATTTTCTCATGCAAAAACTGTACACGAGTCTCAATATCATCAAGTACAGCCTCTAAGTGTCTCTTCTTTTCCTCATACAATGCTGGATGCTCACTCATGAACTGCAAGACCTCACCCTTGAGTTTTTCCAGTGGTTGAGATATAAACGTAGCATACTGCTCTCTTTGAGCTTGGCTTAGCGGTACTGCACCCTCCCACATCTGCGCGACCTGTATTCTGTCGTTAGTATTACACCATGTAGATTCCTCAAGCCCCGCAATGAACTTGTCTGCGAATTGAGCTACTGCCGAAAGTGTTGCCCTTTGCTCTTCAGTTTTAACTGCAGTAATACCTGTCTCGGCTTGGAACCTCTCCACCTCACTTGGTTGCTCTTGGGGGTGTTCTCCACTCATTCTGTGGTACTGTATGTGTTCATACTACGTGTATGTAGCTTAGCATACTTGCACTGCAAAACAGCAATACTACAACAGTGACATTTGAACTCCAGCATCTTTTTGGGCAACATAACTAAAATCAACTGGACACTCAATTAGTCTATTCCATTTATTTTTAAACTTTACCATTCCTTTATTCAATCCAAAATCGTACAAGTCACGGGTTACATGGACGTCCTGCAGACAGTAATCTCTAAGCTTCTCCCACTGTTGTGTATTGTAGTACTTGATTGCGTCCAATCCATTTCCTGACTTACCAATACCTAACGTTTGCTGCGCTACCGCATCCAAACTAATTCTGTGCCCAGCACTATCTTTGATGCGGGTGAGCAAATCGAGTGTAGGAATTTTATAAATATCTGCAGAGTAATATGGGACAAGGGTAGCCATATCAAACCCGTCAATATTAAAACCAATGACTAGATCTGCCTTTTCTAGTAAAGGAAATAAGTTTGGCAGGTCTTTTTCAAAAAAACCCTGCATCTCACCTTTACCCGAAAAACCCTCACGGATACACACCCCGACAAAAGACACGCCCAATTTTTCAGGAAAGTATCCGCCCACTTCATCAAACGCATGTTTTGTTTCGACATCCAACACAACCTGCAACATGGCAAGCACTTTCTAAGAGTTCACAACTCAGGACTGAATTTAACTAACAGCAGCTAAACGCTCTGCAACCTTACTCCAGTTTACTACATTCCAGAACGCTGTTATATACTCAGGTCTTCGATTTTGGTACTTCAAGTAGTATGCATGTTCCCAAACATCAATTCCTAGCAATGGCGTGCCCGTAAGCTCACTTACATCCATGATTGGATTATCTTGGTTTGGTGTTGAGCCTATCAGCAATTTCCCATCAGAAACAACTAACCATGCCCAGCCAGAACCAAACCGTGTAGCAGCTGCTGTTTCAAACTCTTTTTTGAAACTGTCAAGTGAACCAAAGTCACGAGTTAGTGCATCAGACAAACTACCTTCTGGCGCGCCACCATTTGGAGATAAACTCTCCCAAAACAAAGTATGGTTGTAATGTCCGCCACCATGATTTCGTACTGCAGCAGGGTGGGCAGACACGCCTGCTAATAGTGTTTCTATAGTTTGTGCTTCAAGTGCTGTACCTTTGACTGCCTCATTTAGCTTGTCAACATACGTTTGATGGTGTTTTGAATAATGGATCTCCATAGTCTGAGCATCTAAATGTGGCTCGAGTGCCTCATAGGGAAATGACAGTTGCGGTAAAGTAAACATACAAACTTTCTGGCGACAGTGAGTCGCGTGGAGTTACAGTTGAGTATAAGACTGTCTCAACTTATTTTTTACTGGGTTGACGGTCCATTACCTCGAGCAGTTCTTGCACCAAGTAACCTACAAATGCGTAGACGAAAATTGCAAAAAGTGTAGTGAATTCAAGAGTGAAACCACCGCGAACTGATGAAGTAGGAAATGCTAACAAGAATGGTGCGAGTAGTGGTTCCGTTGTTTCATAAATCCAGCGGACAAAGCCTGCTTGTGGATTTGCGGCAAACAACTTGAGCACAAAACGAAACACTAACAAAATCTCAACTAGCCCAAATACAAAAGTGGTGAGATCGCGTAAAAGTTTTCCCATAGACCTCCTTACAAACATTTGTACCTGTGTTTGCACCCTCTACTTGTATTAGTACCATATATGAATAGTCTCGTCAAATCCAACACCTAGAGTGTCCATTCATTCACAATCCGTGACAGTTCCAACAACCTATCCCGACTGGTCGTTTGTACCCCTACAAGTGCTTGTTCTACTGATTGTTGCTTTGCAGACACTGACGGCCAAAATACATCACCAAGCATAAATCCCTGTGCTCCACTTTCCAAAGCTGCTCGTAAGTCATTTTTAGTTGCTTCGTAATTAGTCGAACGACTTGTCAGAATCCACGGAATGTCTATATCAGCCGTAATAGTAGCAGCGTTCAGCGGATCACCCAGATACTCGATGGCCAACATATCACAGCTGCGTGCAAAGTCATGTACACTCAGTAGTTGCGTTTCTTGCAAAATTGCAGCCTCGGGAAGCTCCGACATGGGATGATATACAAATAACTGCAAAATCAAATCAATATGTTGATAGACACAAAAATCCTTAATTTCCGCTACAAACTGCTGCTTCTTATGTGCAAGTTCCTCTGCTGGGTGATAGTACAACTCAAGCTTAGCTACTCCATAGTTGTTGCGAACATACTCAACCCCCCAGTTATCTGCCAAGTGAGGCAAAGATAATGGATCTAACGACTCTGTTTGATCCTCTAGACTGAATACAACTCCTGCCTCATGTGGCTTCTGATTGATTGTGTTATAGGTGTAGCGAGAGTCAAGAACTACTCCCGAAACGGGTGAGAAAAGTTCGTTTGCTGCTTTACTGATCAACTCTTTCAGCTGATCAGAAGGCGGCACAGAAGCAGGTTCTCCCGCAGCAAGTGCTAATCCAAAGGGTCGATCAAATTCAAGTAGAGTATATTTTCCCGAGGTTGCTTGCAATGCTGAAAGCGTCATGTACTCAGTATATAGCCATATCTTGAGTTGAGCAATCTTTCCTAAATTTTTAAAACAACTTGTTACTGTGATATAATAATTTTTATAGGTTTCAATATGCATGAACTCGAAACTACAGCAAACCAAGAGCCACGACCAAAAAAGAAGGCAATGCCTTTGTTATTCATCAGCTTAGCACTCCTTGCACTTGCCTGTGACCTTTCAGATAGTGTTTCTTCAAGTACAAGTAGCTCTGGAACAGAGCCACAACGTTCAGCTCAAGAAACCGATACTATCTTCATTCAGCAAACAATCATAATTCAACATGAGTCTGGCTATCGTGTTCAAAAAATTACTAAAAACTGTGCTGATCAATACATAGTAGAAGTTGATGGATTTATTATAGTCTCAGGCAGAAATATTGTTGTAAAATACAAAGATGAGACATGGACTGTTAATGGCGTGCTGGAAATACCAGTTTTTAATGAAAATACAGTCTTAATTTCATCCCCTGATGACATGAACTCTTACACGTTATCTTTTAGATTCAGCTCGAATTAACCAAAAAGCCCCACCAACGGCAGGGCCTTTTTTGATTGCATTACGACTTAATCGCGCTGTCCACCTCTAGGAGGACCATAGCTTCGGCGCTCCGATGAGCGACCTCTATCACCACCGTAACTGCCGCGATCACCACCGCGTCCGCCGCCGCCGAATCCTCGACCGCCGCGATCACCGCCACGTCCGCCGCCAAATCCGCCTCGACTGCCACCACGGTCACCGCCTCGGTCACCACCACCGCCTGGAGGACGACTGGCTTTGCGCTCTTCTTCTTGCTCAGGTGTCAGTAGTGAGAGACCAATTTTGCCGTCATCTTTGATTTCTGAGACACGGATATGGACTCTGTCACCAACTTTGACCAATTCGGATGCGTCACCAACATACTCGGTTGACATGTTTGATACATGAATCAAGCCTTCTCTGCCAGGTAAATACTCGGCAAATGCTCCATAACTTTCCACGCGAGTGATGTCTCCATCAAACTCTTCGCCAACTTTTATAACGCGCATCATGTTTGTGATGATATGCACTGCTTTGTCGATCTTTTCTTGATCTGGCGAAGAAATGTTGACCAAGCCGAGCGTTTTATCCTCGTTCTCATCTACATTGATTTCAGCACCTGTGGACTCGATGATGCTCTTGATCATCTTGCCGCCTGGGCCGATTAGCTCACCAATACGATCTCCTGGGATAGTTACTTGAACAATCTTTGGTGCGTATGGAGATAGGACCGTTCTTGGCTCAGCAATACACTCAAGCATTTTGCCCAAAATGTGCAAACGACCAACTCGGGCTTGTTCCAATGCTTTCTCCAGGACTTCACGAGTGATGCCTTTGAGCTTGATGTCCATCTGGATGGCAGTGATACCCTCGGCTGTACCTGCAACCTTGAAGTCCATATCTCCAATATGATCTTCTAGACCTTGGATGTCAGACAAGACAGCGTAGCGATCTTCGAGCGTCATCAATCCCATAGCGATACCAGCGACTGGGCGCTTGAGTGGCACACCTGCTGCCATGAGTGACATGGTTGAACCACAGACAGATGCCTGGGAAGTCGAACCGTTTGAACTCATGATCTCGGATACTACGTGGATTGCATAGGGAAACTCAGCTTGGCTTGGGATCATTGGCAACAATGCTCGCTCTGCCAAGGCACCATGACCAATTTCTCTGCGCTTAGGGAAGCCAAATCTGCCAGCTTCTCCAGATGCGTATGGAGGCATGTTGTAGTGATGCATGTAGTGGCGAGTTTCTTCACCTTCTATGCTCTCGATCAATTGACCCAACGTTGGGTTACCGAGGGTTGTGATGGTCACAGCCTGGGTAGCTCCACGCTTGAACATGGCTGAACCATGCGTACGAGGGAAAACATCCACTTCACACCAGATTGGGCGGATTTCGTCAGTTTTGCGATCATCTGGACGAACACCTTCGTCCACGATCATCACTCGAGCGAGTTTCTTGAATAAGTTGTTGATTGCCGCTTTGATTTGGGAGTCGGTAATCAGTTCTTCTTCGGTCAGTCCTTTGTTGAGCGTGGCTGAAATCTTCTCGACCAATGCTGGCAGCTCTGCATCTTGCAGTTTGCCTTCTTTGATCAAAGCAGCGCGGACTTCTTTTTCGTAGTCTGCCTGGATACGGGCTGCGAGACTTTCGGTTGCAGCTTCTTTCTCAGCATAAGAATCGTCAACGAGGACGATTTTTTCTTTACCAACTTCGTCTGCGATTGCTTGAATCTCAGCACAGAGGGTTTTGAAAATGTCTTGAGACTTGAGGAGTGACTCGACCATGACGGTTTCGGACACTTCATCGGCACCAGCTTCGACCATAACGATAGAAGCGGCTGTTCCAGAAACGATTAAATCCAGATCACTCGTCTCACGCTCGGTGTTGGATGGGTTGATGAGGTATGAGTTATCAGCTTTACGATACCCGATACGCAGACCCGCTAGTGGACCATCAAAAGGAATATCGGAAATAGCCAAACCAATTGCACTACCCAACAAACCAAGCATGTCCGGATCGTTCTCGCCGTCAAATGAGAAAACGGTACAGATTACTTGCACTTCATGGGTAATACCATCAGGGAACATTGGGCGAAGTGAACGGTCAATGACACGAGCCTTGAGGATAACGTCATCAGTTGGTCGGCCGTCACGCTTTACCCAACGGGAACCTTTGATGATGCCACCAGCGTAGAGCTTTTCAGCAAACTCGACAGATAGCGGGAAGTAGCCAAGATCGACTTTTCGACCGAGTGCTACAGTGGTGTGGACGACGGTTTCGCCGCAGGTGACCAAGACAGCAGCGCTGACTTGTTCGGAAAACTTACCGATTTCTACGGTAAGCGTTTTGTCTCCAATTTGGAGCTCTTTTTTGTATGGTTTGAGGTATGTCGGATATGACATGGACTCCTTCTTTTTGCCACGCTACTAAAAGCAAGTGACAAAAGCTGTTATTACTGAGCAACAGGAGACACTGTCATCTTCGCTTGCTGGAAAAAGTTCTAAGCTCTACGCCAGACATTCCGTTTTGGACAAACTAATGTAAATCGTACAACCTAGAACTGCAGGCGCTTGTCTGCTGCTTGATTGGATTAGATTATAACAGCTCTCTGATCAAAACAAAACCCCTCACCTAAAGATGAGGGGTTTTCGGTCTCTCTTACAACTACTTATTTCTTCTGCATTGTCCCCACAGTTGCGCAACGTCCATTCAAAATCACCTGTCCCTTAACTGGACAACAGTACCATTCGGCATAGGTTCCTTGGTAGTTTGTACTACATAGGAATGGACTGCCTGTTGGTGCACCTGCTGATTTAGCTCTGCATGCATAGCCACTACCACAAGCTGGAGGAATTGCCGGTGGTGCGTTAGTGACAGCTGCTGTAACAGTAGCACCAGCACGACAGAGCTCCACTGTTGGTTGGGTAGCTACTTGTGAGTCCCAGATTGGGTTGACACCCATCTTGTACTGTCCCATCTTGAAAGCTTTGATTGCATTGAGATCACCCGAAGAAACTCTACAGACACCATCTGCTGCACAGATACCTACACCTTTACCATCTACTTTGGGTACCTGTAGGTAGTAGTCTGAGTTAGCATTGTACCAACCATCAGAGGTGTGATCTAAACGCATCACGTATCTCTTGATGTTTTGATTGAGTATATTCTTTGCTTGTCTAAACTCAAAGATGATGTTGTTGCCATCTGCTTGGTATGCTTTCAAGTTAGTTGCTTGGGCACTAGTTGTAAAGTCAAAACCTGCCTTGGTGGTACCAACTGGGATTTGTAAGTACTGGCAGACTTCATAGGCTAGATTGTCTGTACAGGTAATACCAGGATTCCCACTTCGTTTGAATGCTTTGTCTGCATCTTGGTTATTTGTAGTCAGTCGTAAAGTGAACAATGAATCCTCGATATTTAAATTAATAGAATATTGACCATCCGTATTTGTTTTAGCAGAACCAGCTACATACTGTGGAGTTATTGTTCTACCTAAAAATGCGACTACAGGTACATTGGCAACTGCTTGGTTATTCACAGCACAGGAAATCTTTCCAGTGACTGTCCTAGCTCCCCAAGGATTGGGTGTTGGGGATGCGGTGGTGCCGCTACCGCTGCCACCTGTTCCACCACCGCCTGTTCCGCCGCCACCGCCTCCGGTGCCGCATTGATCAGAACAGCCTGCAGCACAGTTTGAGGTGCCTACTGGGTGACATTGATTAGAGCAGTTATAATAGCCACACGTCTCGGAATGACCGTTTGGATCCACTGGTGCAACTGCATTACAGCCAGCCTTATTGCCATCGTATTGACGGCAGTTGACTGAGCTGCCACCTGTTCCTCCGCCGGTGTCTCCAGGACTTGACGCACATCCCGGCCGAGCTGCAACTGGATATCTAACTCCATTCTCTCTTGTGCAAGTTGCTGGACCAGAGGAACTCGCACTATTGCCATGATCACATTCACAGGTAATATTTTCAGACAAGCATTCACCCTTATCAATTTCATGATAACCACCTGTGCAACGCGCAGTAGATATATAAAATAATGTATCCAGCTTATTTGGATGAGGACAAACTACGCCTGTAGTACCCGCTCCTTTGCAAGTCTCAGGACAGTGATCAATTCCACTTGCTTGCCAATTTCTACAAAGGTGACTTGTTGTAGTTGTTGAAAGAGTACAATATGCAGAGTGATAAGGTTCTTCGTTGCACTCCGTTTGATTTAAATTTTCGCAGGTGAACCTAATGGTGTACGGCCGAATTTTACAACCAATTGTATCTCGACACTCTACCATTGAAGTTATCGCGCCACAGTTTGGACCACTCGCCTGCTGCCGTAAATCCTGACTAGTGCCCAATAACGCATACGAAGCTGCTATCCCAACAGACAGCAGTACCAAAACCAACACACCCAACAACAAACGTGGCATGGATTTTGTTTTACGATGTTTTAATAAAGTTTGCATTGATACTTTCGTGCGAAAACTACGTGTATCTAGCGTACGTGGCTTCATGTCGGTTTGTCAAGCATAAATTTCATTTCACTTGTAGAAGAACCAAAAACCCCGCCTGAAGACGGGGTTCCTGAATGTTAATTTTTGATTTACTTGGACAACTCCAAACGATCAATCAATTTACGGTATCGCTCTTCACTGCGCTTCAACAAGAAGTTGAGCAAACGGCGACGCTTGGCAACTTGCTTCAAAAGGCCACGGCGTGAGTGGTCATCTTTTTTGTGTGACGCCAAGTGCTTAGTTAGCTCTTGAATAGAGTACGTAAGAAGTGCAACCTGCACCTCTGGAGAACCTGTGTCACCCTCGAAGAGTTGAAAATCAGCTATAATCTGATTTTTCTGTGGTTTTGATAATGCCATGGTAATCCTTTCTTATGTAAATCTTCTGCTGTGAAGCGAAGAATATATACCCTTGTTGTGTTCGTGTGGCGAGTATCGCCAATGCACCAACACACAAAGTAACCATGATATGCTACGACCTGTAGTATATCATACCTCAAGTGCATCAACTATCCCCAACCATTGTGGTATCAAATATCCTTTCATCTTGAAAATTCAAGCAAAATACAGGATACTTAATCAGTAGTTAGAATAGGACGAACAGGTATACCATGCAGGAACTTCCCTCAACACAGCCCGTTAGCACTGACCCACGAGATATGGTTTCACTTGAAGCGGGTGTGATTTTAAGTGAGGCATGGAACTCTCTCAAAGCGAATACTAGCTTAGTATTAAAAATCTTCGGTCTGCTAATTATTATTTCAATCGCTGCGAACCTCGTTGTACAGGTATCTGCAAGCGTATCTGATCTGCTTTCACTCATTGCCCAGCTTGCTAACATGGTTGTACAAATGCTGTTAGGAGTTGGCACACTTTATATAAGCATTGCAGTAGCAATGGAAAAACCTGTTGAACTCTCAATGTTATGGAAACTTACTGATCGGCTTGCACCATATTTTATAGTGAGTATGCTCTATGGACTGCTGGTGTCTGTTGACTTTCTTCTGCTGATTTTCCCAGGAATCATCTGGGCAACTAAGTACGGCATGGCAGCTATGATTGTTGCTTGGAAAAAAATGAATGCTATGGACGCTATGCATTTGAGTGCTCAAATGACCAATGGCTATAAGTGGCAATTATTTGTGTTGTATCTTGTCTTCTTGGTGATTAATGTAGCTGCAGCACTTGCACTGATGGTTGGTCTTCTGATCACCATTCCGTTGTCATATTTAGCTATGGGAATCATTTTTGCTAAGCTCGCGGCACAAGTACCAGAGCTGCAACAAGAAGAACAACCAATAGCACCAGCCATATAATCCATACGGGAACTACTCAGAGTCGTCAATGGTATAGGCGATGATGTGATCGCCTAGCTGGAAGTCCAGCTTTCGATTGCGGAACGTTAGTCCACACTCGTTTTTAGCTTTAACTGACTGCGTTTCTTCTTTGCCTTGCATCATCATTTTAACCACTGGGTTTGCAACGTTCTCATCTCCACGCTTAAGGTGTAGTAAGTCATGCCGCTTGATTTCACCAGTTAAAACTTTGCATCCTGCGATACGCTCGCCGCGCATCTCAAATATTTGCATAATCTCTGCTTCACCAGTAACAACTTCATCAATACTTGGCTCGAGCAACTTGAGCATTTGTTTTTGTAAGTCGTCAATTAGTTGATAAATAATCGTGTAGTGTTTGATCTTTACTCCTGCAGTTTTAGCTAGCTTTTTTATTTTGCTAGAAACTGGCGTATTAAAAGCAATGATTACAGAGTTTGTAGCATCGGCCACTTCCACATCTTGCTCTGTAACCTGTCCTACACCTGATGCTAGCAACTGTGTGCTTTCAGCATCTAATGTTTGTTTGATTGCTTCAAGTGTGCCTTCCACATCTGAGCGTAAGATCAAGGTAAGTTTCTTTTTTTCAGAGGCATCAAGCAATTGCGCAAAGTCTGTCGGTACAAACACATCCTCTACTTCTTCTGTTTCTTCTGTCTCTACCACCACCATTCTTTGGTGAATATCCTGAACTATTGCCCCGACAGCGGGAACTTCCTTAAAACCAACTAGTTCAGCTGGAAAACCTGGCAATACTTTTTGCATGCTCTGGCCAGCAACGTCACTGAGAAGCTTGACTCTTCCCTCAGTGGTATCAGTCATGATGTCTTGTCGAACCGAAAGTGTACCTTGCTGCACAATTACTGTAGCAACAGGACCCCTACCGACTTCTTTGGATGACTCAATGACTACTGCCTGCAGTGGTGCTTGTGGGTCTGCTTTCAACTCCATGAGCTCAGCTGTTAGCAAAATAGTCTCAAGTAATTTATCTACATTTGTACCTTTGGTAGCTGAGACAGGTACTGCTTCAATATCACCACCGTACTCGGTAACCAGGATCTCATGTTCAGCTAAACCTGACTTAGCAATGTCCAAGTTCATATCTGGCAAATCAATCTTATTGATTGCCACAATAGTTGTGACATTTGCAGTTTTAATATGGCGAATAGACTCAATTGTTTGTGGTTTCACTCCATCGTTCGCAGCAACCACCAGAACAACGATGTCCGTCACTTGCGCACCACGCTCGCGCATTTTGTTAAATGCGGCATGGCCTGGTGTATCAATAAAAGTGATTGGTTTGCCTTTGTACTCGATAGAGTATGCCCCTACGTGCTGAGTAATACCACCTGCTTCTTTCGCTGCCACATGGCTTTTGCGAATGTAGTCCAAAAGGGTCGTTTTGCCATGATCGACATGGCCCATGATGGTAACGACTGGTGGTCTGGGTTGTACTGCCATAGTGTGTTTTGTTTTCCCAACTAGCCGAAACTAGGTGTGCAATGCCTGATTTACTCTGCTTGTGCTGGTCTTGGTCTACGAGGTTTGCTGAGATCAACCTCTCCACCACGCTCAGCCATTTCTTTCTCAAATGCGGCGACTTTTTCTGATAACAGTTTTTTCTGATCTTCAGCTAACTCTGCTTCCTGCCACTTCATTTGGAAGCGAGCAAGATCATTTAAGGTGGTCAGCTTGTGTTCAACTAAGAATGTTCTTGTTTCAGGTGCTAAACCTTCAAAGGTATCGATCTCGTACTCTTCTTCTCCTGTGACCTCTGACTGAACTTCGCCAGCAGCTGATTTGACAGTGATGCGGTAACCAGTCAATTTGGCAGCCAGGCGGACATTCTGTCCTCCTCGACCGATTGCCAAAGAAAGTTGATCATCTGGGACTGTAACGACAGCACTTTTGTTTAGTTCATCAAGCTCAATTTTGATACCTTCAGCTGGTGCAAGTGCACCTTGCATGAGAACCTTTTGACTTTCTGAGTAAGGGATGATGTCCAGTTTTTCATTGTTGAGTTCACGAATGACTTCTTGCACACGCACTCCACGTTGTCCTACACACGAACCAACAGGATCAACACCCTCTTGAGTAGAGCGAACAGCGAGTTTGGTGCGAACACCTGCCTCGCGAGCTATCATTGGGATCTCGACAGAACCTGCAGCAACTTCTGGAACTTCTCGCTCGAACAACTTCACGACCAATTGCTTGTCTGCACGGGACACAATAATTTGTCTGCCCTTGTGAGTTTCGCGAATTTCTTTGAGCAAAACAGTGATACGATTATTGACACGATAGAACTCACCCCGCATTTGCTCTTCAGGTGGCATTACTCCCTGACCACGACCAATATCTAGGATAACCGTTCGCCCATCCATGCGGAGAATTTGAGCTGTGACAATTTCACCCATTTTTTCTTGATAATCAGAAAGAATTTGATCTTTCTCAGACTCACGAATTTTTTGTAAGATGACTTGCTTTGCAGTCTGAGCGGCTATACGACCAAACCCAGCTGGAGTGACGTCCGTAGCTTTAGACTCATCCCATTCCAAAACTTCACCTGTTTCTTCATCCACTTTAGTTGCTGGCGCTCGAAAAATTTGTGACTCACCAGTGTCTTCATCTAACTTGACGAAATAGTGAGCTACTTCAGCTTCTAAATCACCGAACTGTTTTCGATATGCAGAAACTAAAGCCTGGCGAATTGCATCATAAATAGAATCGGTGCTAATCTTGCGCTCACCCGCAATTTGGGTTATAGCTGCAGCGAAATCTGTACGGACGACACGGCTGTTCATGCTGTTCATTGTATTCCTTCTGATCTAGTTTGTGCATCGGTAAATTGTGAAAAACCCGACCACAGAGTTGTGATTACATAGCGCAGAGCTAATAAAAAAGGGCACGTTTTGTCGAGCCCCTCCCTGTCAATGCTATGCCATGATTATACTATAGGTGGAGTCTACTAACAAGATGAAAACTAGCTTGTGGCTGACAACAAGGGTATTAGTAATTTCACCCTAATAAGGTGCTCTCTTTAGCAAGTTCTTCATCTGATGGGTGTGTAAAGTGACCTGGTGCCGAAAAAAAATAATTATAGCCTAATTCAACATATAGGTACTTTTTAATTATCAATCTGCCCCACTCTGGTGCATCAGATAATTTAAGATACTCTGAAATATATGATCTTGCTTGACGGCCTCCCAAATGCAGTAGTTTATAAATTTTCCGTGCCTCGTTTTCAACAACCTGTATCTGTTTAACAATTTGGACAAGACTTCCCATAATTTCTTTTGGCCTGTCACCAAGTGACAGTGAATCTTTTCTCATCTTTTTACCAACAGCATCACAAATAGTACGAGTGTTGCGTACAAGCTCAAGTATCCTATCCACAGTTTCATCAGTAGCGAAATCTAAACGAAACTGCAACAATCTTTTGTCGATATTTGCAATTATGGAAGCACCGTCGGTAGCTTGAAGAAGCTGATACGGAGAGAAATCTGAATTTTCACGATAGTACTTGAGCGATTGTATATCCCATTTTCTTTGATCTAAAGCAAAACGCAGCCTGCCCTCAGTAACACCCAAACTACGGAGTTCTGCAGCAAGCTCTTTATCGCCAGTATGCCACCTATGAATTTCACTTAAGACAGACATGAATTTACTATACATTTCAACTTGTTTTTCAGGACTCTCAGCAAATGTTGCAAGATCATTTTGAAACTCATTCAAGAGACTAACTATTTCTTCCATTCTTGAGAGTACATCTGCTTGGTTTTCGAGTTTTCGAGTTGTTTCAGACACTGGTCTGTTCTGATAATTGTGTGGAGTTTCTGACATATGTCTACATAATGATAAACCAATTACAACCCTGTTACAACTTCTATCTTGCGAAACTCTAAATACTTGCGTAGTTCATCTGAAAGTATCGCTACGCTTGGGCTAACTACTAGCCGTTCCATTCGTTGCAAAGTACCAGCTGAGGTTTTGGGCATAACAAACCAGGCTGTTGCTGTTTCATCAGTCAACCTTGGGTACTCTTCCTCAAGTGAAAAATCGGGATACAGCCATGGTTCGTAGCCTATTTTTAGTTTATATGCTAAATACCCAAGCGTATTAATACACCCAAAGGCATTTCGAGAAGCACCAGATTTTACGAGAGTAGGTGCATGGGCAAAAATATACCGCAAACTTAGTAGGTCAAGCAATGCTCCAATTGAAACATTTTTAAGTCGAGGCAGGGCAATTCTCAGTGAAGCACGGTAAGGCTTATTCCACTCACCATCTTGTTTACGCAATATAATGGCAGCACCAACTCGCTGCACATCTGCCTGACGCTTAATCTCTACCAACAGAATTTCTGGATACTCGAGTTTTCTGTGCTCAAACCAATCTGGTTTAGCCAAAACCTCATAGTGCTGAATACTCATTTGATCAGCATAAAATTCCCGCCAATCTGAGTACGACTCAGCTGTAAGAGGTTTGATCGTGTACACTAGCCCTGCGTGCTCCAAAACTGCATCAAGCTGCAAAGCTAAAGCACGAATAGACTTACTTGGAATGTAAGAAATCCACTCAAGCGGCTTAGTAACTGCAAGTGCTTCTTTTGGAAACAGCCATTTTACTCGAGTAGGTCTACTGAACTGAGTGCTCATTTATTGGCAGATTGTACTCTAGTTTTACAAAGACTGTTGTTGTAATTTTTCAAAAAGCTGTTTCTGCTCACGGGTAAGTTTTTCGGGAATAGTAATTGTCAGACGCACATACAGATCACCCCTCCCACCACCACGGAGAATCGGAACACCTTCACCTCGCAACCGCACCAATGTATGTGGCTGTGTACCTGCTCTGATTTTGAGTTTAAGTGGTTCTCGAGTTGTCTCTACTTCAGTGACACCACCTAATACCGCTACTGTCAAAGGAATGTTGTGCTCAATAAATAGATCATGACCTTCTCGCTTGAACTTAGCATGATTGAGTACATCTATGGTGACGTCAAACTCATCAAAACGAATTCGAGTCCCATTATCTGCACCAGCGGGAATCTTGATGGTGTGTTTTTTACCATCAATTTGCACTTCCTTATCAACGCCTTTGATCGCATCCATAAAATCGATTGTCAAACTATATCTTGGCCGTCTTGCTTGTTGTGCAAATCCTCCGCCAAAAAACTGTTCAAAAATCTCAAATGGATCGCCAAAATCCATGCCCTCAAACGGATTTCCCCCACTAGTGTTGTATGTATAAGTGAATGGTCCTTGCCTATACCCACCACTAAATGGAGAACCGCCCATTCCAGATGCGGGATCAAATGCGGCGTGCCCGAACTGATCGTATGATTGTCGCTTCTGAGTATCTGAAAGAATTTGGTAGGCCTCGTTAATTTCTTTAAACTTTTCCTCTGCCTCTGCCTTTTTGTCTTGATTTTTGTCGGGATGCCACTTGAGAGCCATTTTGCGATACGCTGTTTTAATTTCAGCTGCTGTTGCTCCTTTTTTTACACCGAGCACTTCGTAATAATCGCGTTTAGTTGGCATGAAATCTTACTATAAGGGGGGCACAGTTGGTATGCGCCCCCCGATCTGTGTACTTGTTACAAATTAGCTTACCACTTCACCTTCTTCAGCTGACTTCTTACTGTCATCCGCTGGTTTTTCAGACGATTTGGCCTCTGAATCTGCTGGTTCCGCAGATTTGCCAGCACCCTTTTCAGACTGTGCTTTTTGCATCACTTCACCAATTTTTTGTGCAGACTCATACGTTTCTTTTATGGCTGATTCCAGGGCATCTTTTGTTGCGTCATCCTTGCCCGCCAGCTCTTTAAGTTTGTTGATGTTTTCTTCAATATTTTTCTTCGTGTCTTCATCAAGTTTATCACCATACTCTTTGAGCTGCTTTTCTAGTTCAAACGCTACGCCATTTGCTTGGTTTCTGGTCTCAACCAACTCTCGGCGTTCCTTGTCCTCCGAGGCATGCTTTTCAGCATCAGCTTTCATCTTCTCGACTTCTTCATCTGAAAGATTAGTAGAGTTTTGGATAGTGATCTTTTGTTCTTTGCCTGAAGTCTTGTCCTTGGCTGTGACGTTCAAGATACCATTGGAGTCGATATCGAATGTGACTTCAACCTGTGGCATACCACGAGGTGCTGGTGGAATACCGTCCAGGATAAAGCGACCTAGTGATCGATTGTCTGCAGCCATCTCACGCTCACCTTGTAAGACATTTATTTCAACTTGGGTTTGGTTGTCTGCTGCCGTTGAGAAAACCTGCGATTTGCTGGTTGGGATGGTAGTGTTTCGCTCAATAAGTGGTGTGCGAACTCCACCAAGTGTTTCTAAACCAAACGTCAAAGGCGTAACATCAAGGAGCACAACATCAGAAACGTCACCACCTATCACACCTGCTTGTATAGCAGCACCTAACGCAACTACTTCATCAGGATTTACCCCTTTATGTGGCTCTTTACCAAAGTATTTTTTAACCTCTTCTTGAATTTTTGGCATGCGAGTCATACCACCGACTAAGACCACATCGCCAATGTCACTAGGTTTCATACCTGCATCTTTGAGTGCTTTCTTGACAGGTTCAAACGATTTCTGAACAAGGTCATCCACCAACTCTTCATACTTGGCGCGAGATAGCGTCAACGTGAGATGCAGTGGCTGACCTTCGTCACCTTGGGTGATAAAAGGTTGGTTAATCTCAGTTTGTTGTGCACTGGAAAGCTCAATTTTTGCTTTTTCTGCTGCATCTTTAATGCGCTGCAATGCTTGAGGATCTTTTGAGATATCTTTACCATTTTCTTTTTTGAACTCGGCAATAATCCAGTCGACGATTTTGTTATCAAAATCATCACCGCCTAAGAACGTATCACCATTTGTAGCTTTAACCTCAAACACTCCATCACCGATCTCTAGAACTGAAATATCGAATGTACCACCACCCAAATCATAGACAGCAATGGTTTTGCTACCTTTTTTATCCAAGCCATACGCTAGTGCGGCTGCGGTTGGCTCATTTACAATGCGCTCTACGGTCAGGCCTGCAATCTCGCCTGCTTGTTTAGTGGCTTGACGTTGCGAGTCATCAAAGTACGCTGGTACTGTGATAACAGCACGGGTGACTGTCTGGCCCAAATAACTTTCTGCATCAGCTTTGGCTTTACCCAAAATTTTGGCTGAAACTTCCTGAGGGGTTAGTTTCTTACCATCAATTTCTACCACAGCCATGCCGTCTTTGCCTTCAGTGACGGTATATGAGACGTGCTTTACCGCCTCTTTGACTGCTTTTTCGTTAAACTTGCGCCCCATGAAGCGTTTTACAGAATTGACGGTTTTTTTGGAGTTCAAAACCATTTGGCGTTTTGCGCCATCGCCTACAATTATTTCTTCACCTTTGAATGAAACAATAGAAGGAAACGTATTCCGTCCTTCAGAAGTAGGAATAATTTTTGCAGCACCAGCCTCCATAACTGCGACTGCTGAGTTTGTTGTTCCAAGGTCAATTCCGATAATTTTTCCTTGGGCTTTTGTTGTATCTGCCATGTGATCCTTTCAACTGATGATTTTTTTCTTTTAGTACAAGTTTATCTTGGTCATTTTAGCAAACGATGACTGAGACTGCTAGTATCAATTTTTCTTGTCTTTTTTGACTGAGTTGCCCAGCAACACCTTGGCATGTTGAATCACTTCGCCATTCAGTTTGAAACCAGGACGTACTTCAGAGAGCACAGTCAAACTATCATCAACCTGCTCTACAGCCTCCATTGTCGCCACATCGAACTCTTGCCCAATAGTTTCGATCCGTTGCACACCATGGCGTTCTAATGTTTGCCAGAACTGTTGCACTACCATGGACAACCCAGCATCCTGCACTTGTTCTGACGCTCTCATCAGATGCTCAAGAGGGAGCAACAACTCTGAAACGAAATCTTTTGTGGCAAGCTTAGCCCATCGGGACTGTTCCTCACGATTCCTACGTATCAAATTCTGGTAGTCAGCCATAAGCCGCTGTTCTCGCGCTCGGGACAGCTGCAGATCTGCTTGCAACTGAGCAAGTGAATTATCAAACTCAGTCTCATCTACCTGTTCAAGTTCGTCATCTGTAATTAAAGTGTCATCAGACATAAAGACTTTCTAACACATGTGTAAATACTTACTCAACTATTTCAGTGATAAGACCACGCATGTACTTCATCATAGGAATCAAGTACGAGTAATCAAATCGGCAGGAACCAAAAATTCCCACATGACAAAGTTGGCCATGGACTAACACTGTCATATGAATAACACCAACAGGAGCTAAAAACTTGTTGCTCAACTCCTGACCATATATAACATGAACAGGGTTCTCGCCAACCGCGGATCCAAAGACTTCCTCTAGAAGTTGCACTTCTTCGATCATCTCTAGCATATTGCGCATGACTTGAATGTCATAAAACTCTGGCATCTGGAGTAAATTTGCGTATCCAGCATGATACACTCTGGTTGGATCTACCATCGTGACTGCCAATGCGTGTGATTTATCCGCTAAAACTTTTGTAATTTGTGGCCAAAGTTGATCTGTCTCTTTGCGAGAGTTCCAAATCTTTTCTTTTGCTGAAACTTCATCAGCTACGGAAAGCTCTTTTTCCTTCATGAGCTCGTTTACATATAGTTTCAGTGCCATAGGTGTTGGCAATCTTCCTGCACTGGTATGAGATTTTGAGAGATACCCCTGTTTAGTGAGATATACCATTTCATTGCGAATAGTAGCAGGAGAAACACCGATGCTAAATTTTTTGTCTATAGTGTCAGAACCAACAGGATCTGCAGTATTGATAAACTCATCAATAATTGCGCGAAGAATTTGCACCTGTCGAGCAGTTAGGTCGATCATATTAGCAATGATATAGCTTGAGTGCTAAGTTGTCAATGCAAGAAGCAAGATACTTTTCTAACAAAATTAAGGTGCAACAACAAAACATTGTCCTCAACCTGAACGCACAACGCAATACTAGACAGTTGCACATAATTTCTGCATACTTTTTGTGATGTCGGTACCCAATGCCATTCAATTTAAGAGACGTGCAAGGCGAATGAAACTGATCTTTCAGGGAAGTGTCATTTTTGTACTCGTAGCTGTAGCCATAGTCGGTGCATTTCAATTAGATGTGGTCAGAGAATATTTTTCCAGAGCTAGTGGTGAACCTGCAAACATAGTCATCGACACTAAATTTGTAGTGGGCCCGCTGCCACGCCCATGGCGTAACTTGGCTCAAGGTGGTGAAGGCCATGATTGGCTCCTGCAACCGTTGGCACCACAAGTTAAAGCAATCAATACTGAGTACGTTCGTCTCGATCACATCTATGATTTTTATGACATCGTGCAAGGCACATCTGGAAACTTAACCTTCAATTTTTCAAAACTAGACCCTGTACTAGATGGCATCACAGCTGCTGGGGCGAAACCATACATTGCACTGTCCTACATGCCTCCTGTCATCAGTTCAGGAGACATTATCTCCACACCGAGAGATTGGAATGAATGGCAATTAGTAGTGCAAAAAACTGTAGAACACATCAGTGGCACTCGTGGTATTTCAGATGTGTACTATGAGGTTTGGAATGAACCAGATTTATTCGGTGGGTTCAAGTACTACGGTGATAAAAACTATCTCACCATGTACACCTACTCTGCACAAGGTGCAGCAAACGCGCGTGGAGTGAGACCATTCAAAATAGGTGGACCTGCAATCACAGCCCTGTACAAAAACTGGATTGAAGCCTTGGCAAAACATAGTCTACGAAACAACCTAAGACTTGACTTTATTTCATGGCATCGCTACAGCATGGATATTGATGATTATGTGGATGACGCAGTCAACGCCCGAACATGGATGCAGCAGTACCCTCAGCTAGCAGCCACCGAGTTTCACATTACTGAATGGGGTCATGACAGTAGAAACCACGCAGGATACGATGGAGCACTTGGTGCTGCCCATACTGTAGCAGGTAGCATAGAAATGGCTGGTCGAGTTGATAGAGCCTTCATTTTTGAAATTCAGGATGGCAAAGACCCCGCAGGACAAGCTATGTGGGGACGATGGGGAATGTTTACACACAAGGACGCTGGAGCACAAGCAAAGCCTCGGTATAGGGCACTGCAAATGCTTGAACGCCTAGGTGGCGAACGACTGCAACTATTTGGCAAAGGCAGTTGGGTTAAGGCAATCGCGGCACTAGACGGGGAAGAGAACGTTGGTGTCGTCTTAGCTAACTATGATCAATTTGGGCGGAATATTGAGAATGTGCCAATTACTTTTTCTAATATTCTCCCTGGCTCATACACCATCACCAAGCAACTCTCAAACGGCCAACAATTTACGGAGACAATTGCTACAACTGCTGCTCAACTACAAACACAGTTTTTGATGCCTGCGAACACGTATGGGTTTGTGCAGATGGTGAAAAATTAGTTATTTTGCACCGCACAAAAATTTGGGATTTTTTATTCTACATCATCGATAGGAATTGATACACAACAGGTGGATATATCGTACCCGTTGAACTTTGAATTCTTTGAGTCAAGAAAAATTTTTGGGTTGTTCGAGTAGCGAAGCATGTATGCATCCCAAACACCTTGCCTGTTGGTGGAACTTGCTCCCTTCTGATCAAGAGGGATAACAACCGTGTCTATCTTGCGTCTTTTGGCGGTTCTCTTAGAATAAGCAACTACTTGATCTAAATAATCATGTGTGTCTATACCAGCTAAGGTATTTTCCAGCGGATTGTTCCCTCGAATAATAAGTACATCTTTGCCTGTTCTTTTTTCAGTACCTTCAATCAGCAAGAAAGCACCCCCAACCCGACAATTTTTTTTACTCTCAGGATTACTCAGGATGATGATCGGCGTGAGCTTGGGATTATTCACCATAATGTCATCCAAGCTTGTCCAACAGGCGTCACTAATGTATCCAGATAGTTCCCCCAGGATTCCTCGATCAGGTTTAAACAAGAAAGTGGACGTATTACCATACTCTTGATTCTTCATATGTCGGGATAGCTCTTGCCGTAAACCTTTTACATCGAACATATAACTAAGGGCTTTTCTTTTGTTTTGGTCTGGAAATGCCTTTGGTAGGTACTCTTGGATGATGGTATGTTCAAATAACTCTACTAAATTTGCCATTGCCTCAAAGCTTAGTCGAGCACTGCTTACCTCCTGGAGATTACCTCTTATTGCGGTATTTTTTTTCACGAATGTGTGAAGGATTGCACTTCTTAAAAATGAATCAATGGCTGTGTTCCTTTTAAATACTTGCTTGCTTGCAAGCAACACATCTATCAATTGATCTACTGTTGATATTTTTTGCATTGCTACAATTATGCCCTCTAGGGAGGCTAGCTGACTTTTTAAGAGAGGTGCAACCTCAGAGTTGACTGCTAAAGTAGCTGTAACCCTCGAAATTTGCTGGTTTATTAGTTCATGCATTGATTGCTGTACTTCAGCAATCATCTGCTGAGGAGCAATTTGAGAATCGAAATCAATTGCTTTGAGCAAAGTGTTTTGTAGGCTCAAGAATTGAGAACGAGATTCCTGGGTAAACTCAATCTCATCAGAAGATAAGTCTGTAGAAAGAACTCGAACTACTTCTTCTTCATACCCCAGGGCTATCTCAAGTTCTCCTCTGCTCTCAGCTTCAAGCACTGAAATGAGAACTGTTTCCAGTCGTTTGCTTCTAGACGATTGACTAATATCAAAACGGGTGAGGCCACGCACTAACTCAGCTACAACCGGGTTTCTCATTTCTTGGATACTCAATTTTTTCCTCAATATCTTTTCAATCAAATCAGTAACACGTGCTTTCAGTTGTTTTCTACCCTCTGCACCCAATTCAGTGACTCCAAGACTCGCAGCACTCTTTGGAACTTCACTAGCGGTATCAATACTGCAAAATACTCGATACGTCTTGGGTAATACCAGATTTGACATTGAATCAGTAAAATCAATTACGCGTTTAAATTCTTCAGGTGTGAACTCTTGTAGCTTTGACGCAGGATAGTTTTCCCTGATGAACTTCCATAACTTATTTGCATCTATACTTTTAGTTACCTCAAAAAACATTTTTACAAACCATGCACTAACACTAAAGTTCAATATTTCTGTGTACAGACTAAGCGTTTCATCGAGTTTTACAAACCCGTGTGGATGAGCCATCGAATATGATATGAGTACATCTGCAAATGTTTGGTCTATGCCAAACAACTGAGCAATGACTACCTGATGCTTAGTCCATAGTTCAAATATTTTTACCCCATCATATATATATTTCTTTTCTTTCTGATCGTTCTGAATATTGCATTTTTCTCTCAGAGCTCTAAATAGAAGTAGTTGCTGTTCTGTACTTTCTTTTTTGTGGTCTGCTGTATCAGAAATCAGAATCAATGCAAACTGTTGCTCACTCGGATCGTACTGTACCTCAGTCAATCTCGATGACAACTCCTCGATGTCTCCCTTTTTAGAAAAGCTGAAAAGCTGGGCTAAGGCACCAGCATGCCTTCCGTCAGTATTTAAATTAGTAAGTGAACCATCTGGGCTAAGTAACCAGTTCCGAACTGCTGGTATTCTCAAAAGTTTTTTCTGATCTTCCTCTGAATGGCTGTTCAGTAGTGATTGTTGCAGTGAGGATGAGATTTGAGTTGCATCAGTTCTATAGCTTGAAGAAAGAGTAATAAACTCCTGGGCTCTATCAGGTTGTTTTAAAATCATCTGAAAGATAATATTATTAAGAAAATCTATTGTGTTCTCATTTGTTGGCGTAAGTACTCCAAGCAGTTTGTGAAATACTTCTAAATCTGCGGCTATTTCACCTGCAAAGCCTTCACCAACTGTGCGTATAATGGTTGACATTTCCAGAAGCACTACATTAGGACTAGTGTCTCTAAGCCAAGGGAGAGACTTTAAAATGAATGCATCCCATATCTTGCTTGCCAATTCATTTTTTGTTGTAACTATCAGTTGAATAAAAACTTCTAAAAAACCAATATACTTCATACCATCCTGATGATCACAGTTGGTAATAATATGAAGTACTATGTCCACAGCATGTTCCAGAAACGTATCAGGAACTTCAGAGCCATTTACTACAAGTAAACATATCATATTCAAGTAGTCCATCTGTGAAAGCTGTGCTAATCCCGCAAGAAAATCTGGGTTAGATGCAGTTGGTAATTTTTTTTCTACACATACATCACTTAGCGCATAATGCGCTTGAGTAAACACCCAATCATGCTCTGGTTGAACATTTGGTTGAAACTGTATCGCATCTAAAAACAAACGAAAATCACCGCGGGATAATTGAAGATTGATGACACGCCTCAAGAAAAGATCTCTATCATTTATCAAGAAGTCCTCCACAGTATGTAACTCAAACAACTCAGAGATAACAGCGTGCTGCCGAAGCTGCAGCTCATCTATGGCATCATATGAATTTGATGTGTATCCAATTTTATCTTGCTCAACAAGCTCTATAAGCTTTTCATCAGGCAAGCTATGTAAATACTCAGGGATGTTGATCATACGTCTCCATAATGCATCCTCAAGATTTTTAAGAGTTTCGCCAGTAACTGCAGCAATAGCATCTGCTCTCTCAAGAATGCTGGCGTGCAAACTTATGAGCATTTCCGAATTATTCTTAATAAACCTCAGGTAATGAGTTACTCTCCCAAGCTCGAAAACGGATTTAGCATTTGAAATAAATTTTTGCAGCATCTGCATATGCTTCCCATAGAACTCCTCATCAACATGCACTGGTAAAGATCCAGCCTTGACTTCGCTGATAGATACCGCAGAATCCATTATGGAAAAAAGTGTGTCCTTTTGAAAAGGGTACACAGACATCAAAAAACCGGGCTCATTGTATCCACCGTTTTTACTGAAAACACTTAAGTCAGCAATGATCTTAGCTGTATCTTCTTTCGAGAAAAAAACTTCAGCATCAACGTTCTGCTCTTGATCTAAACTGGGTGAAAATAACTGTTCAGCCATACCCTACCATGATACAACAAATCGGAAACTAAAAATTGAATAAATTGGCACGCACTACACTACTTTGGAAACAAAACTCAGTAAATTCTCTTGGAACTTTTCCTTGCTAAACTGCTTGGCGTGGCGGTGGATAGTGGCTGCTTGCAGATCCATCTTATCCAGCCGCTTCACAGCTTCAAGAATATCCTCAACACTAAGCTTGCTGAAAAAAATACCAGTTATACCTTCTATAACTGACTCCAGTGGTCCTCCTGACTTGTGTGCAATAACTGGTACGCCATGACCCATAGCTTCAACAGGCACAATACCAAAATCTTCATCTTCAGCTGGAAAAAACAGAGCTATTGCACCACTGTATAGCTTTGAGAGTTCTGCATCCGTAACCTCACCTAAAAACTCTATGGTTGGGCCAGCAATTTGTTTCAGGTATGCCAAACCCTTGCCCGACCCCACAACTTTAAGTGGCAATCCAAGGGCGTTGGCGGCTGCAATGGCTAAATCCACATGTTTGCTTTGCGCAATGCGCCCAACGGAAAGATAGTAAGTACGTTTGGAAAGTGGTGTCTTTGGAGCCAGTTCTGGAACATTGACGGGCGGATACAACACAGTTGCTTCACGTCTATAAAATTTTTGAATTCTTCTCTTTGTTTCAACAGAGTTTGCAATGAAGTGGTCAACTTCCTGTGCAATGTACCAGTCACGAACACGTAAGTAGTGATTTATCACAGAGCCTAATACTCGGGTAATAGGATTACGTTTCCAGTCAGTCATTGTTGTATACCCATAGAGCGATCTAGCAGGTGTGTGGCAGTAACAAACATGCACTCCATTTGGCACATGAACGGCCTTAGAAAAATAGGCATTACTCGATGAGATCACCAGATCATACTCAGATAAATCAAAACGAGAAAAGTATTCAGGCGCCCACACCCGCAATGGTGAAAACAATTTTCTATACAATGGCAACCGAGTAAGCCAACTCTCACGCAAATCCCAGTTAGCAAATCGCTGCCAATGCCCTCCTGCCACCACTGGATCAGAAAACGCTATGTACACAGGAGCTTCTGGAAAGAGCTCATGTATCGCTTCCAAAACACGCTCTGCACCACCATACTCGCGCAAGTAGTCATGCGCCAATGCAATCTTGAGTTTTTTGAGCTTCTTTGGAATTGTAATTGCCATAATTTGGATTAAAAAAGTGCTTCTTGAACGGACAACTCAAACTGGTCTTTTGGTAACAATGAAATAAGAGATCTAAACTCTAGTTCCTCAAATCGCTCTGCTACTACAGCCTTATCATATGACCTCAGCAGGCAGTCGTCCAGAGTAAACTCGATAGGCACATCCCTCTGAATTCGTGCTAAGTTTTGGCTCAAGTATGCTTGTGTTTTTTCTGCCAACAGTTTCTGGGTTAGGGCAGGTTTAAACAGAGAAGCATGCTTGTTTCGTTTGGATTCATCTTCCACTACCTCGTAGACACCGTCCAGTGAACCAAAAGTAGCTATCAGGTTCACCGCAGTTTTCTGACCCACTCCCTTGACACCAGGAATATTGTCTGATGCATCACCCATTAAAGCTTTAAGATCAACAATTTGATTGGGGAAAACACCCATTTTTTTCAATACACCCTCCGAATCGTACTCTATATCGTGTGTTTGCACCCCTTTACGAACAGCCCGCGCTGGGATCCACACTGTAACTTGGGGGTCTACTAACTGAAATAAGTCTTTATCTCCCGTGATCACCGTGGACAAAATGTCTAGTCTGTCATGTAACTGCTGAGTAATAGTACCGATGAGATCATCAGCTTCATACCCCTCAAGGGAAAACTGTGGGATGTTTAATGTAGTAACCAAATCTTTAATAATCTGAATTTGTGGTTTGAGATCATCGGGCATTTCTGGTCTGTGCGCTTTGTACTCTGCATACGCTTGAGCTCGCTGCGTCGGACCTTTATGATCAAACGTCACTACACAATACTCTGGGCGGAAATCGGACAAAACAGTCAGCAATATTCTGGTAAATCCATATACAGCATTTACCAAAGTGCCATCGGCAGCTGTCAAACCAGGAAAAGCATGATAGGCACGGTAAATAAGCGCATGTCCATCAATGAGGAGTAGTCTTTTGCGATCTGCAGTTTCTAGATAGTGTTCTGTAAGTGTCTCAGGCATGCACGATCTGGTGAAAATCCCTAGACAGATGCTGTTTCAATTTCAGCAATCTTTGCTTTTGGGATACCCATTAGTGTAGCAAACTCGTCACCATCAAGCGACTCGATTTCAAGCAAGCGTTCCGAAACAACTTCTAATTGCTTGCGATGTTTTATCAAAATTGCCATGGCACGAATCTCTCCTTCAGCAATAATCTCGCGAATCTCTTTATCTACTTGCTCTTGCAATGGATCAGAAATTTTGTGGGGTTCACCGTAAGATTTTGAGTAGTTCATGTTCTCATACTGTGGCCCAAAGTACATAGGTCCCAATTTGCTCATGCCATACTCAATCACCATTGCTCGTGCAAGCCGTGTGGCTCGATCAATATCGCTACTAGCACCCGCCGTCAGTTCATTAAACACCAACCGTTCAGCGGCACGACCACCCAACAAAACAGCAATCTCATCTAAAATTTCTGATTTAGTAGTTTGCAGCTTGTCACGCTCAGGCGGAGTTAGTGTAAATCCAAGTGCTCGCCCTCGTGACACAATAGAGATACGATGCACTGGATCTGCTTGAGGAGAAATATGTGCTATCACTGCATGACCAGCTTCGTGGTAGGCAGTCATCTTACGTTCAAGCTTGTCCTGGAGTCTTTTCTTACTTGGACCAAGTTTCACTTTAAGTGAAGCTTCTTCTACATCTTCCATAGTTACCGCATCACGGCTTTCTCGGGCTACAGAAATAGCTGCCTCGTTCAACATATTCTCAATATCTGCACCTGAAAATCCGACCGTTCTCTTGGCAACTCGATCCCAATCAAAGTTTTTAGCAAACGGCTTGCCTTTTGCATGAATTGAAATGATGTATTTTCGCTCTTCTAAATCAGGCAAGTTAACCATAACCCGCCTATCAAACCGACCTGGTCGAACCAAAGCAGGATCGAGCATATCGCCTCGATTTGTAGCTGCCATAACGATAACATTGTCATTCTGTGTAAAGCCATCCATCTCAACCAAAATCTGGTTGAGTGTCTGTTCACGTTCATCATGACCACCCATGCTTCCAAATCCCCGCATACGACCAATGGCATCAATTTCATCAATAAATATAATTGAAGGTGCAAGTTTTTTTGCTGTCGTAAATAAATCGCGAACCCGTGACGCACCCACACCAACTAGCATTTCCATAAACTCGCTTCCAGCAATTGAAAGAAACTGCACATTAGCTTCGCCAGCAACTGCTCGAGCCAAAAGCGTCTTACCCGTTCCAGCAGGGCCGACTAGCAGTACACCTTTTGGAGTACGAGCACCCACCTTTGAGTACTTTTTCGGATTGCGAAGAAAATCAACTACTTCTTCGAGCTCTTTTTTAGCTTCGTCCATCCCTCCAACTGCATCAAATTTGGTATTCTGCTTACCTTTTACAAATAGCTTAGCCTTACTTCGGCCAATACCCATGATGCCATCTTGCGCGCCTCTTGCTTGACGAAAAATGAAAAAGAAGAAAACTAGCATCAAAATAATCGGAACAATGTTGATAGCAAGTTCCCAAAGTAGTCTGCCTGTACTGACATTATTTACCTCGAGGTTGATCGCTGCTAAATCAATCCCTGCATTTTCCAAGACGGATAATGCTTCCTGCCCATCTTCTTTGCGAGCTACTCGCAAACTCCCATCTTGGTATTCAGCACGCAAATCATTTCCTGCAACCATTACTTTAGAAACTTTTTGGGATTGCACATCTCGAACCAACTCGCTAAGCCCAATCCGCTGTGTCGAAGAGTCACCAAAAAGTGAAAGTATAAAGGGTAGGAACAAAACTGCTAAGAAAATATATAAAATACTCTTATTCAACAAAGAATTTAAATTCAGCTGAAACTCAAACTCACGGATACGCATCTTGCGTGGCTGCTCGGGAGTTTGGGTTGATTGTGGTTTTTTTTGATTTGCCATAATGGTTGTAACCTTTTACACAGTTCGTGTATCGGAGGATCTATTGTACCAAACTATACCAAAATACAGCGAACAAAATAGTACTTTACTACACTTACCGTAGGGGAGTTCCAGGATCTGCTGATTGGTCTGGATGCAGTAGAATGGCTTCAACCTCTCCTGCAGCGATCAACATACCTTGACTTTCTACTCCACGAATGATCCGAGGTGCCAAATTAGCCAAGTACGGAACAGTTTTTCCAATCAGTTGCTCGGGACTGTACCATTGTCTCAATCCCGCTGCCACAGTACGCTCACCAAGTTCCCCCACGTCCAAAGTGATTTTAAGCAATTTGTCTGCACCGTCAACCAGCTCTGCTGCAATAACTTTCGCTAAGCGAATATCCAGTTTTGCAAAGTCATCATAGCTTATGACAGGCTTTTGATCTGAAGGGGTAATTTCTGGAAGTGCGTCTGTCATAGTTATCCTAAACCCATACTTGTTCGTACTGTACTCATAGTCTGCCTGGCAAGCATGCCTGCTCTTTTGGCACCATCTCTGATAACGTCATCAACATATCCCACATCTATTGCCAATTGCCTTCTCTGGTCTTGTATTGGCTGTAACTGCTCGATAATTGCTAGAGCTAACTCTCTCTTGAGATCACCATACCTGAGTCCCGACTTTGTGTACTGCTGTACATACTCTTCTCGTTTCTCTTTGCCTTGAAAGAGTTCCACAAATCGTAGTAAATTCGCAACTCCACCCTCTGTAGGAAACACAGATCCTTTTCCAGAGTCAGTTGGGGCACTAGCCAGACGTTGTTTGATTGTATCCAGGTCATCTGTAAGTGTGATGAAACTACCCTCCACCGACTTGCTCATTTTGCCACTCCCCTGTAAAGATGGAATGTACTCGCCAGCTGTGGCAAACCGTTTTGGCTCGGGAAAGTGAGACCCGTACTCTGTATTAAATTTTCGAGCAATTTCTCGGGCGATCTCAAGATGGGGTTCTTGATCCAATCCTACAGGTACCAACTCAGCTTGATATAACAAGATATCTGCTGCCATAAGTAATGGATAATTGAGCAGTGCCATTGTGGCAGCATCTGGATACTGTTTCACTTTTTCTTTGAAAGTGGGGAGATGATGCATGCGCGCTATCGACATCACAGAAGAGAAATAAAACATTAGTTCAAAATGATCTGATACATCGGACTGCATAAATAAAATACTCTGGTTTGGATCTAAGCCACAAGCTAAATAGTCCAGAATGACCTCACGCCTATTCACACGTAATTCTTCGATCGAGTACGGAGTAGTTAATGCGTGTGCATCTGCAACCATGTACAGTGGCTCGTATGTTGTGTCTGCCTGTAAAGCCAACATACCTTTGACGGCACCAAAATAATTACCAAGGTGCAGACGACCAGTAGCACGAATACCAGAGAGGACACGACGAGTTGTTTGTGGCATACTCTCGGATCTTACAGGAGAAACGCCTTTAGCTCAAGAGCTGTACGGCAGTGGTGGAGGCACCAACAGTATTGATAAGCAAAGCACCAGCACTCATAAGTTTAGCATTTGCAAATTGATCAGCACCCTCAGCAGGTGATTCTTTAGAAAGCACAACTAAGGTACTTAGCGCTGATGCGCAATCCAATAAAAAGTAAAACATTGCCTGAATACAAATGAGATTATAGAAAGTAGTTTCATTACTACTATCTACAGCCAAGTTTCTGAGCAGAACAGCAACAAAAACGTGAAGAATGGAAGCAAGAAAAATCAGCTCAGCAGCTTTTTGCGCAGCATTTGATGGGGTTCTATCACTATCAAAGTCAGGTGAATACATTTTAACCCTTCGTGCGAAGATACTGTGCTTTACAACTCTTCAATTTGAATTGTTGGAGCCATCTCAGGTGCGTCTATAAGTTTAAGATATTTTTCTGTAGTTGTAATCCGCTTGTGACCAACTAATTGTGAAACATACACTAGTGGTGTCCCTGCACGGAGTTGCTCAACAATGAAGGTGTGTCGCAAATCATTAACCTTTGCATCACGGATGCCCGCTAAACGGAAGTAGCGATCTATAGCTGTGCGAATGTTGCGAACTAAGAATGGTCTACATGTCTTAGTCAGGAATATCACTTTTTCTCTGGCTCTTGGGCGAACCGTGAGGTATTCCTGAAGTGAGTTTTTTGCCGCCAGGTTCATGGGCACTTTTCGTGTACCTCGAGAATTTTGTGGTTGAATGGTGATAATGTTGCGATCGAAATCAATATCTGAAAGTTCTAGGGCTGCTAGCTCACTGATTCTCATGCCTGTTTGAAGCAACAACTCAACAACAGCAGACATGCGAACGTCACCACGACAAGCATCTCTAAGTGCTCGATACTCTAGTTTGGATAATACTCGAGGAGGAGATTTATCAAACTTAGGATGCAGGATTTCATCAGCAGGATTACTGGCAATCAAGCTTTGGCTCATCAAGAAACGAAAGAAAGCTTTTATGGAGTTAATCTTGCGAGAGATTGATTTGCCTGTGTATCGCTGCTTTTTCAATAACTCTTTAAACTCGTCGATGTCATCAGACTGGACTTCATCTACTAGTGTTTTGCCTTTTTTGCCAACATGCTCGACTAACTGCTCAATATCTTTGCTATAGGCAATAACAGTTGCGTTTGCTTTACCAGCTGCTTTGAGATTGTCGGTAAACAGCACGTGGGCATCTGATAATACGGTACTCATACAATTCTTTCAGTAGGCAGGTAATACGATATACTGGTTCTTGTTGTGTAATGTGCGTGAGCAATATTTTCACTGACTCTCAGCACTTTCCTCAAGTCTTATAATAACACAACTTGGGATTTAATGCAATGCGTAGCTTACTGTTTCATCCTATTACAGTAGTGGTAATAACAATTTTAGCACTGCTCTATTTTTTTTCTCTACGGTCTACAAATCAACGAGCATCGGAGCCAAGTCAGACAGTCAACGAATTAAAACAGGAAGTGTCCAATTTGGCAAGTGAAGTTTCTGAGTTGGAAAAACGTGTAGCGACCTCACAAACGGAGTTCGCTCGAGAAAAAATCATTAGAGATCAGCTCCTGATGCAAAAACCAGGTGAATATGTCATTCAAGTAGGAGAAAATGTGAATACAGCAGAAGAAATTGCTAAACCATCACCAACTCCCACTGTCTGGGAGGAATGGAAAAAGCTGCTATTCAATTGATACTGTTTGAGCAGTATTCCAAGGTACTACAACTCAAGAACAGAGATAAGCTAAAACTGCGTTCAGCTGCTCCTCAGATTGCCTCCACTCGGAACTTTGTTAAATTGTAGCTGCCACATATTTTCAGCTGAGCGTGCAAACCAAACGTTAAATGCGGTACCACTACTTGGGTTGCCCATCATCACATACATATTTTGAAAAGGATCGAAAAACTTACTATATGGAATCTCAGAAATAGCTGCACCACTAAATGGCGTACCACTAATCATTGCTGTCAAAACTTGAGTTAACTGATCTGCGGTAAGTGCTCTGTCTCCATACATTGCTGCAACATTTGAAAGCAGCTCTTTGCCTTAAGTAATCACCTGTGCATCGATTTTTTCAGGTGTAGGAGAAACATCCTCAAGCACCTGAAGTGCGTCTACAAGGCCTCTTTTTGTTTCTTTTTCATCCATCATAACTACTCCTTATCTTTTGGGCACTCGTCTCAGTACCACTTCACCCAGAAGTATAGCATATGCTGTATATTGGAAACATTAAACCAACATCTTTATTAAAGTTATTATTGATGCTATGAATCTAAAAATTGGTGATCCTGTTCAATTTCGTTCTGGTGTTTATATTATTACAAAGGTCACACCAATTATTAATGATCAGCCTGTTAGTTGGACCATCGAGGGCAAACTATATTGTTATGTCAGTAAATATCCAAATTCATATGAGGATGAACCAAAAGAAATTGTAGTGGATGCGACAAAGCTGACAATCTTCAAATACTCACTTCCTCGATTTACCATTGGCGAAAGAGTGACTTTAGACGGACATCTTCGAGATTTAATTCGTGCCAGCTTATACTGCACTTCTGAGTATAAGCACTTTTACATCCTGGAGAATACTCCAGGCTACTTTGAAGATACAAGTATTAGTAGATAGCACAATAATTTATCTTTAAAAAAAGACCCAGTTAAGGGTCTTTTTACAGTGTTGCGGAGCCGGGAGTCGAACCCGGCCTGTGAGATTATGAGCCTCACGTGCACCGTACACTACCCCGCGCGATAAGATGTGTAGTATAACGCACTTGAGACTGATGCACCACCCCCTGTAATTCCCGGTCAGTTTTTCAGTCGGTCTTTGATATAATCCATCCTGTTGCAATGCAACGCGCCAGGGTAGCTCAGTTGGTTAGAGCATGGGATTCATAAACCCAAGGTCGAGAGTTCGAATCTCTCCCCTGGTACAAATATTAAACAGTTCGCTCCAAACTCACATCGATCTCCACAAAACCTTGCTGCTTATAAAACTTGATTGCGCCCAGGTTTGCCCAATAGGAATTTACGAACAATTTTTGATACCCATTTTGCACAGCCCACTCTCTACAGACCTCAACTAACTGCGCGCCAACACCTTGCGATCTAAACTCTGGCATAACGCCCATATTGTCAATTTCTAGGTATTTTGATCTGCGATAGTCGATTGGCTTGTGGCTGGCTGCTAGGTACCCAACAGGTTTGTTCTCTTCACTCATTGCCAAGAAGCAAACAGCACTAGGATCAACAACTAGATTGCGGTAATACGCCTCCCCAGCCGGTGACTGCGCCCAATCTACCAGCATGTCAGGATCGTACTGCGCATTATCAGTTATCACTTGGTCATTGAGTGCCTGTACTGCCTGCCATTCATCAGACCGGGCTTGGCGAATTGTTATCATGGGGATAGTATACAACTAATCAGCATACTTCTTTAAAAGTCTTTGAAGACTTACCACGTTCCTTACCAGCAGCAGAATTTCAAGTGGAGGAGTGACTCCTTCAGGGAGTTTAGCCATAATAATGGGCAGTAGATGTGCTTTATCTTCAGTACTCGTCATGTTAAGCGCGTTTGGTACTTCCATAAGTACAGCTTGTCCAATATTGATAATCATAGCTTCAATACTATTTTCTGGGATAGCATTTCTCCTAAGTATAGCTGCTAGCAAACTATGAAAAAACTGCATGGTTTCTCCTTGCAACAACAGCTGTGCAATGCTGCATTCCTCCGGTGTTAACTTCAAGTACATATGTCGATCAAGAACCGCCGCAACAGGCTTGGGACTGCTGAACAAATGCTTCCAATTCCTTATTGGATGTGGATTAATCATGTAGTTTCCCAGATGTGGATCTGAGTGCAATAACTGAACATTTCTACCATCTAAGGTGGACGATTGCTGCTCTTGAATTTGAGATACAAATAAACGCATCAGCTCCTGAGCAACATGCTTTTTGTCCGCGTACGGCGTACTGGCATCAGCGAAATATGCATTCATTGTTTGTCCGGTAGCACGTGTTTCAATTTTGACCTTTTTAGAATTAAACAAGACTTTCGGTACTGAAAAATCAAATGTGCCAGATGTTAACTTGCGTACGAACGGAGCGTATAACTCGTCATCCCTTTCAAAAGTTGCATCAGTAATTTCTGCCATACACCATGCATGAGCAGTACCAAGTAAGAGTTCCACGATCGAGATCTCATGTTGCCACTTGGTATCTTCAGAATTCTTTAATTCTTCAACTACCTTTTTCAGTGCTAAATAACTTTCTGTAACGATGCTTTCTGCATTGGGATTGAGAAACTTAATTACAGCTGAAGTTTTCCTGCCAAAACGACTTGCTAGTGTCAATTCAAAAGTAGTAAATAAACTACCACCACCCAAGTACTCTCCTATGCTGACTTTTCTAGAGCGAAAAAAAGCCGATAGTTTTGGGTCAGAATCTAGCCATTTTCTCAGATTTTCTAGCGCAAAGATTTTCTCAATTCCTGGATTACGATCCAAACTATTATCCAATCGCGCTTCAACCTCTGGAGAAAAAGAGTACATTTGACGCGCAAGCTGCAAACATTTCACACCAACTGGACTAGACCATTCCACGGCCGAAATAACTGTCTCAAGTGCATGGCTAATTTTTGTTTGCTGTTCAAGCGTTACATCATTTCCAGCTTGTTCGGCAACATTTTTACCATTAACAGGTGGCAATGTTTCTAATCGACTATTGAGGATACTGTAGATTTCACGAAATACCTGGTCGCTACGCTCTGCCTTCTGCGATATCCAGGCATGGGGAGATGTGCTGTAGTTATGGCTTGTAACTCTAATTTGATCAGTTGAAGCAGCCAATATTCGCTTTAGTTGCGCCTTATCTGCAATTTTATTTGCAATTTTTGGATTTTGTAGTAACTCTGCCACATCTACCCGTGCCACTGCCAATCCTTGAAATAATAGTGGACTAATTAACCTACTTGCCGATAATGCTACGAGCTTTGTGTTACCATTAGTTATTGCAGCTTTCATGAGCAACTCAACAAATTCATTTTCTAGTCCTACCGCCTTCTTAATTACATCAAACAGCTGTGTTCGAGCATTTTTATTAGCAAGCACTCCATGACGCTCAGTCAGCGCTTTGGTTGCCAAAAAGAAACGCGCTGTTTCAGACATACCCTTCAGTAGAGAAATCAGATCAGAGAATGAAATAAATAAACTGGTTTTTCTTGCCGCAAATTTCCCTTGCTCTGGTATGAACGTAGCGGATAATTCCCTACCCACCCCAGACCTTTCCGCCGTTATATTGAACTGACTCCAGAGAGCAGCTAACTTTGTGCTAGCTTGCTTGGAGCCATCATCCGTATCATCTGAGGTTTGAAGAACCTCTAACTGTTTGCCAGAGAAAAAATGATTTGCCAATTCCAGAGCAATGAATCCAAGTGTTGCGTCGTTCGGTGATTCTAGCAGCTTGTCAATTTGCTCATGCATTGCAGCATATAGATATTGATAGTCTGAAAAGTCATGGATAGTCTTACCAATCACTATCAGTCCTTCCGCACCTATATCTGCAAAATTATCTAGCAAGACTATAACTCGTCTTTTGAAAGGAATTGCAGTATTGGCAATGTACTTTAGATTTATTCTTCTCAATATTGCAACCGTTTCAAACGTATTTTTAGGCAGAAATCTTAGAACGATTTCATGAATCTCAATAACACTCAATTTGGTTGACGTCACATTTAGAAGCTCAAGTAAATTTTCACGATACCTCTCACCCAATACAACCAGCCATGGTTCTTGAGAAAATATGTCGGAAAATCTCCCTTCATCGTCGCCTTTTGTTAGATTGTAAAATGGATCCTTAAAAAGGGAATAAAAAACTTTTAACTGTTGTACAAGCTCGGCAATACTCATTGCTTTTGGCAACATCTGCAGTTTTTCAGCCACCGCAGTCGCCATTGGCATGTGGTGAAACTGATCTGCTGGCAATGTAAAGCTACTACTTGTTCCAGAATTGTTTGCCACCCAATGTTGCTGAATGGTATTCATAGCAAATTGACTTACTGACCAGTGAGCACCTGATCCTTTATTAAGGTAAACGAAAAACCTAATTTGTTGTTCGAGTGAGAGCTGCTCTATAAAGGGTGAAATGCCAGAAATCGCCTCCTGCAACAAAGGGAGACTTTGTGCATCCAATGATGGCAACATCTTAGATAAGATATTTACCTTGATTAGTGCTTTTAAAAATAGGGAATTGAATTCATCGGAAGCTTCTATGTTTCCATTTGGATTGCGACTCAGTGATTCAGCAGGAGATTTTGCCAAAAATACTAAAGGATCATTTGTTGTTTTGACATCTAATGAATCGACGTATCTAAATAGCAGCTGCACAGTTTCCTGCAAAGTAACTTCAGACATGTATTTGTGTTGCTCTAAATACCTAAGTAAGATCTCAATTGGTTCTGCGGAGCAGTACTCTTCCGAGTTGGAATTGCCAAATGAAGATACTAAATACCTATCAATTAATTCCTGAATTGTTGGGATACTACTTACTTCTTTCTTAAGAGATAGACCAAATACTTCTGCGATTACCTCGTACAATTGCGCTTCATTAGACCCAGGCGCACTTTCCTCATAGAGATCTACTATTTGATTTCTAATCATTTCTGGTGGGAAAATATGCAGTTCTTTTGCTGTAGTGAAAAATTTTATTGCTTCTTCTCGAACAAATACTTGATTAACCCATGCAACATCTGCGATTCGCATCATCCAAATACTGCATTTTTCTCTAAATTGGTGTATGTGTGTCGTTGCAGTATTGAATATATTTCCGCTTGTCAAATTAAACCAATACATGAAAAATGTCATTTTCTTAAACTCAGAGTTCCAGGTATTATTAACCATTATTTTTTTATGCAAAGTCAATAATTTGAAGAACAATTCTGGACTTAGCTCTAGTATATTTTTTTTACTAAAATCGGTGATAAATGCACTGAAGACATCTGGGCAATCTACTCTATTTTGGACTGCATAACCAAAAATATTTTGATACATTTGTAGTAAAACATTTCTATTTTCCAGCTCCTCCAATGCATCAATGAAAGTTCCTACTTCCTCTAGGGATGAAAACAGATGAGTTGGGAATTCCATGTTACGACTAAAATTCAGACTGAGGCTCATTTCAAAAATAACTCGCTCATCTTGCGAGTATCCGGCATCCGCTATGCGCCTAGAGATCTCAGCAACCAAAGCTGTACGAAGTTTTATCCACACAAAATAATTATACGAATCAAAATTCCTCTGAATTCGATTTATTACATAAAACAGATCTCTCCCATGCAGTGAACCTAAAATATTCGATAAAACAGTCAACTGTTCACCTTGTTTTCTTGTAGCTTCATCGTCGGATGCGTACACCAAACTACCTATAAGCTCAGCATTTGTCGGCTTAATGCTTGTTGTATGTAGCGGTTTCGACAAGTCCTTAAGGCTCAAGTGACTTGTTGCCGAATCTCGCAGGTGATGGACAGCAGCAGATAGAACCGCTGAGTGTAACTCCTTAGCTACAGTCTCAATTGCTCTGGTGTTGTATCCCGCTTGCTCAAGAATTTCCAGACTTTCTTTAGCTGCTACTGCTTCATGCGCCCTACCTAGGGCGTATCCATGCAATGCAGAAATATCCGATGCAATTTCAGCTGTAAGTGCGGACTGCCTTTGCAACTTTGCTACCTCAGGAGCTAGCACAGCAGCCAGCTCGTCCTCTGAGTGAACTCTGTTCAAAGCAGACTGAGTAACACAGACCGTGCCATCTGCAAACGATGTCACTTTCGGTTCCAACCCTCGTTTTAGAATGATTACTCTGATTTTCTTATTGGTATCTCGGAATAACTTTCTCAATATATTATTTATGTAGTTGCATCTCTCAGTGTCCAGCTCGCCTTCTCCTGTTTGAAAGAGATAATTAATTTCTGATAGAATCTCAGATGCAAGAATGTCCTGAGTTCTAACAAGTTTTCCTTGTTGCCGTTCTAAAAATGATAATATTGGATTTGCTGCTGCATCGACGGCAGTTTGATTTTTAACTTCAATCGGTTGCAACAGTTGCAGCGCCTGTGAATCGGTAGGATAATCACGATGGAATTCTTCCGGTCGCAGTGAAAGCTCGATTTTTTCTACACTCTGATTCATACTGAATGCCTTGCAACTAATCATACAACAATATTAAATATTACTCTATGGTCGTTGTAAAAAGTTGATTTCACTGACATTTTTGTATTTTCTGATTATGCTCAAACAATCATTCGCAACTGCGCATCAGACCGTAACTATTAGCACAACCAATCGTGGTGAAACTTTGGAGCAACTGCTACATGAAGAAGCTTTTTCAAAAACAACACCAGTATTTGCAGAGCAAGTCCATGGGGCTTTAGTAACTGTTGTGCATGACGCAATCACAGAACCACTTCCAGCAGCCGATGGCATGATAACCAAGAACCCAAATTTAACTCTGGTCATTCGCCACGCCGACTGCCTACCCATTATTTTTTGGCATGACTCGGGCGTGTTTGGTGCGTTACATGCGGGGAGGAAGTCTACAGTTGCTGGCATCACTCCCAATGCACTCAATGTACTGGAATCTGAGTTTGGGATCACAGAAAACGTCCAGTTTTGGTTTGGGCCGGCTATTTGCAAAAAATGTTATCAAATTGACCGAGAAAGTGACAAACATTTTGATCTCGCATCTGAAAACTCAGAGCAAATTGACACTTGGTTTGCCCAGCGTTCAAACACCATTCATACAAGTGATATTTGCACACTTTGCAGCAACAATCAGTTCTACTCATACCGAGGAGATGGATCAAACACGACGATGAACTACACAGCGGTGCAGCTGCATTAAAATAGTTGAACTGAAAATTTGAGATTTAGCAGTTTAGTTTTTACAGCAGGGTATGGTATTTCTACTACGCCCGCTCCTTGCTTTGGCAATCTCTCTTGAACATAGTGTGCGCGTTTGTCACTCTTTACAACTTCTGGATGATCTGGGGAGTAACCATATCGCTTCATCACATCTGCTTTTCTTGCGTCATATCCAACAATACCATCAGGAGACACACACATATCTGCATACCACAATGCTAAAACATTGTGTGCGTGCCAACGTCTCTGCATTTGCCTATATCCAATGCTATAAATTAGTTTGCTAACTTTTGGCGAAAAACCTAGCCGTTCAACCATTTTTTTGGTGGCAATTTCCTCATCTTCACCCCACTGCTCCTTGAGTAAAAACTGCATGAAAAACCAATATCCTTCCTGGTCTTTCATACCTGGCAAGAATTCCTTTATTTTAATCAAATTAGCTAGATCATGAAATAGTGCTGCAGTGCGAACCAATTCAGGATTTACTATACCCAAAATAAATTTTGCAAGTAGCCAATGCGCCACGGAGGAAGGTTCTTGCCACACTGTAGCCACGTACTCGGCGACGGTGGCAACAGCAAGCTGGTGCTCAATTATCATATCTGGCACCTGCATGGCTTGATAGATTACTGGTAATGGAGTATCAATGGGTGGTTGTTTTTTGCGTGAAATAACTAACCAAAAATGGCGAACCTCTGTCGGAATGTATACTGGCCTAAGCCAACTTCTGCCATTTTCACGTCCACCAGGTTTCATAGTGTGGCTTTCACAACTACAACTGAAAAACGCAGACATGTCCGAGCGGTATGGAAGAACAGACAATTGGTACTTCTTTAATCCCAATCTTTGCTGTCAGTTCTTCCCTAAGCATGGTGAAGGCGCCATGCGTCCCGAGGAAGTGTCTAAGTTTTCCACTCCTCCACATGTAACAAACCCGCATATCTTGAGGGCTTCGAAGGTATGACTATTGCATCTGGAACGTATCGTTCTGTCGCAGTCATATCTTCGTGAGCGCAGTATTGCTGCGCGTCCCTCAAGTATATGCGGGCTTTGTTACAGTATTACATCATCCCACCCATATCCCCACCACCAGCTGGGGCTTTTACAGGCTCAGGAATATCAGTAACTAGACACTCTGTGGTCAAAATCATGGAAGCAACTGAGGCTGCATTTTGCAGAGACACAATTGCGACCTTGGCTGGCTCTATGACACCAGCTTTGACCATGTCACCAAACTCGTTGGTGAGCGCGTTGAAGCCGAATGAAGGATCGTCCTTGGCTGCGACGGTGCGAACTACCCATCCAGCGTCTTCGCCAGAGTTGGTAGCCAGCATGCGGAGTGGCTCTTCGACGACTGATTTGATCAGGTCGATGCCGGTCTGCTCGTCGTGGTTGGCACCTTTCATCTTGGCTAGAACTTTTCCAGCTTGGATGAGAGTGACGCCACCGCCTGGGATGATACCGTCTTCGATTGCAGCTTTGGTTGCTTCTTTGGCATCTTTGACCCGCTCTTGCAGGTTCTTCATCTCGATTTCGGTTGAAGCACCAACTTGGATGACTGCCACACCACCGGTCAATTTAGCACGGCGCTCTTGCAGCTTTTCGATGTCGAAATCTGAAGTTGATTTAGCAATCTCAGCGTCAATCTGGGAAACACGAGCGTCGATGTCAGCCTTTGGACCCTTGCCACCGACAATGGTGGTGGTGTCTTTGGTTGAACGAACCGAATCAGCGTGTCCCAAGTCCTCTACAGTCACATCTTTGAGCTGGCGACCAGTCTCGGATGAAATGTAGTTGGCACCGACCAAGACAGCGATGTCTTGCAACATAGCTTTGCGGCGATCGCCAAATCCTGGAGCTTTGATAGCCAAGATGTTGAACGCACCACGCAGCTTGTTGACGACTAAAGTTGTCAGAGCTTCGCCCTCGATGTCATCAGCAATCAGCACAATGTTTTTGGTGACTTGCATGACTTTCTCGAGCATTGGCAAGATGTCTTGGATGCTGGAGATTTTGTAGTCGGTTACCAAAATGTATGGTTGATCGTTCACTGCTTCCATGTTTTCGTTGCCAGCGGCAAAGTATGGAGAAGCGTAGCCTTTGTCGAACACCATACCCTCTTTGTGGTCGATGGTGATGTCCATGGTCTTGCCTTCTTCGACTTCGATCACGCCGTTTTCACCGACCAGTTCGATTGCTTCTGCAATCTTGCGGCCGATGACTTCGTTTTGAGCGGAAATAGTGGCGACTTTTTCCCAATCTGCTTTTTTGACTGGCTTAGCTAAGCGGCGAACTTCAGCAACGACTGCTTCTACAGCTCGGTCGATACCTTTTTTCATCAGCATTGGGTTGGTACCTGCGGTGACGTACTTCATACCCTTAGCACTGATTTGTTGTGCCAAGAGGGTGGCGGTGGTTGTACCGTCTCCAGTCATGTCGTTGGTCTTGGATGCAGCTTCTTTGACGAGCTGGGCACCCATGTTCTCAAACTTGTCTTCCAAAGTAATTTCTTTGGCTACGGTCACACCGTCATGAATAACGTTTGGTGCGCCCCAAGATTTGTCGAGGGCAACATTGCGGCCTTTGGGGCCAAGTGTGGTGGTAACTGCTGCGGCAAGTTTGTTAATTCCTGAGAGCATTTTTTGGCGAGCATCGTCGCCGAATAGAAGTTGTTTAGCTGGCATAGAGTTGGTCCTTTCTTAGAAAATCAAAAAGTTACTTAATAGTAGCGAGTAAGTCCTCAAACTTGAGGAACTGGTACTCAACATCTGCGACCTTGAAGTCATTGCCACCCCATTTTTTGTAGATGACTTTGTCACCTTTTTTAACTGGGCTCTCGACTTTTGCGCCATCAATCATGGTGGCAGCACCAACGGATAAGACTGTGCCATACAGTGGCTTTTCTTCGGCAGAATCGGGTAAGTAGATACCTGAAGCAGTTTGCTTCTCTTGCTTGGCTGGCTCAACCAAAACATAGCCTGGTAACGGAGTTACCTTTGCGATGGAGACAGACGTATCGGTCATAAACACTCCTTAGAGTCAAATGGACTCGTACTTTTTACTTAGTGCAGACGTGCATACTACCACGGAGGCAGTAGTTTTGAAAGTTGCTCAACACAGTGTAATTTTCAACAGTGCGAGCTACGTTGGCAGTAATTGTCACTGACTGCTAAGCAGATACTATACGAGAGTGCTAACGAGGTGTCAAGGGGTGGAGTTGCTATTACTGATTTACCACAGACTTGGTCTGAGTACTAGAAAGCGTAGGCTGGGCTTGCCATTCTTCTTTAGTAATCCAAGTTTCACCTGTACTATAGAAGGATCTCTCCGAAAATATGGATGCACCACGTTGGGTAGATAGGTCTTGAATAATCCTAACAACTCTCAGCATTTCGTCAGAGAAATTTTCACTGTCAGGATACTTAACCATAGTACCATCTGCAGCAACCTCAAAATTATACTGTCTACCAGTATTCTCTGGTTTGACAAAAATTTCATCTGGAATATCAATAGCTCCATCAAGATATTTAGCAATGGTTCTATACACAGCAACAAATGGTTGGTTTACTCCAGGAGCATAGTATAAGATGCGTGTCATCCCACCATGCTCCCAAGTATGAGGGTGAAAACCTTCAGGATGAGTGGCAGCAAGCCACTGTAAACTCGGGACGGGAGGATCAATTTCAAACAAGTTTTTGAAGTTTGGCCTAGGCCGTTCAGCAGTTTCTACACGGGCCTCTTCTACTTCAACGCCTTGTAATGCAGATTCGTCAAAAGGTGCAAACATATACTCTTGCCTTCTATTCAGAATGTTCTGCAACTTTTTTATCCGATTGCCCCACCATTTGTGGCTGCATCGGATAGTACGGCATGTACTGAGGATATTGCATTTCTTGTCGTTGCTCATGCACAACGACCTCTTCTCGGCCACTGGCTGTCTTGAGCTTAGAAAGCAAAAAGCCTTCACAGTTTATGCCTTTATCTTTGAAGTATAAATTCAATTCATCTTTGACTCGCTGCTCCACCTGGGCACGATTGCGCTTAATTTCTTCTAGGGTCAAATCTGAAAAAACGCTCGCAATCTTGCTACGAGAAAATGGCCGCACAACCTTGGACACAACATTCTCTCCTAAATTTTCCCATAGCTCGGGTGCATTATGTTTATCAATGCGGAACAAAACTGAGCCCTCAATAATTATATCTTTACCTTCCTGAGTAGTAGTGTGAACTGGTTCATCACCCAATGCTTCTTGGTTTTTTGAGAAATCGAACCCATCACGGATCGAGTACTCGACCATCTGCGCATTAAAGAGCTTAGCTACTTGCCAAAAAGGAATCTTGAAATGTAACCCTGGGCCCCACACTCGAGGTAAAACTCCACGCCCTCGATCATATACACAAGCCACATGACCAGGTGGTACCGAAATAAAAAAGCCACCAACAACTTCATCTACTAAAAATGAAACAACTAAGCGATCGAATTCCATATATGTATTGTACCGTATTTCGGCAACCTTTGCGTATCTGTTCTACTTGGTATCAGCTAAAACTGCGTCATGCGGTGCATCAGTCGGACCAGCACCAGCGGATTTCTCCTGATAACGCTTGATCATTCTGAGCGCAACTTTGATTAAGGTCAAGATGATACTGAAGATTAGTGACGTGATGACAAATAACTTCTTCCCAGCTGGCAACGCCATAAATACCACAAATGAAACTAATGGTAAAACTAGTTGCAAACGCACTACCTCATCACGGCGAACAGGATACGGAGAAGTGTATAAAGAAATTGTTTCTAGCACGAAAATCAGCAGAGACTGGATTGCATTCAGAGAATAGCTAGTGTGTGACAGATCAAACAAGCCCATAAAGTTCAAATTGAATGGCAACGCAACATCAGGCATGATTGGATATATCAAATGAATATCCTCACCTGGCAAACCAGTAGAGAACATTTTCCACAACATCAAAGCAATAACCACTTGAATTGCAAGGTTGATTAGTTCGGAAACTAACACACGGCGATTAGTTTTAAATACGTTCTTTTTCTCTTTTTCTAACCTAATTGGATCAGATGCGTATGCTGCTTCCAATTCTTTAACTTTTTCAGCAATCTCCCTACGCTCCTTCTCTGAACGATCACCTGCTATCGATAACGGTAGCAGAAGTACTCTGATGAAAATTGTCAGCAAAATAACCGCTACACCCATATCTGGTTTGCCATCCATTACGAACCCCAAACACCAATAAAAAAACACAATGACATTAAAGAGTGGCTGATAAATAAATGTAATAAATAGTTCTGCCATGAAAAATACGGCCAAGCCGCTCCAATACCAAACTGTGCAACTAGCTAACTAATTGTTGTTGATCCCCCAAAATTCCCTCCATGAGTTGCAATGCATCACGAAGCGAAGTCACTAATTCATGAGAAAGTTCCAACACTTCATCATCAAATGGCAACTCATCCAAAACTAAGTTTGAGTCGTCCACTAGTGCATCGAATGCTTGATTCACAAACTCACCATATTCTTCTATCCAAAGACTTCTATCATGGGATGAAAGGTGTAGAACATGATGTAGCAACGCTTTAATTTGCTGTATCTCTCTATTTTTCAGGAACAATCTAAACTTAGAGGATGAATCAACTGGAACTACGTCTTGATATGGTGAAGTATGCAAAGTTTTTTTTGACGAGCGCATATTTTCTCATTATAGCACTTCTACTTAGTGCATTTTCCAGGCAGTATAATAGCAGTTGAAAATGAAGAAAACATGAAACGAATCCAAATCGCAAGTATACCTACAAGTGACTTACTTTCGCAAACTATTGCCGTTTTAAAATCTGGTGGTTTAATTTTGTTTCCCACAGAAACTACTTATGGCGCAGGTGTTGATGCAACCCAACCAAAAGCTGTAAACAAGCTGCTAGCATATAAATCTCGCCGTGAGGGTAAACCCCTCTCAATTGCAGTCGCTAACCAAGAGATGGCTGAACAGTACGTAATACTCAACGAGCAAGCACGCACACTGTACCGACAGTTTCTGCCTGGTCCACTAACTGTTATCTCTCAAGCAATTCCAGAAGCTGTCGCTCCTGGAGTTGCATCTGAGTTTGGTAGTCTTGGCGTACGCATACCCGCATACCCCTTAATTCTTAATTTGATATCCGTGTATGGAAAACCCTTAACTGCAACCTCAGCTAACGCGTCAGGAAAAGCTCGCCCCTATACTATTGATGGCTGTTTAGCAGACCTATCTGCCAAGCAAAGATCTCAGATTGATCTCATCCTAGATGCCGGTGAGCTACCCCCAAATCCTCCTTCAACCATTATAGATACTACGCTCAGTACTCCAGTCACGTTTCGTACAGGACAACTGCAACTCTCTGAGGATCAGTCAGCAAGCACAGAACTTACAAGCAAATCTGCTGTAGAAACACAAGGTATAGCAGGTAAATTTTTACTGAAACATTGGAACGCCATCCGCTCTTATGGCCTTCTGGTTGGACTTGATGGTAGCTTGGGGGTTGGTAAAACTGTATTTACAAAAGGCATCGCACAGTTTCTTGGTATTACTGATCGAATGACATCACCCACATACAGTTATATTGAATCGTACGATTACTCAAGGCATGGTGTGAATGGAACACTGCATCACCTTGATCTATGGAAAGTGGGCTCTGTAGCTGAGCTAGACCGACTTGAAATTTCCCGACTTCTCCAACCAAATGATGTGGTTGTCATTGAGTGGTTTGGGTCATTTTCAAAAGAATTAGCACTGCTTGCTAAGCAAAAAAGCACACCGCTCGTACACGTAGCAATTACTGATAGAGACCTTGAGATATCACACAGACGACTCATCGTCACAGAGATACCATCATCATGAAACAGCCAATACTCTTAGCAATCGACACTTCCTGTGACGATACAGCTGCTGCAGTAACACAAGGCACTGTTGTGTTATCAAATGTGATTGCATCACAAACTGAACTACATAAACCGTATGGAGGAGTCTTCCCAACCGTTGCTAAGCAAGCCCACAGAGAAAATATCGCCCTCTGCATTCAAAAGGCTTTACAAAAAGCGGGTGTTTTGCCCAGTCAAATTGAAGCTGTAGCAGTAACTCAAGGCCCTGGATTAGCACCCTCTCTGGAGGTTGGCATACACTATGGACAAGAGTTTGCTACAACACACCAGATACCAGTATATGCACTCAATCACCTTGAGGGGCATCTCTTTAGTGTCCTCGCAGAGCCAAACCGAAGAATTACCGTCCCCAATAGAGAAATCAAAGTACAGTTCCCAGCAATAGGGCTAATCGTCTCTGGAGGAAACACCCTTTTTGTGAAAGTTGAAGACTTGCAGTCTTTCACCGTTTTGGGCAGCACTTTAGATGACGCTGCTGGTGAGTGCCTAGACAAAATTGGACGAATGCTCAACCTTGGTTATCCGGCAGGCCCTGTTATTGAGCAATTTGCCCGTTTGGGAAACCCTCAGCGATTCCCTTTTCCTTTGCCACTAACAACCGTTAAATCCTTTGATCTCAGCTTTTCTGGACTAAAGACATTCGCCAGAAACAAGCTAGAAACACTTGAAAAAAATGGCAGCTTAGATACACAAACTATCTATGACCTCTGCGCCGCTGCACAATCTGGAGTGTTTCGGCACATTACCTACAAACTTGAGAAGCTGCTACCTAACCAAAACATCTCCGAGCTATGGTTAGGAGGAGGTGTTGCTGCTAATAGCACACTACGCAGAGAGTTACGAAAACTATTGAGACGTGTCTATCCAAATAAAAAAGTCCCATTACGTGTTCCATACACAAAGCGTTTATGCATGGATAATGCTGCAATGATTGGGGTGGCTGCGTACGCAAACAGTAAGAACCGTGTACATAGAACCCAAATCGATCGAGTTCCACGCCAAACACTATAATTAAAGAAGTAAAGTTACTTACCTGTTACTCGTTTTAGCAAATTGGCTGCTCCAGAGAGGCCTGAAAATGGTTGCGCCCCTGCATTAGGTGCCACTGGTGTTGACACTGCGTCAGGTGTAGATGCAGGTGTTTGTGTAGGGGCAGGTGAGTCCTGAGTGACAGTCTGTGGTGCATGCCCAGTTGCTTGATCATTCGCGATTGGCTTTCTCAGTTCCTCCAAGTCCCTGAGCAGTTGATCAAAATCAGGCGGCTCAAACTTAGGTGCAGCTGTTGGTTTTGGTGACGTAACAGAGGGTACAAAATCAGCAGTATTTGTAGCTGGTGAGTCAGCAATGACTGGAGTAGTAGACGTGCCTGTACGCATACGAACCTCAGCGGTTACTTCATCGACCAAGGCCTCAACTAATTGTTGCATCAAAGACTGGATGCGGGCAGAATTTTTCATAGACACTTTTCCACTTTGAATTACATATTCAAGGTACAGTACAGTATAACAGTTAGCATACGATCCTTGTCAATCTCAACTAGAAAGTTCGTCTATACTGTCAAATGAAGGACGGCTTCCCCGATCATCAAAATATCTGTTCCAAACACCAAGCAGCCTCAACATAGTATGCATCTTTTCTTCTGGACCAACAATTGTAGTTTCTATTTTTGCAACACGTGCAGTTCTCTGGTCAGCAATAGAGCTACCGTTTGAAAAAAAACCATAGTATTCTTGCAACTGAGGACTCTTTTCCATACCCTTCAGTTCTAAAAGCTGTGTCACCTTATTTTGATACTGTTTCATCAAATCTTTAAATAACCGCGTTGCTTCCTCTGCTTTATTTCTATCTTTTAGTGCTTCAGCCACTTCAACCCCAAGAATAACCTTTTTAAACGTGTCTATGTCTCTCGAGAGCGTTTTAGTTGCTTCTAGCTCTGTGAGTAGTAATTCAAAGTACTCACTTTTTTTCTCGCCTAAGATGAAAACATCTATCACGTCTCGTGCTGAGACTGCATCACGATAATTTTTATCAACTAGTGAGTGAATTGTCGAGAGCAACACGCCTGAATTGATAAAAAAAAGCGTTGTGGGGATCATCTGGCGTATCCGTACTTGGCAATTGATCCATTAACCGCTCTATATCGTCTACAGCCATATCAGCAAATCGATTACCCTCAAGACTATCTACTACTGCTGAAGACAACATCCTCTGCATCTCAATGTCCACCTTATAATACAAAGCCAGTATCTGCCTCATGAGCAAGACAGTCTCTGACTGTTTGTTAGCCTCAGCTGCCAATACAGCTGGTTGCATAACATCAATCAATCGTTCAATCTCTGCTTGGTTTGCTTGCCCAGCGTGCACTTCTGTAACAAACTGTCTCAGCATGCGTGTAATAAAAGGTGCGACCGTAAAACCAAATTCCTGTTCAAAGCCATCAATACCTTGAGATCGTATACTTCCTGAGAAGACAGTCTCTAGTACAGACAATACTTTCTCTCTGCTAACATCAAGATCTTCACTAACTTCCTGATAGGATGCAATTTTTTCTAGAAGAACCTTTGGATTAGCAGAGGTAGCATGTTGTAGAACCTCTGTGACCAAGCTATGCAGATCTAAAGAAGCAGCACGTTCTAAGGTTACCCTAACTTCTTTTCCGATCGGTTCTTCAGTGGCTTCATGCTCTGGAACCACAGTTACTGAGCCGTTCTTTTCCATACAATTTATTTTACACCATGTATGAAGCAAAGTTAAATAGGACAAGCCCCACTCTCACACTTGAGATGCTCATAGTCAATATCTTCTGCGAGTGCTTCATCTTTCTCTATTTCATCCAAGACCCGCATAAACTCCGATATAGTAACTGGCTGCTCTGGCTGGTACTCATAGGCAGTAGCATCTTGCTGAGGCATAACACTACAGCATTTGATTAGCCCCTGGTACTTAGACACCATATCTGCATACTCTTTGTACGAGACTTTTTTGGGATCGTACTTCAGTGTGTATGAGACTTGGTTGCCCGTATCTTCCAAAGGCTCACCATTTTCATCTACACCGACAATCCAATACTTTTCCAGTAGCATCAACCATTTGTATTGTTCTTCTGGTGTGGCTTCTCCAGCAGTTACTAGTTCACCATTCATGCCAATTCTACAAATGAGTGGCTGGGTAGGAAAACCAATTGCGGTTGTACCCTGATAACTTTTAAGTTCTTTTGTTGGATACCCTTTTTTCTTGTATTTTTTGACCAGTGGATCATCACTACTATATTGAACCCACCGAATGTACTCTCGCATACTCGGTAAGTGTGCACCTTCTGTAAGGGCGAATAACTTAGAAATTGTGCCTGAAGGTTTAATCGTTGTATTTGTATGTGGAACAACCACGCCCAATTTTTTTGAGTAGCTTTCAGCTTCCTCTACTACAGCACGCTTGAAACGCGCTAAAGTCATCCAAAAATCCTTAGACTTCTCCTCGTCAATTAAGTCTCTGAACGAAAAGCCGAACATATTCCAAGCGAACTCATGGATACCAGTCATACCAACACCTATGCGATTAGTCCGTTTGACTTCTCGATTGTACAAAGAGTCCATTGTGTTCACTCGAATGAGTGCTCTGGTGACTGCCCTGTACGCTTCCTCCGCATCGTCAACTGTTGGACAAAAGTAGGGCACTACATCTGCAATTACACAGTATCCACCCAACATATTCAAAGAAATTTCACCACAGGGGTTAGGAATTTGGGAGTACACCTTTGCTCCAGCATTGCGCGCAATCTTTGCTAGCATCTTGACTGTACGCTCCATCGGTTTGTATTTTGCACTTTCAGCATAGTGACCATCTTGATAACCGTCGTAACCCTCATCATTTTGTACCAGACGATGCTGATTTATAAATCCAGGCTCGCCTGTACCATCTTCATAAGAGGCCTTCATGATGAGCTGTAAGACTTTTTTAGCATGGCTATTTTTTTGTTTCCAGAATTTATCATCTACAGAAATTGAGTTATTTGCACTCCATAAAAATCCACCACGTTTTATAGATATAAAGTCGAAAATTTCTGGATCTGTCCATACTTTGGTTGCAATACGAGCACTTCTGCGCGCACCACCCACCAGCACACATTCAGCCAAATAGTGGTCAGCAAATAATGCCTGTTTCCAAGGAGACATATCGGCACCCTTGATAGTTGCTAACTTCTCAATTGCATTCATCAATGGCTTAGGACCAGATGAAGGACGGTTTTGCATACCTTTAATTGGGCTGCCCTTTGGTCTAACATCAGAAAAATCTAAGATAAGCAAATCGTCTTTATACTTCTTCTCATAAGCCATTACTTCAATCATCTCAACAGCCTGAGCCCAACCTTCACGACTATCTGGTACTGTGAACCAGTGAATCCCTCGGCCTTCACCATACTTATGCTTAGCATCTCGAACACTTTCATCAAAGCCCCAGACAAAATCTGGGTGAGTATCAGAGATCACTAATCGAACGTTTGGCATGAAATCCCAATCAACTAAACACATATCATCATCATATGGTCTACCCACTCCTGAACCATTCATAAGCAGGTAAAATAAAATGTATGATGAAGAGGCAGTTGAACAATTGGTAAACACTTCCATGTTTCGACTAGACTGGGTTTCATCTCCATGTTGCAAATGCCGACCTGACATTAAGACTGAGCCATTGCTAATATGCTTCTTGAGTAATTCAAACTCTGCTTTGCGATGAGCACTCTCTGATTTAGGCGCCAAACTAGTATTCCCAATTGCTACCCGTTCAGCCACCTCGGGCCACGTCTCCCATCGCTCCTTTTTAGTTTCTTTGTCGATGACTTGGCGCAAATAAGTACGTCTTGCTACAGCGATACCCATTCCTTTATCAAGACTACGCTCTACGAATCGCATGCGTTTTTTAGGAAGTGTTGCTGCAGGTGCCATGTGTATCCTTTAGTTTTCTGTCAGCAAGCGAGCAATCTCTGATTGAAAGTCTTCGACAGACTCAAAATCGCGATAAACGCTTGCGAATAATAAATACGAAAGCTTATCCAGCTTTTTTAGGCGATTAATAACTAAATTACCAACCTCCCAGCTTTTGACTTCTTTTGAATCTTTGAGACGAAGCTTGCGTTCTATCTCATCTACTAGCTCGTCTATATCTGCCATGGAAACTGGTCTCTTCCATGTAGCCTTGACGATACCGCGCCTCAACTTTTCTCTACTGAAGTCTTCTCTCGTTCCATCTTTTTTAATGACTTTCAAATCAATACCTTCAATACGCTCATAGGTAGTAAAACGCTTGGCACAACTGCCACACACTCTGCGGCGACGAATGGATGATTGCTCATCGCACTCTCGTGAGTCGATCACATTACTGTCTGCTTTACTACAATAAGGGCACTTCATCAACAATGCTTTCTTCCCTCAACAGCTTGTGCTAAATACACATCTATAACACAACATGTTGTGGTTTTCCCTTTTGCGGACATTTAGAATCTCATGGGTAACGGAGAGGTGTCAATTAGCGGAAACTATATCAAATTCATTCATGAACAGATTCTGCAAGCTGCTTCTCGAGTACTGCATTTTCAGCGATTAGTGCATTGATCACTGCCACTTGCTCATCGGTAAATTCAGGGGAAAGCTCGCTAATCTTCTTTGCGTGAAATCCAATTTCTTCCATGATGCGCACCCTAATAGCTCCCTGTAATTGATGTTCAAGAACAGTGTGAGCGACTGAGAGCAAGTATTTTTGGGATTTTGTGAGTGTAGACAATGCTAGTTCAGTATTGCCTCTTTCTAAAAGCTGTTTGGTATATCCTAGTCGTCGCTCGGCATACTGAATTTTTACATACAGCTGCTCGTGTTCATCTGCCATTTCCAACTCAATACGATCAGATGCCATAATCAGCGGATACAAAACGTGATCGGGAAGGATTTCATCGTGCACATATAAAGTTCGATCACTCATCCTGCCACCATCACTTGACTCAACAGCACCAGCAGTGACTAGTGAAACGCCTACTATACTCAATCCAAAGGTTAGTGCCACCGCGGACGCGCCAAGCCGAAGAAATCGAATACTCATATTTTTTTGATCCTAGACTGTGCACTCTACCATGCATGGACGAGCAAGACCATCCCCCAGATTGCATGAGAGAGCACAAGCGCGTATGCATTGCGACGAGCGGCAAATAGAAAGCCTTGCCCGATTGCAAATAAGAATAATATAAATATTTGCCCCCCTACCGCAGCAGTGTCAAACCGTAAGATAGTATTGGGGATATGGAAAACCAGAAATATTACGGCTGTCAATAACACTTGGGTGACCATTGGCCAATTCTTAAACTTTTCTATTATTACTGTGAGAGCGAAACTAAAAAAGAGTAGTGTTTCCCAAAAACCTGTCAATAACGCCAAGAGAAACTCGCGCCAAAACTCCTGAGATTCAAACAACCATACTGCCTGAACCACTCCACCTCTCTGCATCAGAGAAAGAATCGACATTACAAAGCCGAATATGCCACCAACTGCCACACCAAGCAATAAACCAGGCTTGAGTTTGGGTAGCGAGAATGAGTCAGGAATAGAAAGTGTCGCGGTAGTGGTGACATATAGCCAAACAGGAAATCCAAAAAAAACAGCCTTGCCTACTGTTTCATCAAACCATACGGGGAAATTGAACAGCAATCTATATACAAACCAACTTACCAGTATCGCAGCCAATACTGGGAAAAACGCTACATGGCTACTTAGGTAACGTGCTGGTTTATTGCTTGATGACGGCATTCAGTACAATCTCCAGTGACTCGTATTGGTTCAACTTATACGTATCAATAACAATATCGTATAGTCCTGGAAGCCAAAAATCAATTGGCTCATTTGCAGGTACTGTTCCTGGAGACACAACCCACTCATTCCATTCAGCTGCATACATGCGCTGCCACTTCTTTAAATTGGACTGATATCGATCCAACATGTTTTGCTTAGCCGCTTCAACAGAGACATTATCTCTATTGATTATGCGATCAACCCGTACGGAATCATCACTACACTGCATTAAGATTTTAAGTGACCCAGGAACCTGTTGAGCCAAAAAACCTGAGAGCCACGACTCCAAAATCCAATTCTCCTCCTCCCTCAATTTTTGTCGCATACCCATATCTACTTCACGATCAAAGTCATCAGAATACACAGTTGCTGCGTGATGGTGTCCAGAGTTTGCATCGAAAAGACCTTTTTCTACAGCGTAGGCTCGCATAAACTCACCGCCACTGAAACCTTTCCAACCAGCAAACTGCATCGTTTCGGTTTCTCTGAGTAATCGTAGCAATGTCGTAGAACCACAACCTGGTAAACCTGAGATTGTGATGTTCTTGTACGCGAATTGTGGCTCAATGTTCATAGCAAACTCCTCTATGTTATTTGAAAAAGGGAATGGGGGTATTGTAACTAGTATGTCGCTGGAGAGCAAGGACAGAGCGACTTATGGTTTATTGGCAAAAACTACTGCTCAATCTTTGCCCAAATGATTTGTTGTCCGACAAGTCAATGCAGACTCAATTGCCTGTGAAATCTCCTCCACATATCCATATGCCTGTGCCAAACTCAACGCAGTGACAGTGGTGGGATAATAATGAAATACCCGATTACGACACTCAAGCCAAGCAGTCCATAAAGTAGTCGATAATGCGTCACCACACAATTTGCTGACATCATCATACAACCACCACTCGTCACGCTGATTTTGATTAATATCGGGATTGAGTGCTCTACCTATACGAAACCTCTTGCCTTCAAATGTGGCTGTATCAATCAAACCTATACTAAGAAAAAACTCTTTTAAAAAACCTTCATATGCCTTGGCAATGGGGAAAACAACAAACGAATAATCAGACAGAGTACTACTAGAAGCTTTCTCTCGCTCATACAACATATACGCAAGTTCAACTCCACGCTGCTGCTTTGGATCAAGAGCCGAATACCAGACTTTGTCACGAAGTGCTTGAATTGTCATACTGCCAGTATACAGCGAGCTATAACTTTGGTCGTATCCACTTTTGCAATAGGTACATACTCCAGCTCGCGATTTGGTACACTATACCTACAGCGATTGCACACTCAACGCATGGAAAACTCCGCATACAAACATGCCCAAAAAAAACCAACTCACTAAAATGCGCTCTGCCCTCGATGGCAAGCAAGAAAAAAAGACTGAGAAAATAACCAAAATAATAGACACTGCTGCTGAGCAACGCTCAGTAAAAGGTGCTCCAGTGCCTTCCCGCAAACGAAAAGTGATTAGTTCATTTGGTCGATTCATTTCTTGGTTTTTCACCAGTAAACTTGTCCGAGTTGGCATCCTTGGTACCATCGTAGTTTCAATTGTACTAACTCTCTATCTTCTTAAAGATTTGCCCTCACCCCGCAAACTTACCACATTAGACAATTTCGCGGTAAGTACCCAGATCTTTGATCGAAATAACAAGCTACTCTACGAGATTTATGCAGATGAAAATCGCACACCTATCAATTTAGAAGATCTTCCTCCACATGTCTGGCAAGCTGCTGTTTCCATAGAGGACAAAAACTTTTTCAAACATTTTGGCTTTGATGTAACGGCTATTGCCCGAGCAACAATTGCAACCCTCAGTGGGAAACGACTGGAGGGTGGTTCTACTATCACGCAGCAGCTCGTCAAGAACGCTCTGCTCACAAACGAACGTTCGCTGCAAAGAAAAGCCAAAGAAGCCATGCTTTCTGTCATGACTGAGGTACTGTATGACAAAGAAGATATTTTGGAAATGTATCTCAACTATATCTCGTATGGGGGTACCTCCGTTGGGATTGAAGCTGCAGCAAAATCATACTTTGACAAGCATGCCAAAGACCTTACTATAGCTGAGGCAGCATTACTTGCTGGTCTACCTCAAGCTCCCAGCCGATACTCACCATTTGGATCACAGCCAGAAACTGCAAAGAATAGACAAAAAGATGTCATTCGTCGCATGCGCGAAGATGGATACATCAGTACTGCAGAGGCAGAAGCCGCAGAAACTGAAATCATGACGTATGCACTATCAAGAACAGATATTCAAGCTCCTCATTTTGTATTTTATGTTCGTGACCTACTGTACCAAGAATATGGTGTAGAACAAGTTGAGCGTGGGGGTTTGCGAGTGCATACCACTCTGGATCTTGATCTACACACAATTGCACAAGCGTCCCTTTCTGCCGAAATAGACTCTCTTGAACGCTATCGCGTATCAAACGGAGCTGCGCTGATTATCAAACCAAATACAGGTGAGATATTAAGCATGATTGGTTCTCGTGATTATTTCGATGCCACGCATGATGGTGAAGTCAACGTCACTATCGCCGAACGGCAACCTGGTTCATCGATAAAACCAATCATGTACGCTACAACATTCCAAGAAAAAACCTTGAATCCTGGTACTATTCTGATTGATGCTCCCACTTGTTTTGAAATAGTAGGTCAAAAACCGTATTGTCCTAAAAATTACGATGGAGGCTTTAAAGGCCCTATCAGTATCCGTGAGTCGCTTGGAAACTCACTCAACATTCCCGCTGTTAAGTCATTGGCAACTGTCGGTGTACCAACCTTTATGGAGCAGGCAACTGCTATGGGCATCACGAGCTGGAAAGACCCATCTAGATATGGTTTGTCACTTTCGCTTGGTGGTGGAGAAGTTCGCATGATAGATTTAGTCCAAGCATTCAGTGTTCTTGCTAACCAAGGCGTAAAAGTCCCACTTACCCCAATCTTAAAAATCGAAGACTACACAGGTAAAGTATTACAAGAAGTTAGCACTGAAACACGACTATCACAACTAAAAGAACTGACCGAAACTACAGAGCAACAAGCTGGTGATCTAAAGCGCGTTATGGATCGTGCCCCAGCATATCTCACCAGTCACATCATGCAGGACAACCGTGCTCGCAGTCGCGCATTTGGTTCACGCTCTGAGCTCGTCATTCCTGATCAAATTGTTAGTGCAAAGACTGGCACTACAAATGACCTCCGTGATAACTGGACGGTAGGCTTTACACCAGAGTTTTTAGTTATGACTTGGGTTGGGAACAATGACAACACACCCATGAACCGAAGCTTAGTTTCAGGTGTGACTGGTGCCGCACCTATTTTCAATGACATCATGACGTATGTGCTGCAAGGTCGTGAGGCAACATGGCAGGAAAAGCCTGCCGATGTGCTTTCCGCCCAAGTTTGTCAGCATGGTATGCCTAAACAAGGTTCAGAGATTTGCCAACTTGGAGCAACCGAACTGTATTGGCGAGAAAGCAAACCTTCACTATCCTCCGTTGAAACAAAACAAGTATGGATTGATCCTCGTACTGGTTTACCACCCCCCTATGGTGAAGTTGTGGATGGTTTAGTGCTTGAGGAACGAACAGTGTACACTGATCCTGTTACAGACAGCTATTGTGCAAATTGTACCCGACCTGTCACCGAAGATGGAAACATACAGTATGAACAATATACTGTGCAGGATGAGCTGCAAATTGAACGAAATGAAAGAAGATCAGAGACACAAACCCAAACTATTGAATAGTTTGCAGTGTTGTACCTAAAAATTGTCACCTGCCTCCGCATATGATTTTACAAAGTGCGCGTCGTAAACAAACTGAGGGTACTGCCATTCGCCAACGGAGTTGGGATGAGTGGTGGGATCATGTCAGTTGGTGGATAAAACTATCTACATTCTCGCTTACTCTTTTAGTCGTAACAGCTGCTATTTTTGCAGGTTGGGTGTGGGAGTTACCTCTGAAATCTCCACTTGGACCACTTTCAACACTTCAGTTTCTACCAAATAAAAACTTTGATTCGACTGGGAAAGTAGTATATGGATTTATACCGTACTGGAACTTACAAAAAGTTGCTATTCAACCAGAGCTCACGCATCTTGGCTACTTTGCGCTCACCATTGGTTCAGATGGTTCACTCATCACCCGCGGTGAAGATGGTAATGAGGAACCTGGTTTTAACAAACTAAAAGCTGAGAAATTATTAGATTTAAGTAATGAAACACAGGCACAAGGAGGCCAAGTTGAGTTAGTGCTAAGTCAATTCTACGCAGATGACATTACTGCATTCTTAGTTTCACAGAAGGCACAGGATAATTTTTTCGTATCTCTTGATAATATTCTACTAGCGTATCCATTTGCAGGCGTGAATATTGATATAGAGTTAGCTGGCTCAGCAACTCCACAGTTACGTGAAAATATGTCTAAGTTTATGGCTCGACTTCGCAGCCATTTGGATCAAAAGTATAATAAAATTTCACTATCGATTGACGTGTATGCAAGTGCAGCCCTGAATTCTCAATTGTGGGACATCTCAGCTCTTGAACCAAATGTCGACTACATCATCATAATGGCGTACGACTTCCATAGACGCACATCACCTCTGGCGGGACCCGTTGCCCCATTGTTTGGGGGTCGAGAACTTTGGGACAGCGATATTAACCAACATTTACAAGAATTTGTTAAGCAAGTGCCTTCAGAAAAACTGCTACTTGGAGTACCATTTTATGGTTATGAATGGCAAACCACTTCACGAGATTCACAATCCCATACTTTTCCAGATTCTGGTTCGACTGCAAGTTTTGAGAGAGTTCTCAAACTGCTGGAAAGGCGTGAAGAATTACAAGTACAAGAACACTGGAACGATGATGCACTATCACCCTACCTATCATATATTGAGGATGGAGAGATCTACGTAATCTACTATGAGAATAGTCGATCTCTATCGTACAAGCTGGATTATGTTAACCAACTTGATTTGGGTGGAATAGCTATCTGGGCGTTAGGATACGAAGCAAATGCTCGAGAGTTGTGGGACGTAATTGAGCGCAAGCTCTAATAGCCACGGTCACACTCATTTCCCCATTCCCCCCACCCCCAATTGCATGCTATTATCCCGCCAAGAAGCCCTAGCTCGAATACAGTACACACGAACAGATTTTATACATGCAGCATCACCAGTCGCCCACTCAACGACGATACTGCGCTCTTCGTCGACACTTGTTACGGTATGCCTGCCAACGGTACCGCCAGCAGCATTCATCCAAAAAAAGAGTGACTGATCGCAAAGTACTGCGCCACTTGGCTCATCGTATCGGCAGCCAACTAAAGCGAGTGATCCGTAAGTTGCGTGGTTTACATATCAGTTTATATAGATCCAATGCAACGCAATTACTGCAAGCCATCATATACTCATTTTGGCGTGCACTAGCATATACACCCAGTCATACGTTTGCTGCTTTGCTACTAACCGCTGGAATTCTACTGAGTACTAATATTTTGTATGTGTCTATTTTCAAAGACTTACCTACTGCAGAATCACTCACTCAATTTCAGCCACCACTTACCACGACCATAACAGATCGAAATGGTGTCGTTTTATACCGAGTACATGGTGACGAAAATCGAACACTGCTCCCACTTTCGGAAATTTCCCTAAATCTTGTGCATGCCACAATTGCAATTGAAGATAAAGATTTTTACTTCCACCATGGTTTTTCAATTCGAGGAATAACACGAGCTGCCTATGCAAATATGCAAGGTGCCACATTTCAAGGAGGTTCTACACTCACTCAGCAATTAGTAAAACATCGATTACTAACCTCAGAGAGAACCATCACTCGCAAAATCCGAGAATTAATTCTCGCAGTTTTGGTAGAAGATACCTATGAAAAAAAACAAATACTTGAGTTGTATCTGAACCAAGTGCCATATGGTGGATCAGCATATGGTGTGGAAGCTGCTGCTCAGAGATACTTTGGCAAATCAGCAAGGAATCTAGACTTAGCTGAAAGCGCACTTATTGCAGGCCTCACCGCTGCTCCCTCAATTTACTCACCATTTGGCAGTAATCCTGAATTAGCAATTGTTCGCCAACAAGAGGTGTTGAGAAGAATGCTCGAAGATGGATATATTTCTCTGGAACAAGCTGAACAAGCAGCCACACAGCAACTACAATTTACCGATAACACCACAAACATTGCTGCCCCGCATTTCGTCATGTTCGTTCGTGAGCAACTAGCAGATGAGTATGGCGAGGAATACATGGCGACTGCTGGTTTGACAATTCAAACAACACTTGATTCACAATTACAATCTGAGATAGAAAAAATTGTCGCTGAAGAAGTCATAGCACTAAAAAAAATGAGAGTTAGTAACGGAGCAGCACTCATTACTAACCCAAAAACTGGAGAAATACTGAGTATGGTGGGGAGTGTGAACTATTTTGACTTTAAGAACGATGGACAAGTCAATCTAACTATTCGTTCAAGACAACCTGGAAGTTCAATAAAGCCCTTAACATACGCAACTGCTTTTGAACATGGTTTTTCTCCTGCATCTATCATAGATGACAGCCCCATAACCTACTCAATCAATGGTTCACCCCCATATAGTCCAAAAAATTACGATGGAAAGTACCACGGCAAAGTTACATTAAGAGAATCGTTAGCATCTTCATACAATATTCCTGCTGTTAAACTATTAAACAGCATCGGAGTTCCGTCATTAATCCAAAAGGCAGAAAGCCTAGGCATTACTACTTGGAAAGATCGTGAACGATTCGGGCTATCTCTGACACTGGGCGGTGGTGAAGTACGCATGGTGGATATGGCTGAGGCCTACGGCACGTTCGCAAACGGTGGTGAACGGGTACCACTACAATCAGTCATCTCCATAACAGATGGCACAGGCAGAAAGCTATACCAGAACCCTTGTGTTTCTACGAAGAATCTGCCTACAACTTCCCCATGCCAAGGAATTCCCGTACTTGACGCTGGTATTGCATATCAAATTAGCAACATACTCTCTGATAACTCAGCACGAACGCCTGCATTTGGTGCACAATCCGCACTAAGTATTCCTGAGCAAGAAGTGGCAGTCAAAACTGGAACTACTAATAACCTTAGGGACAACTGGACATTCGGCTACACAACGGATCGTGTAGTAAGTGTTTGGGTAGGAAACAACGATAACACCCCAATGAGTGCTGTCGCGTCTGGGGTAACAGGGGCATCACCTATCTGGAATAAGCTTATGAGACTACAATTATCTGCGGAAAACCCACATCAATTTACAGTCCCTAAAACTATAGCAACCATGAGTGTTTGTCGTAGTGCAAACGGTCAGCTCTGTGGCGACTGCAAATCTGGTCAGTTTGAGTATTTCGTGAGCGGGCAATCACTACCTACCTGTCGCTTTATCTCAACGCCAGTTACAACAACCCCGACCTACACACGCACGACCACAAACTAGCGGTAACGCTGAAAATCGAACAATTATTTGGTGAATGTGTTAAGTAAGTAAAATACTAATGATATAAGTATTGTAATAAAGAAAAGTGATGGGGCTACAAGCTTTTCTAAAAATTGATTGCGAGTTGCTTTCTCTTTTTCTCTCTTCTTCTCTTCACGCAAACGCTGTTTTTCTTCCTTCAACTCTTCACGTTCTCTGACCAGTTCTTCAATTTCTTTTGGTTGTAAAGGAGATTCCACAGCGTGCATATCAGTTTAGAGTTGTCGCATAATCTGTGCGCGTTCGACAATCATATCTATAACTTGTTCTATTGCCAAATCACTTGAATCGATCTCCCAAGCTTCAGGAACTATTTTTAGTGGGTCGGTGGCTCGCTCAGTATCTTGCTGGTCACGAAGGAGCAACTCACGATATACTTCTTGAAATGTGATATCTTCTCCTCGAGTTTGTAACTGCACATGTCGCCTCTTTGCTCGAACAACGTCTCCAGCAGTGAGATAAATTTTTAGTTGTGCATTTGGTAAAACCCGATATGTGATATCTCTGCCTTCCATCACCACGTCCGTCTTTGCTGCAATTTCTTGCTGCTTATGAACTAAGACAGAACGAACTTGCGCTAATGTAGCTACTTTTGATGAACCCGCACTGACCTCTTCAGTGCGAATTTTCCAAGAAACATCTTCACCATCCAAAATAACCGTAGTGAGTCTACCATCACGCTCATCCTCTGTAGGGTTGCGCATTTCCAACTTACATTTTTTGATAAGCTCTACTAATTTATCTTCATCGGTAAACGCTGTATTATTTTGAACAGCTAAGTATGCAGTAACTCGGTACATTGCTCCTGTATCTACATACAGAAAATCCAACCTTTGAGCAACTAACCGAGAAATTGTGCCTTTTCCAGCCGCAACTGGTCCATCAATAGCAATCTGAAACGGTTGTGACATACAATAATTCCGCTGGTACGCAAGCACTCTATTTGCGTTTGTTTGTTTTGCGGGCAGATTTTTTTGTGATTGATGCACCGGGCACAGACATCCACTCATCACGATCAGATGTCAACAATCCACCCAAACCAACCACTATCAAAATCAGTGGCCAGAGATTCCAAAACTCACGTGGTAGCATACCTAAGTTTGAAGCCAGGAAAATTAATCCCATGACAACTAAAGCTGCTGGC
>CAZSJW010000008.1:0-63375 GCA_964607285.1 uncultured Pseudomonadales bacterium
AACCAGATGTCAGCCAAATCGGAATGAGCGTGCATTCCCGCAACATCAACCTTGGAATCAAAGCATAATGACAGACAGCATCCTCGAACAACAACTCCGTAACCGCAAAAACCCAATCGAAGTCATCCAAGTAGGCTTGGGATTCATGGGCTTCGGATTTCTATCAAACAACCAATACACCAAGCATTTTCGCATCCCTCTCGTCATCAGCCGCCGCCCTGAAGAATCCAAAAAGTTTCTTCTAGACCACGGCGTACTGGCTCTAGTCGAAGACAAACCCGCAGCCATCCGCGACAATGCTGCTAAAAACATTATTTCCGTGAGTGACAACCTAGACCTCATCAAAGAGCTGGAAGCACCAGTCGTTTTCGAGGTTACAGGAACCGTAGATTATGGCACCCAAGTTGCCCTCAAAACCCTGGAAGCAAAAAAACATCTGGTCACCATGAACCCAGAGCTGCAAGCCACAGTTGGCACCGAGCTCAAAAAACTCTTCGACAAAGAAAATCGCATCATCACCGATGTAGTGGGAGATCAGCCAGGCAGTTTGGCTCGCCTGATTGCCTCTGCACACTACAAAGGCTTCAAAGTCCGCCTAGCTGGCAACATGAAGCGCTACATGGATGTGCACGCTACCCAAGCCAAAATGAAACCTTGGGCAGAGGATAAAGGACTGGCGGTTCGTCAAACAGTTTCTTTTACTGACGGCACTAAGCAGTCTATCGAAATGAACCTAGTTTCCAACTACTACGGCATGACCATTTCCGAAGCCGGTATGCGAGGGCCAAAAGTCGATAAATTTGATGATGTGCTCAAAAGTTTTGACTGGAACGCAATTCCAGCCGAAGGCATTGTTGACTACATGATTGGCATCAACTTGTTTCCAGGAGTATTCGTAGTTGCCGAACATACCGATCCACAACAGCAGAAATACCTTCGCTACCTCAACATGGGCGATGGTCCAAGATACGTCCTGTTTGACTCATACCATCTCTGTCACCTCGAAGTAGGGGAGACAATTGCTCGCGTGGCGTTGTTTGCAGAAGAAACTATCAACAATGGCCTGAATCCAACTACCAAAACCATCACAATTGCCAAGCAAGACCTCAAGCAGGGACAAACTCTGGACGGCATTGGCGGCGACACGATTTATGGCAGTATCCGCAAAGCTGCAACCAACACCGACTACTTGCCAATTGGTGTGGCTGTTGGGTCTGTGCTGAAGCGAGATATCCCGCAGGATGCGCCTATTCGTATTGAAGATGTTGAGTTGCCTAACAATGCGGCGACGACGTTGCTTGGGTTGATGTAAAGTTAGTCAATTACGGCGCGGGTGGTTTTGGCACACACCGGTTGTTGAGAATCATATCCCCTGGATTTACACAACAGTATTGCTCTGTGCTTAACTGCCCACCATTTGGAGCTGACTCCACAATCGATCCCATGTGCTCGTGATCCATTATTCTTCTGAACACTAGAAACTGAGTTCCCATCAATAATCGCGGTACCACCAATAGCAATTATGCCAGACTCTTTTACATCTTTTATGGTTGATTTCTCAACCTTCAATGTTCCGTTTGAACTATGTGCTATCCCATTATTACTGCCATTTTTAACGACAGAATTTTTAATTGTGAGATTTGAGTTTACAAGCGAAAGGGTTCCGTAGTGATGAAAATTAGTAATCGTTATACCTTCAATTGTTAATGAACCAGCGGCAATTAAAATAGCTGCATCTAAATCTAAACCTGAATAGTACTTACCATCCATAACTACGTCACCTTCCCCAATAATTGAAATTGTTTTATTTGAATTAAGAAGTAGACCGCTTTCAAAAATTTCATTCGTTCCATTCGCCTGATACAAAACTTTTTCAGTAAATTTATACACCCCTGGCTTCATTAAAAAAGTCGAGTCAGAAGGCACCCGATCAATTCCTTGCTGCAAACCTGCTAATCCAACAAAGTCACAACCATTAGCACCAGGACTTCCCGAAGGACAAACAATATACCGCTGACCCCCAGCTGCCTGGCTTCTGCTTTCCGTACTCCGCTGTGATACGTACTTTCCGGCAGTTAGAGCACCAGAAATGAGCAGCAGCACGACAATGCCCAGTCCTACCTGAAGAGCACTCGGGTGTTTTTTACAGCTGGCTTATGAGAACTGGAATGTTGCATATAGCGTGCAGTCCTTAAAAATGGTTTTTTTAAGCAAACAGTACTTTTACGTCTGTGTCAATCTTTTTGATGCCAGTACTCAACTGTCAGAAAACTTTGTTTCCATAACAACTGAGTACGCAAAATCGTTACACATTAATACGGGAAGAACTCTGCCTGGCGGCTATCGCTAAAGAAGCTTATGATCTTCCATCGCTTGTAATCCAAAACTCCAAGCTCATCCTTCGAGATGTTGTAAAGTCCCAGGTTTATAAACAATTGCTCGGGTGCTGCACCTGTGCCAGTACCTTGAAAGTCTTTAAAAACCACACGGACCTTGGCAGAATACACACCGTTGACCGTCCGAACATCTGTTTTAACTACTTCCCAAGAATATCGAGCAATATCTGGAACGCCGAGCATGCCTAAGAATTGACCATAATCAGTGGGCGTGACCTTAGCTTTAAACTCTGGCGAGAGCTGTTCAATCGCCTCAGCATAGTTACCAAATCGCATGCTTCCTATGTGCTGTTCGACTGCCACACGAGCTGCGTTTTGGAAGCGCGTGTCGTAGACAGGCACAATTGCATACGACGAACCAGCTGGAGGAGCAGATACCTCTGACAATCGCTGCCAGCTAAGGTCGTTCTGCGCCGTTTGAGCTGGAGGTGCGGCAGCAGGTGGAGTTTGTACTACCGGCTGTTGAGGAGCAGGCTCATTCATAGCACCTGTATCAACAGCTGCTGGTGCAGTCTTTGGTGGAGCATCATAGTCCATACCAATTTGCGCACATGGCGAGTCTTCGCATGATGAATCGGAATCACCGACTACTTCGATTAATCTAACCCGCCAGTTTCCATACTCGGTAGTCAAAGAAAATCGCATGTCCTGCGTTTCTCCAGTTTTTCCCGTCAAACGAATAACAAACATACCCTGATCAGTCAAGTCAGTATCCCGAACATATACGGATTTTTGAGTAACTTTGTATGGAATATCTGCGCTGACTAATCCCAAGTTTTCGGCAAATTCCTGATACTCCGCCTGAGTAGCGTCAGTTTTGAATCCCGCGGTGGTTTGAGCATATGCTCCTGTGAAATCTTGGCGGCGCAATGTAGCAATATGTTGCTTAAGGAACTGTGCTGCAACATACCCAGGCGTAGTGGTATAGTAATATCCACCACCCACTGCTAGCAATAGTGCTACCAACATACCACCTAGTATAAGAGGTAGGGATTTTGTTGAAGACTGGACTGGTCCAACTTGTGGTTGAGCTTGATCAAACCCTGCATCTGAACTCTGAGCATGTGGCGTTGTATGAGTATTCATTTCTCCTTTTAGTACGCGTATACGATGAATAGTTTGTACAGTGTTACTTTATACATATACACCAAAAACTTGCAATATACCCAATACACCGTGAATAATTCCAAGTATGACCGTAACCCACACAAAATACTTATGGATTGCGGTCCATGGCAAATGCGTTCCTGCAGCATCAAGTGGATCACTTCCAATTTTTGATCCCGTCCATGGCAACCTAAGCTTTGCCCAAGGCATTGCAAAGCAGGTAGCAAATGTCAGCACAAAAAACACCCCCATAACTATGCCTGTCCAGCCAAGTATAGAAATGTCTAAAAATTGAATTCTTCCTGTATACCATGGCTTTTGTGCTATCTGGGCTTCGTCCTCTGCTAATCCGGACCATGCAGCTTTTTCTGAGGCAGGTACCATAGCATCATCACCGAGTGGTGCTGCAACTTCAGCCGTTGGTTCGGCAGTGATACCCTCTAGCGTCCCAATTTGGGTAAACCCCGCAAACACCTCCGGCCCGTGTGGTGCTTCCGCCATGTTAGCGGTCAGATCAATACCAGCTTTCAGACCAAAGTGTTCACCCAGCTTCCAGAGTTTGCTATCGGTCACGTCGTACACTTTGCCCTCATACGCTGTGTAGGCTTTTCGGCCGTCTTTGCCGTCATATTTGTCTAGTTCCTCAACTGTGAAAACTGTACCCTGCGCAAATGCACTAGTGACTGCAAAAACTCCAAGCAGCACAAAGAGCACTAAACCACTAAGTAGTTTTTCAAACTGATTTCTTCTAAACATACATGCCTTAGATGCTACTTATTCTTCGACAGGTTCCACACCTCGATCGCCAAAGGGAATTAAATACACAACGTCTTCATTGGGATCAAGTTGCAGTGCTGCACCAACTTTGACTGCGTCAAAGCCTGCAGTTACCACAGTGCCCATGCCCAGCGACTCAATTTGCAAATAAATATTTTGCCCGATATGTCCACCTTCCAATAACGTACCAGTCACTGGATCGGCAGGGGAGAGCTTAGCCATCTTGGCATAACTTGCAGCCAAGGCTATTACTGCAGGAGCTTTTTGGGAGTTATCCTGGACACCTGCAGCTGTCAAAACATCTCCAGCATTTGCCACACCGATATACTCAACGGAATGAGTTGACGGATTATAGCGATACAGTCCAGGTTCCAAACCCGTCACATTGCGAACTACCAAATATGCAGTGAATGGATACGCGCCTCGAGCAGATGGTGCGGTGCGGTGCCCTGCATCGTCAGTCACGCCTTGGGCTGACCAGAGTACCTGCGAGACTTGCTGCAGTGTCAATGGAGTTTCTGCATAGGCTCGACGACTCCTGCGAGTTGCCAGCGCTGCTTCGACCGAAAGTTTGCCTGCCAAGTTAGGCTGGGGGAGGGCTGTGGTTTTGAGAACGGTTTTTTCTGCTGGGAGTTGGTAGTCTAGGTTCTTGGTCGGCGCTTCTGCTTCACTTGTAGTCATTTCTGCACCACCCGCTTTGAGCGCATCACGCTCGCGCATAGTGACTACCCAGAGCGCAAAAAATAGTGTAGATAAACCAATCAAAATTACAACTATGAAAGAAAGCGTTTCCTTCTTGAACGGCATGCCGCTTTTCACGCAGCTGTCACAGTTTTTGCCATCGCAACCAGGATGTTGCGGTGAGTAGGTGGTTTGAACCACCGGCTGTGGAGTAGGCGCAGGAGTGCCTCCAGTTGATTGCAATGCGTTTGCGAATGGTGATGAGGATTTAGGCATACCTCTATTGAACAGCATTTCTGGTAGTTAGTCAATGAAATTATGCACTATATCGTACTTTTGTGATACAGTTCACAAACTAGCCAGCTAGCTGCCACTCTGTGATAGCCGGGATAGGTTGAATCAGCAATATAATGTTTAATAACAAGCTATCTCTAATCCACCAGAGCATGAGTAGTTCGGAAAGCACAAAAACTGCTAACAACCACGGACGACGCAGCTGCCATGCAACTGCAAATCCGATCACACAAAACAGCACATCAGACACCGAGTTAGCAATACTATCTCCAAAGTAATCGTAGGAAAACGTTGCCGTTCTATATCTATTAATTATCAAGCTAGTATTTTCTAACACTTCCCAAGCTGCTTCCAATACTACTGCAACTATAAAGACACGTCGAACGTGCCACTTGGGAAGAATTCTACGCAAAAATACGGCAAAAAGTATTCCGTGCAGGAAATGACTTATAGAATATGGATCAAAGAGATGTTGGGAATTATGTGAACTTTTGTTTTCTAATGCAATCAAACTCCAGTCCCCGAGAGCGCACCACCAAACGCGTCCCATGCTTCGAAGCGCAACGATCATTACAGCTAGCGTTGCGCCTACTGCACTAACCGTTGATGCAGTTGAGAAATACAAAGGGTGCTTTGCATCAGACGTACGGTTTTGAGACATACTGTGTTACTGCTGCGTTTTCTGTTATCCTCGTTTCAGTATAGCGCATTCATGTTACCCAAAACTATGCTTACGAGTTTGAATTTTCTTGCCGATACATGGTGGTTTGCCGCCACCCGCATGACGCCTCTGCAAGTTCAACAACTAGCAAAACAGCGAGCCAAACAAGGTTTTACCGCTATCCAATTGGTTGCAGCTTTTCCTCCCGAAGTAGCCCCAACCTCGGCACAAGCTGCCAACACTTCCGGCTGGCCACTTGATAACAATAATCAGATTAATCAGTCGTACTTTGCAGACCTAGACAAAAAAATTGCCGCCATCATAGACGCAAAACTCACGCCAATCATCTATGGCAGCTGGGGCAATCACATCGATAGCATTGGGGTGGAAACCATGTGCCACATTTGGCAAGAGCTGATTGATCGCTATAGTTCTCTTGAAGTTGTCTGGTGCGTGTGTGGCGAAGTGGATCTGCCCCCTGCAGCAACAACTTTGCAAGGTTTTCCTTTCAACACGGTCATAGGCTCAATGCTGCGCAAGCTACTTCGACCGTTTAAAAATATGGTTGTTCTATCCACACATTGGCAAACAATTCGACTCGAAGAATGGAATCGAGTAGGGGAGTACATCGCAGCTCACGATCCGCATCACAGACCAATAATCATTCACCCCCACATGAACTCCACAGCCAGACAGCTTTTCCCCCAAGCCCAGTGGCTCAGTGCCAACAGCATGCAATCAGGCCACTCACGATCACGGTTAGCATGGCTTCACAGAACTGCAACTGCCGCACAAACAACAAGCGACCCCACAATCAACCTCGAACCCTGGTACGAAGGCATTGGTGGGGACTTTGGCTCACAGTTGCAACGCCAGGCATTTTGGGTGAGTATGCTCAGCGGCTGCCTAAGCTATGCGTATGGGGCACAGGGACTTTGGAACATGAATAAACCAGGCGAGTCGTTTCTTGGTCACTGGGGGAGTACAGACTGGCGGACAGCAGCGGCAGCACCAGGAGCGGAGCAAATTGGAAAGGCTGCGACTTGGCTGCGTGAACAAAATTGGTTTGGAACACTACAGCCTGTGCCCCTAACCGCAGCTCAACTGGAGACAATTCTTGAACAACCCATTACAGCAATAACCCCAACAGGTGAACAGCTGCTGTACCTTCCAACGCACAGCAACTTCACAAAACCAAACGCACGATTCTTCGATCCTACCACTATGCAAGAACTCCCCCAAACCGAGCTCAAAACCCCAGACTGCATCGTACTCTTACCTGACTCGGTTTGAGATAGTATAATTGCCTGATGAATCCAGCCGCAAAAACTGTCACTATCGTTGCAATGATTGCAGTACTGTTGGGCACAGCAGTAGCTTTTGCGCTTGTCATGATGCTACAAGAAAAAGAATCAAGCTTTGAAAAACAAGTCGCTGCCAGACAGGAAAACCCGGGATTCTGGGAGTTCCAAGCCATCGATACCATGAAGTATTCGCGTGATCCCAGCCGAGAGTTTCTGGGCAAAAAGGACAAAGCTGCAGAAATTGTCGAACAACAGGTCAGCAACATTGCAGGCACTGGCGCTACCCATATTGGCATTGCTACACCATACGACGAAGAGTTCATGCCGATCATGCACCTCTGGGTAGATGCCGCCCGCAGACATGGCTTGCACATTTGGTTCCGAGGTAATTGGTCAGGCTGGGAGCAGTGGTTTGGGTATCCAAGCATCACTAGAGCAGAGCATCTGAACAAGACTCGCTTATTCATCGAAACTCACCCAGATTTATTTGAAAATGGCGATATTTTCAGCCCCTGTCCCGAGTGTGAAAACGGCGGACCAGGCGATCCTCGCATGCACACCGACGCCAAAAGTCATACAAAATTTCTGATCGAGGAACACGAGATGATGCAGGAAGCATTCCGCTCGATTGGCAAAAATGTCACTATCAACTATAACTCCATGAATGGGGATGTTGCTCGCTTGATTATGACTGAAGCTACAACAACAGCACTTGGTGGCGTCATCGCAATTGATCACTATGTTCGCACGCCCGAAAAGCTTGTGGCTGATGCCAGAGAGTTAGCACTGCGCGCCAAAGGTAAGGTCGTCTTTGGAGAGTTCGGTAATCCAATTCCTGACATTCATGGAGCGCAAACCCCAGAGGAACAGGCTGAGTGGCTAGAATCAGCACTTAACCTCATGGCGCGAGAACCCACAATTTACGGCATGAGCTACTGGACAAATGTGGGTGGATCAACAGAAATTTGGAAATCTGATGGTACGGCTAAACCCGCAGTTGCTGTACTGACCAAGTACTTCACCCCGCAGTTGCTCCGCGGCAAAGTGCTAGATCCGAGAGGCAAACCTGTGGTAAACGCCAAGATAGTGACCCCACAAAAAACAGTGTACACCGATGAAGCAGGCGAGTTTGTTGTGCCGTACACGCATTTGGAAGGGGAGCTACGACTGGACGCTACTGGGTTTACATCGGAAACACGTATGATGGAGAGTGCTACTGCTAGTGAACTGGTTTTTGTGCTTGAGCGAACTAATCCAACCTTGTGGACGAGGTTGGGAGATTGGCTTTGGTAGGGGATTAGCCGTACATATATTCAATCAATCCCTCAACACCAGCTCTGTGAAGAATACTTGCGGGCCCAGAAAGCAACTCAGCTATCATAGCGACTAAAACAAGCTTTACGTTTTCTTTAGCAGGTTGGTGCAGAGTTTCTTCTCTGGAACTCTCAAATCCTCTTAGCTTTTCTGCAAGCAGAATATCTTTCAAGAAACGGTCTCTACCAGATACCATCTCCTGATACAAAACGTTGTACTCACGCATATGTTCGGAAAGTATTCTGCGTGGTGTATCATAATCCCGAGACAACCATCCGTACCCAGTGTAACCAATAAAATCAGCTTTAGGCCGTGGACCACTAAAGGAAGCTTCAACCGTTGCAAACTGTGATGGATCGGGTAACCCCAATGCTTTTGCTGCCTGGTGGGCATCCATAGCTGTAACCGATGCAAACGCTGAATGCACAAATTCTCTTGTCAACTCTTCTTCAGAGGCATACTCACCTCTATCTCTCTTCATGTTTCTATTAATAATTAAGCTCAAAACTAGCGCTTCAACCACATCAAACAAGCCTCTATTTTTTAGGTGGTCTATGAATGAATCTACTATTTGGCCGATAGCCTCTTTAAGTGACAAACCCTCACGTTCCATTGTTCGCTTCAGTTTTACCAATGGCCCATCAGAAAGTGATTCCCACTCCCAAGAGTTGCCATACTTCTCAGGTAAACCTGGGAAAAACCCCCAGCTTCAGCCACTGCATACACAAGAGCTGTAGATACCGTGAAGTAACCTGCTGCATTAATTATGTCGAGATTTTTTTTGTATTTTTCATTAAATGCAGGCTTGTATTCTTCAATGTGCACATCATCATTAGTGCTTTCCTCATGCGCCACGGGAAAACTGACTGGAACCTGAGCTAGTGCATCAACTTTCTTGTTTCCAAAAAGTTTCACACTCTCATCCAAAACCTCGTTGTAACCTCCCATACCATATGGCTCGTGCCAACCATCATCACTATCATGGTAAGAGCTTCTCCAGTTTCTTTGTAAATCTGAGAGTAGCTGATAAATAAGTTCTCTGCGTCCTGCTAATTCCTTCAATTGCTCTGTAAACCGCTGAAACGGAACAGTGTACTCAGGCCCAAGTGTTTCCGCCCGTACAGGATTGACCTTGTATAAAACAACTTCACCATCTGCAGGAAGTGCTTCGCCGTCTTTTCTTTGCGTCTCTAATGCCGCGGCAATCAGCGGCACTTTTAGTATCTGCTGCAGTCCTAGCATGGCGCCAACAGCAGTAAAATACTCCAGAAACTCACGCCTTGATACAGTACGTTTAGATTGAGGTTCTTTCCATTGTTCCATACGATATAGTATGCCAACACTACTACTGCTCCACAAGTGGTATACATGAAATCACGCTCAATTACATCCCTATGCTCTCCATCGCGGCATCAACAACATTCCTATGAAAACCAGAGAAGGGGATAGAGATAACTTGAATAACTAGTGCTGCCAAAATAAGCCGAGCATTACCCTCAGCTGGTTCGCGCAAATCATTTTTACGCTGGTTTTGAAACGCAGAAATTGCATCTGCCAACCAGATGTCACGTAGAATTCCATTATGTGCACTGAGGGTAGCTCCCAGTGTCTCAGCATACGACTGCATCAGGGTGCTAATGCGCGCACGACGTTCACCAAAATTTGGATAGCCTGCATATCCTAAAGACGGTTGCGCAGCAGAGAAGTGTGAGCGTTTACTCTGTATTGACTGTTCACTAGACACTCCTAGTGTTTCACCTAATCCAGACGCAGTAAAAGCATTACCTCGCGTGTACCGATCATGCAAAAATGACCGAGTAAATGCCTCCTCATCTTCGTAAGCACCATTCCAATCTTTTTTCATATTTCGCCGAACGATTGCAGCCAATAAAAACACTTGTATTGCATCGAAAATACCTGCATTTCGTAACCGCTCTGAAAGCGACTCAACCATGTTTCCAACCAGCTGCTCAGTGTACTCCTTTAAGCTAGCATCAGTGATTTCCTCTGTGCCTAGAGATGTCTTATAGCTAGAACGGTGATCACCAAACCTACCTGTATGTTTATTATCCATTCTCAAAAAGGAGAGTGCACCTTTGTATTCCAGGACAGCATGGAGAAGTGAGGTAAAAAGTAGTGCCAAGGTGCGTCCATTTACTTTCTTTACTTCCGTCAAGTAGTCCTCATAAAACTTGGGTACAAATGACTCAAGCTTAATATCATGACCTGCCCCACCTGATTCAGTGTGATCCACAGGGTAGCTTAGTGGGATTCTCGCCAATCGATCATTTTGCAGCATGCTGAACTCAGCAAGAACTTGCGAAATTACGCCGTGGTAACCACTCATCCCAGCGGGCTCTCTCCATACTGTTCGTGTTTTCTGTACTAGAACTGATTTGCAGTTATTATCAGAATCACACTCCATTTCAGTAGTATAGTAAGTCTCTTCCTCCTCATAAGCAGCTCTCCATGCAATGCCGAGTTGTTGCAGCTCTTGTACTATCTGTTGTTGCTTATGTGCCAGGTCTGCCATTTCAGGTAAAAATTGATTTTCAAACTGCACTTTAAACTCTGGACGCTCGTATGCAGGCTTAGGATGAATGCGATACAACGTAACTTCTTCTTCTGTGGGATGTTCATCTTTTTCTGCTTCCTGTGAGACTACAACGCCTGCACTCAGCAACCATCGTAGCGAGCCTTTCATAGAGAGAGCACCAAACACCGCTGCCATTGTTCCTAAGCCCTTGACGAGAAAAGCACGCCTCCCTTGGTCTACTTCCCGAGGATTTTTTTCTTGCTCACTAACAATGGGATCAAAATCAAATCTACTAAACATGCAAAAAGTATACTAAATTTCCCCAAAAAAAACATACTGAGGTAATTATTCACAAAACAGAATAACATCAAATTTCATTTGATAATTACTTATTGGGTTTCTTATAATATATTTTATTGTATCTATATGATATACTATGATGCTTTTCAATTTGGATCGAAGGGTATCAATAATGAAAAAAATAGTAATTTTGGCAGTCATTACACTTTTTTCTCTTGCAGCTCAGCCAATACAAGCAGTCACGGTACCAACATTTCCAAGCTGTACCGCAACCCAGGGCAGTATCATTGCATACTACCCAAGTGGGACGCATGGCGTACCAGGTGACTCAACAACCTATACAGGATCTGATACTGTCTATGAAATTTCTGGAACACAGGTGTTGCAGTGTCTTTGCCCAGATAACGGTGAAGGTGTACAAACGCTTTGGTGGGAGTATAACGACCTTACTGAAGACGACTTAGCAATTTTACAGAACCAGGGTTGGGTATGGATTCCAAATGGTTCTGTCTGGGGCTTGCATGACGCACCATACCTAACAAAGAACTCAAGTTTTTCGTGCGTGGCAAGAGGTGGTCAGGTTGCAGGTTCTAGTGCCTCCACAAGCAGTAGTTCTGGCGTTGGTGGTGCATCAAGTCCACAGACGTACGGACAAGTGCTTGGAGCTCAATTAGCAGCAACTGGTACTGCCAAGTGGGGAACTGCCGCTGTTCTAGCAGGAATACTCTTCTGGATACTTGGTAAAAACAAAACTGTACAAAGCGCATGACGCATAGACAAGCATGGCTAGTTAGCAGATCTTTCCGTCTTCTAGGAGCTTGTTCTATTTTAATTGGATGCTTTATTGTAAGTTTGCCATTTGTTCCAATCCTGTTGCCTATTCAACCGAAAGCAGCTAGCCCCCAAGTTGTCGAAGTATCTTCAAGTGCTATTTCTGGATATCCTACTAGGATAATTATCCCTAAACTTGACCTTTCAGTTCCAGTATTCGCGGTTCCCTATGCAGAGGAGAGCTGGACAGTTCCTACTGGAGGAGCTGCCATTCTTACCAACCCCACAGCTGTAGGTGCACGAGGACAAGTCATATATGGCCATAATTGGCGAAGTGTGTTTGCCAGCCTCACAAAAGCCAATCCAGGTGATATCATCGCGACAGAGTATGCAAATGGACAGAGAAAACTCTACACAGTGACTGAAGTTTTCACCACTGACTCTACAGATCCATCTGCATTAACTAGAGGCAGTGATACAAGTTTGAGTATTTATACCTGTACAGGTTGGCTTGACAGCAAGCGAATAGTTGTGGTGGCCGAACCACTAGAATAAATACAGAGGGGATGTATAAACAAAGAGGAATTACTAGCAAATCAGCCTGTATCAGAAACGATGCAGCAGATCATTACGATGCGACATCACATACTTCTTGAGCAAGAACGGTTGAGAAAACCTGAAAATCTCCCTGCAAAACTTGCTCCGCTAGTAAATGAGATAGATACCATAGGTACAAAAATAGGCACAGCTCTACAGATATTAGGCATGCCTGTAGTAGACCGCAAATTTGCTGTGGAGGTGCCTCACAGAGATAAATCAATAAAACCTATGATCTTGGAAATTCATGTTGAATCGTTATGAGAAAAAACTCCACTGTTAACTTTGACGCTTGTACTACAACAGGGCTCGGATTGTTTTCAGTCAAGAAACTCACAAGGCTAGGAAAGTATTGTTAGCAGGAAAAAAGTGGAAGAGTCACTAACTGAGTTGCTGATACACAAACAAATATCTTCTGAGGAAGTGCTAGGATTTGCATTTGAGAACGTAAGTGAGCAACTGCTGTAAGTTCTCCGTCCTGAACTTACAGAATTTGCGATAACATTGTTGGCAAAAAGAGAGTTTTTCAACAATGAAGTCAAGAGTCTCGACTAAGACAGCTTGCTATCTCTGCACCGAAATAGCGTTTACATGATACAATACCCTCTATTGCAATTGATGCAGTAAAGAAGGAGCCCCATGGGTGCATTACCAAAAAATAAAATTACTAGCGTAGAACGTGGCAAACGCCGTGCTGGCAACAGACCACAATTGAAGAAAGATAAAAACGCGACCATTCCTCTGCACAAGCAAGGTCTCGTTGCCCAAATTCTCAAGAGCGCTGGTATCCTCAAAGCAGGAAAAGATGACGACAAAGCTACAAAACGTGCTGCTACAAAAGCAGATCGCAGAGCTAACAGAGCAGTAGTCTCAGACAGTAAAACAGCCCAAAAAGCTGCATCCACTTCAGTCAAGAAGACCACCAGAACCACACAACATAAGGGCTAGTTCCTCTGTTGCTAGTCTGAAAGCAAAATTTGTGATGAACGATCGTATTGATGACCGCCACGTGCGGCGTATCCAGCTGATGCAAGCATTGTTTGCATCTACCTTCTCTGCAGAAAGTCTTGAGCTGGCATTGGCTAAACATAGCCCTGAGTCAGAACTAGGGATGATCCTCAATTCGCTGGATGAACTTGATGCAATCATCACCCAAGCAGCACCTGAACGCCCACTAAAGGACATCAACAAAGTGGACCTTGCAATCCTACGGCTCAGTATGTTTGAATCAAAGCATAAGAAGACGCCTAAGAAAGTTCTCATAGACGAGGCAATTGAGTTAGCAAAAGAGTTTGGTGCAGAACACTCCTCAAAATTTATAAACGGGGTACTTGCCAAGCTTCTCCTTGACCCAGTGGTCTAGAGCTTCTTGCATAGTAGATACATATCGTGTACAAAGGCAGCTATGATACAAACAGGCATGCAAGAAACGCTTCGCGCGGTTCAAAATCTAGTAGCAGAGCTTACGGGCAACGACTTAGAAGAAGTGCACCCAGACGCTCAATTGGAAGATGAATTAAACATTTCTCTAACTGAGTTTGTGCAGATTGTGCGCAGAATCAATCAACAGTTTGGTGTCTCTCTAAATGCAAAGGAGTTGCATGAGGAGATTGAAACAGTGATTGAACTAGCCACAGCTGTGCATGACGAGCTTGAACTAGGATGAACCTATGTCTGATCTGAGCCTTTTGCCAATATTTAAAGATCCAGCACTACTCATAAATGCCCTTACTCACCGTAGTGCTCTCAACGAACGAGTATCAACGTCTACTGAATCAAATGAGAGACTCGAATTCCTCGGTGATGCAGTACTAGAGCTAGCCACAACTGAGTACTTGTACGCACGGTTTCCAGAAAAACCAGAGGGTGAGCTAACTGCATTTCGCAGCTCTTTAGTCAAAACCATTACGCTTTCGCAGGTTGCCGTTCGTCTAGGGTTGGGAGAGAAGCTGTACCTAAGTAAAGGTGAAGAAGCAACAGGCGGACGCAATAACACCAGTTTGCTAGCTGATACGTTTGAAGCCGTTGTTGGAGCCTTATACCTTGACCAAGGGTATGAAGCCGCTAAAACATTTTTGGCCCAGGCATTATTTGTCGAGTTCGACTCAATTCTAGAACAGAAACTGTATAAAGACTCCAAAAGTCAGTTGCAAGAAGTTGTGCAGTCTAAAGGCTTTGAGGCACCAACATACGAAGTCATTGCAGAGGATGGCCCTGATCATGACAAGCAGTTCACGGTCACGGTATCTGTAGGGGGCACGGTTCGTGGCACTGGGGTAGGGAAGAGCAAACAGTTGGCACAGCAGGAGGCAGCTTCACTGGCTTTAGCAAGTTTCACATAAGTAATCAAGTGTGGACTGCTCAAAGGCAGTATACAATTGAATCAGAATTTACCAAGTATAGAGCTGCGAAACAGGTATTTCACATACCCCAGACAACCTGTGCTAGTCTTAGAGAGACTCGCACTTGAGAATCCCAGACTTATCCAGTATAATCCATACTCTATCAGACCTGTATCAACCGTACTTAGATCAACACAAGCTATGTTAAAAATAAAGCTCGCACGATTTGGCAAAAAAGGCCAACCACACTATCGTATTGTAGTTACTGAAGCACGCTCTAAGCGTGACGGTAAGTACTCAGCATTACTCGGACATTACGCGCCTACAATGAATCCAAAAATTCTGGACTTAAACATTGCAGAGTACCAAGCATGGCTCACTAAGGGTGCGCAACCAACTCCAACCGTTGCAAGTCTCTTTACCCGAGTTTCTTCTGGCAATCCATTCCCAGTAAAGAAAGCACGACCATCAAAGAAATCAGTTGCAAAATCCAAATCAGCAAAAGCAGCAGCTGCAGAAGAAAAAGTAGCTCCAGCACCTGTTGAACCTGAGGCAGAGCAAGAAGCAGCAGTAGCAGTAACTGAGTAATATACCTAGCGAACACAGAGGTTATCGTCATGAAAAATCTTCTTGAATACATGCTTATTCACTTGGTGGACAATCCAGATTCAGTCCAAGTACAAGAAGAAGTCGAAGAAAACGGTGTTCATATTTACACAATTTCTGTGCATCCAGATGACGTAGGTCGTGTTATCGGCAAAGGTGGATCAGTTATCCACGCTATCAGAAACATAGGAAAGATCCGCAGCATCAAAGAAGGTGTGCGAGCGATCATCAAACTCGCAGACGACAAACAATAGTACTGTTTGCTCAAATATGCCAGGTCATATTGAATCAAAACTTCCTGTACTTTTCACCAAAGATAGACTTCCGCCGAGAACTGCTGCAGTAGTTAAAATTGTTGCACCAGACACCCTTGAAGAAGTGCCAGGCACCAGAATGAAAACGTCAGACCTAGAAGTAGTTCTACCAATCATAACCCGAGAACTAGAGGACAGAGACCCAACACTTACGGACTACCTGCTTGTTGTCTGGGTTAGCCACTAATCACCATCATTATTCTGTTAAAACTGTAGAGGATCCACCTGGAAGAGATCTTCAACCCCACCTTGTATATTGTTTTGTACAGGAATCTCTATTGCGGAGAATACGTTGAGCTCACTGAGCACGGTTTGATCTTCAGCTGTGAGTTTGGGTAAAGGAGCTTCGACTGTTGCCTTGACTGATTGCGTAAAAAAGTACGTTCTAGTCTCGAGGGTTGCTTCCAATTGTCTGTCTGCAACCACTTCTTCAGATTCAGAATTAGCATCACCAAAACTCATAGTAAGTATGGAGGTGAAAGGTGAAACTTTCTCTACTGAAACCAAAAAGTTCGTCACTTGCTCAAAGGTTCCTGAAACCTTGATCTCCAAATCCATGTAATCCACATTTTCAGGTCCCCCAGATTTTTTTGAGGCTTTTTTGGCAACTGATGCCGCACTTGTGGCAATTTCTCCTGGGTTTATCTCGAAGTGATCAATAGATACCCCAGTAGTACTTGCCACTGAATTCAAACTCCCCAACAGTTCAATCAGCGGCTTGTACGAGGGGAGAGCTTGTTCTACGGTGGCCTTCTGAGCATACTCAGGGGCGAACTGCACGTTCTGCAGCTCTACTAACTTTGATTTCAATTTCTCTAACTTTGGTTTTTCAGCTTGCATTTGGTTGTATAAGTTCCAACTTGCATTTATCTGAGGAATAATTGCTGCGAGCAGCAACACCAAAATAGTCAGGACTAATGCAGCAGTCGTCAGGAAGAACTGCCGAGTAGCAATAAAGACTTTCAAGTTCACTGGTTTTTTTTCTTCTTTTTTGACACTCATCTTAACTCCCTACAGTCACTATCAAGGTCATAGTATAAAAACCACTCGGTGTGCGTCGTAGATTACTCCGACCCACCTTAGGATACGGCTCTCGAACAGCATCACTTTCTAACGTTGCAAATACATCATCTAGTACAAAGACATTTGGTACTTGGATGGTAAATGAAAGTATATCTTGTTCGCTTGCAGAGTAATCTATACCACTCACAATAACATCTTCACCAAAAACATTGCTAAAAAACACAAATGCTTCCTGCTTATCTTTTCTTTTGCCAAATAACTCTGTCAAGCTGCGCAGCTTGTACGCAAAGATATTATAGTCACGCTCCACACTTTCCTGTGAAAGAATCAACTCACGGGTATTTTTCTGCTGGTCAGTCAATAGTTTGACTTGATACACAAAATAAAATCGTACTCCAAGCACCAGTAGAAAAACAACGAACACTCCAATAAATACGCGCAGCGCCCACTGAAAATGCTTACGATCTGCTTGCTGCTGGAATGTAAGCTTCTTCCTTCGTGCTGCAACAAAATTGATGGTCCTAGACATCTAGAGCTCCCGAGCCAGCAGACCTACACATACGGCCATAGCAGGCTGATTAATGCTGTGTGGAATCTCACCATCAATTCCTAAGAATGGTGCAGCTACAAGTACTTCAGCGCCAAGCTCGCTGGTCACATGTTGGACCAGATCAGGAAGGAGGGCAGACCCCCCCGATATCACGACGCGCTGTATTGTCTCTTGTGAATGCTGATTTATGAAAAACTGAGCTGCCTTCCGAACTTCAGCAAGCAGTAACTTGACTGCAGGGAGCAATGATTCCCGAACTTTACCTTGAAACTGTTTTGGGTCCAAGCCATAGGTGCGCTTGTATTGTTCAGCTTGATTTGTATCCAAGCCAATACCTTGTTCCAAGGCTCTCGTAAGCAACTGCCCACCATTCAAGTGGGTCAGAATAAACTCAGGCTCGGTGTGTCTGACCAACGCAAGCTGCATTGTAGTGTGTCCAATGTGTGCCAGCAAAGTTGTAGGATCTTCATGACTAAACTGCAACGAACGGATCACAGACAACATCTGGGTTTCGAGCAAGGTTGGCTCGATGCCCAAGTGATTAAACATATCTATATACCGCTCCACAACCTGCTTGCGAACACCTACGAGCAACACTCGCATGTTTTCTTTGTCTTTTTTATTTGGCCGATACAACACTTGGTATTCAAGTGAAAGTTCATCTGGTGGAATAGGGATATGTTGTTCCGCTTGCCAACCAATTGCTGAGGCAAGCTCTGCATCGGATAGGGGAGGCATGCTGATAACTTTTATAGAAGCCACAGTATCAGGGAGTGAGAGACGAACGTCTTTGCGGGGCAAATCATTGTCTGAAAGAAAGGTCTCCAAGAAAAGACCAAGCTTTTCCAGACTTGTGTCATCTGTTGGCAAGGCAAGACCAGTACCGTTATACACTTCCACAGCTTTTTCCAACTGGATTTTTTTTCCTGGTTTACCAGAAACCGCTTTGACACTAAATGTACCAATATCTAGGGCAAGTGCAGACATAGGCAGGCCTTACTCGTTCTTTTGTATTGAGCCTCTAGTGTACAAACTATAATCCATAAAGGCAGGAGCAGAGGACACACCTCTAGAGACTTCTACTGTTCGCTGCTCTGTGCCGTCTGGATTACTTGCAGCTGATCGTACCAAGTACTGTTGCGGCAAATTTAGTCCTGTAACCCTGAGACTCGTATCATTGTACACCGCTTTAATCCTGACAAACAAGACAGTATTATCTATATCTCCCACTTGAAAGCTGCTTTCATACGGAGAAGTTCCGCTAGTTGAGGTGTCAAAATTGTCATTTCTATTACATCCGTCTGGTGCAACTGCAAGGTGTCTAACTTTCGTTTGAGCACCTTCTACAAAGTAAGTAGAAATAATCAACGAGCTATCCAAGCATGAGCCCCGCTTTCCCCAATCCACAGTTATATTACCCAGCGGAGCATTATTAACAAAAACAGTAGCTGTATCACCTTCCTTTAGATCTCTCTCCAATACCTGGCTTGGAACAATGGTGTAGTTATAGGTTATGTCATTACCCAGCTGACCTGTACCTGACTGCGGTCCCGTAATTACAGAAAAGTCTTGGCTCAAAGCATCCTCAGCCCCAGACTCAGCAGCGTTAAAGACCCTTGCAGAGTCCGATTGTTGTTGAGTCAAAAAGATATCTTGAGTGACTCTAGATGCTAATGATAGACCAATGGTAAGTAGCACTACCATGAGTAGGAGGACTATGACGGCTACTTGGCCGGATTGAGAAGATGTATATGTTTTTTTTGATAGAGAAAGGTCATCAAGAAGACCTTTCTTCAACGTGCTGAATATGCTGATCAAAGCTCTTAAATTAATAATCATTTTTCGCCAATTAGTGATTGTGAGCCATCGATCCACTAACTAAAATGCAAGGATGACAATACAATCATATCCAAGAATGAAGATGAAAGCAAGCAATTAACAACTAAGCAGCTGAATTCTTGAATGAGGGTAAAGCAAACAAAAATTTGTTTAGAGGGTGAAGTCTTCCTGAAACTCAGAATTCATCTGCATATCATTATCGATAAGTCTTCGTAGATAAACTGATCTCGGGATTTTCTTTCTTCGTGAAATCCAATCTAAGTAATTACCAATTTTGGGAGAAATGAAGAAGTTAAATCTCACATCGGCACTATCACTTGCGTGTTCAAGTGCTAATTCTAGTATTTCTTCAAGTGTATGATTGTTATAACCCAAAACTTGTAGCTTCTCCAGGTTATACCCTTTTAGACTGTGCGGTGGTAAACCTAACTCTTCATTGTATAGAACAATCACGGGCTTCAACATATTTAGTGCTAAAGCAACTTCATAACCAACACTCACGTCTGGTTTTGTCGTTTCAAATATAAGAATGTCTGCCTTCTTGATCCAAGACTGAGCCTTCTTTGCATATAGCTCAGATTCAGCAGGGGATTCTTTAATGATTTCATCTATCTTACGCTCCAGATAATGCTTTGTGACCAGCTCGTGACCTAATTTTTCAATTGTCGAAACAATCTTTTTGAAATCTTGTGAATTTCCATCGACCGCTGTCATGAAATGAACTTTCATTTTTGCCCCTTATCTTAGTTCTTCTATTGTTTGGTAAATTATTTTTTTCATCTTTACCTTCAACTTTTCTCTTTTATCCAATACGTGCTTTGTTCTCTCATTTGACAAATCTTCACTATACAACTTACTAAGCACATTCGATATGTAATGAAGATATCCAAACCTCATATTGTTTTCCTTTGCACCTTTCGCAAACTGACCTATTTCAGAATCAACAAAACTGAAATTTCTCATTCTTTCAAGCCACTCAGGAACCTCTAACATAACAGAGGCAGAGTTAACATGGTTCCCAGTGACAATATTGCACTTTTCAAGGTCAAAAATATTTTCCCACTCAATGCATTCACCATCCAAAAATGACGTGTTACCAGAAACTACATCGACATTTGGCGTTAAATCTGCATCGATACCTCCAACTTTAGCTGTGAATATGATTGTTTCGAAGCCTTTAGAAGCAAGAACATTAACAATTCTTCTTAAAATATCCCCCCAGTAACTAAACTGAACAATTAAGAATGTTACCGATTTTGATCCAATCTTGCGTCTTGCCCAATACAAGCATTGATTTCCCTCCCATTTGTCAACTTCAGCAATTATTGGTAATCCGTAGCCAATGACTAAAACGTCTGACAAAGGAACATATCCTAGACCAATACTTTCAACTGCATCCCATGACTCACTATCATTTGGCAATGAATATGTTACATGTTCATAAGCTCGATCATTCATTGCAAGATATGATGCAACAAGAGAAGAGTAGTGCCTAACATAATCTGATCCAGGGAAACACTTAAGGTATAAAATATTATTTTCTATTTCAACTGTTGGCCTTTGCCAATTTGTTATTTTATCATTTTTCTCATTCTTCGATATTATGCAGTTTCTATCATAAGCTCCAACCACTCTTATTTCCTTGAAATTACATTCCTTAATTAAATGGTGGATTTTAATTTCAACGTATCTTTCAAGTGACTGCCCCATGGTATGCATGGAATAGTTCCTCACAACGAAAGGTGAAAACTTGTGATAGTCATGGAAACGAATATGTAGGCTCTGCATAAACAACAGCAACTCATCTATCTTAATTTCATACATCGGTATTATACCAGTATAGGATAGAAAATGGGAGAAAAACTCTCTCTTGAGAGATTCAAAACTTGGGATTATAATCCTCACAATTTATTTATACTATGAATATTTACTTTACTGCTTCAGCTCGCAGCAAAATAAATTACTCACCAAATTTGACCCAAGTCTTCAGAAGCATTGAAAGATTAGGACATACAAATCTTGATGATTTCGTAATTAAGGTTGATGACAAGAAATTATATGACGGAAAATCATTCAAAATTGAAACAATTTATAAAAACGCTATTAGACTTGTAACTTTGTCAGACATTATCATTCTAGAGGTATCTGAACCTAGTATATCAATGGGTTATGTGCTCAACACAGCATTAGAACTGGGTAAACCTGTAATTTTGCTTCATGTAAAAAATAAATACCCAATTTTCGTCTCTGGGATCACTAATCAAAATCTCCAAGTTATTGAATATTCTCTTAGTAACTTGCATATTCAACTTTCAACTGCTCTTTCTTGTGCCACGACAACAAAATTCACTCGATTTAATTTTTTTCTTTCCCCACTACATGATAATCACTTGACTAAAATGGCTAGAATTCACCATGTACCTAAATCTGTATATTTGCGTGAACTTATAGAGAATGATATTAGCCATTGCTAAACTTGCAGCTCAACATTCCTCTACATACTAGATACACATTGTATTATTATAAGACATAGATTATACTATTTCTAATTGTTTTTAAGAGTAATTTGTGCCTAAAATGAAACCTGAAACACTACATATGTCTGGTAGTACACATTATAATTCTGAGTTTTTTAATCAAGGTGCCGTACTTCATGGCCGAAGGCGTGCTTTTCATGACCAAGCAAAACTGAATGCAAGAATAAATCCTGAAGCTATGTTTTCAGTTTCTCAAGATTACGAAGGACAAGTTGTCACTATCGCTGACAGTTTAACTATCTTTGGTGACATTAGTCCCGCTGTAGCTTGCCGCGTTTTACCTGGTTTGCAAACTGATTTAGTAGAAGCATATCGCAAAGCTCCACTGACCGAAAAACAGAGAAAAGAAATTCCTAAAGCTGCTGTGGACATGGCAATTAAGTATGGAAAAAGAAGAGAGTTTTCTCCCTTGTTGATGCAGATCTTTGTGTTACTTATTATTGTCCAATTTACAATTACCGCTTGCAGCGGTAGACCCACCCAAGTTAATGAGCCAGATTCAGAAAACTACGTTACAGAAGTAGCAGAAACACCTGAACCAACAAGTGAGTTGGTAGAACCACAGCCCAAAGTAACTACAGCAGTACAACCTCAATCCACTTCAACAGTACCTCTGATCGCCACAGCAGTCCCCAGCCCTGAAGCAACGCCCATTCCAATGGCAAATGGTGAAAGTTTGGCACTGGGTAGACCTGGATACGAGTTCGCGAAAGCCTTGGAGGCAGATGGAGTTATCAACGGCTTTGATTCTCTACAAGAACCAATTTACTCTGATCCTGTATCTAAGGTTTTTCTTGGCTTTAGAATTAATCCCGCTAAATATGAACCGCAGCTAGGTGGCAATGGTGGTATGTTTCTGCTGCCAATGACTCGCCCAGTTACTGAGATGCAAGGTTTGACTGCTGAAGACTGGAAAGAGTGGTTTGCAGATACCAACACTAAATATGCAATTCTAGGTAACCCTGACGGTTTACCTGAAGGAGAACCAACCATTCAACACGATGAGGTAAGAGTCTTTATAAACGAAGAAGGCTACATACGCGTTCAAGCAGTAGTCAATAACGAAGACGGAAGCACCACAATTGTAGGTGAGGTTCCCGTCACCGAGGAAGATGGTGTAGCCACTGGTAACTGGACACAGGTAGAGACAAATTCAGAACACCCTTGGGCTATTACAAACCCAGAAACTGAATCTCCGCTTGATGCTTTGACTGAGGCTCCTGAAACTGCGATCCCAATTATCACGGCCCGAAATGTCGAAGGAGTACCACGAGAAACTATTCCACTACCCGTTGTAGAACAAATGACTGACATAGTAGCATTTTTGGAAACTTCTTATGGAACAGGTGCTACTGGGCCAAATCCAAATTCTGATACTCAATATATCGATTATTCAAGGCTGCAGCTTTCTGGTCAGCAATTTAGGCAGCTACTGCTTCAAAATGGTTTTGATGCAGAGTTATCTTCAGAAAACTATGAGAATAGCAGAGCACCCTTTGTAGATGTTGGTTTTATAGCAATCGGGTGGAGGAAAGTAGTGAATTTAAATGGAGACGAAAATACTATGGTTCTTTTAAGCACATGGGGTGTAGGACCAAATGGCGAACCACAGCTATTCCTAGTTGAAAAAATTATGAAACCTACCACTGTCACTAAAGAGTGGGTTGGAGACTTGGGGAACTCAATAGTTGGGGGTATTACATTAAGTGATGCAAAAAGTGCATTGTTCGGAGAGAACTCAGATGGTTTAGTTTTTTATGGAATACCCACCAATAGCACAGGACAAGCTGGTGACCTAGTAAGAACAGAACTAACTTTTGCGCTCATGCCACTAAGTCAAGAATCCTCAGCAGATGAACGACCTTTTGACTTAAAAAGCCAAGAAAACATCTTAAATGAAATCCTTACAGGTGTTGCTCCTGTCAATGCTTTTGCAATAGAGTATTGGTCTATACCAAAATATTCTGCCAACTGAGTTCATCTCAAATAGGATAGGAATTGCGTGTTAGTGTGAGTTGAGTTACACTGAATGCATGTCACCCAATCGCCTGATTGCATACGTGTTTGTTCTTACCCTGCTTGGCATCGGGTTTTATCTAATTTTTCAATCTCGAAAAAAGCAATTCTCAGAGTACCAAAGCCCATCTCCAGAGTTATTTGCAGAACGAACCTATACAAAACCAGTTGTACTGAGTGATAAAAAGTTGATCGCAGTTGAGGGAATTCTAGAGAAAGTTGAGAAAAGAACTACTACTTTTACCACAAACCCTGAACAATATTTTTTATTACTCAGATCTGTCTCAGATCAGAACAAGACAATTGAGGTAGGACTCGGAGGAGAACAGCGAACCCTGGTATTGCAAGCACTCGGAAAAGAAACAGAGTCCAATGCCATCCTGCAACAAACACTAACCGTCACAGAAATACTCCCAAGACTTACAGTTGGTAAAAAAGTAACAGTGGAAGTTGACTTTACTACTCAGCCTGAAGCTGTCATCAATGAGTTCACCTCCAAGCTTAAAGCATTCGAGTCTGGTGAAGCATCTGAACTTAAAATCTTCTTTTTACTGCTTAGCAAGCTCTCACTTGAGACAACAATATGAGATCACTAATTGATTTTCTGAATATATCTGTTCTAAAGCAAGTCAGTAAAGCTTTGTTGATTATTGTTTGCTCTATTGCTGCAAGCGGTTTATTCATGAAACAAATCTCTGCCGCCCAATGCACAGAACCAGGCTGCTGTGGTTATAACCTGAGAGTCTACCAATGGAGCTGTCAGCAAAGCACCACCCACTGTCAAAATTGGCAGGAGCCGGGGTGGCTGTGTCCAAATGGGGGACCATTATTTCCAGAGGATGAGGAATCTGAATGCAATGCCAACTGCCAAAATAGTACCTGCATCGAAGGCTGCGCAGGCGGCTGGGCAAATCAATGTGTCATTAGCCACTACGACCAAGCCTGTACCGAAGACACAGCCGCAAACAGCTGTACAGCAGAGGTGAACCTCCAAACCTGCACCTCCCAAAACGGCGGCACCAGCTGCTCAGTGGCCACAACAGGTTCAGAAACCCGAGGGTGCTGGGTCACTAGCCCCCCAGATGCCACTCCAGACCCAAGTGCCCCCCCTCCAACAGGTGGTGGCACAACTTGTTGGCGCTGCTCAAACAACCAATGTGTAGAAAACACCACAAACGAACCCTGTGGCTGTGGTGCCTGTACCACTCTCACAGCTAGAAAAGCAATAATACTTTTTGAAGACACAAATGAAAATACAATCTGGGAACCAGACATAGGGGAGAAGCGTATTGTCTCAAACACCAATTGTCTTACGGGAAACACACAATATGTGCCAGGAGCAGAAATTAGAGTAGACGGCGAGGTGCTCCCACAAAATAACTGCGATATTATGGAAACTGAATATCCTGATGCATGTACAGACACCTATTCATGCACATGGAATAGTGGGAGTTACTGGACTCCAAATGCCATTACAACCGTACTAAATCTTGAAGGTACTTGTTTTGATCAACAAAGTTGCAGCTGCGGTGGAGGATGTAACTGGCATTGGTATTGTCAATCTGAAAGTGCGGAGGGTGTTGTTTGTAGGCAAGATTCAAGATACTGTGAAAACTATGGTACATTCTCTCTCAGAAGTGGGCCAGTAAAAATTGCTTTAAAAGAAACAGGTCAACACAACGTCGTGCCGCAACTACCAGCAGGCTGGAGGCGTGCCGCTGGCAGTCCCACATATGCCAACTGGACAACCACTAATGGCTCATGCGATGGCTTACTGCAAATTGGCATTGTCCCAGACAGAGAAAAGTGGTGTCGGATCGACCCACCCACTGCTGAAATGGCAAACACAGGTTCTGGTAACTCTACATCCTTCCGAGTAACTGGCTACTCAACACAGGCTGCTGAAAATGTTGGTGTGATTATTACCACAAAAAGTAGTACGGGAAATGCGCCTACCAGCCAAGCACTACCTTCCACTCCCCCAGGAATGGTTCACAACTCATACTTGGGCACCGATGGTATAACTCGTCACTACTATCGCTTCAATAGTTCTGGATGTGTGACTGGAAGTGGAAATACCTGTCAATCGCATGTGGTGGCATCAGGACTACCTGTCGGACAATACTATGTCTTTTGTTCCCTAGATTCTCAGAACCCAATACGGTGCAGTGGCAACCCAAACTGTACCTATGAGGATCTGAATGGTCAAGTTAATTGTAATGCTAGTGGGTACCTCAGCTGTAGTGCCACAGGCGTATACAACGGCATCAACTACACCTATGACGACAATGCTGTACTAGATGTAGTCTGCGCACCATCCTGCACCCCAGCGTGTGGTCAACCCAATGGCTGCAATACAGGTGTAAACTGTGGTACCTCAAACACTGGTGCGCCACCCATTCCAGTACCAATGGCTAGCCAAAACATAACGGTAAACATCAGTCAAGTAAAACACTTCGCCACCATTACCTGGACTGCAGGCACCTCAACCCCAACAAGTGGACCAACTTCCCAGTATGACTTAGTCATCGCACAACAGGGTGGAGCGGTACAAACCCAAGCGCAAGCTGCCTTAGCCTTTGATTACTGTTTCAACACTGCCTGTCCAGCAGATGGTGCCACTACCTGTGACACAACCTACAACGGCACCCCAATACGGTGCATGATTAATACAGCTACAGCTAACCCTAGCTTAAGTTACCAACCGCAAGCAACAATAGGAAATCGTATTCGCTTCTTTGCCCGTGCTACCAATCTTTCCTGCACAGCATTTACAGGAAGCTACATGAGCGCATTTAGCCTGGGTCGCGACTACACACTCGTTCAAAGTGTCAGTGGAAACTTCTACTCAGATGCAAATGCATCAGGCACACCGTTCTGTTCTGGAGTTGCAACTCCCACAACGCCACCTGGTGCAAACTCTGAGCTTGTTATTACGCCACCAGTCTTAGGTTTCGGCACTGAGCTACAAGTCTCTGGGGACACCAACTACAGCATCAGCAACGTGCCATACAGCCCATCAAACTGGGTAGGCAATAAATCCAGCCTTGAACTTGTCTTAGACAATGACCCAAGCATACCTCAAGCACAAGTTGTATGTTCGTGTCCAACAGACGGATCAAATGGTTGCACGTATGTCGATTCTGTAAACTCACCACAGTCAAATCTGCACTTTTATCTGACTACTGTTGATCTTTCTACTGGACCTTGGTGGCAAACAGTCAACGGACTGCTGTATGCAGCACTTGGGGACATCATTTCAGTTATCCCTGAGGAATGTAAAGATGGCACCAGTATTGGAGCATGTGTACCGTATTTGATTACTCAAGATCCAACCATAGTAAATGATTCCTTGCTTGAGCTCAGTGCGGGCATCCCAATGTCAGGTTCTGGAGATGTGGCGGGAGCTAGTAAAACAGTGTGGCTCACCCAGCGAAACCCACAAGCAAGAACTTCTGAAGCCACTGAACACACACAGCTTCCCAAAGAAGACTTTGCGTACTTCCAAAGCAAGGTTGATTATGCAAACTTGCAAACACTGCCATCACTCATCGGACTCATTCAAGAACCTCCTGCAATCAAAACCTTCTACAAACATGCTGGTAATCTCCGTATCCAGCCTGGAGCTACACCATGGCGTATAGCAGCAGGAGAGACTCTAGTCATCTTTGTCGAAGGTTCGCTCACCTTTGTGGGAGAGTTTTCAACTTCAGATATACTGACCCATGTAGAGCAGGGCGGTTTTCTAGCATTTATAGTTGATGATTCAATAATTTTTGACTCAAACGTTGGCAATGTTGACTCGTTCAATGCTAGCCCAACCATAGAGGGAGTGTACATCGCAGACAAAACGATCACTGTTGAAGCAGCCGCTGCAAGCAATGTCAGAGACAAGCACTTTGTGGGAGCAGGCACCTTCGTGGCATGGGTAGAGGATGGGGTAGGGAACGGCTTTGTGTTCAATAGAAATTACGCAGATAGCAGTATTGGTGCACTAGAAAACAAGAGCTACCCAACGGAAACATTCATTTTCCGTCCTGACCTCACTAGTAACATGCCTGATGAACTAAAATCGACCAGTGTGTTCTGGCAAGAAGTGAATTAGTATGAGCACTCTCCGCAAGAATACACCCTCACATGGCTTTACACTAATTGAGTTGCTAGTTACCACAGGCTTAACGGCATTCATTATTCTCACAGTTTCTTCGCTTTTTATGGTGTTCCTAATGGGAAATGCACGAACCAACACTCGTTCTTTCGTAAAAAATGAAGGTATCTATACCCTAGGTAGAATTGAGTTTTTGCTCAGAAACTCGAAGCAGCTAGAAACTAATACAGATGGTGATGTATGCGTAGACGAAATGCGAAGCATAGCATTTACTTCAGTAGATGACACGACAGGAGAAATACTTGTACTACAAGATGACGCTGATGAAAAGATTGCCTTGCAGATTGGGGCAAACAAACCACAGTATCTAACATCAGACGGAGTAGAGCTGGTAGATGGTTTGCACTTTAGCTGCTCAGATACAAATGGTAAAAAAACAGTTGAGGTTCGCTTTACTTTGTCGAAACAGTCGCCAACCCTTTCTGAAAAGGGCACAGCAACAGTAGAAGAGTTCACCTCTGTGGTCTTCCTAAGAAATTGATGCATTGGAATAAGAATTAATCCCAGTCTCTGAGTTGCTGTACTGAACTGAGTGATTGAGCCAATCCATCATCTTCCCAGTCCATATCTACAGTAATTTCCATAGTACCTGCATTGAGTGACACAGTTGCTTCTCGATAAAACACCACTGAACTACCACTCAGGGTAACAGGCTGCCCATCAGCGCAAGAACCCGCCATCGAAGCAAGTATTTCTTCTGTAAACTCACTAGGAATAGCATCGAAACAGAACTGAGTTTTGCCACCGAAAACACTCACAAACTGGCTCCACCCTAAGCGATTTCGCTCTCGTTTAAAACTCTCTTGAAGATCTTGCCCTAGTTTAATTGCCACTTCACGATATCTTGATTGAGCTGTGCTCCGTACAGATTGGCTCATTGCCACTGCAATTGCAGTCACCACAATAGCAACTACCACTGTAGCAATCAGAACCTCAATCAATGATGAGCCACGATTGAACGCTACTCGCATGTTTTTCCTTCCCAACATCCATCAGTAAGTTCACCACCAGGAGTGACAGTAAACTGGTATGTGCGCGTACCGTCCGTAAGTGCAATGACTGTATCAGAAGCCAGATTAGTTCCTCCATGCAATGTGTAGTACGTCACAGCAAATGTTTGACTCAGACTCACTCCAGATGGTAATACGAAAGAGTCTGATACAGTGGCATGAGCAGTTGCAGCGGCTTGCGAAGTACCACATGTTGCTCGTAATTCCACTACTGAACCAGGAGTGGTGGTCTCAGCAGATACAGAGTACCCATACAGTGCTGTTGCTGGTGGCCCTGCAGTAGCACACCCAGCGGGAGTATCTCGCACTTGTGCTTTAGCTCTCGCTGCCCGAAAAAGCGACTGCGTTCGTTTGGCAGACTCCAACACAACTTGTCGTTGGTTAAAACCAATATACCCTACTAGACCACCCCCCAACACCGTTATCATAATCGCTACTGTAACCAATAACTCAATGAGAGTGAATCCATGCGTATGTAAGGAAGAAGAAAACTGCATGACTTTACCTTAGGGATTTTTAGCACAGTAATAATCGCCTGCGCCAAAAACACACCCTGGGTCACTGTTACCTGGTGAACTGTCGCCTTCAAGTAGTGCGCATATACAAAAATCATTACCATCACTTGAGTAAGAGTAAGAACGGCGTCCACTTTTTGTTTCTGTTGGAGCAGGTGCACTGATGTAGCTATTTTGTACTAACTCATCTGCAACTGCGGTAATTGTGCCCTCAGGATATGAGCCAACGTCACTGCGAAACAGCACTAAGGCTTGCCTGTACGTTTCAATGTCTGCCTTACGCTTACCATTACGAGCATTTTGCCCAGCGTTCTGAAAAGAAACTAGTCCTATTGCAGAAAGTAAAATTATAATAGTAGTCACTACCAACAACTCGATCAGGGTAAAACCAGAGCTAGTTTTTTTTGTACGGCTAAACATAGACTATCCTTCTTTCTTACTGCAAGTTCTTGACACAAAAGTATGAACCAGTGCCACCTAATCCCGTACAATCTGTGTCATCACTACTACTGTTACCTGCTTCTGAACCTTCTAACGAAGCACAAGCACAGTACGCAGTTTCATTAGCAGTCACTTCACAAGTATAGTCAGGATTACTACTCTTTGGATCAGAAGGAAATGGCGTCAAGATCGCTCCCAAACCATTACAAGAAGCTGGATATACAGAATCATTGAGAGAATAGTACTGCTCCATCGCTGTTTGAATAGACTTCATATCAGCACGACGACGAGCATTGCGACTTTTTTGCTGTGCATTAGTGAATGCCGCTGCACCCATAGCCACTAAAATACCAATTATCGATATCACAACTAGTAACTCGAGTAATGTAAAACCCAATCTGCTAGATCGGGAAGATGATAAAAGTTGCATAAGTCTCCTTACTGTATAACTGCCGTTAGTGTCCTATTTTCCTTGTACTACTATATTTATTTTGGTCACTGGTAATTCTGCTGAGTCCACACCCCACTTGTCAGTAAGTAATACTCGAGCTACATAGCTACAGCTTGCCGTAGCACAAGTATACGTGTGATCTGCCTGACCACTTTCCTCAGTAATCGGCTCACTACCGCCATCACCAAACTCTAAGAAACCTGAAACAGTATCACTCTGACCGCCGTCACCCACATAAATAAACTCTACTGTTGTTCCCGTGGGAATTGTTACTGTTCTAGTTTGAATATCATAAAATGGGTTGGACGTAAACGATAATAACAGCGGACGACTCACACATTGCGAGTAGCAGCTTTGTTCACAATCAAAAAGACCAGCAATTCTGTCTCCAATACCCTTTTCTGCCTCATCACGGCAGCAGGTATATCCATACCCTGTGCAACTTGTAATTGGACCATTACCAAGTACTGTCGGGTCAACCGTCTCAAGCAAGATGCCCTCTTCTAGTTGCAGTATTTTACTTTTGGTTATATATGTTGATGAAACTCGTAAAGCCTGTTCCAATTCATTTCCTAAGTCTTCAAACGCTGCCAATTCTATGCCACTGACTGAACCATTTGCTATAAATCCTGATTCACCTTGAACCTTTGTTACAAAGGGAGGCAAACTCTCCCTGCCTACAGATATTGGCAGTGTGCTTGCTTCATTACACAACGCTTCAGTAACATACTCCGTATCTGATAAAAAGCGCAACTGCATGATCACCCCATTTGGACCAATGGACCTACCTTCCTGGTGACATTGTGTTTGGTATGAACCTTGATTCTGCGCTTGAGCTAACGCTTTTACAGACTCTCTGAGAGTAGAGACACCCCAATACATGGCAACTTCACGGAAGATAAAGAATGCACTGATACCTATAATTGAAACCAGAAGAAGACCACTTAAAAAGTAACGTAGGATACGCATAAGCCAATTTGATACCTATTGCTCTATCCATAGTAGCTGTTCTTGGCTTCTAGTACAACTATCAGACTTCTGCATACACCCAATCGCTACAAAAAACTAAACAACTATCACCCAAATATCATTTGCATATACAATAAAAATACTTGATCACCCCAAATCAAACTCACCAGTGCGGCGGCAATAAGAAAAGGTCCAAATGGTATAGGCTGCTTGAGTGATTTCTGGCGTGTAGCGAGCAAGTACGCTCCAACAACACCACCAGTAGTAAAAGCCAAAAAGAGACAAACAATAGTACTCTGCCAACCTAGCAGTAACCCAATTGGCATCATCAGTTTGACATCTCCAAAACCCATACCACGTTTTTTAGTCGCAAACCATAAGAAATACAAGAATCCCACCCCACCAAACACACCAACCACCATTCGAGTTAAATCTTCAGGCCGCATTACTCCATAATTCACCAACGCGGCCCGATACACCACTGCCAAGAGAGTTAAAAGAATTACAGCTGAATCAGGAATTAAGTAATACCAAAGATCTGCAAAAAAAATCAGAAGCAGTATCATTCCTACTAATAACCAAAATATCGGCTGCATGATAATAAAAGGCTGCTCTGCAAGTGAAAAAAAGAAAAATCCAAACCAGTACCACCAAACGAAAAGAGAGCCCGTCAATATTTCCACAACAGGGTGATTGACAGCAATGGGTTTGCCACAATAGCGACAACGACCACGCAACAACCAAAAAGAGAGCAGTGGAATCATGTCAAACCACTGAAGCACTGTTCCACAGTGGTCACACCGAGACCGACCTCGCACCCAATCTTCTTCAGCAGCCGAACGCATGATGACCACATTCAAGAAGCTGCCAACGGCAGCTCCAAGAATGAATAAGGCAGTGCTAATAAGTAGTATGCTAGCAACCATCAGTTAGGGTAGACAAATCATTGCAGTATCTGGATATTCTCCACAGATTTCTGTCGCGGCACCAGATAGGTCGTCTGGTAGGCCAGCACCTCCTGCAGTTCCACAGCGAGCAAGTGCTTCAGTGTTGAATGCTTTAGATTTTGGCAAGAAGCAGACGTAGGTACTTGCCCCTGGGTCAGCATCTCTGTACAAATAGAGCGGATTTGCTGTGGCACCAAATACTCGGTTGAAAAATGTTTGTTTGAGCTCATCAGTGCCAGTACAACCAACACCGGTACTATCTACAATCTCACTGAGCTTCTCATGAACTAGACAATCGTTTGAGTCAGCGAGCGAACCATCAAAGAATGGGTCTGAAAACGCGACTCCCAGATTGGTAATATCGGCTTGTCCAATCTGCCAAGGATAGTATCCCTGGAATGCATTATAGCGGTCGATTGCACTGAGCAGCTGCTCTGAGTCAGAGCGAGAACCAGTATCTCTACCACGATTAATCTGCTCCACTGGATTGATAGCAGACAACACAGCAACTGCCAAAATTCCTAGAATGGCAATAACGATCAATAACTCAATCATGGTGAAACCAAGTTGAGAAAACTTATCGCGAATTGTTTGCGTTTTGGCAGTTTTCAGTGGCGACATACGATTTCCTTTTGCTGCACTGGGCAGATTGCGAACAAATACTCAGGTGCATCTATTACTGTATACCAATTTCGCTAGTAAATGCAAGTACATTTTTATCAAGAAATAGCGGACATCTACTAGAATTGCGAAGTCAGGTTGTAAATTGGCATAATGATAGCAATGACCATGACACCAACACCAATGCCGAGAACAATCATAATAAGTGGCTCCATAGCCGTTGTGAGGTTTTTTACGGCCTGTTCACTCTCTTGTTCAAAATATCGCGATAGTTTTAGTAGCACATCATCTAACCGACCGGTTTCCTCTCCCACACCCATCATCTGATGCAAAATAGGGGGGAACTCATCATAGTTACCTAGTGCTTGAGACAGTGAGATGCCTTTCTCGACCTGCTTTGTCACATCTTTCAGGGCATCTCGATAAATGACATTGCTTACACCATCAGTAACTATTTCTAACGCTTGCAAGAGTGAAATACCTGCACCAAGCAGCAAAGACAGAGTACGGGAGAACTCGGTCAAAATTATCTTTTGTTTCAATTCTCCGAAAATAGGAATACGCAGCATAAGTCTATCAATCGCATGCTGGCCCTTACTAGTTTTATACCAGTTACGAAAAACGACAATCCCTCCGCCCACTGCTGCTATCATCAGCCACCAAAACTTAGCCATAAGACTGGATATACCCATCAAGATCCTAGTGGGAAGTGGTAAATCAGCACCAAAATCTTTGTACATTTCTGTCAATTTCGGAATAACAAAAATCATCATGACAAAACCAACAACTATCATAGCCACAACCACAATTATTGGATAAATCATCGCTCCACGTGTTTTTGAACGGAACTCTTTTTCTTTCTCCATGTTGTCAGCTAATCTTTGTAATACTTCATCAAGCACACCACCTGTTTCACCTGCATTAACTAACTGAATATAAATTCGTGAAAAAACATCCTGGTGTTTAGACAATGCTTTAGAAAAAGAGGTGCCGCCTTCAACTTCCTGTAGCAGCGTGGCTACCAACTTAGACATTTCGGCTTTGCTTTGCCGCACCAAAATGGAAAGTGAGTTGGCCAATGGTAACCCAGCAGTGATCATAGTAGAAAGCTGCCGCGTGAAGTTCACAACATCATTGTGTTTCACCCCAAACAAAGCAGCTCGTAAAAATGCAAAAGAGTCCTCGGTCAATGGTTTCACCGAAATTACCAATAACTTCCGACTAGTCAGAAGTGCGGCAGCTTGTGAATGGTCTTTCGCCTCAACTTTTCCCTTAACTGTTTCACCAAACTGGTTTTTAGCGGTATATGTAAAATATGGCATAACTGCTCACCATTTCCTCGCACTAATGCGGAGTACTCCCCATAAGTCGTTCTAGATCAGCTGGCCGAAACGCATACTCCTGGGCAGTTTCGAGTGTGATCGCACCTTGTTGAATCAGTTTGTGCAAATGTGTTTCAATCAGAGTCATACCAGTATCAGCAGATGTTTGAATGACGTTATCGATCTGATGCGTCTTTGCTTCACGAACTAGGTTGCGAATGGCGGGATTAGCAATCATTATTTCCAAAGCAGCAACTCGACCACCATTTGTCTTTGGCAACAATCTCTGAGACGCTACTACTTTTATTGTCGCAGCCAACTGTTGGCGAATTTGTCCCTGTTGATGGGCTGGAAACACGTCAATAATACGATCTATTGTTTGTGCCGCTGTTGCTGTGTGCAACGTCCCAAACACCAAATGTCCCGTTTCAGCAATAGTTATTGCTGAAGCAATTGTTTCATAGTCACGCATTTCACCAATCAGCACAATGTCTGGGTCTTCACGGAGCACTGATTTTAGAGCAATATCCCAACCATGTGTATCATGATTTACTTCTCGTTGCGAAATCACACTTTTTTTAGGTTGATAAATAAATTCAACGGGGTCTTCAATGGTTACGATATGCTCGGCTCGAGTTGTGTTTATGGAGTCAATCATTGCTGCCAATGAAGTGGATTTTCCTTCACCTGTTGGCCCTGTAATGAGCACTAAACCTTGCTTAAAGCGAATAAACTCGTTAAAAATCGGAGGGAGACTTAATTCTTCTATTGATTTAATTTTACTTGGAATAAGGCGAAGTGCTGCTGCAATAGCATTTTTGGCATGATACACGTTTACCCGAAATCGCCCAACATCTCCGAACTGATACCCAAAGTCTAACTCTTTATTTACCTTTACAAAATCTTTCTGCTCCTGAGTCATCAATGGGTTGATAAGTGCTTCAGCGTGCTTGGCTTCAAGAATCGGAGAACCATCTACTGGAATAAGCTTGCCATGAACGCGCACAGTGGCAGGAGAACCAACCACTATATGAATATCAGAACCCTCCTGATTAGCCAACTGCTGCATAATGTCATGAATATTCATATGTTCCTCGCTCTATGTTGAGCCTACACTTCGGCAACTCTGAGTACTTCTTCAATAGAAGTGATGCCTTCCAGTGCCTTCAAATATCCATCTTGTTTCATTAAAAGCATACCATTTTTGAGAGCTAATTGCTTCAAATCTGAAGCAGGTTTACGCTGCAGAATCAGCTTGCCAATTTCCTCAGTAATTGGCATAACTTCAAAAATACCCACCCGTCCTTTATATTCTGGTTCTGTCTGCGGTCGGCTTGGGCTCGGTCGGTACAACTGTATCTTATCTGGGTTAATGTTCTTTTGTTTGCACCAGAGATCAAAATGCGGACCCAACACTGCTTGTATATCTTCAACTACTGCTGGCTCAGGTGTGTACGCTTCTGTAAATGAAGGATTGAGCAGCCGCACTACGCGCTGTGCCATGATTAATGTCATTGACGAAGCAATCAAAAATGGCTCTGCACCCATGTCAATCATACGAGGAATAGCACCAGCTGCAGAAGAAGTATGTAGTGTTGAAAACACCAAGTGTCCAGTTAGTGATGCTTGAATAGCTAACTCCGCGGTCTCACTGTCACGAATTTCACCTACCATGATAATATTTGGATCTTGACGTAGGAACGAACGTAACCCCGATGCAAATGTCAAACCTGCCTGGGGATTAATTTGTACTTGGTTCACCCCAACCATCTGATACTCAACAGGATCTTCAAGCGTCATGATATTGACTCTCGGGGTATTGATAGTATGCAGAATAGAGTAGAGAGTGGTGGTTTTTCCAGATCCAGTCGGGCCAGTGACTAACACTATACCGTGTGGGACTTTACTTGCATCCTGTACGTGCCGAAGTGCTACACCCGTAAGCCCTAGCTCAGCAAGTGCTGGAACTTGGGCATCTTTCTTAAGCAACCGCATAACAATTTTTTCACCATGAATTGTTGGCAACGTCGAAACACGTAAATCTACTTCCTGATTTTCATTGACAAAGTTAAACCGTCCATCCTGAGGAACACGCTTCTCATCAATTTTTAGTCCAGATAAAATTTTGATGCGTGATACAACAGCATCATGTACAGAGGAAGGTAGGATTAGTTTTTCTGCCAATATACCGTCAATACGGTATCGGACACGGGTTCTAGCCTCTTGTGGCTCAACATGAATATCCGAAGCTCGAGCTTTCATGGCAAATGCTACGATTGTTTGCACAATCTTAGTAATTGGTGCTTCTCTGATAGTTTCCTTGGACAACGCTGCTAAATCTCGCTGCTGAGATTTAGTTTCGATCACCTGACTTGTTTGCTCCAAAGCTGCAGTAACCTCAGAGGATAAACTCTGAGAATAATGTTCTGCAATTGATCGCTCTAACTCTGATGGGGTTGCATATCTCACTTGAATTCGTAGCCCAGATTTTTGCTGTGCAAAATCGATTGCCGCCAAATCCATTGGATTTTCCATGGCAACTACAAGCGAACCATCTTCTTTGTTGTACGACAGTGGCAACATTCGGTAGGTTCGTGCGACACCTTCAGGCAGGCGAGTCAGGGCTTGGGGATCAGTACCTGTCTCTGATATCTTGACGTATGGAATATCGTGCAGTTGAGCTTTTGCCTTGACCAAATCCTCTTCACCAACATAGTTTTTTTCTTTAAGAATATCTTCAAGCTGCTTCCCTGTACTGATGTGCTCAACATTGATCTCATTAGCTTGGTCAGGTTGCAGCGTGCCTAATTGGAGCAAAATATCAATTAATGACTTAGCGTGATTAGTGCCAAAAGCAGTCGTCTGTTGGGACGCCACCTGATCAGGTGCTGTTGAAGCTACTGGCGGAACAGTAGGAGGTGCTGGCTGCTGTACAGTAGGCTCAGGGGTAGTACTTTGGTTTTCAAGAGACTGCACCAATTGATCTGCTGCTGCAGCTGCCTCAGCAACCGCATCTGCAGGTGGTGGTATTACACCATCAACTGGCCGCTGTATCGTGCCAGTGCTTAGTAAAGTATCAGTTACTGCCTCATCAGCAACAAATACTTGAGTAGGACTACTTAGTGAAACTGGTGTTTGCGGCGGCACAACTAGTTGTGCAACGTCGTCAGAATTGGCAGGCATGCAAATACTACTATAGCTGAAAAGAAATCACTCAGCAACGCCCTTTGTTGTATACTGAACCGAATACAGACTCCACATGCCACAATCTCTTCAGATATTACTCAATCAAATACTTTCGGTGCAAAGTGTACTCGTTTCCGCCAGTACTCAAACAAACCAACAAGCACTAGTCGAGGGCTTATTCAAAGCAATGGAGAAGTTTACCCCAGACTCACTCATTTCACTTGAATTGATAGCTCCAGAAAAAAGCTCGCTGGGTATAGAAATTGTACGTGATCTGCAAAAACAACTAAGTTATGCAGCAACAGCGCAACGACCGCGCTGGATCGCGCTACTACAGGCAGAAACCTTGACTACTACTGCCCAGAATGCACTGTTGAAAACACTGGAAGAGCCACCCCCGCACACTTTTCTCATACTCTGTACTGCCTATCCAGATCAGCTACTGGAAACAATTCGCTCTCGTACACTTGAAGTAAAAGATCGAATACTAATGGAAGCTACTGGAGACAGAAGTAGTAGTAGTAGTAGTACTACCAACAACAGTACACATGATTCTGGGCCAGAATATGAAGACGCCTGCATGGGCAGCCTAGCTCAAGCATGTGAGCGAGCAGAGGAGTTTAAAGATAAAGAACAGGCTACACAGTACATTCACACCCTCCTGGCAGGTGCCTATAGTGAGCTAGAACAAGCAGCAAAAAATGAGAAAACAGAGGCAGTAGAAAAACATAGCCGGAATCTTCGATTGCTACTCACTACAGACAGTCAGCTACAGGCTAACTGTAATATCAAGTTAACGGTAGCTGAATTGTTTATGCAGCTTCAGTGAAAGCGGGTTTACAAAAAATCCATATACAACTCCCAAAGGATGGCATCAGCAAAAACTATGTCACGTATCTTAGATTTCAGTTCACTTGACCTCTGAAGATACCCTAGTAAACTCAACCCAACTGGTATAGCTAAAAAACCAGGTACAAATGGGGATAATAAACCATATTCTAAAACAAACGGAATACTAGCTACAGCAGATGCAGCAACTGCACTGAGCCCAACGCCTGAAGCCCATATTTTGTAGTCCGCTAATTCGGTTTCAAGCTTTTTCTGCTCATCTCTCAACAAAAAAACCAAACCTCTCAACATATTTTGTTTGTCTGTTTTAGTTATCAACTTCGAGTCAACTGGAACTCGGGCTCGTTTGCCTTCACCTTCCACAGCAAACAACACTCGATGCCTATACGCTTCTGTATGTACAAAGCTCAATATATCTTCAAGTAGCTGTTGCCACTCATATTTGCTTGCAGAAGACAAAAGTTCTGGAATTCGGCGAGTTTTAGCCTCAATCCCAACCTTAAATTTCTTGAAGGCAGCAGAATTAGTATCCACATCAGCTCTATCTGTTAAAAACCGTTCAATAACTATGTTTGCATTGTGAATTACTCTGTCAACATCATCCTGCCTGAGTTGTTCAGCGAATGTTTTTTTCTCTCTTCGCTTAAACCATTGAGAAATGCCTCTGTTTTCCTTTGTATCTTTCTCATCTCTTTTTTTAAACAACTCACCCTGGTCTATGTCATCAACAGAAACAAGTATTCTTGGCTCTGTCTCCTCAGGACCGCCAATACCTTCTTGCCTTCCACCCAGTAAATAGTACTGCCTTGTAAAAAACGCTATTCCTTCTGGAGAAAATACTCGCTCAGCGACTTGTTGACGCAAAGTTTCGTCATTAGTTAATCGGTCAGTGCTTTTTCCAATATATGCCATTTCATCAAGGTCGGGACGTGACTCCCCAGATAATCGAGCTCTGACCCGAGAAAGCACTCCAGTCGGAACATCACTGAACACCTGATCCAGCAGGGTATACAACTCACGATCACTTGCCACTAACCCTGAGCCATTGGTTCCATAAAGTCCTGATAATCGAAAATAGGCACGCTCAAGCTCTCTATGTACATCGTTGGTAATTCTAGGTAGATCATAATTCACATACGCTTCATACTTAGCACGCTGCCTTTCAGAAGTGGCTTGTGCACTTCCCAATAGTGACTTGATGGTTTGAATAACCGAAAGAACAGCAGCTCTTTCAGCCTCACTTCTTACTTCAACATGAGAAAGACCCTCTTGTACATATGCTGCTATACGTTTCGCTTCAACATCAGCGAAAAGTGCATCTTCATTCTCATATTCAAATCTTTTTTCAGGCATAAAGCTACTTTATTCACCAAATGGCAATCTTTCTCTAGTATACTATTGAGTTGATTGACCATTCAACGCTGCAGTTGCACACTTGTTTTTATACGCAATTTTCAGTAAATATTCCAGAACCGAATACTTTTGCATGGCAGTATAATAGTCTGCAAGCTCATCATTTGTTTCCTCTAACACATCTGGCCTGTCTTGGTTTGCATCAATTTTAGACTTTAAGAAACCAATTCTCGAAATAATTTGTTGGTTTCCACTGCTGATTATTCCGTACAAAACTTCGAGGGCATGTTCGTCAAACGCTTCCTCAAGCATATCTAGCAAGTCATTTGTTGTATTTTTATGATCAAAATAAGCAGATAAACTTTTTAAAATTTCAGTAATATTTGAGGCATTTTGCCTGTTAGCACTAGTAACTGCTCCAATCCACCTATCTTTTTCAAAACCATCGAGGGCTGCAAAGTTGGTGGGAGTTTGAGGTCTCGAATCTGTACGATGTCGATGAAATTTGTCCCAATTTGAATAGAACAAAATACGGTCACCACTTTTCGATTTTCGAGCCGCAGCTTTCAGTAGTATGTCCAATAATTCAGTTGACTCAAATTTAGAAATCAATGCCGAGATGGCAAGATCTGTAAGCTCGTCAATAGAGAGAGCAAAAGACGAGACATCAGCCCTTCCATCTGGAGATAATGAAATTTTGAGACTTTGTTTTGTATCTTCACGTTGCGCGGTTAACTCACCGACTAGAGTTGCATCAGTGTTGTGTATGAGCTGATCAATAGATCTAAAAAATCCTACTCGTTCTAAATGCACCACTACGTCTCCCGTTTTCGATGGTAAAACTATAGTTGCGTTAAAAAAATGTTTATTTTCTGAATCAGTGTTTGCTTCAGACCCTGCAACGGCCAGGCACGTCACCATCGCCAACTGATGCTCTTGCTGTGACTCCAAAGGATTCCTCTCAAGGTAGTTGAAACTCATAGGTGCTTTGTATGTAGGATTTAATCCTATCATAAATGCAATAAGAAAGCTGTTATTTATTGACTTATTGAAAGGTGAAAATAACTATTTCATTCTTCATCAAACTATACAATTACCCAGTCAGTGAAAGAGCAGAGGAGTATGGAAGTAAGATCAGGCAAAAAAGTTAGAGTAGTGAACCTACTTTTAGATTTCTTTTCAACAGTATTAATTCGGCAATTCAAGCTTCTTTATACTAAGATTTGCAATATCAACTTCACCCAACACAACAACCTCGTTATACTCCTTCTCGCCTTTACTACCTCTCTTAATCTCGTGCAAATAGGAAAAAATCGCAGAAGGAAGTAGTGAATCTGCAAGTGTCATAATTCTCTCTGATACAGCTGCATTGTGTGAGGGCTGATCTATGTCCCCAACCATAACCAAAGTACGTGCCGCCAACTTTTCTAAATCAAATACATAGCAAGTATCACCTGACCAACCAGTGCCTACTTGTTTTCCTGATTCACTTTCTGGATCAAGGACTGCACAAGGCAAATAGACCACATCTTCCTGCAAGCCTAGTAAAGAGATAAGCTCTCTAGATTTACCACCAGAAATAAGTCGCGGCTTCCCAACTTGATTCCCAAATTTTTCGGTCCTATTGTGTCCAATCTGAACGCGGGCAATAAATTGCTTGACAAAACTCCGTAATTCTTGATCATGAATATCTAGACTTGGATGCAGTTTAATTACAGTCGCTACTAGATTTAAACAATTCTGTCGCATTTGAGGATGCAGCTGTTTCCACTTTTCCGTATCCCAAAATTCTGATTCTGACTCGCCACTTTGCTCTGAATCTGTTAAAAGAGTAGGACGCTCTTCTTGAAGACATTCAAGAAAAAATGCATAGTACTCTTCTGCTTTAGCCAGATACTCGGCAAAAATAGCTTCTTGCCGTTTTTTCTCTGCTGCATTTCGCTCGTTACTAGCATGGATGGGGGCTCGAATCTCTGAGAGCGCGTATTGCCAAGCGTGCTCAGTTAACACTTCTTTTTGTTCGTCTTCTTCTGCAACACTATACTTTTTTAGTTCTACACCTAGGCCTTCAACAGCTTGTTGTATCAGTTGTGTTGTGCCGTCAGGATCGTCATACAAAAAATTAGTCAAATTGCTATTTTGAGTAAGCTCTGCTGATAGTACCGTAAGGTTGGATCCTTTCCAACCTAACAAAATTTCACCTTTTAGACCAAGTTTTTTTGACTGAAACAATACTTTACCAGGGACTTTTTTTTCCACAGGTTTATCACTGGATGAATAGAAAGGTGCGACAAATGGGTCTAGATCAATGTTAAAGCCTATATCCCCAACAGAAAATGAATCAGGTACTTTTGCAAAAAGTTCTTCAGCACACTGCTTGGTGAGTTCTCCCACATTAACGATTGAAATTTCGCCGAATTCCACTTTAACCTCAGAAAGTTTTCGCTCCATGCCAGATCTACCTTCTCGTGCAGCATGCAGCTGCACCAGTTCTGTCGCCACTCGCAGTCGGGTGGTGGCATCCAGATCTGGAAGGTATTTTGTAAGCAAGTCCTGAATGACATCTCTCGGCACACTTTCATTGGCAATGTTCAATTCCCCATTCATGCTTTGATTCTATCAAAGATCTCATTCTAATTGGCTATGCAAAAATTTCTTCTTACACTTCCCATTTCCCAAACCGATCATATGTGGTATAACTTAACCCTCGCGTGAAATCTGCCGATTTTGGCACCTTTGAAGCGCTTTTCTAAAGTCAAGCTATGGCAACAACCGTCACAAATCAATATCAAGCATCTCAAATCAAGGTCTTAGAAGGCCTGGAACCTGTTCGCAAACGCCCAGGAATGTATATTGGTTCGACCGATGGTCGAGGTCTCCACCATCTAGCAAAAGAGATTTTGGATAATGCAGTGGACGAAGCGATTGCTGGTTACGGCAAACGCATCCAGCTATTCCGCACCACCGCCCGTCCTGCACAACAAAAACTGGTTGAGTCCGATTTAACAGGTCACGATGTAATCACTGTTGTCGATAATGGCCGCGGAATTCCAGTAGATATGCACGAAAGTGGTGTGTCTGCACTTGAGGTAGTTTTGACAAAACTCCACGCTGGTGGAAAGTTTGAAGAAACTGCCTACCAGGCATCGGGTGGTCTGCACGGTGTGGGATCTTCCGCTGTTAATGCGCTATCTACGCTCTTGCAAGTGGTCGTCAAACGAGGCAAAGCATACCACTACCAGGCACATCACCAAGGTAAGCCGCTCTTTTCAGTCAAAAAAATCTCAGAAAAAGAGTTTGCCGAGCTGTTTCCAGTCGAGTCCCCAAGACTGATCGGCGCCGAAACAGGCACACTTTTAAGCTTCATTCCCGACCCCACAATTTTTTCCACCACCCAGTACGTCCACAAAACACTAATCTCGATTATCAAAGACCGAGCCTACCTCATGGCAGGTATTTACTTTGAGCTCCATGATGAAGTAGAGGGTACAACCCAGCACTACTATTTCGAGAGTGGTATTAGATCGCTGGTCGAACACATCAACATGAGTCGCAAGCCGCTCCATGACGTGATGTACGTGGAAAACACCTGGACTGATCCAAACTCTGGCAAAAAAATTGCCCTCGAAATTGCTATGCAGTTTAACGACTCATACAAAGAGCGCCTGGAATCTTACGTCAACGTTATTCACACCCCGGATGGTGGGACGCACGTTAACGGTTTTCGCATGGCTCTTGCTCGAGTGCTGCGTGATTATGGCGATAAATATAGTCTCATCAAGGAAAAAGAGGGATTCACAACGGATGACCTCCGAGAAGGGTTGGCAGCCGTTATTTTTGTGAAGATGCCCTCTAATGATTTACAGTTTGAGTCGCAGACGAAAACTAAATTGAACAACGCAGAAGCACAGCCAGCGGTTTACCAAATTTTCAAAGACGGTCTAACCACTTTCCTTGAGGAAAACCCAAAAGCTGGGCGAGCAATCATCGACAAAATTATGCTTTCGGCTCGTGCCCGCATGGCTGCCCGTGCTGCAAAGGATGCAGTAATCCGAAAGGGTGTATTGGAAGGAAGTTCGCTGCCTGGAAAGTTGGCGGACTGTCAGAGTAAGGTTGCAGCGGAGTCGGAGATTTATATCGTCGAGGGTGACTCAGCAGGTGGGTGTTTTTCTGGTGATACCAAAGTTGCATTGGTTGATGGTCGCAATTTGAGCTTTTTGGAATTGATTGAAGAGCAGAAGCAGGGTAGGGAGCATCTTTGCTACACGGTTGCTGCGGATGGAACTATTGGTTCTGGAAAAATTGAGCATCCTCGTGTGACCAAACAACAGGTTGAGGTGATTGCAGTTACACTTGATTCAGGAGAAATAATCACTTGTACTCCAGATCATAAATTTATGTTGAGTGATATGAGTTTCAAACAAGCGGCTGATCTCGCACCTAGCGATCAATTGATGTCTCGAAGTAACGCAAAAACCATTACAATGATTAGCCCACTTACGGAAAAAATCGACGTCTACGACATCGAAGTCCCAGGTACACACAATTTCGCCTTAGCAAGTGGCGTTTTCGTCCACAACAGTGCAAAGCAAGGTCGCGACCGAAAGTTCCAAGCAATCTTCCCACTGCGCGGCAAAATCCTAAACACCGAACGTGCCCGATTAGACAAAATCGTAGCCTTTGAAGAATTAAAAAACCTAGTCATTGCCCTGGGAGCAGGCATTGGTGAAACCTTTGATGAGAAAAAACTCCGTTACCACCGCATCATCCTCATGAATGACGCTGACGTAGACGGCGAGCATATCACAACACTTGGTCTGACCTTTTTCTTCCGCCACTTACCAGAAATAGTAGAGCGCGGCTTCCTATATGTAGCTATGCCGCCACTCTTCAAAATCTCAAGCGGAAAAACAGAAGTGTACGCATACAGTGATGATGAACGGGATGAAGTCGTCAACAAAATCAAAGCCGAAAACCCCAAAGCCGTCATCGGCATCCAACGCTACAAAGGTCTGGGAGAAATGAACCCCGAACAGCTCTGGGACACCACTATGAATCCAAAAACCCGTATGCTGAAGCGCATCACCATCGGTGATGCCGACAGGGCAGACACCACCTTCAGCACGCTCATGGGCGACGATGTCGCACCACGCAAGCGATTTATACAAACGCACGCCAAGTTGGCGGAATTGGATGTGTAGGTATGATTGAACATAGTAGTGAACTAGCTCTTGAGGTGTATGCTCAATTGCAACATAAGACAGAAAAAGTAGAGACTGAAATTAAATCTGTATTAACAGAACAGGAAGTGAAGTTGTTGCAACATGTGTATGAAAGAATGACAGTTAGTAAAGGCAAAGTTCTGTATAAGTCTGAAAACACAAAAGTTTCTGCAATATTGGCAACGATACTGAGTAATTATTATAATGTTTTACAACTTTACAATGAGGATACAGACACTAAAACTCAACTACTAACCATACTACTTAAACTAAAAAAACCACAACATAAAGCAAAAAAAAGAAAGGTACTATGAGCGACACAACCCTAAAAGTCCTAATCGAAATCCCCGAAGGATCTCGAGTAAAGTACGAACTCGACGAAGAAACCGGCGAGATGTGTGTTGACCGCCTCATGCCAACAGCCATGAGCTACCCCGTCAACTACGGCCTCATCCACGACACCCACGGCGAAGACGGCGATGCGCTCGATGCATTGGTGTTCATGTCCGAGCAAGTCGTCCCAAACGTAGTCGTCAAGTGCAAAGTCATCGGCCTCCTCGAGATGGAAGACGAAGAGGGCATAGACCACAAGATCGTCTGCGTCCCTGCCAAAACCAAGATAGATCCAATCTGCGGTGCCTGGAGCAGCCTGGATGATGTCCCAGAAATCCGTAAAAAATCTATCCGTCACTTTTTCGAGCATTACAAAGACTTAGAAGAAGGCAAGTGGGTCAAGCTCAAAGAGTGGAAGGGCATTGACGCTGCTATGGAAGTAATTGCGGCGGCACAGAAACGCGCAAAGTAAAAAGTACAAATTATTAGGAGAAATTTATGCAAGATGAACAATTGCGAGAATATCAAAAGCATCTATCGGTTGAACGAGGAAATCAAAAAAGAATCAGTGCTGAATTGACACCAGATCAACGTGCCCATCATCTTATAAGTCTATTACTATTAAAGGGGACGGGCGAAAGATATAAATATCTTGGTAGTATTGGCATGGAAATTGTTACGGGTCTTCTTGGATCGAATGCAACTCCAACTGAACGAGCAAAGTTTTATCTAATTCTTCGCGCTTATGTTGAAGAGGACTTAACTGCTGAAAGACTAATTAAAGAGGTACTCAGTTCATTTTTAGATTCCAAAATACGATAGTGAGCAACTCTAAATTATCATCTAAACAAAATTAATGACCGACAACGACACCACACCACCAGAAGAACTCGAGCCAGAAACCGAGCCAACCCCCGAGCAAGCAGTCGCAGCCCCAACCGAACGCTCCACCGCCATGTCCGAAGCCGCTGCCCTTATCGGCACGGTCCAGGAATCCGCCTACGGCAAAATCCGCTACCAGAGCATTCGGGTAGAAATGGAAAAAAGCTATCTTGATTACGCCATGAGCGTTATCGTTTCTCGTGCGTTGCCTGACGTTCGTGACGGTCTCAAGCCAGTGCATCGCCGCATTTTGTACTCGATGTACAAAAGTGGTATTCACCACTCAAGCAGTTACAAAAAGTCCGCTCGTATTGTTGGAGACGTGCTCGGTAAGTATCACCCACACGGTGACTCTTCCGTATACATGGCGTTGGTTCGATTGGCACAAGATTTTGCCATGCGATACATGCTGGTAGATGGCCAGGGTAACTTTGGTTCGGTCGACGGTGATAGTCCTGCAGCTATGCGGTACACCGAGGCTAGACTAGCAAAAATTACCCGCGAACTTCTAGTAGATCTCGACAAAGAAACAGTGCCGTTCATCAATAATTTCGATGGATCTCTCCAAGAACCAACAGTCTTGCCAGCAAAGTTACCAAACTTACTCCTCATGGGAGCAGAAGGTATTGCGGTCGGTATGGCTACTAAAATCCCAACCCATAACTTAACCGAAGTCTGTAACGCCCTGATTGCAACAATAGAGCAGGGGAGTGCTACAAGACCAGTGGGAGTTGAGCTCAACTTACCCAAGCGCACTGACACCAAAACCATCGATCAGAAAGGCATCGAAGAACTCAACGCAACCATAGACATGCTCCTTACCACTGACCAAAAAACCTTGGCAGGTGAGTTCCAGTCACCAATTACCATTGACGAAATCATGACCCACATCCAGGGTCCCGACTTCCCAACCGGTGGCATCATCTACGACTACAAACAAATTGTCGAAAGCTATCGCACCGGACGAGGCAGAGTGGTCATCCGAGCCAAAACGGACATCGTGGAAACCAAAAAAGGTGGCTTCCAGATCCTCGTCACCGAACTGCCATACCAGGTCAACAAAGCACGCCTCCTCATGAAGATAGCAGATCTGGTACGAGATAAAAAAATCGTCGGCATCCGTGACCTCAATGACGACTCAGACCGTAAAGGAATGCAGATCACGATCGAACTCAAGCGTGATGCCAAGCCAAAAGTCGTCCTCAACAAACTCTACAAATACACAGAACTGCAAACCAGCTTCTCCATGAACATGGTCGCCCTCACCAGCGAAGGCACGCCACAACTCATGCACATCAAGCAAATCTTGATGGAGTGGCTCGGACATCGCCAAATCATGGTGGTGCGCCGAAGTCAGTATGAACTTTCCGAAGCCCGGCAACGTGCCCACATCCTGGAAGGACTGCTCATCGCACTTGCCAATTTAGACGAAGTCATCGCCACCATCCGCAAGTCTCCAGACTCGGACACCGCACGCGCAGCTTTGATGAGTAAGTTCAAGCTGTCTGAAGTTCAGTCAACCGCTATCCTGGAAATGCAGCTCAAACGCCTAGCTGCCCTCGAGCGCCTCAAGATCGAAGAAGAGTACAAAACCGTTCGAGACACCATGGAGCACTTGATCATTCTCCTCAGCACGCCAAAGGCTGTACTCGAGGTAATTGAGTCCGAAGTCAAACAGCTCATCACCGACTACGGCGACAACCGCCGCACTAAGCTCATTAAAGGCAAAATCGGCGAGTTCAGCGAAGAAGACCTCATTCCTAACGAAGAAGCAGTCATCACCCTCACAGAAACCGGCTACATCAAGCGCCTACACCCAGACGCATTCCGTTCGCAGAGCAGGGGAGGCAAAGGCAGCGTCGGCGTCAAGATGAAGGAAGAGGACATGGTTAAATCCCTTCTCACCGTCCAAACACACGATACGCTCCTGGTCTTCACCAACTTGGGCAAAGTCTTCAAACTCAAAGCCTTCGAAATTCCCGAAAGTTCTAGACAGGCCAAGGGCACAGCCATGGTCAACCTGATCAACTTGTCACAAGACGAAACTGTACAAGCTATCCTAGTCGTTGACGAGAAAACCGATAGCGACAAATTCATCGTCTTGGTAACTCACAAGGGACTTATCAAGAAAACAGCAGTCAAACTCTTCGAGAACATCCGCCAAAACGGCATCATCGCCATGACCCTTAATGACGGCGATCAATTGGTGGGCAGCAAACTGACCTCAGGTAGTGACGACATCATGATCATCACGCACTTGGGCAAGTCAATTCGCTTCACCGAAAAAGAAGTCAAGTCTTCCAACCGAGACACTAAAGGCGTCAAGGGAATAACCCTCGGCAAAGCCGACTTCGTGGTTGGTTTCGAGGCACTCACCCCAGAAGATTTGGGCGAAGGTGCAGTCGAACACCGCCAACTCCTAGTGGTCACCGAAAAAGGCTTGGGTAAACGAACTGCGCTCGATCAATACCCTGTTCAGAAACGCTCAGGCATGGGAGTCAAGGTTTCGGATATCACCAAGCGAACTGGTCCAGTGGCAGTTGCACTCAAAGTCATTACTGCGGAGCATAAAGAAATCGTGATTACTTCCAAAGAAGGCCAAACTATCAAGTTGCCGCTCAACAAGCAATCTATTCCTGTGCTCACCAGACCTACCCAAGGGGTGATTCTGATGCGCCTCAAGTCCTCGGATAACGTTGTGGCTGTGGCATTGACGTTTAAGAAGGTTGAAGGGGAGGAGTAGATCCGAACAATGAGTGTTATAGTTTATATGTATGAATGAGACAAAGGGCGTGCCACAGAGAGTAAATCGAAGAGGTTTTCTTAAGTGGGCTGCGGCGTGGGGATTTGGCACAGCAGTTACTGCAGCTTGCGCACCATTTTTACCCGAGTACAAACCAGATCCGAATGCCGCCACGATTCCACCCGAACAAGATGTAGATATCAACGCGACACAAGTTGCTGCTACAACAACAGCCCAATCTCCCGAACAGTATCAAGTGGAGATTGAAAAAATCCCTCGTCTTCTGTTCGACACTGCAGGAATGGTAAGGTGTCTTAATGCGAGTGGTTCTGCAACTGCTCTGGAGTATTCAAACGGCATTTTGTACTTGCTGACTGCCGGTCATGTTGTCCAAGGCATGGAGGTGTCAGGCCTCGGTTCTCAATACGGATTCTCATTTTCCAGACCTCATGATTCCTTTGATGTGCAGTGGGGCCAATTTCAGGTTGGGTATGCAAGTACTCCACCCGAACAAACGAGCTTGCATGAATTTGGCATACTTGCAGTTCGCATATCTGATTGGCCACATCGCGTTTTTTCAATGGAAAATTTGGTAAATTCTTGGACACCAGGAACGGTAGAACAACAGCTACACACTCTGTCTTTTCCGGACGCAGCTGCTAGTCAAACCAGTTTTCCCACAAGCTTTACAGCTTTTCCAGTGACATTTGAGAATAATAACCAAAGCATACCACTACTTGGTACAGCTCAAAATTTCTCAGGAGGAGCAAGTGGCAGCCTTGCTGTCACGAGTGATGGTAAAGGAGTCGCGATCATGGTCTCAGGTAGCGCTAGTGGAAACGCTTCATATTTTGCTCCATTGCACAAACCTACTATCACTATGCTGATGCAAGCAGCGAAAGATTTGATTCCTACACCATAAATTGATGTGGACCGACAAGTAGCCGCTCAACAAGCAATCCGTACCAGTTAGCGTAGCGGATGGGTATGCTACAATAAAAAAACTAGAACAAGCAGTTACTCCAACAGCTCAACTCGATGCAACCCACCTTTCTCCGGAGGAGAAATTAAAACAAGGATATATTCGAACTGAGATGGGAACTCTCCGTTCTCCAGAGGAACAACAGATCGTCGACTTACTTAAAGTCAACGAAACATTGAGACGCAGAATAACTGAGCTCAGTGGTAATATACAGTGGTTATTACCCGATGATATTGGTAGCAAAATCTGGAATACTGAATATGTCGCCCGCATAACCGCATACTTGGTAACTTTTTATGGAGAGCCCGATAGCCCTCAAACACTTGCAGAATCTCTGGGACTAGAGCTGCCTGTCCAAGAGGGCACAAGTGATGAATTGAAAGCTAAATATGCTATCGAGCTGATAACTGAGGCACGCACGCATGGAAAAAGTGATGACCTTTTTCTCCTTGTCATGGACAAATTTCGCCCACTACTTTCAGGTGATGCCTCTCCCATACCCACTTTTCACCCTAAGGTTTTAGGGTCAAGTGGTTATTTGAGAGAGCTGAATTTTCAAAAGGGTTATAAACAACAATAATTTGTGGACCGAAGGGGGCTCGAACCCCTGACCTCCTGCATGCCATGCAGGCGCTCTAGCCAACTGAGCTACCGGCCCTTGTTTCAGGGACAAACTCGTATTATACGCTAGACTTATACTACGGCCAAGTATGGTACGATTATTCTCATGGAACACATACTGACTAATCCACCTGAAGATATTTCTGACTTGCTTGCAATAGTAGATACAACTCACTACAAACGATACGAATCACTTTCAGCTCAGGAACAATTACTTGTACGAGTTATTCATCAAACATTTGATCGGCATGAGCTCATCCAGTTGAACTTCGAGATGAGATTCCCCCACACGCTAAACCCTGCAAATCAAATGCATGTCGAAAATACCATTGATACTGTTATGTATGCAAGCAAGCATGCATGGTGTGCTCAGTTACCTTATTCGCTACTTGATTGTAAAAAGACCACACAAGTTTGACGTTCCCCCAGCTAATCTAGTTAGGCTGACCAGAGAACATGAGGAGTCTAGAACTGACCTGCGTTTTCAACTGTTTGACACCCTTTATTTTCAATTCACTGCAGCAGAGTTAGATGCTTTTTTAAGTACTTATCTTAAACTGCCTAAGGATGAACTTTCTTCCCTACCAACTGACAAGCGCGATAAAATCATAGCGGTTATTACACTGTTCTCTCTAGAAAACAGATTGCCAAAAATCAAACTTGCTCTTATTGAGTTAAAAGTACACCAGCAAAATGCCTATGAGGAGCATGCAGAAAAAATACAAAAACTTGAAGCTCTAGCCAACCGTGTCATCGAAACGTTTTCTAAAGATGCCCAACGTGAACCAAGCACTGAAAAGTTTGCAAATCTTTGCCAAGATCTTGGAGTAAACATCGGTGAAGTAACAGGATCAAACACACTGGCCAAGTTAATACAGCTGATGACTAAATTTCCAAACACAATTCCACAAGTCCAGTTATTTGTTGAAGATCCGTCTAGCTTTGAAGAGAAAGTTTCTGGCCTGGGCGTAGCGCGTAGGTTACTCAGAGAAAAACTGAAAACTCTAGCTGACACACGAGTTTTTACTTATTTACACAATTTTGGCATAAAGGAGTTTGCAGCCCTAGAGTTTGTGTCATTAGACTTACCTCTTTCAAGTATTCACAGAGAGATAGTCGCGTACTGCTTTAGGCATAACCTACTTGCCGAGCTTATTGCAAAAATCAACAACCCTGCGATCGATAATCCAGAAGACATAGAGCATTCACAATCCGCACTCTACCTGAAGCTTTCAGAGAAATTGAACGAAGGTGATTTTGAAGCAAATCTGCAAGATCTCTGCCAAGATCTATCTATCATATACGAGGACCTACTTGGTAATGACCCATCAGTTAGACTCACTGAGGTTATCAGAAAAACCAGCCAAGATCTGCTCCTAGTATTTTTGCGTAACCCTGCACGGTTCGAGCAGATCGCATCTTACAATGGCCAAGTCCGCAGAAAACTTACCAAAGTATTTCCTACTAACACAGAGCTACAACCTTTTCTACAATCACTTACCGTTGCAGGGCAACCAATTAATTTAAAGCACATTGGTACCTCATACCGAGATCATATCAGAGAGGTAATTGGCTACTGCGACCGAAGAGGTGCTCTGGGCTACTTTGTAAAACAAGTATCTGAATATCAACGAAGTCACTAATCTACAATTTGCTATGCCGCTCCGCATGAATTTTTCGCAACTGTGGCCGAGTCACATGTGTATAAATCTGAGTAGTAGCCACACTTTTGTGTCCTAGCATCTCTTGCACATCACGCAAACCCGCGCCGTTTGCCAGTAAATCAGTTGCAAAACTATGCCGCAAGCCATGGGGGCTTATCTGTATCGGTAAATGGGCTTTCTTGCAATAAGCTGCAACGGTTCGCTGCACGCTCCGCGAGGTAAGCCGCATTTCCTCACCGTCACTAGTAATTGGGGCCTCATCACGTGATAATCGAATAAAGACAGGTCTCCACCGATCCTTACGGCTGTTCAACCATCTCTCAAGCCATAAAACTGCACGGTCACTTAAAAACACGACCCTAGGGCGGCGTCCCTTACCAATCACTCCAAATTCTCTGGTATCGAAATTAATTTGATCTCTATTTAATCCCACCAACTCAGAAACACGCAAACCAGTGGAGAACAGCACTTCCAGCATTGCCTTATCCCGTAACCCTGTTTTAGATGATAACAGAGGCTGGCCAAGTAAAATCTCAACTTTATCTACGGGTAAAAACTCCATATGCCGAGACTCGGCTTTAGGCAAATCTATCTTCTCAGGGTGTAACACAGCAACGTCATTTTTAACTAAAAATTTGAGGTACGAACGCAAAGCAATTATGTAGTATGACTGCGTCTTTTTTGAGAGCGTTCTACCAAGATCATCACTGACTCGTGAGAGGTACACACGGTACTTTCGCACAGCATCTTGATCAAGCTCAGAGAGCTTTGTGTGGCCTTGTTTCTCGAACCAATCACAGAAGCGATGTAGGTAGTGAGAGTAGTTACGTATGGTAAGTTTAGAAACATTTCGTTCAACTTCTAAATGTTCCAAAAATGTTATTAAAGCGGGGCGGGGGAGAGTAAGTGAAGTTGGAGCAGTCATTAGAGAGTTATGGGATTTTAGCAGTCTATAATTTTCTCTGCTAATATTTAGATAAGATATTTTTCAGCTATACATCAATATATTTTTACATACTTTGATTTAGATATATGTACTTTGATATGTTTAGCTCTACTCTACAACTTTACAAAAGACACTACCTGACATGCGTTGCCTAGACAACTAAATCAATTGTGCGACATGTTCATGTAATTGTCAAATTATCAGGCGAAAGCTTGACTAGCTACTGGCCGCAGCATTCAGCATTTTCACTTTTTTGTAAAATCTACAGCTGCATACATACGTTCTTTACTTTGACACATTCACAAAGACTCAAATGTCGGTAATCGCACACAAACTTCTATGAATGTAGCATTCAAACAACGTCTCAAAACACCAGGCTAAATCGAGCCTCTGAGTGCCCCAAATTCGGCTGCAAATTACTAAGATGACTACTACATCATTACAAAAAATGAGGTAGTGAGGACTATCGATGAAATGATGCATGTAATAACTTAAAACTCACAAATGATATAGAGCTGGCGAGGTGGGGAAAGAACTCGTTCAAACATGACAAATTAGAGATACCTGAGCGGCATACAGAAAGATATCACAAAAAATAAGGTACAAGCAAAACCTACAATTTACAATAGTGCGGCTGCAATCTCGATTGCATGTCGCAAAAGTAATATTGTGCGACATAATACAAACTGACACCAACCACTCACCCGTCGGAGTAGAGCAAAAAAAAATAAGTCCGAGAGTATTTTTTTTAAAGCACGCTACGCTCTGTACCAATCACCAAGTTACTTCACCTCGACCACTCTTGTTGCCACACCCTATGCAACTTGTTTTGACCTCTCTCGCAGAGAGTCATTTTTAAAGACATTTGCTCAATAAACGTCTTCGGGTATTTTCTGCCTGCACTCTGCACCAGAGGTGATCACCAGATACATAGGCAGTTCTACTCGAGTAGTTTAAATAACTTTATTCTTGCAACATACCTGCTAAACTCTCTATTACACAGGTTTCACCAGGCTAAATTATTAAATTTAAGTCCTATAACTTTCATAGTTATCCACACTTACCTATATGCATCAAACAATATCATCTCCTCTTTTCTATGCCTGGGTGTCTCAAATTTTTTTTCACCCTCTACTCTGAAAAAATTTTTATACTCCTCTGCTTTTTCGCTTTAGAAATTTTTTTTCCGTTTGAATATTTGATTACTTCATCTCTCGTTTTAGCTTTTTTGTAACATGGTGCGTTTTTTCATTCTATTGTGATCAATATATGCATACACTACTGATCATACTCAAAAACTACCCACACTACCCCATTCTCCCCTGGTTGAAGATATAAATTAGCATGATTTATCAATCTTTTATTTATATGGGAAAACCGTGACGAACAAAATCACCACAAAGAGAGCAACTAATGAATACTCAGTAAGAGTTTGACTAAACAGTCTGCCACGAAGGTAGTTTTGCAAAATACCCAAACTGATATACAAGATAGACATCACAAACAACGCGCTGTACCACACTGAAAACGGAAAAAAACTCAGAGCCATTGTGAACTCAGCAACAACTAGAGTCAGCACGGCCGCTAAACCCACAATATGCTTTGGTATTTTATTTTCAAGCTGTACCGACCACAACGACATGAAGATTAACAAACTGTGTGAAATTGCTACTAAAAGTGTAGTAAAAACAACATGTAATCGTAAAGAAAAGATGGTGTTTGTGAGTAGCAAGGAAGTCAATAAAGTGAATAATAATCCCACAGCATGCGCTGCATGAACAAGCTGTATTGTTCTACCCTTTGCAACTGACCAAATGTTGGCAGTCAAAAATAACGCATACATACCTACGCCAAACAAGGTTAAAACGCCAAGCTGACTTAAAAAGTGGGTAGGAAGTAAGAAGTAGAATAAACTAACCGCTCCAGCATATACTGCTGGAAAAGGCACAACTGTGAGACGTTCATGTGTTTGCAAGTCATCGGCAAGTGCCCAAGTTGCTGCGCCATAGGTCACAAGCATAAACGCAGCCACAGCCAAGTAGCGTAATTCAAGTGGAACTTGGAGAACTCCGAATAATCCCACGCTAAGTAAAACTGCTGCTACTACAAATTTTTCTCTTCGTCTCATTACTCAGACTCCGCTTCTTCGGGCAATTCTGTTGCCACGATCACCTGCTCTATATCCTCATTGTCTTCCAAAGAAGTAATCAAATCTAGAAGTTTCTGCATCGATGACTCATCAACCACTATAGGCATCGTTGTTTTAAACTCACCAGTCTCTGAATTCCTCTCGAATAGATACATTGCGCTACCAGGACTTCCCAGTGATCCTCCACCGCGAGAAAGAATGAACTTGATTTCAGAACTGGTACGATTTGGATTATCCGTGTGGGCAATAATAAGCATGCCAACACCACCAGGACCAAATGCCTCGTAGATGATCTCTTGTATAGAAGTGCCAGCTGCAGTCTTGCCCAAACCACGCTCAATTGCCCTGTCAATATTAAATTTTGGCATATTGGCAGCTCTAGCCTTTTCAAGCATCAGCCTCAGTGATGGGTTACTTTTAGGATCTCCCGACTGCCCTTCCTTGACTGCTACACGAATCAGCTTAGCAATTTGCGTGAACACTTTTGCCCGTTTAGTATCTGCAGCACCTTTACGGTTTTTTATATTATTCCACTTGCTGTGTCCTGACATGGTGACCTTTCTTTCAGAGAATAAACGAAACACTACTTGCAATACCTCAGTGTCCTCTTGCATTATACCCTCGAGTTGATTCTCATGCATCCATAAGTTTCTTGTGCTTGACATGAAAGCACTGCAATTGTATCCTTCCACAGCGTGTTATAGCGCACATTGTATCGATGCAACAAACTCCAAACCTCATTCAAGTTAAACAACTAGCCATTGCCGCTGCTAAGCGTTCTGACTGGCAATCAGCTGTAGAGTTTAATTTGACACTCCTGCAACAAAACCCTAACGACGTCAGTGCGCTCAATAGGCTTGGAGTATCATATCTGCAACTACAAGACAAAAATTCGGCTAGAGAAGCATTCAACAAAGTTTTGGAAATTGAAAAACTTAACCCGATTGCTAAACGCAACTTAGCGCGATTAAAGGGTAATGGATCAGCGAACGTATCTTTTTCTACACAATATTTCATTGAAGAACCAGGTAAAACTAAAACTGTCGAATTACATCGCTTAGCAGGGAAAACTGTACTTGATAGCCTATCTGTTGGACAACAGTGTGAGCTTAAACTTAAAAATAGATACATTTCAGTGGAGTGTGTAGGTCAGTATGTAGGCGCGTTACCTGAGGATCTTTCATTCAGACTCACCAAACTTATAAACTGGGGAAATACCTACACTTGCATAATTCGCTCGTGTTCCAATAATGCTTGTAGTGTCTTTCTCAAAGAATCACATCGCTCCAAAAAGAACCAGGAAATTCATTCTTTTCCTCCAGGCAAACTCAACCATAGCTCAATTGCTGACATAGACGATCGCTTTTTGCTGGATGAGGATATTCCTGTCGAAATTGTTGAAACTGATCAAGATTATGAAAAATCGTTGGATGAAATTGATACTGACCAATCTATTGAAGACTAAATCTTCGTTTGCCAATCGCTACCTAATTCTAAAAGAATTTCTGCTCTGTACTGTTCAAACTCGATTTGAGATCCTTCACTAGTTTCTTGAACTTCCAATCCAAAAGCGTTCTGCAATTGATCAGCTACAACTAAACATTCGCTGGGCATTGATGCATGTATACGCAATCTAGTAGCAGGCACTTCCTCCCTACCCGATGCCGTTCTGACAACTAACACTCCCGATCGTTCCAGCACTGCACTCAACTCTTCTGCCATACCCGCTATTGTAGTCGTATTCATGACTGCAACTGGGCAGCGTGCACCTAGCACAGGATCTACAATTGGTAGAACTGGTTTTGCTCGGAACTCACTACCAGAAATACTTCGTAGTGTACCAACCTGCTCTTTTGCCACCATACGAAGCTGTTCAATCCTTCGTAAAGGCTGGTCTTGCGTGTTAAGAATTCGTTGTCCTATGGATTCAACTGGCAACTGTACGGTTGCGGCATCCGTTTTCACAGCAACTTGCACAACTTCATGCACCAGGAGCCCGAGCTGCAAGCTCAAAAACTTCTCAGACATACCAGATGCGGTATCTAGGTTGGTCAAGCGCAGGATCTCAGAATCTCGCCAATTAGGTTGTAAACGTAATAACCAACCCTGTGAAGTATCATGTTTCGAGAGATACGCAATCACTTGGCTATCACGTTTTGTAAAAACAAGGTGTGGTAAAACAACTATGGTAACTAACAACCATATCCCTACTCCAAGAACAAGCAGCGTTACACTAACTGTTAGAAATGCTTTTAGAACGCCCCACCATCGCTTAGGTTTGCGCGTAGACCTACGAACAGATCGCCGATTTATCACAGATTTTCTCGGGGAGATGCGCAGATACACTGTTCTTCTGGCTGATGGACGGGCAGGTCTCATACAAATGCGTTTCTATATTCAACGCAAAATCTCGGTGCGAAGTTGCTCAGTTAAGCGTATCATGCACCGAACATTATGAATTGAAGCTAATCTATAGTAACTCAATTCAGCTGACTTATACAAATGGTGCAAGTAAGCTCTCGAGTAACCAGATTGACAAGTATAGCAGTCACAGCCAGGTTGGATGATAGATTGATCAGTTTTATACTTGCTGGTACCGATACGCAGGCGTGATTTGTCGAAATCTGACACAAACGCAAGTTTGCCCGACACTGACACTAGCTCACCAACATACAATGCACCATTACGAGCTAACCGTGTAGGGTTTACGCAATCAAACATATCGAAGCCAAGTTGCACTGCGGTAACAACATCTTGTGGATCGCTACCTAAACCCATGGCATAGCGTGGTTTGTCTTGTGGCAACAACTGCTCTATCCAACCCATAACCTCAGCTGTCCCTGGCATGTTGTACCCCACAGTCTCCCCACCCACTGCTATACCATCAAAATTCATACCAGCAATTATTCTTGCTGAGTGCTCTCTTAGTTCTTGATGCAATCCACCCTGAATAATGCCAAATAGTGCTTGATACTTGCCGTGCACACTTTGCCTCCCCTGCTCCTCCCAATAATTGAAACACTGTGCCGCCCACCGATGCGTACGATCCACTGACTCCCTTGCTGTTTCCAGTGGAGCACTATCTGGCAAACATTCATCAAACGTCATCATGATGTCCGCACCAATGCTCCGCTGAATCTCGATCGCCTTCTCTGGAGTGAAAAGATGTTTGCTGCCATCAAGGTGCGAGGTAAACGTGACTCCATCAGCCGTGATTTTTGCAGGTTGAAGCTGCTGTCCATCTACTTCTAATGCTCGTTTCCCTGGCTGTCCCAGTTGGGCACCCAAAGAGAATACTTGAAATCCCCCAGAGTCCGTAAGAATTGGCTTGTTCCACCCCATCATGCCGTGCATACCACCAAGCTCTGTGAGGACCTCTGTCCCAGGGCGTAAATAAAGATGGTAAGTGTTACCAAGAATTATTTGTGCTTTGGTAGTCTCTAGGTCTGCGTTGTCCAAGGACTTGACAGTAGCTGCTGTGCCAACTGGCATGAAAATTGGGGTTTGGATTTTGCCGTGGGGTGTGGTTATGGTTCCTGCACGCCCATGCCGTGAAATTTCCTCGAGGTTAAATGAAATTTTAGAACTAGTTATCATGTGCGTATTATATAATGCACCCAAACTATGCTAACCACCAAAGACTTCAACTATCACCTCCCCCCAGAACTCATCGCTCAATCCCCCGCCCCCAAGCGTGACCACAGTCGCTTGTTAGTTGTAGATCGCAGAGATGGATCGCTATCTCACCATATTTTTTTTGAGCTGCCTGAGCTTTTGGATAGTGATACCGTGCTTGTTCGAAACAATAGCAAAGTCATCAAAGCTCGCCTATTTGGGCATAAACCAACTGGCAGCGTCGTAGAAATTCTACTCAACAAAAAAATCTCAAGCTCTGTTGAAACTGAAACCTGGGACTGTTTAACCAAACCAGGTATAAAACCAGGCACCTTGCTCTCCTTCCCCAATTCTGAACTACAAGCCGAATGCACTGGGTATGGTGCTGAGGACGACTACACACGAACACTTATCTTCAATAGATCGAGTGTACAACTGCTCAAAATCCTTGATCAAATCGGTCACACTCCCCTACCCCCATATATCAATGCTGATGACACTAGTGCTGAAGTAGCAATACGATACCAAACCACCTACGCCCACACTCCAGGGTCGGTGGCTGCACCCACAGCGGGGTTGCACATTACGCCTGAAGTTGAGCTTGCGCTCCGCACTAAGGGCATAGAATTTCATGATCTAACACTGCATGTAGGACTTGGAACGTTTCTGCCTGTCAAGACAGCGGCTATCACCGAACATCACATGCACGCTGAGTGGTTTGAAATGGACGAACAAACCGCCGCAGCACTTACCACCTCGAAAGCTGCTGGCAAAAAAATTCTAGCTGTTGGCACTACAAGTGTGCGTACACTTGAAACCATAGCTGCTCAATCCACCAGTGACCAACTTTTTACAGCACAATCGGGAGACACTAGCATTTTTATCTATCCGCCATATAAATTCCAAGCCGTTGATCAAATGATCACAAATTTTCACCTGTCAGAGTCTACGCTTCTGACGTTAGTCGGAGCATTTATTAGCTATCCACAAACAGATGAATCGTTCAAGACATTTTCAAGCAGTCTGCTTGGCAAGGCATATCAGAAAGCAATTGCACACAAGTATCGATTTTACTCATTTGGTGATGCCATGATAATTGTGTAAAATGTCGATGCATACATTGTCATGCTAGAAACTATACCTTCGCCAGATACTCAAATCAAATCTGTTGAGTCATTGTTTGAGCAGCTTCTCAATATACCTTTTCCAAAAACCCCACTCAGTTACCAAACATTCTTCACATATCAGAAAAAGTCTATGATGGACTGATTGAAGCAGTACTAGCACAAGAGCTTGATGATCCTCATCAAAGCGACGGCAAACCAAAGGCAAGAAGCCAGTTTGTTGGTTTAATAGATCGTGCTGGAAAAGTTTCAAATAGTCCCGTCTATGTAGGGACAGTGATGAGAACTGGAGACGCTTGGGCAGAAACATATGCCGATCAGCACCATGAAAAAAGGATTTAGCAGGTACGATGAACTTACAAGATTCTATGATAGCCAGCACGATACTCCACGCATTTCAGACCTTGCACAGCTATTAGAGAAATATGGATACTGCTTGTACATGTGGAAAAATCCACATGCTTCAATGACGGTTCGGCAAGCACATGAAAAAGGTTTCTTTGCAGATGGTATTCCACTCACTCGGATTGGTCAACCACTTTGGTTGCGACAACTAAAAGAGCAATTTTCTGGACCTGCAACAGAGTAAAAGCATTACAACTTACGCCTGGCCAACCTCAAATCGCACAAAGCGATTGATCACAAACTTCTCACCAATCTTACCACTGAGTTCCTTGACCAATTCTTCAATTGTTTTAGAACCATCACGGATGAACTCTTGGCTGAGGAGGTCAGCAACGTCTGCTGGCTTCATAGCTGCAACGTGCATAGCTACATCGCGCGCCATAGTTTGGAACTCTGGGTTGCGTGCCACAAAGTCTGTTTCACACAAGATTTCCACTAGCACACCTATTTTGTTGGTAGCATGAGTGTAACTGGCAATGTAGCCTTCTTTTGTTTCGCGGTCTGCTTTTTTCTCAGCACGCAGCATGCCTTTTTGACGAACTAGCTCCTTGGCTTTTTCGTAGTTACCGTTTGCTTCTTCCATAGCCTTTTTGCAGTCCATAATACCAGCACCGGTTTCTTCACGAAGTTTCTTGATATCAGTTGCGGATGACATATATTCCTTTCTCAAATGAGAACTGTACACGTGGCTAGCACTCAGCAAACTAGCCTGTACTTAGAGTAATTACTTTTTTGCTTGCTTACCTGCAGCATACCCACTGGTGACTGCTTTGACAACATACTCAATGCTTTTGACTGCATCATCGTTTGCAGGAATTGGGATCAAAACATCACGAGGATCTGTATTCGAGTCAACCATTGCTAAAACAGGAACACTTTCACTAACTGCCTCTTTGAGGGCAATCTTTTCTCGTTTTGGGTCAATGATAAATAAACAATCTGGCTCTTGTCTAAGAGTGCGAATACCCTCAAAAAAGCGAGCTAACCGTAACTCCTCTTTCTCGAACTGCATGCGTTCATACTTAGTATATTTATCAAAACCTCCTGTTTTGAGACCAGTCTCCAGGTCTATCATTCGTTTGAGAGATTTTTTTACCTGATCCCAGTTAGTCAAAAGACCACCAAGCCATCGACTAGTTATGTAATTCACACCCGTTTCTGCGGCAGCAGTCTTGATGATATCTCGAGCTTGCTTTTTAGTGCCCACAGCTACGAGCGTCTTGCCTGCTTTCCCAAGTTCATACGCATATTTGTATGCTGCTTGGAGTTGTTGTGCAGTCTTTTCTAGGTCAAAAATATGAACGCCATCTTTTTCCATGTAAATCCACTCGTCCATATGTGGATTCCACTTTGATTTTTGGTGTCCGAAATGACATCCTGCCTCTAGAAGATCTCTGAGGTCAAACTCTGGTACTTGTACAGGTGTTGTTGCAGATGTTTCTGCCATAGTGTCCTTTGTTTTTCCTCTGGTTTGCCAGAGTTATGAGGTGTCTCAGGTAGTGTCTTCTGGTAAACAGAAAACTCAGGACTAAGTGCCTGATGCACCTCGGGTGTTTTTACTAGGGGTGTATTGTAACAAAGTTCTTCATGATTAACAAGATGAGCAAACTATTTTCTTACAGCTTATGAAGCCACTCCCACAACTTTAACACGGTCGGGGATTTGCGGGACAAAGGATAAACTTAGTTCTGCACGCTTTCAGCGTGAGCATTATTGTGCCGAGATTCTTCGTCAAGCTGCTCAATAACAACCCATGAATTATCTTGAAATTTAGATTTTATTGTGACAAATTCTCCTGAGCCATCTACATATTCGTATTGATTTCTTGAAATTTCATCTGGCTTTCCATCTACTTGCCGGGTTTCGAGTGCTGCTACAAGCCTACCAGTATCATCATATCTGAATTGGTTAATAATTTTCATTTCAGCTTCACGAGATTCATCCATAATGGTAAAAAGTTGTACTATTTTGGCAACTCTACCATCATCATCCCAATATTTCCATCTAGTTGGACGACCAGCAATTGTTACGGCAACATCGAGACCTTCTCGTCCCAATACTGCACCAAGTAAGCCGTCAGGATCATCAAATCGCACTATGTTTAACATTTTCAATGCTTTATTTATATCCTCACGACGCCTTGCAGGAATTGACTCTCCTGGTTGAGGCCATCTGCCGAAACCACGCATTGATTCAGGTAAGCTGCCTCTCTCTATTGCATCTAAAAATTTTTGCTCATCTGCTTGACGTTTTTTATTGTTTTCAAAGTATTCTTGTTGACTAATTTCTCTATTACTTCCTGCCATATTTTCCTTTAATTTTTCTATATAAGTCTTTTAATCATCTTTCTCCGACACCTTATCCTGTCTGAAATATTATGCTTTGTCATATCATACTACGAAACACCGACTTTAGAAACTAATTCTTAAGATCGGTAGTGGGTCAATTTGAAGAATTTGAAGTTTCCTTCATATCAATTCGAGGGATTTCACGAATTTGAACAGTGCCAGATTCATCAGGTTTTGATATACGAACTTCATCACATTTCCATTTATCTTTATAGTGTTCAATCCACTTTTGACGATTCTCTTCAGAATCTACTTCATCAATTTTATGTAATGCGATTCCTAGACTGTTCATATTAAGTGTTTTTCTTCCATCGGGCTTTAGCAGCTATGTGTGCAATTTCACTTCTTCTTTCAGAATTGAGATTTTGGGCTCGAATTTTTCCACCTTTTAATCCGCCTAATCGCCCCAAGGCTACTGCAGCTGGGTTCTTCACATCCTTTTCCTCATCATCTTGAGTAGATAAGGAGACAACATTGTAGGCTTTGACGTTTACATCTGACATAGGTTCATTGTACCAGAACTGCGTAAGCGATCAAGCATGAC
>CAZSJW010000009.1:0-55395 GCA_964607285.1 uncultured Pseudomonadales bacterium
ATTGATCTTGTCGTTATTTTAGCACCTCACTATGCTTTAAACGTCACAAGACCCTTAATAGTTAAGGATCTATGGAAAATACAAAAAAAGTCGATGCAGATGTAGCTGAATTTAATTTAGCTATGTCTTTAAAACACGGGATTGACAGCAGAGAAGTCCCAGATTTAACAAGAGCAATCAAACAATTGTCCAAGGAAGATCAAGATACTTTTAAAAGAATATTGGATGATATTTTCTTAAAAGAAATGAACACAAGAGAATACTAAAAACTGATAGAAATTATTTTTGTCTAAGCTATTAATATGGTAGATACGATAGATATAAATTTCTAACACCCTCCCGTATTCTACCCACTTTTTAGAAATAGTGACTTAACCCCATCGAAGGTTTTAAGTCATTTTTCATTAATTCTGTTTCCATATACAGTTAATTAAACTTAGAGAATTTGTTCAATACTAGAAATAGGTAATCTGATAAAATTTACCTGAATCGTATTTATTTTGACTTTGAACAGATTCGATCCTATTTACCCGAAGGGACTAGATCAACTGCACCTGTTTTTGAAGGTATTACTGACTATTTGCAAGGTTTAGCTTTTGAAGAAGATGAACCAAATGATGACGAAATCAATTCAATTCTAGTTAGTGTTGCAGATCAGATAAAGTCAAACTTGATCCAAATTTCAGAAAATAGAAGAAATCATACTGAAAAAGATAATCTTGAAGAACACGAAATCGCAGAACAGATATTCAAAGAACATGGTATCAATTTTAAAGAAGAAGTTATAATTGCAAGAAGAGGTCTTGATCGGCTTGTTGGCAATTTAGAGATTGTTGAAAATGGCGAAATTAATGCAAAGATCACGGGTTTAATTAAAGCTAATCTTGACCAAGTAAATTACGACCATACTTCCACTAGAAATGCAGAAGCAGGTTTTGAATCTTCAGCTGAGGATTATACCGTTTATATTTCACCCGAAACTACTGTTTCATTTGCGATATTACTTTCTGAAGAGTTTGGGCAAGAGATTACACCTGATATGTTAAAGGCAATAATTACATACAAGTTAGGACATGAAAACGGACATATTATTGATTCCCTCTGGAAAAGTGGTGATAATTTAGAACAAAAATTATCATCTCAAGATACCTCAGATAAACTTCTTGATGATTTTCCAATTAAGTATGATACAACTTCTGAACCTTGGAAATCATTATATTCTGATATGGTTCATGAGAGGTTCGCTGGATTTTTTGCAAAAGAGTTAGCTTTAGGAATGGGTAGAAATAAAAATACAGTTTTTGATTTTGATGTTAAAAACTTAGCTGAACCATATGCAATTCCAATTCATCCATATTTATTAATGGCGTCGATTGTCTACCTTAATTCATCACTAAGCCCCGACGAGCAAAAGGCTTTTGGTGAAAGTATAGATTTTTTATACTTCAACATGATTGCAGGGAATACAAGCCTTGCAGGAATCAAACCTTTTACTCAAGAAGTAGTTCAGCAAATTATTGCTGATTCAATTAAAAATTCTGAACTTGTGCACTTTGAAGATCATTAAGTATATTGGGCGTAATGGTTTCTAACAAGCGCCCGTATCCCACCCAAAAGATTGATAAATCAATGTAAATTAAATTATAATAATCGTGGTACAATAAAAAAAGTATCATAAAATATGAAAGAAAACATGGAATATGTTAGTAGATTCGTTCCAATTGGAGAAAAAAGCACATAAGAATACTCGCCAGAACGAGCTGATGCTCTAATTAGAATCTATCACGAAACACTTCAATATCTTGCAAATGACAGAAGTTTAACTATTGAACAAAAAAAAGCAGAAGTAGAAAGATTGGTGCTCTCACTAGGATACAGACTTATATCTGAATACGATCTCCAACAAACTAAATAAAATAAGTATTATTTGTATAATAAAGATTTCTAACAACCTCCAATACACTAGCCACTGTTTGAACCTGAATAGGTTAACTATACTGTGAATAAAGGGATAATTTTCCTCAAGAGTGGATCTCTAGCCTTACTCTAACTTTTTATATGTCTCATGAAAAGTTAGAACTCAATAACTCAAATGCAGATAGAAAATGTCATCAAGGCAAGGGGATAGGTAAATCTCGTTTACTCCTCAATTTTCTCTGCTTCTGGACCTACCTCAACAAATCCAAGTTGTCTTAAAACATCCATGTCATAGTCTTCAGGAAAGGTCTCAACATGATTCTGGATTGCTACTCGAACAATCTCATCAGGATGCTTAGACAATGCTAATACCTGATGATAAGTAAAGCTCAAACCATGTTCGGTCGCAGTATGTATCACTCTTAAGCAGTGACCAGGAACAGATAAATCTTTAGGGATGCCAGCAACAGACGCTAGGGTAAAAAACCAAATATAGTGCTGCTTATGTTCTTTGCTAATCTCGGGATCATGTAAATAACTCTCAGCGTCAGTTGGAGTGGGAACAAAAACATACCATTCAGCTGGATTGATTGCGGGCTCAATATACTGACCTGAACTTGGAGGCTGCCTATCTTTTTTTGTTAGTCGTCTGACTTCAGCAACCCTGTCTCCTGGCCGTGTTTCTAATTGCACAGTTTCCTTTCGTGTTGATTACTACTTATGCCAAAAATTGCTATCTCGTGAGTAAATTTGACACATTCTGTTTCTGTGATTTCATTCCCATTCGTTTTTTCAAGTATATCACGAAACCTTGTCGGTCGATTTAAATAGTCTGTATAATCATCTCCATATGAAATACCTTCCAATTAAACCAACAGTAACATTTTCAGACTTTGAAAAGCTAGATATTCGTGTAGGGAAAATTAGTACGGTTGAAGATGTTGCGGGTTCTGACAAACTTGTCCGCTTATCCGTAGACTTTGGCGAATTCAAGAGAACCATTCTGGTCGGCATGAAAAAGGAGAGAGCAGATGTACAAGCTGAAGTTGCAGGGAAACAAGCGTTATTTATTGTAAACCTTGAACCAAAAAAGATAAAGGGAGAGATGTCTGAAGGAATGTTATTTGATATAGGTTATTCAAATGAAATCACGCCTGTACTGGCTCAACCTGAAAAAGAAGTACCCAATGGTGCCTGTGCAGGTTGATGCGTTACATCTTATTGTATTCGTTGGGGTGTGGAAGCAAGTCTTTTAGCGGTACAGAATCAGTGCTACTAAGAATTACCTCTGTGTCAGTATTGCCAGCATCTATACATGCGATAAACTGTCTGCATCTTCCGCATGGGGAAACAACATACACTGTATCCCTATCCTTCCAAGTGGCAACAATTTTCTCAATCTTTGTCTCACCTGCTGTAACCATGGCAGCAACTGCACTTGCTTCAGCACAAAACCCCATTCCTGAACCAGCATCAATGCATACTCCAGTATATACATTGCCAGTAGCGGTAAGTATCGCAGCTCCAACTTGTCCTACATGGTTAAAATCATCAATTTTTCTGTCATTAATTACAGACGCTGCTTTTGAAATAAGAGTACCATTTGTTATATCTTCCATAGTTTGAGTATAGCAAATTTGAGTAACTGCTGAGTTGTTGCTTTTATTCATTTAGATTGAATCAAGGTTTTCGCTATGCTATGGTAGTTATACTGCAAGTATTATTAAAAAAAAGGGTATATATGAATGAAACAGGCGCCTCTCCGCATTTTACCGATGAAATGACTCATGATCGAATTGTAGAACCTAATATAGATAACATTTGAAAAACCCCAAAAGATGAAGTTTATGAATTACTACCTCTCATCATACAGACTCGGAAACGAACTAGAAAAGCTACGCAAGCTTATTGCTAGAACCTCACAGAAGTTCGGATATGTTCCCAACGCCTACGACTTTACAACTGCAGATCAAGAAAGAAAAAGCGTGAGGAGTGATGACGATATGAACGACTTGCGGAAACTGGGTGCAACCGTTGAAGTACTAGACCTCAAAGACTACTTTAATAAGGAAGAGGAACTGCAAGCAAAACTCTCAGAACTGGGTGGTGTGTATGTTTGTGGTGGCAATACCTTTGTTTTACGCCAAGCCATGAAAGTATCAGGATTTGACTCAGCGTTGCAAGCTGCTGCTGAGCGAACTGACTTTCTGTACATTGGCTACAGTGCCGGTGTATGCGTTTTAACTCCAACACTCAAACCATATGCAATTACAGATGACGCTACAGACTTTCCATACCCAGAAATTCAAGAGCAAATTTGGGATGGACTTGGAATTGTACCATTCGTCTTTCAACCACATTACAAATCAGATCATCAAGAATCGGCAAGCACAGACAAAGAAATTGAGTACTGCATTGAAAACAAAATTCTGTTTAAGGCATACCATGATGGTGAGGTGCTTATTATTGAAGAGTAGCTTACATGACCAGAGGCAATTACTTCCTGTTACAATTACTCAATGACAGATTTTGATCCCAATTTTAAAACCACACCAGTTTTAGCAAAGATCGGCCAGAAGGTAGTTGTCTTCAACGAAAAAAGCGAAGTTCTTTTTCTGAAAAGATCAGACAAATGTTCTCGTCCTGGAGGATGGGACTTTCCAGGAGGTGGGCTAGATTTGGGCGAAGACCCACTGCAAGGCATATCCAGAGAAGTTGCAGAAGAAACACAGCTAGCTGTATCTCATATTGAACCAGTACACCTTGAGTCTTTCATAAATGAACATGGTGAGTTTACAGTAATGGTTGGATATATTGCACAAGCTCCAAATGCCATACCTGTATTAAGTTGGGAACACGATTCGTATAAGTGGTTGTCTCAAGGGGAAGCATTGCAAGAAAAACTACCGACAGTTCACAAAAAGTTTTTAGAGAAAGCCTTGAACAAACTGATACAATAGCCACATGCAGGTCAAGTTTATTTCACTGAACCTTTATGAAGGTGGTTTATTGTTCGACAACATCAGCACTTTCTTAGAAGAGGAAAATCCCGACATTATTGCTTTGCAGGAAGTCAATAATGGGAGTGACCCTAGGCTTCCGAAGAATTTAAGATCAATGCAAGTGCTCTCTGAGTTACTGCCCGATTACTCTCAATTTTTTGCACCTGAAATCCTGGTACGATATCCCGAAGGAAAAATTGACATCGGTAATGCAATTTTTTCAAAATTTCCAATAACTAAAGAAGAAACAGTTTTCCTAAATGTGCCTTACGGTGAGTATGACACTGTTCCAATTGGAGGAGATTTTTCTAAACACCCAAAAAATATGCAGTGCTGTGAAGTATCAGTTGGAAGTTCAGTTTTGACTGTTTGTAATTTGCATGGAATCTGGGGTCTGGACGGTACGGATACTGAGGAGAGACTAACAATGAGTCAACTAATTCTTGAGCAGGTAAAAAACAAGCAAAAAGTAATTCTCGCAGGTGACTTTAACGTAAAGCCCAACACACAGACTATTAGGAGTATCGAAAAACATCTCAAAAACATTTTTAAAGATGAACTGGATACTACATTTAATCTAACTAGAAAAGATTTAGGAAGATTTCCTGGATATGCTTCCGCTGTTGTTGATATGATTTTTGTGAGTCAGGATTTGGTTGTAACTAAACAGTCTTGTCCTACAATCGATGTATCTGATCATTTGCCGCTTATTATTGAAATAGAAATCTAAAGCCATGACAACAGAAAAATTTTCATTGCAAGAAATTACAAAGCTGCTGGCACAAAAATTTCCATCAATTACAGATTTGTATATTTTTGGCTCCAGAGCATACAAAACAAAGAGTCTTAGATCAGACCTTGATTTACTTGTCCTGACAGATGACCATATTAGACCAAATGATTTGCGACTGTTTTCACATACTACTTGCCCAGCATTAGACTTGTTCTTGGTTGAAGGAGGGAAAGCTACAAGCTCAATGAATGAAAGTTTCGTAGTAGCAGCATCTACTGATGAACTTGTGAAAAAACTAGATGCAATCCATTTTTGGTCAAGAAAATCTGGGTTTACTGCTGCAGACATTGATTGGGAGTTCGAGATACCCATGAATGTAGGGTATGAGTACACAGCTTTAACTTCAGTTGAGCCTTTTTCGTCTACATGGAGTACATCGGTCCAAAAGTTTTTTTCTATCTTAGAGGCAGAACACATTCCCGTTCTTCCCTTTATTGGAGAAAATCCCGATCAAGTTGCTGAGTTTATTGAGGCGATTATCAAAAGAATGGTGGAATACAAAAATCAGTTGAATACAAGAGGAAGCGGCACACAAATCGCTTTAAACAATGAGTATGATTTTCAAAACTTATTTTTTTTAGTTTGTAAACCATGGCTACCCGATTTAGGCAGAGAAGAAGTCGCAGTCAAATTTGATGCTCAAAATAAGATCTGTGATTTTGGTTTACTGCATAACCGAATACTCATTGAGATGAAACATATAAAGGACAAGGGCACTCAAGCAGATGTCACAAAGCAAATAGAGGGTCTAAAAGATATATACTCAAGGAGTATCCATGTAGAATGTATCCTTATTCCCATACTAGTAGAAGCGGATTTTTACCTAGACGATTCAAAATACGAAGCAAATTTTTCAGGAATGTATGGTAAAACCAAAGTAAGAGTTTTTATAGTGAGAAACACTCGAAATACTAGTAGCTCAAAATAAGGCGTACTGCTATGGAAATAAAAATAACAGCTGCAACAAATCTTTCCTCAAAAATCTTGCAAAAAATGGGTTTTTCTGAACATGACTCTTCATTGATCACCAAAAATATTATTGATGGCGAGCTTGTTGGTAAAAAAAGCCACGGGCTGATTAGAATCTTACATCTCAAAAAAGGAATCGATAGCGGCAAAGTTACTGTGGATGGTACATTTGAGATCTTGAAAGATACAGATACGCAGTTTTACTTGGACGGAAAACATAAACCTGGCTTTATTGTCTGCTACGAATCTTTAGATATTGCTATAAAAAAAGCAAAAACTTCTGGTTTAGTAATGGTCGGATTGAAAGATCTTGGGATTACTGGATACATTGGATCATATGCTCGTATCGCGGCCGAGAATGATTTAATTTTCATTGGCTTTAATAACTCACCAGGCGGACTGGTGCCACATGGATCAACTGAACCTATTTGGGGAACAAACCCTCTCACTATTGGTGTCCCAACTGACACATCGCCTGCAATTTTAGACATGGCTTCATCCATGACAACCTGGGGCAACCTGATGGTGGCAAAGAATGAGGGTACAGAAATCAAGGATGGAGTAGCTATTGATGGCAGTGGTCAAGTCACCACAGATCCAGCCCGAGCCATGGAAGGTGGCATACTGCCAGTTGGAGGTCACAAAGGTTCAGGAATAGCATTTATGGTTGAAATGCTGGCTGGTGCTCTGACAGGCTCTATGGTTGGTGGTGCTGTCGGAGGTGGTTGGGGTAGCTTCTACATACTTATTGACCCAGCTTCCTTCAGACCAATAAAAGAGTTCAAAAAAGATGCAGGACTAGCAATCACTAAACTCAAGCAATCTAAGAAAATGAAAGATGTGAATGAAATCTTCTACCCAGGTGAGCAATCATATACATTGAGGCAGAAAAACCTCAACGCGGGCACAATACATGTTAGTGAGACGCTGTACAATCAGTTGCAGGAAATGCTATGAACCACACAATATTTTTCAACTTATTTTTTAAACATATTCAAAATGCAGGGCTGGACATTTCGGGACTCTCACTAGACCACCTTGCCTACCAAGCAGCATCAAAGCAAGATTATGAACAACACTTGTCAGAGTTTTCTGAACTTGGCGAACTAGTGAGTGAAGAAATAATAGGTGATCGCCGAGTTGCGGTGATTAAGCTGGATGAACCTCTGATATATAAAAACTACTCAGTACCTGCTCTGGAACTAATCGAGCCCAAAGAAGGTCAAAAGTGTAAATCAGATTTTCAACATGCTGAATTTGTAGTAAACCAGCCATTTGAGAATTACATAGCACAGTATCCTGATCTTGCTTGGGATACAAGTTCTATGGGCAGGGACGAATTCTCGCACCTGAAGCTTCACTTTGAAAATGGACTAACACTCAAATTTTTACAAAGACCAATTCTAGAGTTATTTGAGGAAAAGAAACGCAATGCTAGAAATTAATAATGAATCAGAAGAAACCCAACAACGAAACTTACATCTCATAGTTGAGTTTGGTAACGAGCGAGACGCAGATGCAGTTGTCAAGGCTATTAAGGAAAAAACTGGGGTGAACTTACAGTTTGGATCTCGAGGAACGAGAACTGCTCCAGGGTTTAACTTTAGTGTTCGGAATTTAGCATTCTTCAACTTGACCGAGGAGATGCACACGATTGCTACACAAATTCTGACAGACAGAAATGCGAGAATTAAAGTACCACGCTGGTAAAAGGTCAAGATTGCCTACAGAAAACATGCAGCTTAAGATAAAATTCTAGTATGACTACAACATTTCAAGACTTCATTAGCAGAACACTACTCGAGGCAGCAAAAATTGCCAACACCAACTTTGGTAAAGTAACCAGTACAACCAAATCAGGGGACAACAATCAAGTCCTGACAGAAACTGATATCGCAATCGGTACCTATATTGTCGAACAGATTCAAAAAGAGTTCCCAAAACACTCGATCATTGACGAAGAAGCAGGAGTAATTGACAAAAAGAGCAGTTACACCTGGGTTGTAGACCCAATAGATGGAACTAGCAACTTTGCAGCAGGATTACCAACATACGGTTGCATGATTGGCCTATTAGAAAACGCTACACCTATCGCTGGAGGAATTGTGCTTCCAGCCTTTGATCAATTGTTTGCCGCTGAAAAAGGAAGTGGAGCATTCTGCAACGGAGAACCAATCCATGTTTGTGATGCTACTGATCCATTATCTGTATTAGTTGCATATGGTATTGATGGACACCAAGCGGATCCTGACAGAACCAAGAGAGAAGTTCAACAGCTGGGTAGAATAATTTTAAACATTCGCAATCTGCGCACCACCAATAGTGCGTATGATATGGCACACGTCACAGATGGAAAGTATGGTGCTTACTTAAACCAAACAACGAAAATTTGGGACAATGTTGCGCTGCAACCAATTGTTGAAGAAGCGGGTGGAGTAGTAACAGACTTTTGGGGAAAACCAATGGATTACTCAAATCCCCTTACTAAAGCACAAGATAATTTTACAATCTGTGCGGGTGCTCCTGAGATTCATAAGAAACTACAAACAATCATACATGGATAATTCCGTGATTACTTGCTGTTACATTGGGAATTTTACTGAATTGATTTTAGGTACTGGATATACTCAGCTTTGTTTGCCAAGAAGTACTGAACCTCTTGGTTAATGTCATTTGCAGGCAGCGAAACTGCTTCACCAAAATAGCTTTTACTGACGACCTGGTATCCCTCATTTGGAACTTGTGCAAGTAAACCAGCAGCATGTACCTGAAGTAAGGTCTGGTTCACTTCTAGTTCTCTTCTGAGTTTTGTTCTAGTATCACTTCCATCTAGCAAAAAATTATGTAACAACTGCACTGCATGAGCACCTTCATGCCAGATGCTTTTTTGGTTGGGACGTTTTTGAAGGAATATTGTTCCTTTCATATCAGCAATACCAAGACATGCTTGCAACTCACGGTAAAAAGGATGGTTAGTCTCATCGTTTTTTTCCATACTGGCCACTGTATTGGCTATCATGCTGCGAGTTAAAAACAGTGCTGTTGCCGTTTTACCACCCTCATGCAGCAAAGTTTCTAGACGCGCAAAGTATGCAGATTTGTACACTACCTGAATTCCCTCACTCTGAATTTTTTCCAGGAACTCCATTGGCGAATCATGAGCAGCAGCAACCCTTGCTGCAAAATCTTGTTTAAACTTTGCTAACTGTTCCAGTTCTTCTTCCGTGTAGTCAAACTCCCTGAAATCAGTTGCTAGTATCTCTGCTCGCTGCTTGGCAAGAATTTCATTCTGCGCTTCTTTATTTGATACTGGTGTTTCCTGCATTACAGTCTTTTCTTGAGAAGTGATCTATGGCTGTTACTATAGGCATTTCTAAACTGATTGAGAATAGGCAAATCATGTACAAATTTTGTGGTACAGTCTTAATACAGTAAATGTTACAACGAGAAAATAATGCACGCTGACATTCAAGCCTACAACAATGCTCAAGCACCAACAGACACAGCTATCTGTAACACCATAGCTACAATCATTGATTCGGAACTTCCCGAGGCTGAAAGCAAACTTTGGCATGGGCATCCCGTTTGGTTTTTGGATGGTAATCCAATCGTTGGCTATAGCAAACTAAAAAACAGCGTACGGCTACTGTTTTGGAGTGGTCAATCTTTTACAGAACCTGATTTACACCCAGAAGGTAGCTTCAAAGCTGCAGAAATTCACTACACTGCTATTTACCAAATCAAGAATGCAGATCTTGCTCGATGGTTGCAGAAATCAAAAGAAATACAGTGGGACTACAAAAACATTGTGAAACGAAAAGGCGTGTTAGAACGATTGCGGTAAAATCTCTTAATCTTTTAAGTGACTGCGAACTTACAGTTCCTTGCTTCCCAAAATTTGAGCCTTATGCATACTAGTTTCTGGATCTATTGGCTGCGAATCATTGCCTAACACCCAATCTTCAAATCCTGTATTTCTTACTAATCCACTTGCATCTGCGAACAGTCTTGTCAATTCCTTTCCGACAAATGGATCTATAGCGAGTTTACTTTTAAATTGCTCCCATTCTGCATCACTTGATTTACGCACAGCTAAGTCAAACTCGGGGAGTATTCTTCCTTCTGTGACCATCTCAAGTTCACTTCTCTGCAACAACTGCCCTTCTAATCCTTGAATTGTGTTGAGCACTCGGTTGACTGATGGGATCAAATGTTCATACTGAGGGTCTAGGGCCAACATAAACAGTTGTGTCACCCTCCGTCCTACACGTTCTCCATTGGTGAATTTTTTCAGTCTTTCAAAGACATCGGTTAGCAGCATGCAAAAATTATAGCAGATGCTACCACAGTGGTTCTGCACTTACTCTTCTGTAATCCCTAAACCCAGAAACTCTACCCTCTGAATATCAGCTTGCGCATCATACTGTTGAACAGATTTGTATGCTCTGTACTGACCAACATTTAATGTTCTCAAGTCTATGTCTGTATACTTTTCCTGAAGTTCAATAATTTTGAAGTTAACCCGATTTCTGTTATACAGAGCAAATGAGATTGCACTTGGGTCCTGTTGTCGTTTTGCCTCATCTTCAAATGCCGTTAGCAGTAAGGGGTATGCATCCGCATCCATAGACACTGAGTTCAACATGTACACATAGTCAGTGCCAGCTCCTGTCCTAGGCGGGTAGACGTTAGCAATAAGGTAATCAAAATTACTTACATTTGCTAAAAACAAGGCTACTGCAGATACTACAAGTACTGCTCTTAAGAAATGCCCACTGGCCATTCGGCGTATGTAAACATTAGTATAAATCCCAAGCACGGCAAGTAACCAAAACACTACTCCTAGTCCCCACAACCGCTTAAATGTAAAACCAAAGTTGGCTGCATACTGATACACACTGCTGAAAGCAATAGCAGTCAGGAACACGGTCTCAATCAGCAAGACCATGGTTATTTTTTTATCAAGTGATTTATAGCTACGGAAAAAGTGAAGCAAACCAATAATTACCCCTGCTACAACAGACAGTTGCCCAAACACTTCATTGGTTCTCTCAGAGGGAGTGGAACCAACAGCAAGTAGCTGAGCATCTGAAGCGAAGTACAATTGTACTTGAGTTGCAAAAAAGATAACGAGTACGGCAGCTATGGCAAACTTTGGTAACAACATGACATGCTCAACAACAGGCGAACTAGACTTGCTCTTGACTTGCTTGGCAAGATATCCAAACATTCTGGGCAAAAATATTAGCAGAAAACCAAGTACGCCCAGCTGAAAAAATGTCCAATTAGTTATTTCGAGTGTAAAAAATTTCTCCAATAACTGGCTGATATTTGCTAGTGCAAAGGTCTCATCCACCAAGTTTTTAAAGAATGGATTACTACCTGCTAATAACGGTACGATGACTGCAAGTGCAATTGCAGTTACAACTATAGAAACAAATGATTCCTGAAACTTGAGTCGGTGCAAAAAGCCTGCTACCTTCTCTTGATTTACAGTTATTGCATACTCTATCTTTGTACTCAGGGAGCGGCTAAGCAAAATCAGCGGAGAAAAAAGCATAGAAGCGATGCTGAGCATTTTGTCATCATCATCCTCTATTGCTAACACAGAAGTCAGACCTACCACAGCTATTACATTAAAAAATGTGAGTACTTCATTAGCCCGCCAAAATATGCAAACACTCAGGACCATGCTACATGCATACAGTAATTTGATGTACAAATCCTTGTGTTTCTTTTGCGCAAAAATCGTAGTTGCAAGAATACTTGCAGCAACTGAAAATCCTAGGTAGGGAAAGGCTGAATTCACCAGTATTCCGTAAGTAAGCACACAGGCAAGAAGCAGAAAGCTCAGTAACTGTGATTTGTGTTTTATTATATACATACCGTAATTGTAGCAGACCTAATCCCCGAAGCACCATACCTAGCTAGGTGTTTCACCCCAAGTATGCAGTGCAGCCAGAATGGGAAGTAACGCTTCACCCTTCTTACTCAATGCATACTCAACTTTTGGCGGAACTACAGGGTATACAGTTCTTTGTAACACCCCATCTGCTTCTAACTCCCTCAATTGCTGAGTCAACATTTTACTTGTTATATCAGGGAGACTCTTTTGCAGTTGCGAAAAACGCCGCACTCCGTCACGCAAATAGTACACAATTAGCAACTTCCATTTTCCACCTATTACCCGCATTGACTCAACCATGGGACAAAGATTTATTTGGAGTGCATGTTGCTGTGTGTCAGTTACTTTTTTCATACCTACTTACTTTTTTGTATATACTTGCACATTATATAGTGTAGACTGTAGTATACCGCATACTGACTGGAATACTTAGTCTGAAAGGCTATAATGACAAATTGGGATCAAACACTTACCACAGAAACTGTAGAAAAAACTGCTATGTCACTCCGTGATCGAGGAATGACAGTGGCCGTTGTTGACACAAAAGCGGAAGCACTTGATTGGCTTAAGGCCAACATACCAGCTGGAGCAGAAGTAATGACCGGTTCTTCAACTACATTAGATGAGATTGGCTTCTCTGACTTCCTAAAGTCTGAGAGCAGTCCCTGGAAAAATGTTCAGGCAAATGTCTGGAGTGAGCAGGATGAGGGCAAACGCAATGACTTGCGCCGTGAAGCAAATGCTAGTGAGTACTTCTTGGCCAGTGCAAATGCCATAGCACAAACAGGTGAGATCGTATCTGTTGATGCTACAGGAAGTAGAGTTGGTGCCTTTCTATTTACCGCCAAATATTTAATACTTGTTGTGGGAACTCAGAAAATTACACCAAGCCTGGATAGTGCAATGCAACGCATCCGAGAATACGTCCTTCCCCTGGAAGACAAACGTGCCCAAGCAGCCTATGGTGTAGGATCCGCAACTAACAAGTGGGTGATCATAGAGCGAGAACCTACTCCTGGTCGCATCACAATTTTGTTTGTAAATGAAAAACTTGGTTACTAGATACAGGACCATCCTTTTCTGCACCCGAAAGACTGTGATATAGTACTCACAAATACTTGTAGTGGAATAGGAAATTTTATGCTCAAACAAGTTGCTCTACTTACTATCAGTGCCATAGTGTTCAGTGCTTGCACTTCCAAACCCTCTGAGTCTGTTCAAGAACCAGTAAGTGAGACTTCAAATACCAACACAGAACCTGATGCATATGCAGGTGTTGCTGCTGCACTGCAAGCAGGCGGGTCTGCATCTTGTACATTAACCAAAAAAGATGGATCAAGTCAAATCCTGTATCACGCCAAAAAAGATAAAGTAAGTGTCACAGGTATAACCTCTGACACCCAGGCTGGTACAGAACCATCTTCTATGCTTATGGATGGCACATACGTCTACACTTGGAATGAAACAACAAAAGAAGGGGTTAAGTTCCCAGTACCAGATCCTGAAGATGTGCAACAAGCTCAGAATCAAGCCCCAAGTATTCCTGATTTTTCTGAAGAAACTGCAAGGGAAGAGTACTTAGCTGACGGGTATGAGATCGATTGCCAAGTTGCAGAAGTACCTGATGCGGTATTTACACCACCAAGCGATGTCACCTTCACCGATATGAGCGCGATGATGGAGAATGCTCAGAAAATGATGGAGCAGTACGGGCAACAGTAGCTCTAGTTTTTCACAAGACTATGAAAAAAACCGAGATGGCTGCACGGCTTGCAAAGATTGAAGCAGCCAACAGTACGATCACTCCTGATTTTATAACTGAGGCTGAGGCTAGATTTCTTGCTCTCCACTATCCTCAGTTAGTAATTGGTTTTTTCGATGGAACGGTCAGTAGAGATGAACTTACACAAACTGTAACTGAGAGTAGAGAGCTTCGTGAGCAGCTTCAGCCACATGCAGACCGTAATTATCCTGGGTACTCCTAGTTTGCCTGGGCAATTGTTTTGTTCGGCCACCCAGTTTGCCACGAGCAGCCGAACAATAAAACTAATCAAGCAAATTGCCCCCTAAGCTTCCCTATACACTGCGACACTGACAAATTTGTTGTTGTATCCTTAGGAACACACAGGTACATCTCAGTAACGAGATTGGCAAGTTCAGACTCTGACACAGTTGTCTCGCTGCGGTGTACACTAACCTCCTGTATTGTTTTTACAGGTGCGGTCCTGAAGAATAAAAATGTTTTGTAGAGAATATCTGACAGTTGCAACTCTGCAATCTCAATGCTGCGGCGGAGTGCATCCCGCAAGTAATAGTCCAACTGACATAAAAACCAGTTGAGCTCATTCCAAAATGTTTCCTTGTATTGAGAGTCCTTCTCCCGTAAGTACACCTGTGATCGCTCGGACAATGCTATGTCCATACATGCCTTTCTTCGCAACAAAAAACCCCGCCTGTTTTTGGCGGGGTTTATGGCGAAATTTTTACTTTTTTTTGCTACGCACCATAAACACCCACCACCTTAAGCATGGTAATAAATGATTGCTTACGATAATTGGTGTTTTTTATACAATGCATACCAAGAATGGATTTTAAACTAGCCACTCAGATATGTCAACTTTTAATTAGGCCACACATCAATGTCTATGCACGCCGCGCTGAGCTGCTGCAGTTTCCTCTGATCCAACTCCCCACTTAGTAAACACAAATGCAGCAAGCACGGTGGTGAGCGGTACTGCTGCTACCAGTCCAATGGAGCCAATCACTGTCCGCATAAACTCCTCTGCAATAACGTCACTGTTTAACGTAACCCATATCGGTGACTGAGTGTTTAGGTAAAACAACAAAAATAAGGGTAAGTTAGCACCCGCATAGGCAAGCACTAGAGTATTCACTAGTGACGCCACGTGATCCCGGCCAACTTCCAAACCACGCCAGTATAGATCCTCAAACTTTAATTTCGGCTGTGCAGCTTTTAGCTCCTTCACTACAGAAATTTGCGAAACAATACTATCATCTAGTACACCCAGTGCTCCCAACATGATCCCCGCAAGCAAGAGCCCTTGTAGGTTTACCTGACCAGCTGGACCAAACTGTAGAAAGTATGCTTCTTCACTACCTAATCCAACTAACTGAGCTGCGTGAACACTAGATACGGAAAGCACTAACACAGCAAGGAGTGTAGCCACAAGCGAACCGAATGCCATGTGAGATTTGAGACTCCAACCGTGTGACAAATAAATAGTAAATGCAGCAACGAACACACTTCCTACAATGGCAACTAACACAGGATCATTGCCCGCTAAAAGGGCAGGAACTATCCCTTTGACCAAAACGACTAAACTCAACACCATACCTAGTAATGCTGCTAACCCTCTGGTTCTGCCGATCCAAATGACCAGTGCAAACAGTGCAGCAGTCAAAAACAACAAGGTAGGCAAACGATAGACATCTGCTATGACATACTCCAGTCCGCCATCAGCCATTTGTTGCGTACCAATAATTACTCGCTGTCCACTTTTGAGCAGTTGCTCATGTCGGAGCGGTTGAAACTCTGAACCAGCTGTAATAAATACTTCAGTGCCATCTTGTAACTGGACACGGAGCTGCTGCACATAAAACTCTGATTCCTCAACAACTGTACGATTTTCTTCTACAACATCTTTTACCGTCCCAACTGAGTATGATGGAGTTGTTTGAGCAAACACACCGTTTGGTGAAGTAAAGGCAATTACAACAAAACTAAACAAAAACACTAGGCAGGAACCAATTAAAAACTTCATTCTTGTAGTATACCGTACGTCAGACTAGCCGCGAGAAACGTAGGATTTTGTCTCAGTGTCTATGATTAACGTATCACCAGTTTTTACAAACAGTGGTGCGTAGACAACCAGACCAGTCTCTAAAGTCACACTCTTTTTAGCCTGTCCGACTGTATTACCAGCGGCCGCATCTTGAGCTTCAACAACTGCTAGTTTTACTTTTGGAGGAAAGTTGATTCCTATCGGGAGCTCGTTGTAAAACATGACATAGACCGTGACTTCAGCAGTGAGAAGCAATTCTTTTCCGTCCAGCAAACCTACGGGAATGCTAACCTGATCATAGGTACGAGGATCCATTAGCACAACATCTTGACCATCCATATATAAAAACTGCATCTGCTGACTGGAAACATCTAGTTGCTCAAGGTTTTCTGTGGACTTGTAGTTGAACTCAACTGTGTTGCCTGTACGGACACTCCTGAATTTTGCACGCATGAAAGCTGAGCCTTTACCTGGACTCATAAAACTTGTGCTTGTGACAAGACACGGGTCATTTTTGAACATGACATACATGCCTTTGCGGATATTGCCTGCTTTAATTTCCATAAGCTGTTATTGTACCACCGTACTCGAGCAACTGGCAAGGTGAGTGAGCCGTTGGTTGCTTTAGGTGAATCACCTACTACTTTTTCCCCACCACTTTTTCATGATAAGCTTCCACTGACACAAAATAAAGATAGCACCTCCATGGCTGAAATACCCGCCAACCAGGAAATACCATCCTTTATAGACACACTTGAACCATACTTCAAAGCTCGTCTTGTGTTTCCAGGCGACCTTGAAGCTGTGTACCAAAAAGCAAAAGCAATTGCCCCAAACGGACAGGTGTCAAAAGAGTTTCTGCAGCAGGCTATTTTGCTTTCTGGCTTCAAAACAAAAGAGGAGCTACGGAAAAATTTTGATCAAATGCTGGAAGCGTACTTTCCAACACCTGAAGCCCAAGCCCCCATTGAGGAGAAGTATGCTGTATTAATGCAACACGCAAGAACTCAAGCAGAGTTTAAAGCGATCAGTGGCATAACAAAGCTCAATGTGAAAGGAGTAAAAAGTAATTTTGAAGATCTTTCAATACAAGTCATTCTAGATACAGTTCAAACTTTGAGTGCCGCTGAATCTGAAAAATTGCACACGGCTATTCGTTTTGATTCTAAGGCCAAAGAAAAACTTAACAACGGCGCACTGCGTTCCAGCACCGTTCAGACTGTTCGCTCGCTACTTTCACCCAAGGAATTTTCTCAAATGTTGGAAACTTGCCCTAAGTTACTTCTGGCATCGCGATTAGAAGTGCCCGAAACAGAAGATGCAGCAATAGAGGTTGCCCCAGGTGTCTTTGTGAAGGACAGTTCTGATCGTATTGCCGCTTACTCTGAATACTCAGCTGAAAATTGGAAAGCATTTCATTCTCTTCCTCCAGATGAAAAACTTGCGCTCCTAAAGAATAAGTTTTTGCAGCAATTCTTGGATGATTTCAATCAACATACTCCCTCTATACTTGCAATACTGAAAAAAGAATTCTCAAATACATACCTAACCGCACTGGAAAAGATTGAAGAATCTTCTATTTTTTCTAGCCCACCATCAAGTCTTGAGCAGGCAATACAGTTGCTTGATACGGTATTTGACGGAACACAATCACTTGCAGACTTCTTGATGCAACCAGATTCTTCTAGAAAAAAGTACAGAGCTTGGGGACTACTCTGGGCTAGAAAGGATATTGTTGACCTCAGTTTGCAATTGTATGGAAAACCATTTGTGCAACAAGTGATTCTGAACGCTCAAGCTGAAATGTTCACGTCTATCGAAGGTTTTAGCAAGATGGATGCTATGCTCTCAGAAGCAAAACATACTTTCGGTAGTGATGTCGTAGACTCACACCTAGGTGACCCAAATTTCCTAGATTTTCTTAACACCATCAGAATTTACGAAACTGGTTTCCTAGGTAGAACAGGCAACACAATTTGGGAGAACCTCGCTGCAGCAACAAGAGAGCTTGGAGTAGAAGGGTTCTTTGAAAAACTTTCTGTGGAGTATGGAGAAATGTTTCTTCTGTACTATCCTCAAATCACAAAACTCCTTAGTCCTGAACTTATAGCACAAATTTTTAGTCTGTCTAAAGACTGTGTCCCAAGTATAGTCTTTGGCTTATTTTTCCCTTTACACGCTGGTAATGATAGTAGCAGCATTGAACTGTATGCGAAGTTAGACAGTGAACTAAGAAACGTTTTGCTTACTTCCCAAACAATGCCAATCTACTTGGAAAGTCCCTCCACACAAACCTGGGTGCACTCTCACTCCACTGAGTATGTCTCAGCATTGTTGCACTCGTACTTGATGCCACCAACCCACCTAGATGATCAGATGTTTGCACAGTTTTTCAAAAAAATTGACATGCTGGAAAACATCTTTGGCACTGAACAAATTCTAGCGTTGCTCACCAAAAGTAATATAGATAAAAACTTACAAAGAAGCACGAGAGCTGCAGTGCAAACACTGAGTCTAGCTGACTTTGCCAACGCAGCAGCTCAACTGCAGCAAATTTCTGAGGAAGACAAAACCTATATTATCGAGCATGATTTACTCATAACCGCAATCAAACACCCTGACAAAGCGGCACAGATCAGGACTGATATCACGCTGCAGCTTACAGAGCTATTTGAGTCAGAGCCACTACTGAGAAAACGACTTGATATTCTCATCGATGCCATGCAAGTGATGCAGTCCATGGGTAAAGACATCGATACGTTTATCGAAAAAATCACGATAAAACTCAAAGACCCAAGGGCAAGCGATGTGGATAAAATCTGGTACATTTTTTCTAGAATATTTGGACTCAGTGATCTATATCGAGGTACTGACCCTAGCTTAGAAAATGCCACCTTTGCAAGTCGAGTTCGGATGCTCAGACAAAGACTCTACTCAGTTCATACAGAAAGTATTGACCAGAGCCAACAACTCAATGCGGACCAGCGAAACAGAGCCTTCATGACAGCTTATCAAACAAATGGGCATCGAATTACAGAACCTGTACTTTTGCATGGAAAGTCAGATGTATTTCCACAGGACTGGCAGCTCGGCCTGAGAGCAGCTGAGTTTCTGGGAAGCGACCACTATATTTGGGATGAAGAAACAGCAAATGCTCTAAATTGCATGATCACGCACAATCCCGACACTCGCTTTATTGAAACATACACATCGCAAGATGACACCATTGCTGCTGATTTTGGCGCCTCTAGTCAAAAAGAGACAGGCATTACTCATATTTTAAGAGTAAGTGATGTAGTAAATCCTGATTCTACTAAAATGCCACAGCTATATGAAGGGATTCACCACGGCAAAAATCACAAGCTGGTGTTAGTGGGTGTTCCTATAACGAACGAACTGTGTGCTGTAGTTAATGGGGCTAACGAAACCTACGTGCAGAGAGTGAAAAAATACTATGCCAAGCTCCCGTTCTACGTTGGCCTACTTGATGCGCGCAATGGTGAACCACTTTTTACTGAACAAGCATATGACACACTCAGAAATGAGATGCTTCAAACGGGTGAAATTGTAGACACTACAAACTTACAATCTGTTGAGGCTTTCATCAATAGAATCTTACTTTTCTACTCGAAAAGTGACGACATTCACGGGGTAAAACATATTGAAAACTGTTTTTCACAAGTCTCAGAAGTGTGTACGGAAATTTTTTCAAACAATCAGGACTGGTTCACTGCAAATCAAATTTCCTTTGAAGAGTTTCAAAATATAGTAAAGATAGCTACCGTTGGGCATGATTTAGCCCGAGACATTTCTGAAGGGGACAAACATGCGTTAGTCGGCTCACAAATTCTCACTGATTTGCTAGACTTTGGGCTCAGCTTCCAAAAACTAGAGTTGATCACCACAGCGATCAAACAACACAATCTTGGCAAAGAAAGTCGTTGGAGTGACGATCCCATCACCCAAGCTCTCTATGATGTTGATAAAGCAGACACAGCATTTGAACGTGGTGCAGATGCAAGCTATCTTGATTTGATCATGCCCACCATACAGAGCGAGTACACTCGCTCCATTCTGCAAAACTTGCGGGCAACACTCGGCTAAGCTATCACTTGCAGTTACAGTGAAAATATTTCTGCTGTAGGGAAGAGCAATACATCTGAGATATCGGTAGTATCCAGAAACAACATAACTAAGCGATCCACACCGACAGCTATCCCACCACTTTCGGGCATACCCACTTTTAGTGCTTCAATGAAATCTGCATCAATAGCATACTCGGTTTTCCCAAGTGATCTGCGTTCTACGAGATCAGCTTGCATACGCGCTTCCTGTTCTCGCCAGTCCGTTAGTTCCGAAAAGGCGTTGCCAAGCTCAAGACCTGCCATATACAACTCAAAGCGCTCTGCATACCTAGGATCATCCTTCTTCTTTCGTGAAAGTGCTGCCTGCGCAACAGGGTACTCATATAGAAATGTAGGCGTCTTAAAACCAAGCTTTGGTTCCACTTCGTTCAAAAATATCTGGTTGTATGCTTCTTCCCATGTGGTGCGTTCAGCTATCTGGTAACCCTTGCGTACCGCTTCAGCACAAATCAGATCTCTGTCATGTAACACCTCTTCAGAAACTCCTGCATATCGTGAAAATGCTTCCGCAACCGTTATTCGCTCCCAGGGAGTAGCGAGCTGATACGATGAACCTTGATACTGCAACACTTCATCTTTCACAGTAGGATTAAGTTTGTGAAAAATATGCAGCAGTAATTTTTCACAATCCTGCATGATAGTCTTATAATCTGCAGGTGCCCGATACCATTCTAGAATGGTGAACTCATGGTTGTGTGTGAAACTTACACCTTCTCCATTACGAAAACTTTTACACAGTTGGAAGATATTGGGAAAGCCTGCAACTAGTAGTTTCTTCATTGCCAACTCTGGACTGGTAAGCAGAAAAGCACGTTTTACCCTACCATCATCTACTGCAAGCTGGGTTTCAAAAACTTCGAGGTATGGTTCAGTTCCAGGTGAGGGAACAACCAGTGGAGTCTCTACTTCTAAAAAACTCTCAGCAGCAAAAAAAGACCTTATAGCAGTAATTACTTGGGATCGCTTTACAACATTTTCACGAGCCTCAGATCTTTCACGCAACTTTTGCCAAGTAGCCTGCTTATTCGTCATATGGCTCCTGAACCAGTGATATAACACTTTTCTCAATCCACAGGTACCGCGCCCAACCTTTACCAAATGCACCAGGGTTGTAGTAGGTATGCGCTGGATCTGCTGTAGCAATGTGTGAGTGGCCGAACAAACGCTCTGCCTTTGATGCATGTGTTGAAACATAGCGCATCAATCGCAAATGTGCCCACCATTGAGACAGACTGACAGACCTTCTGATCCACTTAGCTCGTCTTCCCGCCGCATCTTCCAACTGGTACGAGTGCATGTAAATAGGCCGCAGGCTGCGTGCCAGTCTTGGAAAGCGCGCATCATTTGATGGTGCAATTCTATCGCCATGTTCTATTTGCAACTGCAAACCCTCAAGCTCAATACTGAGTGACTCTCCAAACCAACGAGCTATAGTCTTCATACGATCATCAAAAAATTCATGCTTATCATGGTTTCCGAAAATATAGTGACTCTGCTTTGCCATGAGCAGTGGAAACAATTTTGACCATTCTGACGAGTAAAAAGCATCAAAAGAACACTTATACCAATCCCAGAGGTCTCCGAGTATAATAACGGTATCAGCTTTCTCTATGAGCGGCTTGAGCGCAGCAAATAAGTTGGGTTCAAACTTGTCACTCAAATGTGAATCTGCAAATACGAGTGTTGCCATAAGAGTGCAGTATACAAAAGAATTGGAAATACAACCAGATGTCAAATACAGACACAATTAAACTACAAGCCTTCCTGGCACAACATGGGGTTGCCTCCAGGAGAGCATCTGAACTGCTTATCGCTGATGGGGTCGTGACTGTAAATGGGGTGAAAGCTCATATCGGCCAGAGAATCACCCCAAGCAAGGATCGAGTCCACATCAAAGGTAAGGAAGTTGGCAATAAAGCTGAACCTGCAACCTACATCTTGCTATACAAGCCAGTTGGAGTCGTTTCCTCAACCAATGACGAACTAGACAGAAGGACAGTGCTTGACGTTATTCCGAAGCAATCAGTTCGCTTGTACCCAGTGGGTAGACTAGATAAAGACAGTGAAGGGCTAATGCTGCTGACTAATGATGGTGAACTAGCTCATAAACTCACCCACCCCAGATACCATGCGGGCAAAACCTATCAAGTACTTATAGCAGGATACCCAACGCTCAATGCACTCAATCACTTGCGCCGCGGTGTTCGCCTAAAAGAAGGGTACACCCAGCCTGCTGATGTTACGATCTTAAATCGTGAAGAAGACTCCACCTGGTTGACTATCACTATCTACGAAGGCAAAAACCGTCAGATTCGCCGTATGCTCGAGAGAGTTGGCTATGAAACACTTCGATTAATTCGTGAAACCCTTGGCCCGTTTACGCTGGATGACCTGGATGAGCGACAATACAGAGTGCTCAATGTGCTTGAGGTGCAGGACAAACTAAAGTCAGTGCAAACCTCATAGCACGATCCTCTTTTACTTTGGCAGAGAAAACGCTGAGATAATTGGTTCAGCTTCTTTGGTTACAGACTCTGCGGCGACTGCGTGAACAAAGTATGACTTTCCCAAACTCAGTTTAAAGTCGTTAAACTGTGGGTATGGAGGGCACAAGTGTGGTGACAGCGAACCATTCCTGTATTCACCTACCCAAGTGACTTTCAAGTTTGAGCCAGGATACGAACCACAGAGATCACTTGCCATTCCTGGCATACTTGGTATTGGTGACAAGCCAATTAAATTATTTCCTTCTTGTAGCTCAGTAAAATAAGGAACAACTGGACCAGTAGCTATCAGTTCTGCAGGACCAGGGCCATAAGACATAACCATGTACCCAACATTTGGTACTATGCGAAAATTAGCAGTGGTTGGGTTTTCACAGAAATACTGTTCGTAAGCATTTTCCTCTGGCAGCCAACGTGCAAGTCGTTGTACAACTCTAGACTGTGCACAAACATCACTAGCAAACCAATTAGGAAACACGTGCAAGGCTAAATCATTCCAACCTACTTGTAAAGGTATCACCTGTGTTGTCTGCTGGACCGTAGGTTTTACAGGTTTTTTAACTACACTAGGAGCTTTTGCCTGACCCCACATCCCCAACGACTGGCCACCGCCCACAAAAAACTTTAGTCCTACAAGAAGACCAACCACAAGTACGGCCAATACCACAAATGACTTAGATACCTTGGGAGACGACTGAGATTTTCGCATATACTATAATAGTGACAATTTTTTTATGCTTGTCCATATGTAAATCAAATCTCCTTTTGGAATAACTGAATAATTAGCAGTGCTTGACACCGTCTGCCAATCGTGGCATACTACTTTAGCAGTAAACGTACCAGACTGCTAATCTGGCAGTCAAAACATAGTAGAAAGGAAACTATGAACACACTCACTCTGAGCCCACTCATGCGTTCCATGTCACGCTGGCCCAGCATCTGGGATGACGATGATTTACTCAATGTCCCCAGTGCTAGCAATAACCTGGATGTGTATGAAACGGAAAATGAAGTAGTCGTCCGAGCCAACGTCGCTGGTATCGCTGCAGACGCAGTGGATATCACCTTCGAAAAAGGCGTGCTTTGGATCAAGGCTGAAAAGCAAGAAGAAACCAAAGATGACAAACGTAAGCACTATGCCAAGTCTTCCTGGAACTACTCGTACCGAGTTGCAGTTCCTGGCTTGATTGACTACAACACTGAGCCACAAGCAGATATTGAAGATGGTGTCGTTACTGTCACCTTCCAAAAAGCTGAGGCTTCTAAACCAAAGAAGCTACAGGTTAAAGCAAAAGCTAAATAAAACCAGAATAGCTGGACAGACAACTGATTAATCCCCTCTGCAGGTACAGAGGGGATTTTTCTGTTTAACCGAGTTCGCCAGTCAAACAGTGTGCGCCACCACCGGCTTTGATGAACTCACTGACGTCGATTTCTTTAACTGTGTAGCCTAGTTTTTTCAGCTGTTTGGGCGCTTCAATGCTTCCTTTTTGCATCAATACTGTTGAACCAACTACCACACTATTTGCAAAAAACTTGAGCACGTCATGGTCATCGAGCGAAACTAGATTCGGCACGAGCTGCTGCAACTGTGCAATAGAGTGATCAGAGAAGGCTGGGGGATAGTAAAAAACCGTTTGGTCGTTGAGCACCATGAAGCAGGTATCTAGGTGATAGAAACTACTATCTACTAGTTCGAGAACATGTACTTCTTTTTCACAAAGTTTGCCTACTAGTCGCGCTGCCTTGCGGCCTGTCCGGAAACCGGTTCCTATGAAGAGTTGGTCACGCCAGCGCTGGAGTTCGCCACAGCCTTCAAAGTTCATTTCTTCTGGTAGTTGTTTAACGGTGTAGCCATTTGACTCGTACCACTGTTTGTAGAAAGCAGTTTCGCCATGGCGTTCTGGATAGGTAAAGCGACTGAGGAGCATGGTTTTTTCGTCAATCGCGACTGCTTGGTCGGCTGCAAACACCATGTCGGGGTAATTTTTTTCTTGGTCTATGAAGGATACTCGCACACCGAGTTGCTCGTACTGAGTAACTAGTGCTTGCCATTGTTGCTTTGCTAACTCAAGATCAACCGAGCCAATCTGCATCCAGGGGTTGATGGAGTAGTCGACACGGTAGTAGGTGGGTCGGCACATGAGGATTTTTTTTAGCATCGGGTTGCATTGTTACTGCGATCACATTTCAGCATAACATTGTGCATCTATTTGGCAAATGCGATTTTGGAAATAACAGTATTTGGTACAATCGCACTACATAATCCTCAAAGAAAACCCACTTTCTAGATTGCTTTCACATTCAAAGCCAAACACAGAAAATGAGCTCACAGTAGAGACAATAGTAAATCGTCTTACAGTTGTTCTCCCGGCTCCTCTCATTCACGAATTGTTTACAAGCCATTCACAGAGCACCGGGGGTATCGCTAAATTTCCCTACTGCAGAGTAGATGCCGAATTGATTAACAGTTCAGCTCGAATTGAGACCTTTGAAATGTTTGGTGTAAAAGATCAAGAAGATTTTATAAGAATCTATACTCATGCCTGTAGATCAGCGTTTAAGGCAGCTGTGTGGGTACAGATAGGGTTTCAAGGTTTAGAACATTTAGCAGATCATCCAGCATCGGTAAACTGGACATGCAGAGTAGGGCATTTGGTAACTCCTCAAGAAAGAGCTTCAGGTATCAAAACTGCAGGCAAGGAACTGTATATTAAGAACCTGCAGCAGTTTAATCGGTTTCGACAAACCAATAGAGTTGTTGAGGATTTATTCACAGAACATGGATTAGAGTATTTGCTTAATGATTTTTGGGCTTAGGTACGTTGCGATTGGTCTAGTCCTTGCGTGATGCCATTTTCTTCCTCACGCTCTGTGGCAAAAAAATCAATGATTGCATTGATAGCAGCTTGTCATTTGGGTTCGGGAAGGGGGGATAGTTTCATGAAGTTTGCACAAGCACTTAGCCTTTGCTCTCAACTTCAGCTTGAAACCCACCGTATGCCATTTTCGTCATTTCAAACGGCATGGAGAAGTCTTTTTGATCTTTCATGTGCTCATCCATCTCTGCCATGACTTTGGCGTTTACGACATCTCGGTGTTCTTTTGACTCAAATACTATGAAGGAAAACCAAACATTGTCGTTACTGGTTGCTCCCGCCATTTCTGGGAAAGAGCGGGCTCTTTGACCGCCCATTTCCTGAGGAACTAAGTCGTCTCCACGGCATTCGTAGTAATCCAATGCGCCGTGCTTCATCCAGGAATCACGTCCGCCCTCGGCCATTTTGATGTATTCTTCTGTTTTGTCTTTTGGGACTACTATGATGAAGCCGTCGATGTATTTTGGCATGGGTGTTGATCCTATTAATTTGTACTGTGATTTATTTATTTCGATACGACTGAAGTCATTATTGATTGTAGGTTGAATAAAATCAAGATCGGATGTCGCTATTTTTCAATTTTATTACTTACACAACATGATGATATACTTTGTATTAGTTCTTTTTCGAAATAAAAAAGATTTGAGTATGAATAAAAATGAATTTCTACATAATATTGTTTTTGGTTGGATTAAAAACGATCTTATTAATATTTCCAAGGTTAGAACAATAATCCCTGGACAAGATGGAAATGCAAACTTTCCTTTAGCCCTATGCGTGGTAATCTACATGGATCTGCTAGGAGGTTACTTGTTGGGTACTGATAAAGGGGGATTGGAGAATAATATTAGAGAGTATTTAACCTGTTTTAACAATTCCAATGATTACCCCCCAGAACTTCTTAATGATTTATTTAGAAATGGATTAGGCCATGACTATTTTTCTAGAGGTGGAATAAGTCGAAGTGGCACTAGACCTCCTATGATGTACATTCCAAAGATCGGAGTTGTCCTTGATGCCGATAGTTTTTTAAGTGATTTTTTAGAATCCTTAGAAAACTTTGGACTTAAATTAACTGAAAAGAATTTCAATAAAAGATTTGACGAAGCCAAACAAGCAATGGAAAAGCTATATAGAAAACATAGCTTAGTTATTAAAAAACTTTCTCAGTATCCATCTATCACTTTACAGATAGCTGGGTCTTCATCTGCTTTTGCGTCTAATGCTAGTGGGACCGCTATTTATTCAGAAAACATTGATAATCTAAAAGATAAAGTTGTGAATATTAAGATAAGTCCAGAGACTTAAAGGAAGGGGAGTCTACCCTCCGGGTATTAGCCAGGCGCTTCGTAGTTCAAAACATGTGGTAAGGCAAGGTCGCTTGGCGGCAGAACCTGGCTTCGCTGCGCTCAGCGGATCGATCCCAATCCATCCAATCATGCTGTCCATTCCGCTTGCAGCGGAACGGCCATCATGAGCGGGTGAAGGGAGTCGAACCCTCGTCACCAGTTTGGAAAACTGGAGCTCTGACCGTTGAGCTACACCCGCGCTTTTTGCTTTTAAGTAACAGGCTATTTTACCTCGATACTGAAACTTTCGCAATTCTCTCAATCTTATAGATCAAAGGCCTGCACACCTTTTGGCTTCAAAGTAGAAATCGAGTACCATGCCACCAGCAAAACCACAGCACCACCAACAAAAATAAGCGGCACAGACTGTGAACCAATCACCCCAGCCACCAACGGTCCCACAATTTGGCCAATAGACATATAGGATTGGTTGATGCCAAGCACTACCCCTTGATCCTCAGATGCGGTTCGCTCTGAAATAACTCCTGATGCTAGCGGCATAAATGGTGACTGAGCAGCCATAAAGAGCAGCATTACTCCCGAAAACAGCCAGTAACTCTCCATAAATGCCAGGGAAAATAAAGCCGCAGCTGCTATTGGTGCTGCTACAAGCATGATTTTTCGCTTGGAAGGAAAGTGCTTGAGTAAAAACCCAATGCCGCCTGCTTGCATGATCACGTTTATCACCCCAGCAAACGTAAATAGAAGTCCAATGCGGGCAGGGGTCAGAAGCAGCACATCAACCGTGAACGTCTGGAAACCAATGAAAAACATATTGGTTGCCAACGTAGTCAGAAGGGTGAACACAAACAGAGTGCCTAAAACTGGGGTGAACAGCGCTTTAAACAAGTGCCCAAAGTCAAACAGCGGTTCGGACTTCTGCACTTTGGCATCACTCGGCTTGATGGTCTCTGGCAAAAACAAAGCGGTCAAAATTGAAGCAACTAACGCCAACCCAGAGGCAAACCAGAATGGCATTGCCATACTATATGAACTCAAAAACCCACCTAGTGCAGGTCCAATCAAAAATCCAAACCCAAAAGACGCCCCCAGCATACCGAACGACTTTGCTCGCTCTTTGCCCGTGGTGGTGTCTGCCACAACAGCCTGTGCAACTGACATATTGCCACCCGTCACACCGTCCAGAATTCTAGCCAAAAAGAGCAGGGGTAGAGAGTTGGCAGCGGCAAACAGCGCTAGAGACAGTGACGTACCAAAGATGCTAATCAGCAGTAGTGGTCTGCGCCCGTATCTGTCTGACAAACGACCGATCACAGGCGTTGCTAAAAATTGGAACAATGAGTATGAAGTAAACAACACGCTCAAACCAAACGGGCTGAGACCAAATCTTGAGGCGTACGGGTACAAGAGAGGAATTATCGTGCCGTACGACAAGGCGTTGACCAACATTATTGCTGTTAGAACTAGAAGGGTTTTTTTGTTTTGAGTCACAAGGGTGTAGAGTACCATTTTTATGGTTTACGGGGTAGATGTAGTTGATGACAGTGCTATAATTCAAAACTAAGCCTCGGTGGTGGAACTGGTAGACACGTCAGACTTAAAATCTGATGGTAGCAATACTGTGTGGGTTCGATTCCCGCCCGAGGCACAAAGTTCATAACTGTACCCAAGTACTTCAAGGATATAAATGTCCAATGCTGAACAACAACCTCCACGCAACGAAACAAAGGAAAACAGGGTTGCCTTCTTGGTCCGCATCTTTAAAGATGTCCCACTGTTCGGACCCATGTACGTCAACTGGCTAAACAAACGATTTGCAGAAGACCCATACATGCTCGCCGCAATCGACCTTGAAGCCCGAAATGATAAACTTCGCGATCTAGTGAGGGGAGAGCGATTTTTTAATCGTACCTTTGGCGAAAATCCTGCTAGATTTCAGCAACACCCATTTTATGCATTTGGACTAGATTTCTCGGACGATACTACAACTGACGAAACTGAAGAAGAGGAAATAACCGCGTAGAATTTGCCAATGTTACTGGTATAATAAACAGTTCGATCAAATCGGGGAGTAGCTCAGATGGCTAGAGTGCGCGCTTTGGGAGCGTGAGGTCGCAGGTTCGAGCCCTGTCTCCCCGACAAACATAAGTCTTTGGAAGATTCTACATAGCACTGTTGCATCTGCGTGTACTGCGTTAGAATTCGGTTATGGCAAGTGAATCCACGTCAAATGCAAACGAGCAATTATTAGCCAGTGGCCTTTCAATAGGTGAAACAATTCTAATTCCTGAGGTAAAAAAATCTGCTGATTCGTTCATGATTCTTTTTCACGAGCTTGGCCACAATCTAGATAAGCAGTTTGACATCAAAGAAATACTTAAGCCCATTTCACAAATAAAAACTGAAACAATTTCACTCTCAATGAACGAAGCCAGATGGCTACTGGAAGAAAGCCAAACTGGCTGGCAATCAACGGGAATAACTGAGCATCACAAATCAATAACTCGAAAGTTACTTAAGGCCATACTGGTTGATGGCACAGAGGTAAAAAGTAATATTCGCTCGATGAGTACAGAAGAGTTTAATGCAGTAGTTTCTAAAGCCCGAGTAACAGGTTCACAAAAGGATGAAAACACGGGCAAACTGCAAATTGTTGATGAAAAAATTCATCGAAATAGTGAGGTCCCTGCCGATTTCATTTCAGAGCTCATGATTGATGTATTTAATAGATCTATCAATAAGCATTTTTTTCTACAAGACACCGTTCGAATATTTACTATACATCCTGACGAAAGAAACAGAAAAACCACTGATATAGCCAGATATTTGATAAAAAGAAACTGGAATGCACCTGGCTTTTATTCCCAGCAAGTACTCGAAGAACAGTAGCTATACGTTACCCCTAGGGTTGCTGCAGTGAGAAAAAATCAAGACTTCCACCTGAGCGCAACTCCATTAGTCTGTGTTTTCCAACCACCTGATCTAGAGTAGGTAAGCAGGTAGGTGCTCGCATTCAATCCTCCCGAGTGTGTTCTTCCAACTACAGTTATTGCTATTGACCTGTCTGACTGTATTTCTGGAAACTCAATCTCTAGTAAAGTTTCGCTTCTTGGAAATACAACAACATTTTCAGACTTATTCAAACCCACTATAGTGTACCCTGTTTGGTCTGGTATCAACCCCTCTGGGAGTGGCAAAATTACTCTAGGAGGAGGTAGAAATCGTTCTCTTTCTTGCATATAGAGGTACTATACCATATGGTATTCGCACCAAATTCAGCACTTTTAGCATACAAAAATAATCAACCATTTCTTTGCTGGGATAATTCTGTCACCAAATCAAGATAGTAATTTGTGGGAGATAATAGACCTTCAATTACATCTTTGGTGGTATGATTTATTCTTGTCGACTCACCAGATATATAGGTGAATGTTTTTTTTTCAACTTTAATCCTTATACCACTTACTTCAATAATAACTGGTCTTTGTTGCAAAACTGATTCTACAACTGCGAATATTCCTATGTAACTTTGTTCACCATCAACAGATGTATAGGGGTCTTCTTTACTACCGCTACCACTAAATGTGTGCTGAAACACATCATGAATCGTCTTCAACGATTTTCGCTCTTTGACAATTCCAGGTATTTCCAACGAAATAAACTTTGATAATTAGCGATACTCAAGCATTCTTGATAACTTATTTTTCCAACTAGGTTCTTGATCAGAGATACTGTCTTCGACAGATGCAATGACAGTATTTAAGAGACCTTTACTTTGAGTTTCAGACATTTGTGCCTTTGTTCATCTAACATTTCCTAAAAATCAGTGTACTGCCCAGTGGAGTGCGTGTCAAATAAAACGCACATCTACTAATAAACAATAGCCCGCCATACCCCACCGTGATACACTATGTACATGCTAAAAGAAAACCAATTTGCACGAAACTTGATCAATACTATCACTCACAAAGTGTTACAAGAAAAACGCGATAGAGCTAAGCCACCAATGTATCTGGAGAAGCCAGACAACTTCTTGTCCAAGCGAGAAGGACCTTACTTGGTTCAGCGACTCAACCTGGTAAGCACACCATCACAATCAGGCCCGGATTCAGTACTGCTAAAAGGTCACTACATGGGTTCGTCTGAGTATGAAGTTGGTGATCAAGGCAAAGCCTTGAATGCAATGCTCAGGAGTGGATTTGAAAGAAGTAGCGCAACAATACAGTGGAATGGACAAGAAGTTCCCGTTTTTCTGCTGCATTCCAAGTTAGCCCCTGATCAAAAAATCACGTTTCTAAAAAACTTTACCGCGTTTTTGCAACAGGACAGTTTGGGGACCTCACGGCTCAAAGAAAGTACCCATTTTCACTACGTCCTGGAAGAAATGAGTAACTCAGAGCCTACAAATATGAACAGGAGTCAGTCTCCTAACCTATGGATGGACTTCACTGATGGCAACTGCATCTACTATGCTCTAGATCAGGAGGTTATGAACAAACTTGAAACCTACCTTTCTAAAAAGCAAAAAAACATGATTGAGGCAACACTTTCCCAAGATCGAGGATTGGTTGGCAAGCTTGTGTTGCAGGCTAGAAAAATATTCTTAGGTGGCGATACAGAGCTCCAGTAAAAACTACCTTACCAATGGCTTATCCACCCAGCAGTCGCACATCGTAGACGGTGGTTTTAAATTTAGTATTGTCAAAAACCAACCGAACTTCATTTCTGAACTCAATTCTGCAATCTTGAGATAAATTTGCATCAATAGATCTATACTTCAAACTATTTTCATGGTATCCACGGAGAGTGTGCTTATACATTTTGAATCTTTCACGCAGGTTCGATGCATGCTGGACACTATGGATTAGCTCAGCGTCTGAACCTTCCTCTGGAGAGCTTCTCCGTATAGTGATATCACATCTGCCATCTGGCGTCTGAAAAGTGGCGGTTAGTTGTCTTAAATCAGAGGACTCAGAGACATTATAAAACTTGTAGTACTTGGTAACTGTTCTGTCATTTCTATCAGAGTATGAAATGGCTATATCACCGTCCGCCTTTTTTTTAGGGTTATTGTGATTCCAGTAGTAGTGTGCCACCATAATTGCGCACATGGAATGAGGCTGCATATACCCTCTATTATACCTTATTTTGTTTGTTGTAGCCCTCGTCTATAATGCTAAACATGCCAAACATTGCTGTTTTTTTCAAACATCCCGACCCCATGGGAGCACCGTTCTCTGATCCCGACTACTTTCGGGCATATCAAGAATTAACACATGAAGTAAGTAAAGCAGGGGGAGAATTATTCGTAGTTCGTGACATAGCTAGCTACTTAGGTGATGCTCGCTTTCGCACAAGTTGGCAACTGAGAAACGGAGTAGTGGAAGAAACTGGAGAGCTTACGGCAGATGTCATTTTCAATAAAGGACAAGCCACCTTCGATACCACAGTACCAGTGTTCAATCACCCTGAGTTAAGTGCAATCTGCACCGATAAATGGCACATGTACTCACTTTTCAGCCAGTTCTGCCCAAAAACTATTCGAGCTGAAAACGTATCAGAAGCCAAGAAAGCCATTGAGCTTTGCCAAACAGATACAATAGTACTAAAGCCCCTGACTGGTGCTGAGGGTAGGGACATTCTGATTGTTGAACCCGCTGAAGCCGTATCCTCTGTGCAAGATAGTAAGTATCCTATTATTGTCCAGGAATTCTTAGATACGTCAGTGGGAGTACCAGGTCTGCAGCAAGGTATTCATGATTTCAGACTAGCGATCATTGATGGGACAGTAGTGTATGCGGAAATTCGAACTCCACCACCAGGAAGCCTACAGGCAAATGTTGCCAAAGGCGGCACATTTACTATCTATAAACCAGATCAAGCACCGGAAAGTGTTCTTAGCATCGCTCGAGAGATTGACTCACACTTACAGCAGTTTGGTCACCGCTTTTACTCTATTGACTTTGGTTTCACCAAGTTTGGTCCTCGAATTATCGAGATGAACTCAGAAGTAGGCATACTACCCAATAGCGATGGAGTGATCTTCCAGACAGTGAAGCAGAAACTTGCTCAGATACTTATTTCCTTAGCTCTGTGATATAATGACCTCGTAATCCCGGCTGGCCTGTTCTTTAGTGTTCCTAATAGACCTGTGCCAAGTAAAAGAAATCTGTCGAGCGTTGCTGGGACTCGTTCAGATAAAAGGGCACAGACGCATGTCAAACCCAAATAAATTGTTTGTAGGCAACCTCCCGTTCGCCTGCACACAGGGCGACCTAGAAGAACTGTTTGGTCAGTTCGGTACAGTCGTTTCTGTAAATCTCATTACCGACCGCATGAGTGGTCGTTCCAAAGGCTTCGCCTTTGTTGAGTTCGATAGTGAAGACGCTGCAAAAGCAGCTGTCGACGCTCTCCACGGCAATGACTTCCAAGGTCGAAACCTTGTTGTCAATGTCGCTCGTCCTCAAGAGGATCGTCCTCGCCGAGACTTCGGTGGTGGTGGTCGTCAAGGTGGCGGTGGTGGTGGCTACGGCCGCGACAATCGTCAAGGTGGCGGTGGTGGCGGTTACAACCGCGATCGCTCCTACTAATCATTTGAGCAATTTTACCTTCGCATAACTGTGAAGTAAGTAAATGCCCCCAGTCTGTCACATGATACACTGGGGGCATGTTGTATCTCGAGCCTTCTGATGTTGCGCGTTTTCAAAACTTTATCCGAAGTTGGTATGTCAAGCATGGTAGACATGAGTTGCCCTGGCGACAGACTAGTGACCCCTATCAAATTCTGGTTTCTGAGATGATGCTGCAACAGACACAAGTTGAACGGGTGGTGCCAAAATATCTGGCATTTATTGAGCGGTTTCCTAGCACGCAGTCTTTGGCAGCGGCTCCAGTATCTGAGGTTCTCATACTCTGGCAAGGTCTGGGATACAATCGGCGGGCGAAGTTTCTGCACCAGGCAGCACAGGTAGTTACAGAAAATTATGCTGGGAAGTTTCCAGAAACTCTGTTAGAGCTGCAAATGCTCCCCGGAATTGGTGCATATACAGCAGGTGCAATACGCAATTTTGCCTATTCACTGGCCACGCCTTTAATTGAAACCAATGTCCGCACCGTATATTTGTATCATTTTTTTCCTACCCAAGCAGCAGTTCCAGATTTAGACGTTCAAGAAATTGTTGTGCAAACCCTAGACTCAAAGTACCCAAGAGAGTGGTTTTGGGCACTGATGGACTATGGATCACACCTTAAGCGCGCAGTTGGCAATCCCAATAAGCGGAGCAAGCAACATACCAAACAGTCCAAATTTGCTGGATCACTTCGTCAGGTTCGGGGAGAGATTATTCGCCTGCTTACAAAACAGTCACCCTTGTCAAAAGAGGCTCTCTCTTCCGCAATTACTGGAAATACAGTACACTTCCCTGATGCACTCCAGCAACTGCTTGACGAAGAGCTGCTGGTGCTCACAAAATCTGGGTATACACTGGCAAACTAGTATGGCTAAACAATATAACTGCATTGGCATGGGTGGAACGTTTGATCATTTGCATCGAGGGCACAGGGGTTTTATCGAGTTTGCAGCAGGGCTTGCCGACACGGTTGTGATAGGGGTAACTGATCACTCAATGACACAACACAAGTTATTCCCACAGCTGATTGAACCCTTTGCTGATCGAGTTGCCAGCGTGAAATCATTTTGTAGGGATCGTGAAATTAAAGCGGAAGTGGTTGCGCTTCACGACATATATGGACCGGCTACTACTGACCTCCGCATTGTTGCTCTGGCGGTCACTGAAGAAACTGTTGCTGGTGGCGCTGCTATAAATCTGCAGCGCAAAAAACTTGGGTTGCTGCCGCTTCCCGTACACGTGTTTTCTTTGGTTCTGGATGCAACAGGAGTACCGATTACCTCAACACGCATACGGGCAGGGGAAATTGATAGAGAAGGTTTGGTATATGCTCAGGAGCTGCAAAATGGCTGGACGCTGACAGAGCAGCAGAGAACATTTTTTGCGAAGTCACAGGGATCTATTATTGAAGCAGCTCCAAAAAAAGCGACTGCCCCAACGTATGTGGTTGGAGATGTTTGCTTAGCTAACTTTCACGGAAACAATTGGGAGTTTCATGCGGGGTGGTTTGATGGGAAAACACACAGAAAGCAGAACAAAACCAAAATTGACGTACAGAAAACACACACAGTTACCAACGCATCAGGACAAATATCTGCAGAAACTACAAAAACTTTACTGACTGTAATCCAACCCCATACCAGAGATTGGTCTCAACAGATTTTACCCAATGAAGTAATAAACACCTACGTGGTAGGCGAAGAAGACCTTTGTGCAGTTGCACTCGTACTGCTTGTGCCGTTGGGCTCACTTATCTACTATGGTCAGCCGAATCAAGGGATGGTAGTGCTAAAAGTTACGGAAGAACTGAAGAAGTCATTTAGTGATTCGCTACTGAATACTAAGTACTGATAATTCACAGTGATTCAATTTGATGTAATACAAATCACTTCATAACTAACGTGAACTTCGGAAATCGACAGATTCTCTTTTATGCACAAACCGATGTAGCATCCGAGGAAAACTTCTATTTGATGGGTATGTATGCAGAAGACAAAGATGGAACTTGGTATGCAACTTCACTACCCACTAACTTTGCATACGCGTATCCAGATAAATCTGAGGTCGGTCTGGAAGATAGAAGAAGTTACCAACTAGCACCACCTGTCGGCAATCAGGTTCAGTTTATTAGAACTTCCTAAGCATCCAATTTTCCATAATCTACATTTTTCATACTTGTCCTTCGTCACAACTTCGGGTTAAATAAGGGCATGGGAACACTAGCCACCCTTCTCCGACCAACCTCGCTCGACGAATACATGGGACAGTCTCATCTGGTGGGACCTGGCAAACCACTCCGCGTGGCGGTAGAAGAAGGTAAAGTATTTTCCATGATTTTTTGGGGACCACCCGGTGTTGGTAAAACCACTTTAGCTAGAATGATCGCCCATGCCAACGCACGGCAATTTTATGAGCTTTCTGCAGTGAGTGCTAGCAAATCCGATATTCGCGACATTGCTACTCAATCAACCCGTCAGCGTGGACTCACAGAAAACTACCTAGCGCCAGTGCTGTTCCTTGATGAGATTCACCGATTCAACAAAGCCCAGCAGGATTTTCTGCTCCCACAGGTGGAAGATGGCACTCTTATATTAATCGGCGCGACTACAGAAAACCCCAGTTTTGAAGTCATCTCAGCTCTGCTTTCACGCACCAAGGTATTTACCTTAAACCCTTTAACGCCCGAAGAACTTACTGAGATCAGCAAACGAGCAGTCCTTACCCTTGCTCCAGATCTCACACTTACAGATGACGCACTGCTGTGGTTACAACAATACGCTGCAGGAGACGCGCGCAAATTACTCAACATCCTGGAACAAACGCATTTGCTCTACCAGGAGGTAACAGTAGAAAAACTTACAGCCACTGCGCAATCTAGCCATTTGCGCTACGACAAAAAGGGTGATGAACACTACGACACCATCAGTGCATTCATCAAATCCATGAGAGCATCAAACCCTGACGCATCTCTGTATTACTTAGCTCGAATGGTGGAGGGTGGAGAAGATCCTTTATTTATAGCTCGCAGAATGGTAATTTTTGCTTCGGAGGACATTGGACTGGCACAACCCACAGCGTTAGTTGTAGCAAACGCTGTCTTTGACGCAGTGTCCAAAATAGGCTATCCAGAAGCCCAAATCAACCTGGCACACGGAGTAGCCTACTTGGCACAAGCAAAGAAAAATCGATCATCCTACGATGCCTACTTTGCTGCACTCGATGATGTACAAAAACATGGTAATCTGCCCATACCTTTAGAACTGAGAAATGCCCCAACTAGGCTCATGAAAAAATTAGGATTTGGTAAAGGATACGAGATGTACCCTAAACAGGGGGTGTCACTATTACCGAAAAAGCTCAGCAAAAAAAAGTATCTACTACCAACATAGTTGTTTACTCTCATAGAAAATAGATGGTATTCTTTAGGTGTCATCACTATTTGTGTATGGCTTCTATGCAAAAGGAATACTTAGATTTACTGACATGGACAACGCTGGCGCGTCTTCATTGAAAGATAAATCTGACTTTTTTGGTGTAAGGCTAAGATCAGACCTTACTTGATTCAATAAAGTTCCTTGATAAGTAGTTTCCTGAGCCACGCTACACTTCCCGTACTGCCTCGATAGTATTCTTCAATAATGGAGCAACCGCTGACAGTCTTACATTCAGTTTTTGGCTATACCGCCTTTCGCCCAGGACAAGCTGAAATCATAGAAGCACTGCTAGCTGAAAAAGATGTCCTCGCAATACTACCAACGGGAGCAGGAAAATCACTGTGCTTTCAAGTACCTGGCTTATGCAAAGCAGGCACTTGTTTTGTCATATCACCACTCATTTCCCTCATGCAGGATCAGGTACAAACCCTGAAAAGAAAAGGTGTGGCAGCAGAGTATCTCAGTAGTACACAATCAGAACAAGAAAGAGAAGATGTTTTGCACAAGCTCGCTTCAGGTCAGCTACAGTTCATATACGTAGCACCAGAAAGATTGCTTACTCCCGCATTCTTGCTCGCTTGTAAACAATCAACCTGCTCTCAACTCATCATTGATGAAGCCCACTGCATTAGTATTTGGGGAAACCAGTTCCGACCAGAATACCGAAACATCGGTGCCTTTCGCGCTGCACTTCAGACGTCAGTACCAACTGCCGCATTTACCGCCACTGCCACACCAGAAGTAGTTACAGATATCTGCTCAGCACTGCAGCTACAACATGCCACTGTCATAAAACAAAGTTTTGCTCGTCCTAACTTGTCCATATATGTGTACCCCTGTGAATCCCATACTGCTCGTGAAATTGCAATACTGAGACTCGTGAAAAAATATGATGGAAAATCAGGTATTGTGTATGCTGCAACAAGAAGTAGCGTAACTGAAATCACCACTGTAATACAAACGTACCTGCCAAAAATCACAGTCAGTTCATATCATGCGGGCATGACTGCTATTGATCGGAAAGAAATTCAAAACAATTTTCTATCTGGAAAAACATCACTTATAGTGGCTACAACTGCTTTTGGCATGGGCATAGACAAGTCTGATGTGCGCTATGTACTACACTACCAGCTCCCAGCCAGCATAGAAAATTACTACCAAGAGATTGGAAGGGCAGGGAGGGATGGTGAACCAAGTGACTGCTATTTACTCACTGTTCCGCAGGATGCACATATTCAGCTTGAACTGATAAAAAAATCAGGCAATCCTGAACAACAATTGGTGACCGTGCAAAAGCTCAAACACCTTGCAAATTATGTACAGTCAAAAGAGTGTTATCATCAGGATATTTTGCAGTACTTTGGAGAAAAAAGTACCGCCTGTGCTACACAATGCTCGAACTGTTGTAAAAATACACCAAATCACGAGCTGCTATATGGTCTATCAAATCCCACAGAGATCGCTAGACTTCAGACATTACTCATGTGGAGAGCTTCTAAAGCAGAGCGTATGTATCTACCCGAAAGGGCAATTCTCACCGATAAACAACTATGCAAGCTGGCATTTGACCCACAAGACTTTCACAGTAGTACTACGCGCTTTACTCATCAGTTGCCTGAGCTGCAGCCAGACAGTATTGATTGACTTTTTCTTCACCCCGTAATGCTCCATCATTGTCCAAATCAACTCCAGTTACTCCAATACTCCTTGGCAAGTCAAGCGTTTCACCAGCCACACCGAGTTCTTGGCAGTCACCAATCCATACTAAGTTAGTAAGGTACTCATACGGCCCGCTGTGGGGTAGTGCAACTTCAGTAGCACCACCCGCAGATGCTCTGTATGTAGGACTAGCACTAATTATTCGCACTGTACCATCCACTTCACCATCAACTATAGAATCTGCTAAGGCAGCATGCACATCGAGCACCACATCATTTTTCTCAGCACCAGAGATAGGTGAACATGCACATAGAAAGAAGAGTGTGGTCCAAAATAATCGTGATACTTTTTGATTACGAAACAGTGTAGTATCTATTTTTTTTGCTGCAGACTCTATGCTCATGTACATTTTTTTCCTTCTTTTTCGGGTAGTATACACCAATTTAAAAGGGTGGTTATGGTATAATTACCTCATGACAATCAAACAATTGGTGGATGAGTACCGCGAAATCAGTGCTTTCTTGCAAGCCAAGTGGCCACTCAAAGACCAATCACAACGCACATTTGCCCGAGTCATGAAAATTGTGGAAGAACTTGGAGAGTTTGCTGATGAAATTTTGACAAGCATGAACCTGCAGAGAAACAGTAAAATTGCTAAATTTAGTCAGCAGAACATAGAAGACGAGTTTGCAGATGTATTAGGCTCACTGATTTTACTCGGCATTGAGCTGGATATTGACGTTGAAAAGGTCATGAAACGAAAGCTTGCGTTTACCAGAGAACGATTTGAGATGGAGCGAAACTCACCTGAGTCTGTGTTATAGTTTCTTGAATTGATACAGTGTACCTTCCGTGAAACCCCTTGACCTATAATACCCTTTAGTTCCTATTGCAGATATGACAGCTAGGTAAGTAAAGTTATTTTCACGACTTAATCGGGTGGCTTCGTTGAGTAATCGTGTCCCAATACCTGTGTGCTGTGCTGCGGAATCTTGTCTCTCACCAAGCTTGGTAGCACCACCATACACGTGCACTTCTCTGATAATAGCTGAGTCTTTCAACTCCACAATGAAACTTGGCTCTGTAGGTAAGCTCAGTCGTAGAAAACCAAGTAGTTTTTTTGCATCAGGCCGATCAGTGTCGGTAACTAAATACTGCAAAAATAACTCCTTACTGCAACTCGTTTGGTACTCTAATACTTCCAGATGCAGTGTAGCTGCATCGAACTCAGCTGCCCGTACTTCTCTGCGGCGAATATCCTTTGAATACTTGCCACGGGCTGCTAATGCTTGTTCAGCAATTTGCCTAAAGTTAGTAAGTTTATTTCCTTCCACAATATCAGTTGATGGAATATCCCTGATAACTCGGGTTAATCTGCAATACGCAGGTGTATTCTCTATACACGTGGTAAGCACTTCTAACAGCTCATCATGAGTATATGGTTTCCACAAATCCTTTTTGTAATACTGCATAAGTTCTGCACTTCCTATCAAAGAGCAGGGGTAGACTTTGAGTTCATCAAGCATAAAGTCTGGATCAGAAAACAGTTTTTTATAGTCCTCTATATCCTGAGATACAGACGATCCATAGAGATTTGCCATCCAATGCCCATGAATTTTCAGTCCAGCCTGGCGCAACAACTTAATAGCTCGTCTTGTTGCTGCCACATCATGCCCACGCTTGTTTTTGTCTAGCACTGAGTCATTCAGACTTTGTATGCCAATCTGAGTTTTGGTACATCCCAACCTGCGAATTCTCATGATTTCTGCCTCAGAAATACAATCAGGTCTTGTTTCAATGACCAAACCCACACAACGATGTGTTGCAGATTCGTTTACTACCTGTTGTGCTTCAAGCGTGTGCCACGCGGCTTGCTGGTATACATCAAAACCTGCCTTTCGCTCTGGGGCAACGTATAGCTCTGATATCACTTGGTTGTAGCTTTTAGTTAGCACATCACCATCAATCATTTTTTCACGCAAATTTTGTTTATTTTCACGAGGATCGCTACTAGCTGCAAACTCTGCTGCTTCTGTGTAGCTTGACTGCATATCAGCATACCGCTTCTCTATATGTGCTCTATCATCATGTAAACCAAACTCATTGAGTGCTCTAAAACACTCTGCAATAAACCATATCTGGTACTGTTCGGGATAAAATGACCATGTTCCACCAAGGATGATTAGCTCAACTTTATCGATCGGATGGCCTATTGCCTGCAAGGCAGCCAAACGATTGTAGGTTTGCAAGTATGGATCAAACCAATTACGTTCAGCACGCTGGGCACCTGGCTCGTCTGCTAGGTAACTCTTTGGCATACGAATGTCATTTGGACAAAAAATGCACTTGCCAGGACAAGGAAAGGGCTTAGTTAGGACGGTCACAGGCGCGACACCAGAAAGTGTGCGTACAGGTTTTAGCTGCAGTAGTGCAACGGTTTGAGATGGCAATGGCTGAATAGTTCCATCCGCTACCATCTGCCTGTACCCCGCTAAAAGTTGATGCTTAGAAAACACAGAACCGTCTGATTTGGCAAACTTTTTTGTAATCTTGCGTAAATCATGCTTTGATGGCTTTTGAAGCACACGCAGTTCTGCGAACAGCTGCGTTAATTCTGGCACAAATAACTGATAGTCAAACTCGTACACCATTCCTGTATTATAATGCCTGGAGCAACCAAGTTAGCAGCAATGCATATTTCTACCATACAAAAACTATCGAAGCTGACTAACCAGATGTACTCCGCAGAAAGTGTTCAGTTTAGTGCTTCTCGAGCAAGCAGCTGGGCAGGCTGGGAAAGATGCCTAGTATCTGTACCAAATGCAAATCCACTGCGCATCCTTGACGTCGGATGTGGAAATGGCAGATTTGGTATTTTCTTGCGTGAAAATATCCCTATCGACCGTGAAATAATATACGTTGGTGTTGACGCTAACAAGCATCTTATATCTCTGGCTCAAACTGCACTTAAAGACAAGCCTGCTTTATCTGCAGAATATTCCCACGTGGATATTATTGAATCGTTACTGAAAAAAACCCACTTTGTAGAAAATAACAGCAATTTTGAGCTCATCGCACTATTCGGAGTGCTGCATCACATTCCTAGTTTTGAGCTCAGAGTGGAGCTGTTGCAATACATTACAGAGCACCTGCACCCAAAAGGCAGAGTGCTCGTCTCATTTTGGTTATTTGCGGAAGAGGAGAGATTTAGTAAAAAGCTACTTACTCCCCTTGAGTATGGGATAGACCCAACTGAACTAGATCCTGGCGATTACTTGCTGCCCTGGGATACAACTAAACAGGCCAGGTATTGCCACTACTCAGATAGTGCAGAGCAACATCAATTGATCAAAACTGCAGGTCTGGAGATACTCGACACTTTTAAGGCAGATGGCAAGTCTGGATCACTCAACCAGTACTTTGTGCTAGCTAAAACTTGATTCTTGACTTAACTGATGTAAGATAGGCACAGATGAAAACCTTCCTTTCCACCCTATTAGTTATATTACCGTTACTTGGCATTGCTGATGCAGGCTATTTAACCTATGAGAAACTCTCTGGTCGGACCCCACCATGCTCTACAAGTAGTGATTGTGGAGCTGTGCTGAACAGTCCCTACGCATCAATAGGACCAGTACCACTCTCAGTCATGGGTCTAGCCTTCTACACCCTGTTGTTCTTGCTCACAAGCAGTAACCTACTGGAAATAGACATCGGCGAAAAAATTGGCGAAAAAATTGGCTGGAAACTACACCACCTAAAAACAATTGATCTTTTATTGATGTTGAGTACCTTTGCTGTCTTTTTCTCTGGATACTTAGTGTTCCTGATGGCCGTAGTCATCCAAGCATGGTGCCAATACTGTCTGCTCTCAGCAGCAATCAGCATGCTCATCTGGGTTTCCACCCTTGTATATTATTCTCAACTCCCACAATCCGCATTCGTTGCGACAGGCATCTGGTACACCATCTTTGGTTTTCTGTACCAAAATTTGGTCAAACCGATTTTTTTCATGTTAGATGCCGAGTTTGTTCATGACACTATGACACTAAAAGGACGCGTCTTGGGAGCTCTGACAATTACTCGAGCTATAACTGCCGTGGCATTTAGTTTTCAGCACTCGATACTTGGGAAAACAGTAGATGGCATCTACTTCCCTAATCCAGTTGGTTTGTCTGCAGGTTTCGATTATGATGGTCATCTTTCAGGTATATTGCCAAGCGTAGGCTTTGGGTTTCACACAATTGGTACTGCTACTTTGGGAATGTATGAGGGCAATGAGCCACCACGACTCGGTCGCTTTCCTGACTCAAAAGCATTGCTAGTCAATAAAGGCCTTAAAACTATGGGCATCCCAGCTCTCATAGGACGACTAGAAAAACAACATTTTACTATTCCAACTGGTATCAGTATCGCTAGCACCAATGCCAAGTTTGAAGATGCTAAAGCTCAAATACTGGATATTATGCAAAGCTTTGTGGCTTGCGAGAGATCATCTCTCAAACATAGTTACTACGAACTCAACATCAGCTGCCCAAATACATTTGGTGGTGAACCATTTACTAGCCCAGATCGTCTGGACCTACTATTAGAGTGCATAGACAAACTACACCTTTCACGACCACTGTACATCAAGATGCCAATCGACCAATCCGAGCGTGAAACTACTGATTTACTTGCCGTCGCTGACAAGCATTCAGTGCAGGGCGTGATTTTTGGAAACTTGACTAAAGACAAATCAAACCCCTCTGTCATCCCTGCAGACAAACGATCATGGGAGACACGAACGGGGAACCTCAGCGGTAAACCAACGTGGGAGAGATCAAATAAACACATTGCCATTACGAAGAAAGTATATGGTAATCGCTTCACCATAATTGGAACTGGAGGAATATTCTCAGGTGAAGACGCACTAGAGAAAATGCGACTTGGTGCTGATCTTGTGCAGCTTATTACGGGAATGATTTTTCAAGGCCCACAGTTGATTGGTTCAATTAATCGCACAATTGCACTAAAGAAACTATCAAAGTAGTTTCTCCACAGACGCACCCAACGCATACGCAACCACAGCTGCAATAGCCCCGATTCCCAGCATCTCTAAACCATTCTTCCACCACACACCTTTTGTAGCAATTGTGCGCAAACTTCCTACGCCAAACAACGTTGCCGCTGTAGAAAAAATTGATAGTGGAAACTGTTGAGATAGGTCCATAGGCATACCAAACAATGCCACTAAATATGGTAAGAGCGGCATACTCCCTGCAAGAACAAATGCTATAAAAGTGATAGCTCCAGTTTTCCACAAACCATCAGGAATATTCTTCCCTGTCTGATGTTCACGCAAACGGTGTTCAGAACGCTCACCCAAAAAGTCACCCACTGCCATACTCAAGCCATCCGCTACCATGTTTGCAATACCAAGTATCAGCACAATATTTGGAGAAAGTTGTGCTCCAGCTACACCTGCTACTACCGCAAAAGTGGTGACAATACCGTCGTTTGCGCCATACACGGCTGCTTTTAGAAACTTAGGATCAAAAGTGTAGTAGTTTTTATTTGATATCATGGAATCAGTCTAGCAGGAAGCAGTTTTTTGAACAGCCTCTTTCGCGCCACCCAGCAGTCTGTACAAAGCCCATGGTCTCTCATAATTGCTGTAACACAACTCTCTTGGTATAATTGGCAGTCTTGGTACTTTCAACAGTGCCCCGTGGTCTAATGGCAGGACAGCAGCCTTTGAAGCTGTTTATCTAGGTTCGAATCCTAGCGGGGCATCAAATCTGGAGGTTCACTAGGACGGTTAGAACCTCAAGACTTATTTTTTATATTTTCCTATTTAGCAAAGCATCGATAAACGGATGATATTCTAAGACATCATTTATGTTTGTTCCACCATATTGTCTAATAAATTCTTCTGTCGTTTTAATTCTCCACATGGAAGCTCGAATAAGGAGTTGATTCATATACATAGTATCTTCTAACGAATCAATTAAGCTTATGGGTGCGTTCTCCCAAACAATAGAGTCGACAATAATAATAGCAACTGCATATTCAGAAGGGCGCCAATAAGGTGAAAAATCAATAATTGCAGGTTTTTGACCAAGATGGAACAAAATGTTGCCAGACATATCACCGTGGATGATCTGTGATTTAAAATTAACAGGTTTTAATAGTGGTTCTAATCTAGAAATAACTGACTTTAATTGTGTTCCATATTCTAACTTTATTTCCCCCCAAATCATTTTGTCAGCTATTTCCCATGGATGAGTTCTTTTTCCTATAAAGTCTGGTTTTTCTAAGTCGTCAACTGCTTTGTGAAATTCTCTGCAAATTTTGATTTTTTCTTCCCACCTATTTTTTGTAGTTTCTCCATCAACAAAAACATGAGCACTCCAGCCTTTATAAACCCATTGGCCACTATTAGACTTGATTGGCTGAGGTATTTTAATTCCATCTATTTTTAATTCAGAAAATGTTTGAGCAACCCAGTTTGCTTCTACAATGCTTTCTTCAGGTTTAATAACTATGTTGCCACATACATATGAAGTTCCTTGCCCACCAGCTAAAATAGTTGGTTTTTCATTGATACGGAAAGCTGCTAAAATTTCATCTGTTAGTTGTGTTTTCATATTATCTGCCATGAAATGATTGTAGCAGAAGGCCACTTGATACTTTTAAAAGTTCCCACATAGTACAACAGCGCTATCACAAAAATATAGCCTTATATATCAAACTAATTTTTACTAACTTCACTATTCCATGTGTATGCCATAATTTCTCCTCGAGAGCTAGTTCCACCCTAAACATCCTGCAAAATCACCGCCTCAGGGTGGTGAGTAGTCACGAAATACTATTAGCCCTATGAAATAAAATCAACACTCTATCTGCGTATTGTTAAAGAGGACAATCTAATCTTTGATTTGTTTTGGATTTGAATGCAATTCTAATAACTCCGAGAAAATGGCCAAATCGGTGGTAGAGTACTGGTTGCCAACATTTATTTCTTCTAGCTTGCCATCTTGTCCTAGAATTGGAACTGTTAGGTAAAGGTATGGACTATAATGAAACTCATTTTTATCGGCAGAAACTAATCTAATGTTCGCTACTGTTCCTGCTTTAATTGCCTCACTCGCATGATAGTTTCTTATGTCTAGAGGAACTTTATCAAAAAAAGTTTAATTGTATCTTTATCACTTTGAAAATCAAGCGATGTATTTCCACAATTAATAAGACTACTCCAATGAGAACTTCTGTCATCTTTAGAAAGACTAAAAAAATCCACCGAAACTTTAGTTTCAGCATCTCGCTCACCTCTGGTTGTAAAAGTAACTATCATAAATCCTTCCCACTATAATGAGAGTAATATACTATAAAAGTATAAAACTTTGTATATTCAAGATTAGTTTTACACTATCTTCCAAAAGATAAATTAAAAATAACTTTAAAAAATATCTTTAATTTATTAAAAAATGGTGGTGAGTTTTTTATTGTAGTTAGATCTTACGATTGGGAATCAGAAGTGATTGGTGCTACCCATGATGACGCTACTGGTTTAACTACATATCCATCTTTTGATTCAAATAATAATGATATCAAAACTCCTACAAGACATCTTCATACTGTTGGTAGTATTTCAACTTATTTGCAAAAATCTGGGTTTTCTATTATTTCAACTAAATTATTTTCAGAAACAATTTTTGGAGGGTATGAAAGAATTATTGAAAAGAAAAATAGACTTGCTAATTTGATTGCTATTCACGTTAGTAAGTAAATTAGTTCCCACATAGTACAACCACGCCATCCATAATAAATAATTCAACATATCAATCAAATTTGGACTCCATATTCGTATCCCATTAGTGCACGCAAATTTCTCCTCAAGAACGAGTTCTTAACTGTTATAATCATACTCGTATGATTATTACAAAAAGTGAGCCATTTACAAACGAAGAGATACAGCAACTTTCCGAAGAATTTGATGTATATATTAAAACAGTCATTGATATAGAAAACAAAATTTGTTCAGCGGGCATGAACCGTCATTTTGAAGGTGAACAAATCTTACTGCAAGAAGAATCGAAACAGAGTAACCTTTGGGGAGGAGGAATAGATCTTGAAACAAAAGAGATTGATTTCAACTCTTTTATCAATATTCGACCAAGTGATAATAATAGAAAAAATGACATACAAGATGAGGGTATTAAAAAGATTTATAAAAGTTTAACAGAATATTTTTTTGGAGAAATGTTATGACACCAACCAAAATGTTAATTGGATCTCTTTCAAATGACTTATTAAGAGTTGCAAACCTCACTTATCGTGGTTCAAATGGTGCGGCCTCAAAATTTATGATTGAGTCACAACGTTGGGTTCAAGAATTAATTAAGCATGACACCAAGCCATATATTCAAAGAATAATTAAGGATGTTGAAGCTCAATCAAAGAAAAAACTAGATTTAGAACAAGCTGACAAGTTCCTTATGTATAGTACATTGCTTCAAAATTACTCGCTTTACATTGATTAAAGTTTGTTCCAACAGAATCTAACAGTTCCACCACATACTTTAGCGATTTTACCCTCAAAAAGATTACTTAGTTTCCACACGACCTCATTAGGATACGAACTTTGCTATAATAAATTATTATCTTTTTGGCTTACATTTATGACAAATCCCGACAATTCTTCCTTCAAATTTGATACTCAAATTGCAACTGAATCGCAAAGTAACAAAGAAAAATTAGCAGGTCTAGTAAAAAGCCTAAAAGAAGTTGTTGAATATATATTAAAAACTTCTTTTGCTGAAGATAACAGTTCACTAACTGAATTCAAAGGCATCCTCTCTACAAAATTAGAAAACTCAACCCTAACATCCAAGGATTTTTATGGAAAATGCGGTATGTTATCAGATGAGCTTGAAGAATTACTGTGGAAGTATGGGGTTTCTACACGAAAAACTACATCCGGTGATTTTGATACTAGCGGACACACCTACCTATCACTCTCATTGATTCCACAGATCGTGATCGAACCCTCAATTGGTCAATTTATAGAAGGACATAATTATGTTTTTGTTGGAACGAGAGAACAATTAGAAGATCTTGTGTTACATCAAACCGGCGAAGGGAAACAATTTTCGATAATTAATACTCGATCAAAAAACAATCCTGAAGAAGCACTCAGGAGAATTTGGGGAGATAAAAACATTATTTATTCTATTACCTCAGAAGAAAGGGAGAGGTTTTAAAGCATTACTAGTTCTGACATAGTCCATTAGAGCCATCACTTTCATTTCCTTTTTGCTGTAGTTACGTTTCTTGTCTATTAACAGTTCATACTATATTATTACCCTATAAGATCGAAAATCTTGGAGCTATAACATGAGAAAACAAGAACTAGAAGAATTGCCAAATCATCATGATCATTCACAAAAATCTATAGTAACTATACATGGCAAAGATTTTGAGTATGATGCAGACGACTATGTTGATTTTGGTACTGTTTCCAGGGATTTACTAGGTTTACAAGCCCAATATGGTAGTAGATATTTAGATGGAAGAGTTGAATCTCCAAACTTAGGTATAGGTCTAAGGTATGAATGCAAAAATGAAGATTGTTCAAATTATCATTTTATAAAAATCCACAAAGATGATATTGGAAGATTTGTTTCTAGAGTTTATGCATATAAAACCGAAGGGGTTATTCCTGAAAACTCTTCAAAAGAAAGAATTCCCGCTTTAAAAAAAAGAAATATTTTATCTTGGATTAGAGGACTTTTCGCGATCGAATAATGTAAGAAAACTAGTTGGTAGTTTTAAGAAGGAACACCAATATTGGTGTGCAGCCTTGATATAATCAGGAACTATGATACAAATTAAAAACAGAAAAAATAAGAATTTAGCTATTTGGGTTGAAAACGAACATGAAAAAGCGGAGTTGCTTTCATAGCACACGGATTAAGTAGTACACATGATCATGCCCATGTACAAACATACTCTGAAGCATTTTTAGAAAATGACTATATTGTTGTTAGGCATGATGCTACAAATTCACTAGGGCAGAGCGATGGAAAATTAGAAGATGCCACACTAACGGGCTATTATGAAGACTTTGAAGATATGATAGCTTGGGCAAGCTCACAGTCGTGGTACAGAGAACCATTTGTTCTAGCAGGTCACAGTTTAGGCGGCGCGTGCAATCTGATGTTCGCATACAAATATCCAGAAAAAATTAAGGCTCTTGCGCCAACTTCAGCTTTTTTAGCAGGAAGCATAACGCTAAAAGCGTATGGTAAAGAAGTTATGGCGAAATGGGAAAAAGATGGATATAGAGTGGAAGAAAGTAAATCAAGACCAGGATTGATTAAGAAATTTAACTGGACTTTGGCAGAAGATTTGAATACATACAATTTATTACCAAGCGCTCACTTAATTACAGCTCCAATTTTACTAGTTGTTGGTAAGAAAGACATCCTGACACCACTTGCATCTCAACAAGAATTATACAATCAGGTTTCTTCTACAAAGAAAGAACTACACATCATTAAAGGTTCTGAACACACATTTATGGCAAAAGAACATTTAGTTGAGGTGAAAAAAATATTTACTGAATGGATCCAAAACATTCTTAGTTAGTCCTACAGACTACTATTACTGTAATGGGTACTGCCACGAATTCCCCCCTGTTGCTGGTAACTTTGTAGTTACACTTTGAAATACATACTTTTTGGAACATGCTAGACAACCCTGGGCATGCTTCCTCATGCGTAGCAACATAACCCTTAATATCATCTTCACTTGTTCCACGTAAACCCCGTACTTGTGTGTTGTGTTTCGAGGCAGGATCAGCGAAAGAACAATCGTCATCAGGGTGTACAAAAGTCACGAAATAATTTTTTACCTCTTGCTCTTTTATTGGATCTTGTTCAGTTTCTAGCATTTTGTCCTTTTCTCACTTAAATAATTGAGTAATATAGTAGCAGACTACTCAACTTTTGACTTGAATATAGTAAAAACAGGAAACAATATGCATGAATCGCCAGTACCTCGAGATACACAATGTGCATGTGGCTGCGGAGAATGGACGCATGTACTTTCTATGGGGGATAGGAAAATATACAAGTCTGGACACAAGCAAGTAGATACTGCAGAAGAAGGTGGTGTGTGGAAAAAACTAGCTGTCGGTGAAATTATACGCCCCGGGGACAGAGTTCGTGGAGCAAATGGACCTGTTATAGAGCGTAATAGTGCCGGTGTAGGTCATAAAGTGAATGACTATGTTCCAATATACAGGAAACAGTAGACGCAAGATTCATACTCGGCTCTTCATGTGTTAGTGGCCCACAGGTTGTATTTTTTATAATTTGGTTACCATTTCTATCTTTTTGGTACAATGCATTAGATGCAAGACGCAAGTAATTCATTGATTTTTTCCGAGGATGTAGATTACTCTCAAACTGAGGATACTTCTATTTGGGGAAATGGCAACCCACAAACCCTGTCCCTACTGAGTGAATTGATCAATGATAAAAAACTTTTCGGAACATGGTTACACTTTGCCTCTGGAGATGGCAGGTACAACAATATTTTATTAGGTGAAGCAGACAAGGTTGTAGCCACCGATATTGATACTGGTGCTTTAAAAAAGCTAACGAAAACTACCTCAGAGAGTTTACTAAAAAAACTAGTTGTAAAAAAACAAAACATTGCTGAAAAGTTTCCATTCAGTGAAAGCACTTTTGATGGTTTTTAACACGGGAACGCTGCATCTCTTCCCAATTGAAGCTTTGACATTGATTTTTTCAGAAGTCTCCAGGGTGCTTAAAAGTAACAGTATTTTTATTTTTGATTTCGCTACTGATATCACAAAGGTAACAAATGATGGTAGTCATGTTGGTAAGACAAAGAATGAGTACACAAAAAATCAAGCAAAAGGAATACTATCAAATATTCTTTCCACAAACGAGTTTTCATTTCAATTCCACGAATGTAGTGTCTCACCAGAAGAATTGACTTCATCTGAGGGCACCTATCTGTTCAGTTGTAAGTACTGGTTGGTCGTTGCGTACAAAAGTTTTGGACAGTAACTAGTTCCAATATTGTCCAGCACTACGTGCATGTTCGTATAATGGGTTGCTATAATCAATCTCATGACCATTGACTCGGTAAGCACTAAACTCATTCAATTTGCCTTGTAAGTCAATACAATAAAACCAGGTGTAATTTCCGAAATTTGGCTTGACAACGACCTCTTACATTCACTACGTAGTAACCTGCCATCAGAAGATGAAGTTTCTCACTTCCTGGATAAATTGCATACTGAAGTTGCATTGGTAACAAACAGCAGAAGACGATCATATCTAGCTCAAGTCATACAGTCTTTACAGTATCAGCTCAAACATCTCCAGGACACCACTGTTACCTTAGAAGAGTTTACTCTGAATTGTTTTGGCAAATCAATTTTTGACGTATTGGAATTGTACAAAATCGAAAACACTGAAATACAAGGTCAGTTTCAAAAAATTTTATCAGATGCAAAATAAATTGTATCGCAAAAATTACATCAAAAGTTGTCAGCACAAGAAACACTTACTTTCAAGGTAGTCACTGGTGAGTCTTGGAGTGCGTTCAACAAACACACTGCACCATTTACCTCAGAGCTACAAATCAACTTAGACTACCCAATAAACTCAAGGGATGTGCGCAATTTAGCGTTTCATTAAGGATATGGTGGTCATCACACTGAGCTGACACTAAAAGATAGGCTGCTCGTAGAGCATGGCCATGGAGAACATGGTCTAGTCATCACGTACAGTCCACAAACTTTTGTTAGTGAAGCAATTGCTGTTAATTCACAAGAAATTTTCGATACTAGTATCCAGTCAGACACGGATACACTCATTAGTCTGTATGATGCACTAACTGGCGGAATTCTTCTAAACAAAGTTTCCTACATGCATCATGAGGACAGTACACCAAAAACTGAAATAGAAAAATACCTTGATACCTTTCCACTTACTACTGATTCAAAAGAGTTTGTTTTACATTTTGCCACAGACCACATGTACGAAGTGTATACTCTGGTATATCGCTTTGCAGGAGCTTACTTGGCCTCCAAATATAAACAATCTAAAAATCCACAAAATATGTTGGAGGAAATCTATACGCTACCAACGACTCCTGATATGTTGTAGTGAAACTACTTCTCCAGTAAAGCCCTTTAGTCCAATCACATCAAACCATTCCAAACTAAGACCAGATGGTTTACTCTAACCATCTGGTCTTACTCATGCAGATCCGTCCAGCGTAGCTATCTACATCATATCTGAGTCGGTATTCATTGATAAGTCTGAACCACCTCTTTCTTGATCCTGATTCTCATCTCTTGAAGTTGAGATATCATTTTGATCATTTCCACTTGAATTCTGTGTTCGGCCATTGTTCTTGTCCGATTGATAGTCCCCTACACCACGATCGTCCCTGTACCTTTTTTGTGCGTCATTGCTTCCTGAGCCGCCAGTATGAGCTTGGTTCATAGAGCCTCCTGTTTGCTTTGTACTATTTATACTGACTGCAGTATCGCAAGTAATCAGCAGAGGAGGATAAAATGGCTGTAAGAAAGTCGTAAATATAGAAACTACTTGTCCAAATTAAGCCAACCGCTTCAAAGATTAATCAATCATCACGATAGCTCTTTGCCTTAAAACAAGCCTGCATATATGCTTCTTCTCGACAAATACGAGTAGTGATTTTCCGCTAACGTATCGTGGGGAGAAAGTTGATATGCCAAACGAGCCTGTTTAGTAGCTTCGGATAAATCTCCGAGTGCTTCATACTCCAGCGATAAACGTAAGGCAATGCCATATGATGAGCCATACTGTTCAACTATGTCTCGTAGTTCCTGAACAACTAAGGTTCGCTGTTCGTCTGTCACTGGTTCTTGAAGTGGTTTCAGTGCTTTTGAAGCTCTATCCATAAAGGTGTCCTCTGTGTCCATGGCGTGCACCAATGCTTTAGAAACTGCCTCATTCTCCCGTTTGGTAATGCAGAGCAATGCATATGCATTTGTATAAGTGCTGTGTGCCACATGTACGGAGTAGCCTTCTTGTTCTAAAACCAGTTTAATGTGTTCTACATTTACTCCAATTGCGAATGTTCCACCCAGTATCAGTGGTGATATACATCCTTTTTTCTTTGTCTTATTTTCAAAGGTGCTTATGCTGTACGCATACTCGTTACCAAAGAACACTCCTTCAGGTGGCAGGGTTTTTAGTACATTGCGCAAAAACTCAATCGCAGTATCGTTTACCACAGCTTCTTTTCCTCCTGACAATTCTAATGCTAGTAGAACATCTTTTGAAAGACTGGCTTCATCAATTGGCATGTAGACAGGTTTTAGTGAGACAGCGTTTTGGTACCGTATCCAATCTTCATGTTCTATGTAAGAGAAGTTACCTTTGTATCGTTCTAAAAATTCTTGGATTGATTCACAACGGTACTCCAAAAGTTGCTGAGTTGTAAGTTTCACTGAAGTTTGGAAGTGGGCTTTGCAAACGTTTCCATCAATTATTTTGTATTGACTCCAACGTAAGCATCCCAGTAAATAATTTGCTACTATAGCTCGCGTTTCACACTCTGGTAGTAACTCCTGACCATACACAAACTTGGGTTCTCCTAGCGAAGCAGCGTCTATGGTAGCAAACTTAATGTTTGATTTGAAAGAGGTTACTGGCATCATCGAAGCAACTTTTTCTTGCTGCAAATCAGTGACAACCCATTGCCATTCCTTCTTACCCCCAAAGAGTGGATTTTCATCCGAGTCTATCCAGCGAACATTATCTGCAAAATAAGCAGTTCCTGCACCATACTCCATAACTTGACTTTTTTTTGGTGCGTCTACACCCGCCAAACCTGCAGCTTTCATAACCCCGTTTAAAAACTCGTGCGTGAATAATTGCGTTTGTAATGCCAGAAGTTACTTCGCCACCAGTATCAGAAAAGGCATGAACACCTTTGTGTTCCCAATACCTGTTACATACTTTCCACAGAAACGTATCCTCTAAAGGAACTGGTGTTTCTTCAATAAGAAACAAATCTGTACCGTCCAGCACTTCGCTCTCATGTGAAAGAATTGATTCAGTTTTTGTCAGTGGCATGGTCAGTATTATATCAAGTTAAATCAAATAAGTAAACATTATAAGATCTTCCAATCAATTGAGATGCCAAGTCTTTGACCATAGATTTTGGTATACTTTCTGTATGAATGCAAAGACAATTTTTGTGTATCTCTCTATGATTAGTGTCATGTTAGTTCTGCCTTTTTATTCAGCAGAAGGCTATTAGATTATCAGACACACTACAAGCCAGCTACCTGAGTATGCTGGAATCTGGCAAAGGGCGATATTTTGCATCTCATTTTGGTGGATATTTCACTTCCTATCGAATTCTTCAAACATTGCGGCATACAAAAAATAATGATATAGTTTTAAGTAACACAAAAGGAACACAATGGAACCAAGATCAGAATTACTTGCATTTGGTGGAGATGAGAAAAACAAGCAAGAGTACAATCAAGTTATTTATGAGTTGGACACAAAAACTCTGGACGTAGGAGAGGTTAGACTAGTGACGACTGCCCTGAAAGCAATGACCGGGGCAGGATATGATTTGATTGTATCCATTTCACAACAGCAAACTGGCCACATTGAGGTGCGCACTAAAAAAGAATACCAAGATAAACGCCTGGAATCAGCCCTCTTAACGGGTCTAGTAGAGGCGTTGAGAAACTACCAAGCTGAGCAAGCTAAACCTGAAAATTCGGGTTCTGCAAAGTCTCCTCTTGAGGACATGGCACATCAGTTCTTGCACCAAGTTACCGACTCTAGCACACTTTTTCATGGTTTTCAGCAGTACTTTTCAGGTATCAGTAGTAACCAAGAATATCTCGAATACGGTTTGATCGTTGCAGCCACCGAGTATGACCATGATTGGGTTGAGCAACACCTTACGTCAAAAGATTTGGAACTTCTTATAATGAATATACCACATGATGACATTCCATATAAGGAATACAGTGAGTGGTCAAAGAAGTCCTTAGAATCTATTTTCAAACGGTGCCCGCAACTTGATTACAGAAGACTGGCTGATGCAGATTTTAGAGCTAATCCCGAAGGAAAAAAACTAGAAAAACTATATTCGGAGTTCATTGGCGAAAAGAAAGCAGAACTTTTCAAAAGAACAGGTGATGTCATTACAGAGGAAGGTGCGATAGCTGTTGAGCCAATTGTGCCACTCTCCACCAGCCCCATGGTAGAAGGTCTGGTGCTGTTAGGGTTAAACTTAGAAAGACCAAGGGGTAAGTATGATTTTTTGGGTAGTGATAAATGGGAACTTGCTAATGAATTTCCCCGCGGCAGAGCCAGCGGGGTATCAAGAGGAATGAGTCCTTGG
>CAZSJW010000010.1:0-51546 GCA_964607285.1 uncultured Pseudomonadales bacterium
TCCGCACCTTCCTACAAAGGGCCACGCGGCAGAGCCGCGGGGAATGCTAGTTTAATATAATTCCTTCTTTTTTTAGTAAATAACTCAGAGAGTTGCAATACTGTCCTAAAATATCTGATATTGAAGACCTTAAAGGTGATTGATGACAACCACACGCTAAATAGTGGCTATACCAGCTTTTTATACTTTGTGGACGCAGTTTCAAGACCAGTTTTGAGAATACTTTGTCTGAAAAAGCATCACAAGCTTGCAGTTTCTTTTGCACCTGACGGTCATGGGGCAGTTTTGATCCTGGTGTTTCTGATGCTGCTGAAACCTGCAGGGCAGCTTTATACCTAAATAAGTCTCCAAACACAAATGGCAGTTGGGAAGCATCGAGGGAGTTTATAAAGTTTGCCAAAGCGTTTGTTGTAAAAAAACGCTCAGCAACACCATTCCACCTCCATCCCGCAAAAAAAACCTGCTCATACTGTTCAAGGGCTGCAGCACGAACGGTTTCATCAGGAATTAGCGAGCCTAATTCATCAGTGCGGGTATTCAGTGGATGTGGAATTTCAGTCAAAGCAAGTTCAGACATGCAGAAATAATTGTACTGAGGGGAGAACTCAAATGCTAGAACTGAAAGGGTTAAACCTAGAGGTCCTCTGTCTAAACACACTAAATTCTTGCTCAGTCATACCTTTTTCCCGCTGGGCTTTAAGAATATCGTCTAGGTTCCAACCAGGAATTGCCTCGTTCTGACCAATCTCTACCATTTGCTCAAGCGTGAGTTTTTGTGAGAGACCAACACTATGTACTACTAAATGATGTGGATGTGTCAGGCCCGCCACATTCAAATCTTCAGACAAAGTAGCCCCAACTTTCCGCGCTTGCTCAAATGTATCTACAACTCTACTCCAGCTTTCTCCCCATGATACTGGAACTTTGCCAGAAACTGCCTTTTTCCAATCTAAATTTGCATTCTGTCTAACAACCTCCTCCTTTAAACGAGGGCGTACTTCATTGCGGTCACGATTTTTAATAAGCCAGGCCTCATACTGCTCAATGGTTTCGTTTGCTTCTAGGTACTCTGTATCATAGTCAAAAAAATACACTCCTTTGGCAAAACACTGTTCCTCAAAACTCCCCCTTACCGTACTCGATTCAGGAACTACTACATCAGAAATTGGCTGCTTTTTCACTTCGTCTGGGTATATCTCATTTTTAAGTTTTTGTAGCAAATCCTCAACTGCATCCAATTCGTTTTTTTCCATATACGAAAAATAATACCATACTAAAGGAGAGCCTACAGCATAGTCTCTGGAAACTCCGCACAACCTTTATTATGAATGTTTGTAAAGTGACCCGACCTAAACTCTGGTCTAAAAACACTCATCACCCTAAGTATGCTGCCCGTCAACAAATCAGCGCGTAACTCCGCTTCAATACAACTCTGCAACTCAACTATATTTTTTTTGCTAATTTCACAAGACAGCCTTTTATCCTGACTCGCAGCTGCCTGTCTGGAAAAATCGGAAAAAAAACTTTCTTCTGCCTTCAGCATACACTCATGCACCTTAGTAATTGTTGGAGCTGTCAATACACCGACCAGAAAAACCAACACATCTAGTATCAACAAAGAAACTGCAAAAATACGCATAGCACTGAATATACTCCACATCCAAACATTTGGAAATCAAGTGAAACACTATTGTCGTGCTAAGACCTACGCTTGGGTGTCAGGCAAAACTGCATCTACAGAGTTATGAAAAAGTGCTGGCGTTCCAGTGGTCTCCTCAAGCTGTAACCGCTCTGAAAGGTACTGCAGCAATTCAACTGCTGTAACTGGCCTCTGAACCATAGCACTCAGTAGGTCAAGATCTAAATCTCGGATTGAGGGTATTGTTAGAGCGTGTAACACTTCCAAGTTTTTTTCTGTTTCGTTATGCATATTTTTTGCTTCTATGTCTTATATTAAGTTATTATATCATAATGATTCTACTAACTGAAAAAATTTACTCAACCCATACTCTGGGAGAACCAGTATTTTTCTTTCTGAGCACAGTTGCCCAAAGTGCCTCTCCTGCTTTGCTCCCAATTTCTACAGTAGGAATACGTTCTAAATCGAACTCTTGCATCGAGTAAGCATAGGTATCCCTCATCAATGCTACTCTCGTTGAATCCATAAGCTTTGCCTGTTTTGTACTCTCGTGTACAGCTGGATCATCAGTGCTAAAACTAGACTCAATAAATATACCTTGGTCAGAAAGCAATTCAAGTACACGTGGCACATGAAACTCAGGAATCAGAGTGTGGATGATAGACATCCTTGCAAACAAAACATCAACAGAACCTAACAAGGAGACTGTTGCTTCTCCTGCTGATATTTTTGTTTGTCGAAGTGATTTGGCGTCTTTAGTGTCTGAGCCAAGTAGTTCACCTTCAATATACTGAACGAGTCCCTGATCGACAACAGTGGTCACTAGTAACCGATCATTCTTTTGATGGTATCCATCCAGTCGTCTTTCAGCTGCCAATTTTGGATCAAATGATTGCTCCATGTTGCTCACACAAAAGACAACTTCTCCTGCCTTCACAAACTGTTCAAACTTTTTGGCCAATCGGCACCAACTCAAACCAATGCCTCCACCAAAATCCAGTACTACAATAGGCCGTTTCTTTGAATTTTTGAGCAACTCAGCTACCATATGCGCAAGGCTTCGTTCTACGCCACATAGTTGCTCAGCATTATTCATTTCTCTCGTAAATTTACTCTCTACACCAGCAAGAGTCATAGTGCTACCAGCACGTTCCATTTCAAAGATTGGGACACTGTAATCACCAGATTGATATGACCAGTTACTGCCAGAATGTTCACCACCCTTTGCACGAAACTCCACTTCTTCGCGCTGCTGATCCTTAAGACGTCTTATTAGTGACTGTACAGCTGCCACATTCTCACCATCTGAGTGTTCTTGCATAATTCCAACTCTACCACATCAGCCTTGCATTTTGCACGCTGCACCAGCTAAGATAGTTCTGACATGATCTTTGCAGAAAATCCCATCACCCATCAGCACCCCACAACCGCCGATGAAACACTGCATCCCAGCCTAAAACAGGAGGTAGAAGAGGAAGCGGTACATTGGTTCCACCGCTTTATAGAGTGGTGGCACGTTGGAGCAGAGGTTTTACTATTGCTGCGCATTATTATGGAAATATGGGAAGTAGTCCGTTTCTTCTTGTATGAATATGGTGGCTTAGTAGAAAAACTCGCACTGCATAACATAGAAAAAGATGAGGTTGATATCTTATTGGGCAAAGCTATTGTCAACTCGCTCTTTGCAATCATCAACATTTTACTGACAATTCGTTTACGTAAATTAAAAGGATCAATTGCAAGCACGCTAGATCTCTTGGGAGAAACAACCTTGCTGTTGGCATCGCCAGCTTTAGAGTACTATTTTAAACAACTCCATATTTTGGCGCATCTCGCTGACTGGATTTTCTAACTAGCTAGACTTCTCGCCACAATCCTTGAAAGAGAAATGCACTCAGCTCTCCCTCTTCCGCAAGTTTTGGGAAGATATCAGTTTCTAGCTTGCTAACGCCCCTGCGTGGGATATGTTCAAATATTCTCTGGTCTAACACATACAAACCAGTGTTCACGATGCTAATTCCACGCTCTGTGCCATGTTGCAAAAACTTGACAATTTTATTTCCCTGTAAAAACGCTTGTCCAAACTTTTTCTCACCCATTCTTGGTTTGACGCCAATTGTGGCAACAGTAGTTTGCGCTAAATGAAACTGAATAAACTCAGTAAGGTTTAGCTCAGTCAGAACATCACCATGCACAACCAAAAACGGTTGCTCACCAATCTGTTGCTGAGCTAACCGAAGTACGCCTGCAGTACCTTGTGGTTGTGACTCTTCAATATAACTGAGTGACATTCCCAGATGCTTACCATCACCAAACACCTGCTTAATTGCAGCTTTGTGGTGCCCGCTACACATGATCACTTTAGTAATACCGTATCGCTTCAGGTGTTCTAAGGTGAAAGCCAGTAGCGGACGATTATGCACTTGCGTGAGTGCTCTAACTTCTGAAGTACTTTGTCCTCCCGCAAGAATAACCGCCGTAGTAACGGTCGGCTGCATGCCCGCTTTGACAAAAAGCTCTATAGCGTGTGAGCGATTGCGGACGTTTTGCCCATCAATATGTGCATCAACCCGAGACAAAAGCTCAGTGTTTAAAGTGATAGTCAGCCGTGTTTTTGCACTAGCCATACGTTCTCTCTATTGCTTTGCAGCACTGCTTAATAGGTGATGCTCAGTTGCCAGTTTTTGAATAGCTTGCTTAAACGCTAGGTACTGACGAGTAGGCTGTTGTGCTTCGTCCAAAAAACTAAAGTCAGCAAAAGGACCTGGCGCACCTTGCAGTAAAAATGGCGTCACTGCTATGACCTGGGGATGACTCCACACGTGTCTGAATGCGTACTCATAGTACTTGCTCAGCCAGCGACTAGTACTTGCATTGTCCTCCCAACCCGTTTCTGTAATCAATATTTGGTACTCAGTTCCCGTATGCTTTTTTAGATAGGCTAATTCGTGCTCAAATCCTCGCACAGAATTCTTACCTGTTTTTTCTGGTGATGCTGAAAATGCTGGATTTGGATACGAGTGTGAATTCCAAACATCTATGTGCGCAAACACTTCGGGCTCAGCTACTCGCATTGCATCTAAATACTGAAATGCTTCCATAGTCTTCTTGCCACTAGGTGCGGCTAAATCCATGGCAGCAGGCAATACAGTGAAAGGTTGAGACTGCGTATGCGCCCAGTTACTAGCAAATACTAAGGTCCGAGCATAGCCAGCTGGGTCGAGAGTATTTCCCCATTCAGCGGCATGATTTACTTCATTGCCAATAATGACGTATCTCTCAGGAGTTGGCCAAGGCATCAGGCTGAGTGCGTCTAACTGTGTAACAATGTCTTTTTTGGTTGGCACTTGCCATGCGCCATCTGAGAATGAGGTGACGAGACGTACGACTGGAACTATCTGTTGTTCGTTTGCTAGCTTAAAAAATGCTTGCCAATCAGCAGTTTTTTCTACATCTGCCAAACTATAGGGGATAGTCACATACTGCCATTGATCCGATGGAGAAGCTGCTTCAACTGAAAGTAGCTGCTTAGCCGCCAGTAGTTCTTCAGGTCTGAGGATGTGAATACCTACTGCTGGTGTGCGCGCAGAGACGGGATGAGTAGTAAATGCGAGAGTGAATAGTATCAGCGTCAGCTTCAAAATCAATGTGTTTACTCGAGTAATCATACAGTTATAGGATAGCACTAAAGTACTGTTTTGTCCAGGTTAGAGCACTAGTTCACACACCAAAAACTCACCAACACATCTGCTCCATAATGGTAGGAATATATGGACTTGGTAATTTGTACTCATTGGCAAACTCAGTCTGTGCCCAACTTTCCAATCGAAGCACGCCCAAGTGCATCCTCCTTTGTAACACCCGACCATCAGTGACTTTTTTGTACCAAGGTGCAAACCGCTTTTCGGGAATTTCTCTATCAGGCTCGATAATAACATAGACAATCGCATCTTCTGGGCGAACTTGAGTGTAGGGTACTGGTCTGTTCAATTTCTGAGCATGCCTATGTAAAAAATAATCGTACTGAGCTGTCAAAAAATTTGGGGTAAAGGTAGCTGTTGCTGTAGAGTACTCAATATCTGCAAACACGCTAACGTGTTCCCTGTCCTGAAACTCCCACAACATAACCTGAGACACTGCTGAATCAATGACGCGCATGCCTGCTTCATTTTTAGGTGAAATTACCGTATCGGCAACAAAATACCAAGAGGTAACCAATAGAAGTGTCACGACGCTAGTAGTGAGCGCAACTTGTACTTTTTCACACCTTGCTTTAGATAGTAGTTTAGCCCACAAATATACTGGTGCAACTTTTACACCCAACAACACCAATGGCACAATGAACATAAAATGTGGTGTTATGTAGTAGGAAAAAAAATGGCCTGAATTTCCAGTCCATGCCATAAAACCAACGTAGGGTACAATGGCTAGTAGAGCAGTAACCTGCCATGAATAATGAGTGGCTGGATCATGCAAAAACTGTGATTTTTTCCTGATCCACATTAGAGCAACTACTGCTAAGAGCAGTAGTACCATGGTTAGTAAGACAGTTCCATTCCAGCTCCCAAAAAGCAACTCAGCTGTACCTTGAAGTAACTGTTCGGGTCGCTTCAACAAAATTTCTGTCAAAGGTAGCGCGTTTGTACTGCTAACCGTGCCTGATACTAGTGCTCTGCTCATCAAGAAGTTGTTTTTTACCTCAAACGCTAACTGTGGTAGTAAAGTCAAAAAGACTGCACTGCCTGCAATTCCATAGTCAATGAGAGAGACTCGCTGCCGTATCCAAAAAATTAGCGCAAAAAAAACAGGAACTATGAAAATTCCATACGCAAACTCAGACTGCAGCACAAAACTAAGACTCAAAAATGCTAAAAATAAATGCAATCTTGATGTTCGAGCATGAAACATGAACCATTGTCCAGCTGCCATGAGCGGTACGGCAATCAGGGGATTCCAGATGAAAATTGAACTATGGACGCTGCCTACAACTAAGCTAAGCAGCGCGAAGGCCGTAACTTGCCATAGTACTTCTTTAGGAAACAACCTTTTGCTGATGAGCCAGTAAAATGGCAGAGCTACAAGAGAGAGGACAATATACCAAACAGATATTCCATATGGACTTCCCCCGAACAGCACATATCCTGGTACACCAAGGTAATACCACAATGGTCCCAAGAAAAAACCTTCCAGACCGCTTGTTGGACCTATTAGTGTCAGATTGCCTGAAACTATTTCTTGCAGCTTCCAGGCATCTCGACCTTGATCGTATATAAAGTAGAGGAAATCAGGATAATTATACAAACGAACAAAAACGGCTAGACAAAAAATGAGAAAAACAAGCACCTGTTGCCACTCTAGATTTCGAACAAGCACACTTGCTTTAGTTTGTAAGAGTTTACGAAGTTGTTTGAAAAACATAACCACACCAAATGCTGAACACTAGGTATAAAAGTATCACACATTTGGTGTAAATAGAATAATTTGATATACTGATCACTACTCATTTATGAAAGTTCTTTTTTTTGGTTTTTCTTGGGTGCTATTGGCAGCGGGCGTCATCCTCACCAGCATTGCTTCTGTAGAGTACAACAACTCAAGGAAGCAAGCTGCTGTTTCTCAACCTGCCATTTTGGGAGCCGTGCACATCACAGCACCCCTGGAGCAACCCACAGCACCTGATGGTGTGGAAACAATTTTTGAAACTGCAGATGCTCGTGCGGACTTGGTAGCAAATTTTCTGGAAAGACATAACTCACCACTTACTCCGTATGAATATTTTGGTCGCTTTTTCGTTGATGTTGCAGACAAATATGGCATTGATTTTCGACTGGTTCCTGCAATTGCTATGCAGGAAAGCAATTTGTGCAAAGTAATCCCAGAGGGCTCTTATAACTGTCTTGGGTTTGGTGTTCACTCTAGGGGAACACTCAAGTTTGATCGATATGAGGATGGGTTTGAAAGAGCAGCCCGAGAATTAAAAGCCAACTACATCGATAGAGGTCTGACTACACCTGAGCAAATTATGAAAAAATACACCCCAAGTAGCAATGGTAGCTGGGCTGCATCTGTCAATCAATGGATGGCTGAGATGCGCTACGACGACAGGCAACTTGGAAAAGTGCTAAAATCTGATGCTGATTTACTCGAGTTTTTGAGCGCAAGTGACAGTGCCGACCAATCTGAACTTTCGCAGTGATATACTGCAAAATGTTTATAGCTATTTCTCCAATGACTGAAAGTACAAATGAGTATCATTCATTCAGAACTGCAAGAGCCTGTGGGCTCACATGCTGAGCAGCTTTTTGAGGAACTACGCAAAGTCGTTTCCACCCTTGGAATAGAAGAATGCTGGCTCTACCTATGTTATCTTTCTGACTCTGCAAAAAGTTTAAAAAAACCAACGCAAAAACTAACAGCATTAGCAAACTATTTAGAGCAAACTAAGCTTGTTTCTGCTCTACAAGATGCGGATAGTAACACAGGTTCAGACCAACTTACGGCGTTAGTAAACCAAAACACTAGCCCAGAAGGACGCATCCTAAGAGGGATTCTGACACTTGCCCCACCAAATCTAATCCTGTATATGCTAGACAAAGCACTCAATAAAAACAATCCCGTTGTCACTTCAGAACTTGAGTCAAAACTACACTATAATCCAATCAAAATTTGTTCCGAGGATGCACTCATATTGGGCTGGCCCGCAAGCACCTGTGGCTATGAAGTGCACCCGTATGATGGAACAACACTGAATGTCCAGCGAATACTCCACTCTGGTGCACGATTTGCAGTGGCGGACATTTACTGTATGGACAGTCCCGATCAGCACAAATGCGGTACTTTGTATAACACTGGAGAGACACGATGGGGAACCAATACTTTTTTGAACTAATATGAGCCTACTTTGATAGCTATTGACAGACTTATATAAATTTGCTATAGTGGTAATACCTCAGAAGGTTCCTCACCGGGTCACGTTCTGAGTCAAAAAGATCCCGCAAACGGCGGGATTTTTTTGTAGCTACGATTGCGTTTCCACAAAAGCAGAACACCTAACAAAGCTGTATACACAAAAAGGCCTGTGCCCAGATGCAGCAGAGGCAGTTGCACTCGATCCCATGCATACAACTGTTGCACATACGCTGGTACTGGATATACAGTAATATCATTGTACATAACCCCTATAATCGCCCCTACACCTTGAATTGCTATAGAGAGTGAACCTAATGCTGCAAACACAGTCCAAACTAGGTACTGTATAACGGGCTTTTTTGTAGAGAGCAGGCGTAAAAATCCTATGATACCAACCATACATACTGGTATGACTGGTAACATATATCGTGGTCCAAACTGAGCATGACCAAAGGTGAAAATAGAAGTAATGTAGGCGAGGTGGACAAAGACTAGCCCTGCTGCAATGTGCCCAACAGAGCGAAACTGTTTCCTAAAAGAAAACCATCCCAGTACCCCAAATGCTAAAAATGGAGAAAACATCCACAAACTGCTAGCTGGTGAAAAGAGGTAAAACCTCAGTTTTTCTACTGTGTTTGCTAGTGATAGAAATGGAAATGTGTCACTTGCACCTGACGCAGCGTTCGGGAACGCAACGATGCTGCCAAACAATACGACATTATATAAACCGAGTGGAACTAGCCCCAAACCAAAACCAATCCAAAACATCCATCGTGTGCTTCTTGTCTGCTGCCAAGAAGTGCAGGCGAACAAAGCGAGCACTAAGGCAGCTGGCAACATTGAAAAAAACAGCGTTAGGGAAAGCAATATGCCCGCCCAAAAAAACTGCCTTCTAGATGCAACAAGCAAACTTCTGTGCTGCGTTATATAGAAAGTCCCAAAAAAAAGAGCAGTAGCTAACGTGTCGTGGTGACTCACGCCTGCGTATGGCAAAAGCATGGTTCCACAGACCGCAAGCACTGCAACTACAAATGAGGCTGCAGGATCTGCTAGAACTGCATATCCCATCTTAAACAGTAATATTCCAATGAATGAGACAGCTAGCCCTGAAGTGAGCAGAGTCACCAAAGCTGCACTCAATACAAAGTCCGTGGTATACCGAATCCCGACTATTGATAGAATTTGGTACACAACTGCGCCCGCTACAAATTGACCAGGTTGCTTGATGGCATACAAGTAACCATTATGTTGAAACACATCACCTCTAGGCTGCAACTGCGGCACTTGTGACTCTCCTAATGCAAACGTATGACGATCTACAAGCGATTCAACACCCATCTGCTGCAAATTAAAATCTTCTTGGTCACGCGCGTTGATTGTGATTGCAATGCATGCAAGAAAAAAAAGTACTACTAGAACAGAAAAAACGATGTTTCTACTAACTTGCAGCATGCAGTAATAGTACTGCATATCTGCTATAAGAAACAATATTCATGAGCGAGCACACTTGAAACTAGTTCGGAAAGTTACTGATTCTTGGCCGCACTGAGTATTGCTTTTCTCAGATTTTCCACACTATCAACAGAGCTTTATATGTTATTAACAGGGCTTTCAACGTAATACTCATCAACTTCAAACACTTTGACGAGGGCGCGAACTCTTTGGACAACGGTCCATACCATTGCATCAAGAATACCAAGACTCTTCAGTTTATCAATGATCTTCAGTTTTTGCTCAAGAGTCGTAGCTAGAGCAGTTACAGTAGACAAAGTTTCAATATTAAGATCAGTCCATGCACTACTAGATGGATTACTCAAAATCAAATCTTCCTTTCTGTAAGAATTCAGTAGTACGTCAAAAGGCTGCACTAAAGGTTCTAGTCGTTGTCTATCTGCAGACATTTCCTCAAGCACTCTAGTCATCTTTGCCAGCTGATCCCGTAATTCAGTAACTTCTGTTTTCAATGCAAGGGTAATTGGCACCAATTTTTGTAACTCAAGCAGTTCTTCTCGAATTTTTTGTAACGCAGCCGCTGTAGAATCAGTTTCTGGTTCATCACCAGGTAAAATATCGCGTAACTCTCGTTGTGGACTTGGACTATCATATATCATAGAAACACTCCATCAGCGTTGTATCTAAGTAAAGTGTGACACAGTGCATTTGGAAAAACAACAGGTGTGGTTGTGCCGAAGAGAGGACTCGAACCTCCAAGGATTGCTCCACACGATTCTAAGTCGTGCGCGTATACCATTCCGCCACTTCGGCTACAGTTTGCGTACTGCTTGCAGTGGTATTGTACCGCAAGTTAGCAAATTATTTGATACTATACCAATACCAATGTGGTTTAGCAGTACTCCAATCACTCCCTACATACATAAAGTAAGCCCCCGCGCCAAGCGAATCAAACTTTCAGTATCTCGTTTAGGGGAAGTCATAGTTACAAGCCCAAGATTTGTTCCAAAATTATTGATTGATAGATTTGTTTCTCAGAACCAGACTTGGATTGAAAAAGCGAAAACAAAACTTACAGACAAAACACAGCGTATCTCAAATTCAGAAGCACTGTTGTTTGGAACTCGCTATTCAATACACACTGCATTTGATAAGTCAGCCCGCATCGGACTACAACTGGTCGACAAAGAAATGTACTTTAATCCTGTACATGACACAAGTATCAGCACCAACAAAGCAGCAATACAAAAATCTCTAGCCACTCACCTTGATAGATACTACAAAAATACAATTACTGAGTATATTGGTCACCGATTACCTTTACTTGCAAAACAAATGGGAGTCACATACAGTAAAATCCAGATTCGTGAGCAAAAAACTAGGTGGGGCAGCTGCAGCAGCACAGGGGCACTCTCATTTAATTGGAGACTCGTGCATCATCCTCCTGCAGTGATCGAGTATGTACTGATACACGAGCTGGCGCATCGGCGCGAAATGAATCACTCCAAAGCCTTTTGGGATATTGTCCGCACACACTGTCCCGAGTATCCTAAACACCGTGGGTGGCTCAAGCGCACGCAAGTAGCTGAAGACTAAACTATGAATAATCAAACGAATATCCTGACTATTTTGCACGGTGAGCACATAGTTGCTTCAAGAACAGCTTTAGCAAAGCTGACAGATGCAGCTAGAGCTCGCGGAGTTGCAATCACCAGACTGCATGCCAAAAGCTTGAACGAGCCTGAACTCGAGACTGTTCTGGGCAGTACTGACCTGTTTGGTGAGGAAAAACTAATTATCATTGAAGAACTTCACTCCCTTCCCCGATCTAAACGCAAAAATAATCTCACCAACCAGATTGCAGCTAGCACCCTTCCAGTGGTGCTTTGGGAAAAGAGAAATCTAACTCCCACCATGTTAAAAGTGTTCCCAAACGCTGCAGTTCAACAATTCAAAGCTAGCTCCAGTTTATTTGCCTGGTTGCAAGCAATTGGAACCGACGTACCTGTAGCTAAAAAAATTGATCTACTGCACCAATCCATCGCTTCTGATAGCGATCAGCTGTGCTTTATATTACTCTGCAGACATGTCAGGCAGTTAATTCAAATCAAAGATGCTGGAACTATGAACGGACACCCCTTTGCAGTTGCACAACTCAAAAAGCAGGCCACAAGATTTGACATGTCTAAACTGAGAAAACTCCATACCTTATTACTGCACATAGACTGGACACACAAGACAGGCAAAGCTACACTATCACTGGCCCAGGAACTTGATTTAGTTACTATTCAGGAGTAAAGTACAAGTATCATACTTTATCATATAAGGTATGCACAACCAATCCTAGCCAGAAGGGTAAAATCATGAATACCGCTGAACTCTTAGAACAAGTACGTGTGGGTTATGGTTCGCTCGCAGTCTCAGATTCATTTAAGCAAACAGCTATAACCAATATACAATCCTGGCTTACAGACCCACAATTTTCTGAGTATCGCGATCAACTTGTACACTTAATCTCTTCAGGTCACTGGGATTACTTGCTTGACTCATTTTATCAAGTCATTCCTTTTGGAACGGGAGGTAGAAGAGGTGAAGTCGGTATTGGACCAAACAGAATCAACCAGTGGACAATCAAATCTTCTGCTCAGGGACATTCCCAGTATCTTCTAAAGGTTCATGGCGAATCGGCAAAAAAAAGAGGCGTAGTGCTCACCTACGATGTTCGACAATTCTATGGAAATAAGTACTTCAATTCGAGCATCCATAACCCTGTCATGAACCTCACGGGCAAAACACTCCAGCAAGCTGCAGCTGAGGTGTATGCGGCAAACGGCATACGAGTGTATGTCTTTGACAGTTACAGAACAACGCCAGAACTTTCATTTGCCATCAGGCACCTCAACGCCGTAGCTGGTGATATGTTTAGTGCTAGTCATAACCCCCCTGATCATAATGGTAAAAAAGTCTATGATGAGTTTGGCGGGCAGCTTATCCCACCCTTCGATGAACAACTTGTATCTGAAGTAACTCAACAAGTTACCAAAATTCTTCACATGCAGTATGAGGATGCGCAGAGACAGGGACTCGTTGTAGCTGTAGGTGAAGAAGTAGACAACGCCTACATTGAAGCATGTGCTCAATTATCTCTTTCAGATCAGAGAGACATCAAGATAGCATTTACCCCTCTACATGGGTGCGGATCAACTTCAGTGACTAAGGTCTTGGGAAAAGTCGGGTTCACAGTGAGTGAAGACCCTGAAACCAGCAATCCTAGTGGAAAGTTTGAACATGTCACGTTCAATATTCCAAACCCTGAAGTAATTCAGTCATTCGATACTCCATTGAAGTTCGCAGATTCTATCTCTGCAGATATTTTGCTCAACAGTGATCCAGATGCAGATAGAATTGGCATCATGGTACGAGACCAGGGAGAGTGGAAATTCATGAATGGAAATGAAATTGCAGCTGTCCTGACCCGCTTTGTCATTGAAAAACGGAAACCAACACTGAAAGGCAAAGGAGTAGTCATTAAAACAGACGTAACTACTAACTTACTCACTTCTATCTGTGAAAAAAATGACGTAGAGATTATTGGTAATCTACTGGTCGGTTTTAAATACGTTGGTGAACAAATGAATATTCTTGAGAAGGCAGGTAGAATAGACAACTTTTTGATGGGTTGTGAGGAAAGCCATGGATACATAGCGGGAAACTATCTTCGGGATAAAGACGCTGTTGTAGCAGCACTTTGGCTCGCTGAACTTGCAGCTGAGCTAAAATCTGAACACAAAACACTTATCAACTATTTGATAGATACCTACGCACAGTATGGCTACTTCAAAAACTACCTGACAGAAATTCGCATGCCAGGTGCAGAAGGGATGGCTCAAATTCAAAAGATTCAATCTGCTCTCAAAGAGCTCAAAAGTACCACAATAGGGGAGTTTCAGATTATAAGCAAAGAAGACTGGGCTGACAGACTGCCTATTCTTTCTGAAACTGATAAAGTCTCAAAAAGTGGCATTGTGTTCCGCTTTACTCCCGAAGGTGGAACTACCAGTATCCGCATCACAATCCGACCATCAGGCACTGAACCAAAAATTAAAATGTACTTCGAGATTGGCAGTGAACCATTTCCTGTACAAGAGTTTGATCGCATAGCTGCTGAGATGAGCACTCTGCAAGTAAAGCTAGAACGCGCCTTCATGAAACATTGCTATGCAGTTCTAGGTATTGATTTTCCTGAAAGGGGATTTCTGCTTTTTTGGCAACTGCCTCTCAAAGATAAACTACATTACTTTGAGATTGAGGATCAAATTGTGGCACTGGCAGCTGAGAGTGATACCACAACTAAAAATGAGAAACTCGCAAAGCTGTTGGAATTCTTGGGGAGCAACCCGACACAAAAAGTCAATGACGCGTTCCGAGAGCTGCACCAGAAAACTATCGAAGAGTTCCTTCAGATATGAACACCTCAGAGCTTAAAAAATTCTCGAACATAGCTACAGAATCGCTTTACAAGGCAGGAAAGGTGCTACTAAACCCAGCTATACAGGACCAAACTGGCAAGAATAAGGGGGACGGAGAGATTGGTGTCCAGGGTGATGTACAAGCAGAACGTTTGCTAATAACTGACATCCAAAAAAACTATCCTGATTTTTTGATTAATTCTGAGGAAAAGGGCATTGTGCAACATTCCAGCACCCATGCACCCACCTACACTGTCTTCATCGATCCTCTTGACGGTAGTGCAAATTACGATCAATATAATCCTTGCTGGGGAACCATGCTTGCTTTATTTGAAGAGACTGAACCAGTATTCGCTGCGTTGTACATCCCACTCACTAACAATCTTGTCTGGGCAGCAAAAAACTTAGGTTTCTGGAAGAACAATAAAATAATCAGCTTGCAACCTGATACTCGACCTCTTACAGAAACGACACTGTACCTTGAAAAGGGTAAACTCGTTCCAAACTCACTGCAAACACTCAGCACATTCATGAAAAATCATTCTGCACAGTTCCGCAGTGTGCGGATGCTGGGGTCAATTGCAGTTGCCAGTCATGACACACTGCAAACAGGAAGGGCTGCCTCAGCAGCACTAATTGCCATCGGGTGTAAAATTACAGATCTTGCTCCGACCGCAGCACTGCTGCAGCTTGCTAACAAAAGTGTGGTAGATTCAACAAATGGTAAGGCCTGGAAATTAGGCAACTCAGGCTACATAGCAGGCAATACAAACACAGTTGCTCAGTTATATACACTACTCAATACAGAAAGCTAACCCATGCCCACCTCAATCCTAGAAGACCGCACCAAACTAGCAGAAATAGACAAATCCAACGTCCTGGGCTCCGTAGAACAACTTGGAGACCAAGTACAACATGTTTGGGACACTGCACGCACACTGCACATTGACCCATCGTACCGAGACATCGACAACGTGGTAGTTGCAGGCATGGGGGGATCGGCACTGGGCACCCATGTCATCCAAACAGTGTTCAAGGATGAGTTACGTGTACCTGTTGTAGTAGTGCCAGAATATAGTTTACCTAGATTTGTAAATCAACGCACCCTAGTTATTGCTTCCAGTTACTCTGGAACCACAGAAGAAACACTGGCAGCAACGGAGGATGCCTTGCAAAAGGGGGCAAAAGTTGCTGGCATTACCACTGGCGGCACACTTGCTGATGTACTCAAAACTAACGACTGCCCAGCACTTATCTTCGAGGCAAAGTATAATCCGTCAAATCAACCTCGGATGGCACTCGGCTATTCGGTGTTTGGGCAAATTGCACTGTTTGCTCAGGCTGGGTTACTTACTATTAGTGATGAGACCTTTCAATCTGTCTTGCACGCTATTGCCGAAATGCATTTAAAAGCCAGCGTTCATATCCCTCAGGATGATAACGTTGCAAAACTATTAGCATTCCACATCCTGGGCAGGATACCGATTATTTCAGTTTCTGAACATCTAGAAGGTGCCGCACACGTCTTCGCAAACCAACTCAACGAAAATGCCAAATCATATTCAGAGTACAGAGTGATTCCTGAGCTTAATCATCATCTCTTGGAAGGGCTAAAAAATCCTGCTACTAACCCCGATTCATTATTTTACTTTTTGGCAGAGTCTGAGCTCTACCACCCAAATAATCGACTTCGCATGGAACTAACCGCAGAGGTGTTAGATCAAAACCACATTGAACACAGCTCTCTCAAACTGGAAAGCCACACCAAACTGGGACAAGCTTTTGAGTTACTCACCTTTGGTGCATACACCAACTTTTACTTAGCAATGTTATATAACCAAGATCCCGCACCAATACCTTGGGTGGACTGGTTCAAAGGCCGATTGCAAGAGCGTGGCAGTACATCGTAATGATAACAACCTGTAGCGCAACCCGACCTTCTGCGCTATGATGAGTGTGTGCCTGCCAGACATACTATTTACCAACTCCCAGAGTTCACTGTTGCCTCAAACACACAGATAGGCGACGCTGGCGTCTTGCTTGGCCAGCTTTGGGAAAAATTCATCCCCGTACCCCCAACAATTTGTATCCCTACCCAGACACTGAGCGAAGTTGCGCAGGATGCACAGCTCCATCTTAAGCTTGAACAACTGCAGCGAAGTAGCATTGTAGAATCTGAAGACACGACAACCAAACATGTTCTGTATCTGCTCAAGAGACTACATCTTGATCGTGCCTTTATCCACAAACTGGCAAGCTTATACCATGAATACCTGGATTCAGATTCTGTTCAAGTGTATGCCAGCAACACCACCACCAAGCGAGAGTCATTCATTGTAGGTGATGCTGCAGTCATTGAATCCATTCTTGTTGTCTGGGCTGATGCAATCGCACATTCTATTCGCACACTACCTAAACGCCATCAATCCATTTCAGATGTAGTCTCTGCAGCAGCAATTCTCATTACTCAGCAACCACCTGCTCTGGCATCAGGAGTATGTTATACAAGACACCCAAGAACCTTAGACAAGAATCTACTCTCTATCCAAGCTGTATGGGGATCAGAAGGTGGCAGCAAGCCTGAGACTGCAGCTGAAATTGATATTGATGTTCGCACAAAACAAATTGTATACAGAGCAGAGCATACTCAGGATTTCAAATGCGTCCAGGGTCATGGGGAACTACTTAAAAAACCACTGTCAGACAGTGAACAAAACACCTTTCCTATTACGGATACGGAAGCGCGCGAACTTGCTCAGTACTGTACTACTCTAAAACTCAAAAGCTTGAAACACGTGACAGCTACCTGGATTAAAACCAGCCAAGCTCTATACCTCACTGGGGTGAGTGATTTCGACCCAGATCACTCCGTACCTACTGAATCACCACAGACCACTTTCACCAAGCTGTATATTACTGGCGGCAACCCCGCCAAAGCGAGTGAACAGCTAACACAGAGCGTTGACGGTGTGGGGTTATTACGAAGTGAGTACTGCTTGGCACAGTTTGGAACACATCCAATGCACTTACTGCGTAGTCATCACCGAGACAGTTTACGCCAAGCCATGCTGCAAACTATCAGCACCTATCAGCAAGAATCACAGAGCAAATTAGTGTTGTTCAGGACTGAAAACTTTACCTCAGATGAGCTACTCAGCTTACACGCTAGTAATGCATACACTGAAACCGAACAAAATCCAGCGATTGGACTCAGAGGAGCACTTAAAAACTTGCGCTACCCTGAGCTGTTGCAGTTTCAAATTGATGTTTTCAGAGAGGCTTTACAAAAAACAACATCTCCGCTCGGTCTGATTTTTCCCTTTGTACGCAGTAGCCAAGAGTGTCGTCAATTACTACAATATGCCCAAGAGTGCCGTTTAGGTGGTCCATACTTTGCTGGTGTTTGGCTGCAACTAAATACTCCAGAAAACGTCATCAATATCCGAACGTATCCTCTGAAGGACTTAGCAGGTGTAATTCTAAATGTCTCAAGTGTTATAGCACTTTCTCAGGGTATAGATGCAGATCGGTCTGATCTACAACAAGCATATGATTTCCCCGAGGAACTGTACACCCACCTGCTAGATCAGCTTAATACAAATAGGGTACATACCGATCCACTAAAAACACTTGTGTATCTGAGGCACTACAACAGTACAGCAGTTTCTATAGCGGTCAATAAGGGCGTACACGGCATTATTGTTCGCCCAGAAGTTGCAACTCTCGCTAAAGCCAGTATTATGGAATCAGAATCCAATCTTTTCACGGCAAAAAACCAACATAAGGAGTAAGTATGGCAGTTATCCAAGGTATCTACGCAAGAGAGGTTTTAGACTCTCGAGCAATCCCAACAATTGAAGCAACATTATGGTTGGATAGTGGACAGATCGTGGCAACCAGTGTTCCGTCTGGCACATCGGTGGGAAAATACGAAGCCCATGAGCTGCGAGATAAAGATCCAAACCACATGGCTGGTAGAGGTGTGTTACAAGCCGTCAACAATGTAAACACAGTAATTGCGCCCCAATTGATTGGCAAAGATCCTAGTCAACAAGAAGAAATAGACCGCATTATGATTGAGCTTGACGGAACAGAAGACAAGTCAAAACTAGGTGCAAACGCTATGCTTGCTGTTTCACAAGCCGTGATGAAAGCTGGTGCGCTGAAACAAAACTTACCACTCTACTATTATGTTCTGGAAAAATACCAATTAACTAATAGTTTAGCAATGCCTAGCTGCATTTATACAATGGTAAATGGTGGCGCGCACGGTGCTGATAACCTAGATTTACAAGAGTTTGACATCATCCCCGCTACTCACATTGACTTCAATACCTCACTCAACATTGCAGTCACGTTCTACCATAAGCTTGAGGAAATTTTAGCTATGAAGGGTGCTATTCATTCCACGGGTATCATTGGTGGTTTTACCCCTAATCTCTATAACAATAGTGATGTGTTTGAGATATTGATTGAAGCAGTCAAAGCCACACCGTATACCTTCGCCCAAGATTTATTTTTTGGTATAGATGCTGAAGCAAATGAGCTTTTTGAGAATGGTAAATATAAATTGAAAGATCGCCAACAACCGTACTCTAGTCAGGATATGATGGAGTATTATAAGCGACTGCGAAGTTTGTATCATGTTTTTTACATAGAAGATCCGTTCCATGATGATGACAAAGATAGTTGGAAACAAATGACTGCAGAAATGGGTGAGACAACCAAAGTAGTTGGGGATAGCTTCTTAGCCACAAACCTAAAGAAAACAGAACAGGCAATCCTTGATAAAAGTTGCAATACACTCATGGTCAAACCAAACCAAATAGGGACAATTACTGAAGTTGTTGAAGTGATCAGACACGCCAAAGCTGCGGGTTGGCAAGTCATAGTGTCACATCGAAGTGGTGAAACAAATGACGACTTCATTGCTGATTTTTCGGTCGGCGTAGGAGCTGAGTACACAAAATTTGGCCCCCCAAACAGAGGAGAGCGCGTATCAAAATACAACAGATTACTACAAATCAATCAAGAGATTTCACAAAGTCAGCAAACTGAACCAGCAGCAATCTAACCATACTGCTGCACGACAACCACGGTACATACTGCTATGTTCGATACTTCTAATTTGCCACCACTACCTACTGCTCCTACTCCCACACAAGATATCACTCTGCCTGATGGTCAACTTCCTGCGGAACCCCAAGCAGAAGTACAACCTGCTACAACTCCAGTCCCTGCAGGAATAACCCCAATTGTTACTAGCTTGCCATTTAACGAGACTTTTCAGAGACAACCTTACAACGGTCCCAAGCCTGCGGTACTACTGATTCTTGATGGTTGGGGTATCGGGCCAAACAATGCAGGCAATGCTATCATGCGCGCAAAAACGCCGAACATGGATAGATACTGGTTGTCATACCCACACACGCAAATCACAGCTAGTGGTGAAGCTGTAGGTCTGCCTAGAGGAGAGGATGGAAATACCGAAACAGGACATCTCAATATTGGAGCTGGTCACATTGTCTATCAAGATCTACCTAGAATTAACATGTCCATTGCCGATGGATCGTTCAATAACACTCCCGCATTCTTAAATGCGGCGGCACACGTGAAGCGGCACAACTCCACACTCCACCTGCTTGGATTAATTGGATCGGGAGGTGTTCACTCAAATATTGAACATTTATACGCCTTGCTTAATTTTTGTAAAATTCAACGAATTGAACGAGTTTACATTCATGGCTTCACTGACGGTCGTGACTCACCACCCACCTCAGGAATAAACTACGTGCGCCAAATTATGGACACTTGCGCTAATCTGGGTGTTGGGGAGATTGCTACCCTCATGGGTCGGTACTATGCCATGGATCGAGACATGCGGTGGGAAAGAGTAGAACGCGCCTATGATGCTCTAACGCTAGGAAGCCCTTCCAGCTGCGTTATAGATCCAATTGCAATGCTTCAAGAACAATATGATAAAGGTATTACTGATGAGTTCATTGAACCCATCAGCGTTTGTAATGCTGATGGCACTCATAGAACGCTAGCAGAAAATGACGCTGCCATTTTTATAAATTATCGTGTGGACCGTCCACGTGAACTTACTCGTGCATTTGTGATGCCAGACTTTGAACAAGGAATTACCCACACCGCATTTGATCCATACACTGAAAAATATGAAAAAACAAATATCCAAAAACAGCCCCAGACTGTGCAAACCTTCTTTCGTAAGAAAACTGTGAATAACTTATACTTCGTGACCATGACTAGATACGAAGAAAGTTTGCCCACAGATGTGGCCTTCCCACCTCAAAACGTAAAAAATCCACTTTGTAAAGTGTTTGCCACTCAAGGTTTAAAACAACTTCGTATGACAGAAACTGAGAAAGAACGGTTCGTCACCTATTATATGAACGGACAACAAGAGGTGCTGTATCCTGGCGAGGATCGCGTCATTCTCCCATCAAAAGGGGTGAAGTCTTACGATCAAGCTCCAGAGATGAGCTCTCGTGAAATTGCCACAGAAATGATAGCCAGATTACAGCAAGATACCTATGATGTGGTGATTGCGAATCTCTGTAATGGGGATATGGTCGGTCACACAGGCAACTTAGAAGCAGCGATTACAGCTTGTGAAATTCTTGATGAAGTTGTAGGCCAAATTGTCAATCAAGTATTGATGAAAAATGGAGTAGTGTTTATCACAGCTGATCACGGTAACGTAGAGGAAATGATAAGCAACACCACAGGAGAAGTGGATACAGAGCACTCCACGTATCCTGTTCCGTTTATTATTATCGGAAACCAATATGCAAACAAACCTATTATGCTGCCCACAGGGATTTTAGCTGACGTAGCACCCACCATACTACATGTTATGGGAATTTCAAAACCAGAGTCCATGACGGGCAGAGCCCTACTGTAAAGATTTTTTATCATTCTGTTTTTTTACGGTTTATCAACGTGTGATAGTATCATTTGATAGTATTTGCTATAAAAAGAGATACTTTACTGTTTGGGTAGTATTCGGTTATGCTTGTTTCACCTTCGGGTGGTTTGTATTAACTTCGTATTTATTTATCAAAGGAGCAGAATGGCCGTCACACTGTATAAAAGACAAAGACAAATTGTCGACTTTATAGCTCAATATATCCAAAAAAATGGCTATTCACCTACCTTAAAAGAAATTGCAGGCTCAATTGGTGTTTCCTCTCTGGCTACTGTCCATGAACATTTACAAGCACTACAGCGGAAAAAAATTATTAGGAAACATGAGGGTTCTGTAAGGGGTATAGAGCTTATTGATCGCTCATACATCAAAATGTCAGACAGTATAGATTTGCCGCTTCTTGGGTACATTCAAGCAGGTGCACCAATTGAACCGCCTACACAAGCAGGTATTACGTTTAAAGTTTCACCCGAAATGATTAGTGGCAAAAAGCGATCATACGTGCTGCAAGTTAAAGGCAAATCAATGATCGAGGATTTAATTGACGAGGACGATTACGTTGTTGTAGAAGAAACACACGAAGTGCACGATGGAGACATCGTAGTAGCTTTGCTAGATAACGGACTTGCTACTCTGAAGCGATACTATAAAGAAGTGACTCGCGTTCGCCTTGAGCCTGCTAACTCATCTATGAGTCCAATTTATGCGACAAATGTACAAATTCAAGGAAGAGTAGTGGGATTGATTAGAAAATTTAGATACTAACAGTTTTTATTTACTGTGCACCGTTTTATCACTAACTTCAAACTGTTGTTCTCGGTACTCAACAGCTGTATTCACAAAACAGCGAAGCAAATACAGGTAATCTGACAATCTATTTAGATACTGCAACACAATCTCACTTGTGTGCTGCTCTTGCTGCAAGGTGATGACTCTCCGCTCCAAACGCCTACTTACAGTCCGAGCTATGTCTAGGTAAGATCCCAGCACTGTCCCCCCTGGTAACAGAAACTTGGTATGCCATCCCTCAGCCATTGCTGCCTGCAATTGGTCAGCTTGTTTTTCGAGTGCTGTCAAGGATTTTTTTTGCAGCTTAGTTTTTGGCGACTGAGCTACCTCCGCCCCTATATAAAATAGTGTGTCTTGAATGTCATACAAATAGTTTCTCTGAGCAGGAAACTCACTGCCCGCTTGTGCAGCTATCAAACCCAGCCAGGAATTTAACTCATCTAACGTACCAATCACCTCCATGATTGGCGCGTCTTTCCGCACTCGTATGCCATTAGCCAGCCCTGTCGTCCCGTCATCGCCTGTTTTGGTAGAAATAGAAATTGCAGCCATAGCACTCCTTGGAATCAGTATAATAGATTACAACTAAAATCGTAGATCAGTTTTTTGAAGTAGACACTATGACAACAATTGTAAACCAACTGCAGGATCAATTTCCTTTCTCTGTTTCGACTGACAATGCAGGCTTATTTGGTAACCCCAAGAATGCTGTGTCATTCTGGGAGACTGTCACCACACAACTAACAGGACATTCTGTTCCATTTGGTTTAGAACTCTTAGCATGGCGACATTTACCTATAGCAACAGTACTAAACATGCCTGAAATTAAACAGCGATTTGCTGGGTGTCACGGGCGAATTGGCACTAGAATTGATATTGAAGGAACAAAACTACAAAGAACTCTCCTTAAGAAAAAAATTGCCCTTTACAATAGTGTTTTGCACAAGTCTGTCTCGCTTCTACACACAATGGCAACTTCAACAGAAGACTGGGAACAGAAACCGTACCTGTTGCTTCATGAACCTGAAGTAGAAATGCTGGTGCTCACTAACTCGCTGACGGGAGTACCTCGGGCAATACCAATCGGTGTTGAAAATAGCATAGATGACCCTAAACTCGAGCGCACCCGCCTAGCTGTCTCCCAGCTTGAAGCACTTGGATTTGAGGCTGTACCAGTATTTGACCTAGCTCATTTCTTAACGTGTCATAGCTCACTTTCTAAACCCGCAACAATCTGGGGGGATGTTCTAGCACAATTTAATGAACAAATGATGGTTCACCTACCGATAGGCTTCAATGTTAGCGACTCTTTAGACTACAAACAAACGAACAACGGTATGCTTCATGAGCTGGCGTCAGCAATCAAAGATTCACGCTCGTACTGCACACTTGAGTTTCAACTCTCGGGTGTGTGGCCACTCTATGCACAACCAACCTATTTACCATATGTCACGAAGTACGCTTCTGAGTGGCTGGAGCGTTTGCTTGCAACAAAAGTGATTTGCGCGAAATAAGTTCGGGATACAACTTCCCAATTAAGACATGAAAAGCATCACCAAATCTTTCAGGGGTTGATGCTAATTGCTCGGCTAATTCTTTTGGCGTGAATATCTCTGTCCCCACAGATTCATGATTTGTAACATATGGGTCATCAGAATAAATTTCATATACAAGAAACAAGTGATTTTCTTTTCTCCCTAAGATGCTTCTATTGAAAATGAGCTCGCCTTTTATGCTAAATTTTTGGACTTTTAAACCCATTTCTTCCATAGCCTCTCGCTTTAATGCAGATACTTCGTCCTCACCCACACTCACATGACCACCAACTGGCGAGACATACTGACCAGCATCCTGTCTGTCTGAGGCTTGTTTAACTAAAATCCAATTCCCAGAGGAATCTATAACTTGCGAAACGACACATCGGTGCAGCAACTTGTTCTTCAACCATGCCTGCCACCACCCCCAAGTTTCCAGTCTGCCTTTTTTAGAATTGGCGCGTATGCATCATCATCAATTTTAATTTGTAACGCCAAAAGCTCCTCAGCAGTCGGCGGCCTATCCTGAAACTGTACCATAGAAACATCTGTGATGATTGCAACTGGTTGTGATTCAGCCGCCTCACCCATCTCAAGAACTGCTGAAACTGCAAGAGCCTCTGCAACATTTACTTGCGTCATGTGTAATACTCTGCCAAAAAGATCTTGCTCACCAATTTTGTTGTTGAGTGCAGCAAACCCACAGTAGGCAAGACTGGTCCCAATCTGTCCCCATTTTAGTGGAAAAGAACGACTATCTGTGATAATCACACCAATTTCCTGTACTCCAAAAGTAGCGCGTAACCACTGCCAAATATCTTGCGCCGATTGATACGGATCTGCGGGAAATAAAACATACTGCTTGTCTGCGTTTGACTCATCAATACCAGCGTTCACCGCCAATATTTGGTGCTTGATAGTCAGCATTAGATTAAAGGCAGAAGAGTGTGGATCTGTGTACCACTCAGCCTCCTCACGAACCAAGGCTTCTTTTTCTGCCCTGATATCATTGTTGGGAACAACCCGATTTTCACACAAAGAAACAATCTTGGAAGTGACAGCAACTATGGATCGTTCAGGCAGTTTTTCAGCTACCAAAGCAGCGTGCAGTATCTCATACAAATCATCACCAGAAATAACGAGGGGCGTTTTACAGGGCTGAACTTGCATACTTACTATTATCACACACAGCGCAAGTAGCACACTGTGTAGTATCTTGCCTCTATAAAACCCCAAGCAATGCCGTGGTTAAATACGGCTGCAAGTCTGCAACAATCTTTCGCAAATCAGCTATTCTATCTGGTTGAGGCACCCGTTCAGGATGCTCTGCATCACGATCCAGCAGAATCCCCATTGCTTCAAACACACCACCATGCGAGGTAAGTGACGGAACAATGCAGAGTTCTAGATGGCTCTCATTTGCAATAAACCCCGCCAAACGAAACGAAGGCTGAGGGATTTTTATCATATCTGTCACTAATGGTTCAAGTGAATGAATCTTTGAGAATAAGTCAAACATAAATTCTGTATAACATTGATAGTGTATATTCATTACTTGTGCATACTTTTCCGCAGATAGACCTCGCGGCACTAATAGTGAATATCCAGCAGGCAGCGCAGTTAACCTCCTGCGAATTACAAGAGTCTCTCCAGTTGTAGTCCTACTAGCTACTTGTATCCTGCTAAAGTGTGAAGTAATGATGTCTTGATACGCTGGGTTAGAAAATATGGCGCGAAGTAACGCTGCTTCCTCATACACATGCTGTAATCGCTCAGACGCTTCTTCCGTAAATGGAGTAGTGTCTACCATATTGAGCACCACACCATGACCGTGAGGTAAACTGATGCTTCGTGGAACTCTATAGTGATCATTAGTTCTCACTAACATAGAGTGTTCACCAATCATAGCCCGCTGTTGATCTTGAGAGTTAGAGGCAACTATTGCCGAGTGTTGATGTTCCAAAAACCCAAGCAAAGCACCCCAATAGAGTGATTGAGTGACATCTGAAAAAGTGTAAATTTGCCGTGATAGAACAGGATATTCCCTATATTTTTGCTTTAGTTCTTCTGGCCTTCCTGCTATCACCATCAGGTGTCTATCGGGAACATATCTGCTTGATGGTTCAAGCAATGTCACCGCTTCGATACCTTTTGAAGTATGATGTTCCCAGTGTTGTACAGTGCGCAAATGTGGGTCTGAAAAAAACTCGGCGTGTAAGTAAGCACCTGTGTTTAACTTATTAGCTAGACAGGCAGCTTCTTGAGTGGATGCTCCATTGGAAATGCCAGTCGAAACATCACGAGAAACTTTATATATGCTGTGTGGGAAAAAACTAGACTCTGGGGAGCAAAAAAGGGGATGATCTGGATGTTGTAGCATGCCAGCGTTGGATTATACCATAAAGTTACAAACAAAAAAAATATATAGGATAATTCACTAGTGCAAGAACACTGGTAATAGCTTGTATAATACATTTATGCAGTTTGTCCTCCAAGCCCCTTTCACTCCAACTGGTGATCAGCCCAACGCTATCAAGCAGTTGGTTGCCGGTGTGCAAGCAAATAAGCAACACCAGACATTGTTAGGAGTCACGGGCTCTGGTAAAACATTCGCCATGGCAAAGGTCATCGAGAGCGTCCAGATGCCAACCCTCATCGTGGCGCATAACAAGACTTTAGCTGCTCAACTCTACCAAGAATTCCGAGACTTTTTTCCGCAAAACGCCGTCAGCTACTTCGTGTCCTACTACGACTACTACCAACCCGAGGCATATATTCCCTCAACTGACACATACATCGAAAAAGAAGCCACCATCAATGATGAGATCGATAAGTTGCGCCTGTCCACCACAACTAACTTGCTGACCAGACCCGACACAATCGTAGTCGCCTCAGTTTCCTGCATCTATAACTTAGGTTCTCCAGTCGAGTACGGTCGCTACATTTTGGAGTTGGTTGAAGGACAAAGACTCGCCCGCGAAACACTACTTATTCAGTTTTCAAAACTCCAATACGAACGCTCAACAGCTGAACTCTACCGAGGCAGCTACCGCATCCGTGGTGACATGCTCCAACTCTGGCCAGCCTACGAAGATCGTGCCTTGCGCATTGAAACTTTAGAGGATCGCATCACCGAAATTGTCTGGATCGATCCCGTCACTGGCAGCCCGCTGGCTGATCCCAAGGGTACACCAGACACCCCTTCTTTTAAGCGATTTATCATTTATCCTGCTAAACATTATGTTGTAAATCCAAAAACACAAGAACAGGGTATTGCCGAGATTGCAGCAGATCTGCAAACACGCGTTGCAGCCATGCAAGCCGAAGGCAAGATGGTCGAAGCCTACCGCCTGCAGCAAAAAGTTAGTTACGACTTGGACATGATTCGCGAGTTTGGTTTCACCAACGGAATCGAAAACTACTCCCGATATTTTGACGGCCGCCAACCAGGCGAGGCGCCATTTAGTTTGCTGGACTACTTCCGTGCTGCCGCCCAAGAACACCCCAGCAAACAATTTTTGACCATCATCGATGAAAGCCACATCACCCTGCCACAAATTCGCGGCATGTACTTTGGAGACAATGCACGCAAAAAAACACTGATTGAATACGGCTTTCGCCTGCCGAGTGCCATCGACAACAGACCGCTCAAATTTGAGGAGTTTATGGCTCGCACAGACAATACGTTGTATGTTTCTGCCACACCAAATGACTATGAAATTTCTTTGTCAGGCAATGAAGTAGTCGAGCAGCTCATTCGCCCGACTGGCCTGATTGACCCCAATGTTGAGCTCCGCCCAACTGATGGCCAAATCGAAGACCTGGTGCTGGAAATCATGATCCGCAAAGCCCGTGGGCAGCGCGTGCTTGTCACCACACTAACCAAAAAAATGGCAGAGGCACTGACGGAATACCTGAACGAGCGCGAGAAAATTGATCAGCTGCTGAAGCGCAGCATTGATTCCCTGAGTGCAGAGGTTGATTCCGAGCGGGTGCTGTGGAACGAAGAAACGCTGCCAATCGACGACATGCCAATTGGCAAGATAGACCCCATGTACTACAGCCATTTACACAGTGGGCGAACAGAACGTACCCAATTTTTACAGAACATGCAGCTGCCGCCTGCACAGTATCCCAAAGTTGCCTACTTGCACTCTGATGTGGAGACGCTGGAGCGTTCAGATATTCTGGACGACTTGCGGCGCGGTGTCTTTGATGTTGTGGTGGGCATTAATTTGTTGCGTGAAGGTCTGGACTTGCCCGAAGTGACTTTGGTTGCAATCCTGGACGCAGACAAAGAAGGCTTTTTGCGCTCTCGCACCTCACTCATCCAAACCATGGGACGGGCTGCGCGGCACATTGATGGCAACGCGATTCTGTATGCAGACAAACTAACCAAGTCCATGCAAGCAGCCATCGGCGAAACCTTACGCCGAAGAGCCAAGCAAGCAGCGTTCAATATAAAACACAGCATTGAGGCACTCACTATTCATAAGCCTCTGCGCGAAAAAATGCTTAGTGCCGAAGAGCGAGAGAAAAACAAACTCAAGCGTGGACGGCCTGGTATGAAACCAGAGATTCCCAAAGAAGAGGGGACGATTATTAATCTGGCAAGGGGTGAGCGCATTGATCTGGGCAAAATTGATCCTGCAGCGCTGACCCCGTATGATCGAAAGCAGCTGGCTACAAAACTGCGGCGGCGAATGAATGAGGCGGTCAAGGTTATGGATTTTGAGTTGGCGGCGTTGCTGCGGGATGTTATTGCGGGACTCCAGTAAATCAAGATTAACTAGTCAGGCAGTTGTGGCCCAGAGATAGTGCTGTTGTGCTCAGATTGCAATTGAGCATACAAGAGAACTGCCCTCGCATCAAATGATCCAATCTTTTTATGATGTTCAAGCTCAGAACCATAGTGCTTTTGTGTAACATATGGTCCGTAAGAAGCGAGCCAACCATCGACTGAGGTATAATGCTGCATAACAGGCTCGATACCTTGTTCAGGAAAGTACACCCGTGCGTTGGGGTGAACCATAAAAATCTTTTGTAAAAAATCATCCAAAGAATTAGTGCCAGCACCTGTTGTCCAAATCTCAAACTGAGAGCCATTTCCTGGATCGACATAAAACGTAAACAACCAGTGCATACTCCACATTTCAGCTGTTTGGCTAACAGGATCAAAGGTTGTATTGAGTGATGTCTCGGCAAAGTCAAGGTTTGAGGTTTTAACTCTCATATTTTTGAACCGCTGCTCCCACTCTGTTTTATTACAGTTAAGTGGTAACGTCATCACGCTGCGATCTCCTCCCTCTCTAGCCAGCAACACTTCCGCAGCATATCTCCCACCATTCAACAACTCCATTTTTTCATCCTTAAACACAGTTCCGCCAGTACTTGTTAGAGTATGGAACTGATTGCTTGATCCAACCCTAGGTATTGAGTGCAAGGTTATTGAATCAAGCACTGTTTTACTAAATGCAGATCTATCATACTTGGCAGCCAATAAGCGTAAGACTTGCAGTGGAGGAAGCGTGATAAATGCATACTGATCAGTAAGAATTGCGCTCGGTGTCCATCCACGCAAGACCTCTACTTCAGCTTGAGTGAATCCGTCTTGAGCCAAAGTATCGTAGAATGATTCAAGTAGCTGTGCCTGGCACCACCCTGACTGAGAGCAAGTAATTAAGCTTTGAGTAGCTGCCACAGTGCCATCAACCAGTGCAATCGTGAGTGAGTCTCTCGACAATTCATAGGTAGCATCAGCAGCAAATTCATATGTTGAAGGTGTGAAAACGCCCCTTGTACCATCTGGCCTTGACCCACCTCCAAAGCTGTGCGCAACGTTATTGCCATCACTTGCAATCACCAGCTGTCTTGGCTGGTATACATATGTCTGGCCATTCCAAACTTCACCGTCAATCTGTGTGAATGGCAAGGTTATCAGTTCAGTTTTGAGTCCAGATGGTGGGTTACTAACAAACCTCAAGCTTTGATTTCGCACTGCATTATCAGCAAGTCCAGAAGTCATAATATCAGCGTCAATGAGAGACATACGAAAATTGACGATGCCCGATGAAAAAATATATCGAAAAATGTGGCTAGTATTGTGTGAATTTTCTACAGTATGAGACAGGATAGTTCCAAAACTGCCAAAGTATTGGTCTGGGAACACAGCTCCTTCCAAGTTCACAGGAATCTCCTGGACTGAAGAACTAGAGTTAACATCACAGCCAACCAATGTTGCGAGCGTAACACAACCAGCAAGTTTCAAAAATTCTCTTCTGTTCATACATATTTCATATTATGTCCATATATTTTATCATATAGACAAAATTTCACTATCATTACTATAGGTTTTTTGGTGATATAGATAACTATTGTGATATAATTTGATGTAATAATTACACACAAATTTATGTTATCACAAGAGCTGCTGGCATACTGTCGAATTGAAGGATTACATCCGTCAACTATTTCACCGGCAAATTCTCATGAGAAAACATTGTTGGAAAGATTTTTGCCGAAAGTGGATGCCATCAAAGTTTCACTTAAAGAATCTGGTGTACAGCCAACCACACTTGAAATTGTGTACTTACTGGCTGATCAATTAATTTGTGGAGAAACACAGTTATCAGCAGTCGAGTACCTGCAAGCAGGTGGCACATATCAAGACTGTCTTACCCTTGAAAAATACGGATACAGACCGCATTACTTTTCTTTTCCAAATCGTTAGGTACGGGTGCTGCAGTATATGGAATAAGTGACATAAATGAGCTAGGCAGTGTTGCAGCTGCTGGACAGGCCACAGTAATAGCAAGCCACATAGGAACAGCACATAACAGAAATAAAACAGGTAATATTTGGATGACATTGCTCGAGCAGCAACTCAAAACCCTACATGAGTTTATAAGCTTTGAGACATTGCAATATGATGGGTTCAGTGCTGAAGAAGTGAAAACAATTTCCGCGCTGCCCAGTGCAATATATTCAATGGAATTGATATCAGCTCAGTTGTACAGACTTGAGAATGTAATGATGCCCACAGTTATTGCAATCGCACTTGCAGCGAGAGGCAATATCGGTTTCTCGCTACTCACGCTGTTTCTGGGCATGTTATCTGTCCCGATTGGTGAGAAAGCATATAAAATTTCTGACAAGTTCCGTGCTAGACAATTTAGACTTGGAAGAGCAGCAAAAAGCCCCCACTATTTAGAAAGGACGAATGAGGCGCATATACGCATGACTGATTACCTTAATGCCATCTCGCAAACCGAAAAAGCAATTATTGCCTTTTTACTTCTCCTTACTTGGATGGAAAAAAATAATCCAAGCAATTTACTACCTCAAATATACTCGATTGGATATGGTCTCATGGGGCTTAATGGCACATTGTCAACTCAAAGAAATAGGGAGTATGCACGGGATAAAACGGCACTGGCAAAACGGTTGATACAAGCGTTCAACACAGAAACACTGATACTGACTCAGGCTAGATGGAATCAACATGTAGCAAAATCACCTGCCATTCCCGAACATTTAAGCAATAGCAACCAAGACTGTGAACGCGGGTTACTTGTTGAAAATTTTGCTGTTAAAATTCCCAGTCGAAACGAAAATGAGAAATTGCAACCTGTGAGCTTCCTGGCAAAAGCTGGGCAAACAATAATAATCAGAGGAAGTTCCGGCTCAGGCAAATCCACATTGATTTCTGGTATGCAACATGTACTGGAGCACTCTGGAGAGGTTGCCACCATAAAAAATGGTGTAGTAAAAGATTTTCATAGATTGCCCAACCCACAGGCAGCAAAAGAACTTATAAAATACTTTTCAACTGAAACCACTGCTAATGCGACTCTGATCAACCTTTTCACGCCAACGTTCTTAGCATTGCATCCACACTGGAGAGACTGCTATTGGCAGGATACAAATAACAAGGAAATTGAACAGGACAAAAATGAGGAAGTTACGTTCAGAATGGCACTAGACACAGAAGACGGATTACTTAGAAAAGAAATCGAAATTTTAGCCTTACGAGCTGAGAAACCTATCTTTAGTAAATACTTGTCCGAAAGGTTGCAAGAATACAGAGCAGCCAAGGAACTCTGGCTAAGACAGCTGCTTAAAGACGAAGGAGGGAATCTTGATCAATCTGAAATTACCCCCTTCAGGGGATATGATCAACTGTCTGCGGGACAAAAACAACGAATTACACTTCTACTTGCAGAACTGACGGCACAGTCTAATCCTGCAATAGCAGCCCTTGTGCTTGATGAACCACTTGATAAATTAGACCCGGAAATAAACTTTCCCTTACAGCTACAAAAAATTCTGCACATTCAGAATGCAAGTGGCGTTCCTCTGATCATCATAACAAATCAGCATCTTAGCGATTTACAAAGTGTACTAACTACTGAAATTGTGCAACTGAAAAGAAATCACTCAGTAAATGGACAACACATTTAGGTTGCGCTTTCTGTGGGTTTGTCGTAAATCCAATCAACAAATCAAACACCGCTACTCCACCCAAAATGCCAAATAACCCAAATTGCGGCAACATATTTTTATCTTTTTTCTGATTATTAAATATATCATTTTGATATTTTTTGATATAATAACCAAATGCTAAAAGAGACACAACAAAAATATGACGGACTCAGAGAGTGGTTAGGACGCCAAATAGCGAATCCTTTTATACTTGAAAATATTGGTCGCTTTCTTGTTGGCAAAGAACCAATGACCCGGCAGAGAAAGCTTTTTGAGTTTTTGCCAAAAAACTGGTTGTTTGAGGCAACTAAAGGTGAGAGCGATACTATGTTCTATGCAGGGAGCGACTCTTTTTTACATCTGCTTGCAGGAGTGCGCCTAACTGAGTTGCGCCAGGATGAATTGCGCGATTGGCTCTCAGAACACAATCAAACTATAGGAAAAGTGATTATCAACGAGAACCAAGGATGGGATGAGTGCCAGAGAGCACTTAGGGAATTGGTTGCCACAGTAAACCGCTACATCAATTCCACAGCACTAGTATTCGCACAGATTGAGGGACGAGTAGGTTTCGCGAGTGATATGAACACCCAGAAAGAATTTGCGCTAGTCTTAAGCGGAATTGCTTTATACAGACCAAGTGCTGATGACCCAGAATGGCTAACTGCTCAACCTCTTTTTGGGGGTGCGCACCGAATGCTTGAACAAGATTCGCATTTCTCCACTCATAACATCGGGTATATTGCAGACCGGATTGAGTACCGCATGACTCAATTGGGTTTTAACTATAGGGCAGCAACAAACTACCAACCGGGTCCGGATGGTTTTTAGTTCAAAAACACTTTGTACTATGCCATTCACACCAGAACAAAAAGAGGAATATGCACAAAGAGCCAAAACTGATGGTGTTAGGCCAGCAGGAGATGGTACATTTGGCATGCTCCCTAAGGAAGTGCGAGCACTCACTGATCTGTCTCGGACTGAGATAGAGTGGATGACGCACATGTCTGATCAGGGATTGCAAGATCGAGGCTACACAACTGTGCTTGATGCATGCTCAGGTGATGGAGCTGCTTCATACTTATTGTATTGTGAGCTTGCAAAGCGCATTTATCCGCGAAGACTTTTAGTACTGTATGCTGAGTTGCAAACTGAACTGCGAGACAAACTCGCTGACCTTTTTAGACAAAATCCACGAAATTATGCTGCTTTATCAATTGGTTGGAACTTCTTGAATGTTCATACAAAAACTATGATTCCTTGGCAAATCCATGGCGCATACATTCGCTATGGACTTCACTGGCTCACAGATGCATATGAACAGTTCTTGACTACAGTAGGTACTCAAATGCACCGTGGTGGGGTAATGTATATCGATACAATTACTCCATATAATTGTTTGTTTATTGGCGACAAAAACAATCAAGTTGTGTCCGAAAGCTTCCAATCAGTTCGCACCGCCCTTAAAGGTAATGACTTTATTTCGCATCCAAGCAGGTGGGGAGGAGAAAACAGGGGCGGATTTACTGATAAATTTTTTCAAAGAGTTTTGCCATCTGCAGGCTTTGATACAAAAGCAATTAACCTTTATCGAAATCACGTCTACCGACACAATTTAGGAGACAAGTTCGCGGAAAATATTGAAGTATTAGCTAGAAAACGATAAACGCACTTTCACTAGCAACTTTTGCACTAATCCGCTATACTATTACTTCGTGTTTTTTACGTACCAGGTGGGAGTGCAATCCTGCACAGCCACCTGAAACACCAACCCATGCCCAACCAAACCGCTCCCAACACCATCCGCGTCACTGGCGCACGAGAGCATAACCTCAAAAACATCAACTTAGAAATCCCTAAAAATAAACTGATTGTTTTTACAGGGTTATCAGGCAGTGGCAAAAGCTCGCTCGCCTTCGACACACTCTATGCTGAGGGGCAGAGGAGATATGTAGAAAGTCTCAGTTCGTACGCCCGCCAGTTTCTGGGAATCATGCAAAAACCAGATGTGGATCACATCGAAGGTTTGTCGCCAGCTATCTCAATTGATCAAAAAACTACCAGTCATAACCCACGCTCTACTGTGGGCACAATCACCGAAATCTACGACTACTTGCGCTTATTGTTTGCCCGAGTTGGACACCCACACTGTCCCAATTGCGGCAAAGAAGTCGCCACGCAGTCCATAGATCAAATGGTGACTCGTGTGCTCAACGATTTGGATGCACAAACCAATGGCCAACCCAGCAGACTCATGATTCTATCGCCAGTAGTACGAGACAAAAAAGGTGAGTTTCAGTCCCTATTTGGCACCCTAGTCAAAAAAGGCTACCGCCGCGCTCGCGTTGACCGTGAGACCTTTGATTTAGATAGCAACATCAGTCTCATCAAAACTAACAAACACACTATTTCAGTCATCATTGACCGCCTCACCGTGAGCAAGCAGCAACTCAAAGACGCGGAGGAGCGAAAAATTTTGCGCAGTCGAATTTCGCAATCTTTGGAAGAGTCTCTTAAATTAGCTGAAGGCATTGCCATTGTGAGCACCATTCATGATCAGACGTTTGACTTTCCCGATGCGCCAAAGGACTTCACCGATGTGCTGTTTAGTGAGCAGCGTGCGTGTTCAGATTGTGGGATTTCTTTGCCCGAACTGGAACCTCGGTTATTTTCTTTTAACTCACCACAGGGTGCGTGTCCCACCTGTAATGGCTTGGGATCACTCCTAAAAATTGACGTCACCAAAATAATTGCTCCAGCACTTTCCTTGAGCGAAGGTGCAATTATTCCCTTTGCCCGCATGATGGGAACAGACAGCTGGTGGTCTAGGCTTGTGCAGCAAGTAGTGGAAGACACGGGCTTCGATTTCCGCAAAACTCCGTACGAAGAAATGGACGAGGCCACCCAAGCAATGCTGCTGCACGGCAGTCCAAAAATCTACAAAGTGGAGGGTGAAAATCGATTCGGCAAACAAACCATCATCCACGAAAAATTCGAGGGCTTCATCAGCAATCTGGAGCGCAGATACTTAGAAACTGACTCCGAATACATTCGCAAAGAAATTGAACAATACATGCACCGCCAAACATGCCCACAATGTTTGGGTACACGGCTCAAGGACGAGGCACTTGGCGTGCATATTGAAAACCAAAATATATCTGAAATCACCAAGTTGCCAATCAATAAAGCACTGGCTTGGTCTGAACATTTAACCAGGGACAAGATTTTGTCAGATAAAGAAACTACAATTTCCGCACCAATCCTGAAAGAAATAACCAGTCGGCTTTCTTTCTTAAACTCTGTGGGACTCAACTACCTGAGTTTGCACCGTGAAGCTGCAACTCTGGCGGGTGGCGAAGCACAAAGAATTCGCTTAGCTTCCCAAATTGGCACAGGTTTAACAGGAGTGTTGTACATCTTGGACGAACCCACCATCGGATTACACCAAAGAGATAACCACCGACTCATCGAAACACTCAAAAATCTCCAGGAAAAAGGTAACACAGTGATTGTGGTGGAACACGATCGTGACGTCATGCTAGCTGCTGACTACTTAGTAGACTTCGGTCCCAGAGCGGGCATCCACGGCGGCGAAATTGTCGCAGCGGGTACTGCCGAAGAAGTCATGAACAATAAGAACTCACTGACGGGCAAGTATCTGAAGCGCAAAAAAGATGTAGTTCGTCACAAAGCTAAGCCCGGACGTAAATTAGTTGATGCAGAAGCAACAGTGCCAACACTGGCAAAATCTGCAACTGGTAGCATTTCCATTCGTGGTGCGCACCATCACAACCTCAAACACGTTGATGTTGAGTTCCCGCTGGGCAAACTGATTGCCATAACTGGCATTTCTGGTTCTGGCAAATCAACGCTGTTGCATGACACACTCTACGCACATTTGGCTAAGCACCTTGGTCGTACACCAGAGGTAATGCCAGGACCCATCGAGCAGCTATCCGTCCCTGATGAAGTGAAGCGCGTGACCCTGATTGACCAAAGTCCAATCGGCAAAACACCCCGCTCCAACCCCGCAACGTACACAAAAATTTTCGACTTCATCCGCAAGATTTTTGCCAATACTCGGGATGCACAAACCCGTGGATACACTCCTGGTCGCTTCAGCTTCAATGTAAAGGGCGGTCGCTGCGAGGCATGTCAAGGCGATGGGCAACTGAAAATAGAGATGCAGTTTTTGCCAGATGTGTACGTGACCTGTGATGTCTGCAACGGCAAACGCTACAGCGAAGAAACGCTGGAAGTGCTGTTTAAAGAAAAAAATATCTCCCAAGTGCTTGATATGACAATTGATGACGCGCTTATTTTCTTTGCCTCGCATGGCACTATCAAGAATAAACTACAAACCTTACAAGAAGTGGGACTTGGCTACCTCAAATTAGGTCAGCCCGCACCAACTTTGTCGGGTGGAGAAGCGCAAAGAGTCAAGCTCGCCAAAGAGCTCTCCAGCAAAACTACTGATCACGTTGTGTATCTGCTGGACGAACCCACAACGGGCCTGCACTTTGAAGACGTGCAGAACTTGCTCAATGTGTTGGATCAGTTAGTCAAAGCAAACAACACCGTGATTGTTATCGAGCACAATTTAGACATTATCAAAAATGCAGATTGGTTGATTGATCTTGGACCAGAGGGTGGAGAAAATGGCGGGGAAATTTTAGCTATTGGAACACCTGAACAAATTGCTGCAAATCAAAAAACTTTTACAGGTAAGTATCTGGCAGAAGAAATGAGCGCTTGAGAACTTGGTTGCTGTTCTAATTAAATTCGTTACTCACTTTCAGTCAGAGGACTCTCCTTTGGAGAGGCTAAAGCATACGTTCCTAATTCAGTTGATTGCAAACGCACTTCATGTTTATCTCCATCAAATACCGAGTCCTGCTTCACCCAGCCCGCACCCCTTACAAACTTAAATATAGTCGGATCATGAATTATGGTCTCAGTCCAAAGTTCTGTAACAGGATCTTGCTTTCGTATCACAGGCGGAACAGCAAATCGCAATACAAAAGGCTCATTCATTGACAGCAATGGCTTTTCAATATAGAAGGCTTCAACAGACACTGAGTTCATAGCTGAGTACTGCTCAATTATTGGAGCAGACAGAATTACTTCCACGGTCAAAGTGATTGGTCTGGTATATGTACCGACCTGAAAATCAACAGCCGCACGGCCATCTGGAGTAGAGACGGTAACCACCTCTCTTTCTGTACTCTCGAACTCAGCTTTTGGTGCAGGCGAAAAATTTGTCAATATGATTGAGGAGAGTGTAATAACGGCAACTAATGAAAACAGTACCAACATGAATGGCAGAAATCTTGATGCTAAAGTCATATCTTCAGTATAGGCACGAGCAAAAAAGTATACAAGTGCCCATCACTTGCACTGTATACTATCTCTAATGAAAAAGTTTTATCGGGCTCTGAGTAGTATTTTCGTAGTCTGTGTTCTACCGACGTTGATACTGCTCACCACCGCGACTTGTCATGCAGCAGAATCATCACAATTTAGCACCGATCTGAAACTGACGTACACTATCACTGAAAACGGTGACACGAAAGTAGAACACCAATACACAATTACTAACCACACTCCGACCACATTTCTTAACAAATACGCACTAAAAACTAGCTTTCGTAAGCTGCGCCAAGTCCAAGTGCTAAATGAAGGCAAAACAATTCAGCCAAACATCGCTGAAACAGAGACGGGTACAAGTATCGGAATATCATTTCCTGACGAGGTAGTTGGAGAGAACAAAAAGCGTACATTTAGCATTCAGTATGCTACTTCAGATATTGCCGTAATCGGCGGCAATTCCCTAGAGGTACACATACCACAACTTGCTGATACCAGCTCATACGATTCCGTTGCTATATCTATCATTACTCCAGCACGGTATGGCAAACCTGTGTACGCAGGAGCAACTGTACTAGAGACTACACAAGAAACTGAAACAATCACTACCAAGATCGAAAAACCCGACTCAGATGCTTTTTCACTTGTGTATGGCGATACACAGTACTACTTCATGAGCCTTCGCTACCATCTGGAGAACACAACTGGATCTACTGGCATCACACAAATTGCATTACCACCTGACACCAGTTATCAGCGGATGCACTATCACTCGATTGAGCCACTCCCAGACAGACTTGAGCGTGATGTAGACGGCAACTGGATAGCAACCTATACACTTGCGCCATCTACCAACACAACGCTTCACCTGAGTGCTGTCGCAAAGGTTACTCTGCAGCCAGATAAGCGTGTTCCTGTAGTGCAACCAACCAGAAAACACCAAACCGCACAAGAATATTGGGAAACCAATGACTCACTAATTACAGAACTTGCTGAAGTGCACACTACCCCACAACAAATCTATGAGCATGTGGTCGCAACTCTGCAGTACACGGTGGACTTCCAAGCAGCTCCTCCAGAACGTAAAGGAGCTGCTGCTGCGTTCCAACAGCCAGATTCAGCTGTCTGCATGGAGTTTGCAGATACGTTCATTACACTAAGCCGTGCAAATGACATTCCTGCAAGACGCCTAACAGGGTATGCCTACACACAAGATGCAGAATTACGTCCATTAAGTTTTGCAGGAGACATTTTGCATGCTTGGCCAGAGTATTTTGACAGTACAGAGAAACTCTGGAAGCAGGTTGATCCAACTTGGGGACACACAACAGGAGGTATAGACTACTTTTCTCGCTTTGACCTTAACCATATCGTCTTTGCCATTAATGGGGTTTCAAGCACAATCCCATACCCAGCAGGTGCGTATAAAACAGGATCACTGGACTCTAAAGATATTGAAGTTAGTTTTGCTACAGAATTTCCCGAGCAACAGCTTGACTTGGGAGTTTCTATAGAAAAAACCCGATTGTTCGGTATTCCAATTCCTGGTCAGTATGTTGTAGTGCTCCACAATCAATCAGGACAAGCCTGGTATGATATGGCTGTGGCAGTCGGCATTGCCAACACACCTGAAACAAGCATTCAGTATGCTGTTCCATACTTGCTGCCATTTCAGATCCGCCGAATTCCCGTTACACTACAAAGTGCAGACCTGTTTGGATTTGCACGCGGACAGACTGGACATGTACGGGTGTATGCAGCTGACAACGCACAGACATACTATGACCGAGAAGTCGCAGAACTCACCACTAGCCCCAAAGCGCTCACCCCGCTCACGAGTGTCTCGGGCGCCCTTGTCTTGGGAATCATCGCTGTCACAGCTACCCTCGGAACCGGGAGTGTACTGGTTCTCAGACATCGCAAACGAAGTACTGTACGTAGGCAAAGCTAAAAATCTCAAAAAACGGGTTTCCTCATACAGCCAACTCAAGCGACTAAATGGCCGAATCAGAACAATGGTACAGACTGCTGTTAGAGTGCAGTGGAAGGTACTAGAAAGCGAACTGGAAGCCCTACTCACGGAAGCCGAGCTTATAGGTACATATCAACCTCCTTCCAATGTGTTACTCAAGGATGACAAGAGTCCGCTGTACATACACATTACTAAAGAAACCTTTCCTAAAGTCGTACGTATTCGCAAGAAAGAACTGGTCAAACAAAAAAAAATAGGAACTGTTCTTGGCCCATTTCCCAGTACCTATAAAGTCAACGAAGTACTAAAAATTGCTCGCCAAATATTTCCTTGGTGCTCCAAAGGATACAACCCTACTGATCTAATTCCTTGTTTCGAGTACCATCTAGACCTCTGCCCAGGTGTTTGCCTGGGTAAAATCACTGCCAAAGAGTATCAAGATATCATGCACAACTTGAGTATCTTTCTCAAAGGCAAAAAGAAGGATGTGGTCAGGCGTATGACTGATGAACTACATCTGGCTGCCAGCGAGGAACGGTTTGAACAAGCAGCCAAACTGCGCGACAAAATCGCAGTAATTACCGAGGTCACTGGTAGTAACTATAAGCTTCGCCCAGAACTGAGTACAGCAGCCCTTACAGCAACTATCGCCACTGATGGCAGAGCATACTTGCGATCACTACTCAGTCTACACGCCAATGTACCCCGTACCGCTGAACTTACCAGAATAGAAGGCTATGACGTCAGCAACACCCAAGGTACGCTGGCAAGTGTGGGTATGGTAGTGTTTACCGATGGCAGAGCGGACAGTGGACAATACAGAATGTTCAATATTCGCACGCTAGATACTCCCAACGACTACCATATGTTGCAGGAGGCACTCAGCAGAAGGCAAAACCACAGCGGGTGGGGAGTACCAGATTTAGTAGTGATTGACGGAGGTAAAGGGCAGGTACGGGCGGTGCTAAAAGTTTGGAGCTGGCAATGCCCTGTGATTGGCATTGCGAAAAATCCAGATCGGCTCATTATTCCAAACACAACCCCCTCAGATACAAGACCAGTGACTACCAATAAAATAGAGTACGCTGTGGTAAAGTTGCCCCCGATGCACCCTGCTCTCAAGCTTGTGCAGCAAATTCGGGACGAAGTACATCGGTTTAGTAATGCACAACATAGAAGGAGAAGAACGAAAGCCATGCTTGAGTAAAAGTTGTGCTATCACCTGCCATAACTTGCAAGTCTTGCTGTGCTACAATGGAATGAGTACACTACTTATATAGATATAATCAGGTATGAGTGAATCCACCCTTCCCTTTACACAAGAAACTAACTTTGCAGATTGGAAACCAAGACAGCCAGAAGGCAATCCTCATTCCCTAGAATTTCTTAGATCTGCTCTAAAACTTCCAAATGGACTAAGGCTAGAAGCACGTGCGCCAGAAGGTAAGGGTATTGGCGCATCATATGCTTTAGTTACAGAAAAAAAGTGGTCAAGTAATGGTAACTTTCGATTTAGACCTTATGTTTCGAGCAGCATATGTTCCGCTCCTACAAAAAGAAATATCAATTGCTTTGAAAAAAGCAATTGATACTGGAGAGCCACAGTGGGCAGCATTTAGAGATCCAGATTTAGAATAACCTGTTTGTTGTTTGCACCGTGTAAAAGACTTAAGTAGTTATGCTCAGAGCTATACTTCGCACCTCTGTCACCCTAGTCTTACTTGCCTGGATATTTCCTACGGTGAGTATTGCTAGTTGGACAACATTGCTCCTGGCAAGCATTGTACTGAGCCTATTGTTCGCTATAGTTGCACCAATCCTCAAGTTGCTGTTCCTGCCTGTAACTATCGTAACGCTTGGCTTGTTTGCTGCACTGATAAATGTGTTTTTGCTTTGGCTCGCCACGTACCTAGTGCCAGGATTTACAATCGAGCCAATGATATTGTTTGGGATGCGGCTTGGTGAGTTTATGTCATTAGTTGTCATTGCAATCAGCATAGGATTTCTCCAATCACTTATCAAAAAACTAGTCTAAGCGCCAGTGAGGCTGCTGCATTTATATCCTTCTAACCCTAATGTTGGTATAATACACACCATGAAACGAATTCTTTTAGCACTTCTCTTAGCAGTACCACTTACTGCAGTAACAACCCAATCCATACAGGCACAGACTGCCGTACCGCTGTTTGTTGACACAGCAACAGATTCAGCCACAGCAACCATGTCTGCAGAGGCTACCGAATCTGCGGGATTGGCATCACCATCAGCCCAAACAGAGCAAAGAATACGAGACAAAATTGACCAAGACATTACCGAAATTAGTGGCAAACAAAAAAGTAAATTAACCGCTTTCCTGGAAGCAAATCCTCCTGGTCCACTGAGTTGGAATAACTTCTTACAGCACGGTATCAGGTATGCAGTCGAGGAGGGAGTGCAACCAAATATTATCGTCTTGGTACTGTTATTTCCACTTATTGCTTCACTAATCGCGGCTTCCCGCCATGTCATTGGTTTGCGTGGGTTCGGTATTTACATCCCAGCGGTACTTTCTGTAGCTTTGGTTTCTACTGGTGTAATAGAAGGCTTGCTGATTTTTCTAGCAATTGTCATGGCAGCATTGATTGCCAAACGAGTGCTCAAAAAATCACAGCTCGCCTACTTACCAAGAACAGCTCTGTTGCTCTGGACAGTATCCTTGGGAATTTTCGCAATTATCATGCTTGCCCCTGTGCTTGGTCTGGTCACCATCATGAGTGTCAACATCTTTCCAATCTTGATTCTTGTCTTGCTTGCTGAAAACTTCTTGGATGCACAAGCTAGGACTAAACAAAGTGAAGCACTAGCACTCACCATCGAGACGCTTGGCCTGGCAGTACTTGCTGGCTTCATCCTCAAGTGGGAACCGATGCAACAGTTTGCACTCGTAGAACCTGAGTTGCTGATTATAGTTATAGGGTTGCTTGATCTTGTAATCGGCAAGTTCGGTGGACTGCGCCTCAGCGAGCGACTTCGCTTCAGATCATTGATCGAAGAAGAAGAGTAGACACTTCATACTAGGCAGCTATGGCAATCAAACCTTCACACATTCTGGGCATGAACGCTCGGCATCTATACACTAGCATGAACCCCAGTTCTGCTAAGCAGTATGGATTCTCAAAACTCAAAACCAAAGAGCTCATGAACGAGCACGGTATTCCTACACCCCAGGTATATCATATTTTTTCAAACCATAGTGAAACTGATGAAGTAAACTGGGATGCACTGCCAGTGCCTTTTGTTATAAAACCTGCCAATGGATTAGCAGGCAAAGGTATTTGGATTATCAAGGACAAACACCCGACCGAACAAATCTGGAGAAACAACTTCAATGAAGAACTAGACTTAGCAGATATAAAGCTGCACGTTCAAAACATTATTGATGGTGAGTTCAGTGTCTGGGGAAGCAACCACCAAGCCATCATTGAAGAGCGAATTATGGCACATCCAGCATTGGCCAAATATTCTTTCAAGGGAACTCCCGATGTTCGCGTCATAGTCTTCAACTCAGTACCAGTCATGGCGGAGGCTCGTATCCCAACCAAAGAATCTGAAGGTAAAGCCAATCTTGATCGCGGTGCTATTGGCCTAGGTATAGACATGGCTACAGGTATTTCTACATATGGCATCACAGGTAAATCAGGTTTTATCAGCCACTTTCCAAACTCCAAAAAAAAAGTAAACGGCATAAAAATCCCAAACTGGACACAGCTTCTTGAAACTGCAGTGCTTGCCGCAAACGCAGCGGGCTTTGTGTTTATGGGTGCAGATTTGTTTGTTCATCCAGAAAAAGGACCAATGATCGTGGAGCTTAATGGGTTCCCTGGTTTGTCTATTCAGCTGGCCAACCGTGCTGGGCTCAAGCGCAGACTAGAGCGAGTAGAAGGCCTAGAAGTTCGTGATCACAAACACGGAGTAAAAATTGCCCAGGCACTGTTTGCTGAAAGTTTTGCCGATAAAATTAAGGCTGAAGACGGCTTGCAGATAATTCCTATTCACCCAGATATCACCATCTATGCAGATGACCAAAACCCACAGAATTTAAATGCACAGGTGAATACGTCACGGTATAGATCTGCGATCAGCCAGCAACTTGCAGAAGAACTCGGACTAGTGGACTACGAAGACTTACTGTGGCAACAACAAGAAGCAACTGAAGGAAAAGTGCCAGTGGTGGAAGTTTCGTATAAACTGAAAAACAGACGCTACAAAACAGCCATGGTAGTCACCAAAAAGCTTAATCGTTCTACCTACAAAGTAGAACTGGGTAGGAATGACATCCAAGGTTTACTGATTGGCGAAAGTGACGAATGAGCTTCTTGTCCAACCTGACACCGCACAACTTGCAGGAAGAGAAAGCCAAGTTCTTTGCGGATGTGACGTACAACCCTCAGTTTGTATATCAAAATCCCGTAGATCCAACTGAACTAAACAAGTATGGACTGCCCCGACCAGAACACCTGAAAATTGCAGAGAAAATCCTCAATCAAACAATTACTCTTTACGACCATACCAAACTAAAACTGCTGCAAGGAAGGGTACTAACTGACCAAGAAGTCAAAGATACAATTGAAAACTTTTTAGCACTACACAATCTGGAAAAACGCTTCAGCGTGACGTACTCGGCATCTTTCATCTCCCGCACCAGTGCTACTTCTGATCAGCTCAAAATTCGTCTGCCAATGGAGTACAGAAGGCGAAGCCTGCAGGGGATGCTATACCATGAAATTGGCACGCACGCGCTGCGCAGGGTAAACTATGAGTTACAACCATGGTACCGTAGGAAAAATCAGCTCGGCTTTTCAGAGTACCTTGAGACAGAAGAAGGACTAGCCACCCTACATTCCAGATTACCCCACAAGTACAAAGCGGCTGTTTCTCAAGCTTTGCACTATGTTTCGATCTCCACAGCACTCAACCACTCGTTCTCCGAAGTCTGGCATACAATCCGACCATACTCTGAGTCATTTGACCAATGCTGGGTACTCACCTTGCGAGCTAAAAGAGGTCTGACTGACACGGCAAGACCAGGTGCATTTACCAAAGATATTCTGTACTTGGATGGCATGATACGCGTCTGGAACTGGCTCAAACAGCGTGATTTCGACTGCACTGAGCTGTACTTTGGTAAAATGGATGTGTCTGATGTGCAAAAAGCAGTCGACATGCATCCCGAGTTTATCCCACAACTGCCATTTTTTTTCACCAAAGACCGCGCCAAATACCAGACTGGGATGATGGAAATTGGCAGAGTAAACGGTCTTGTTGAGTAACATGATCCTTTAGTCCCTCAAACACTTGATTTTATCCTATAATAGTGCTATGAGGTGTTTTTGTTGGAACGCTATCAAGCGCGCCAACGCCCGTGCCCAGGAGGGTGTCACCACCTTCCTCAACGGACGGCACATTGGAAATAAACCATAGTGCCAAATGGTAGTATAAGCCAGGTCCAAAAGACCTGGCTTTTTTTTGCCGTATAATACCGTTCTATATGCCACACCAAGGACACCTCCCCCCTAAGGGCAGCAAAATTGCCCTAGGTATGTCTGGTGGAGTAGACTCGTCACTCTGTGCTCATCTTTTGGTGGAACAAGGCTACGAGGTCACGGGAGTATTTTTAGAGTGCTGGCGGGCACCGGGGTGCCGCTCTGAAGAAGATAGAGCTGACGCACTCAAAGTAGCACTTTCACTGGGTATTCCTTTTCGAGTCCTTGATTTCAAAGAAGCCTACAGACAGAAAGTAGTAGAAAGTTTTTTTTCAGAGTACGAAGCGGGACGCACACCGAATCCAGACGTGCTATGCAACAAAGAAATCAAGTTCGGACTGTTTTACGACTGGGCAATGGCCGAAGGGTTTGCTGCAGTAGCAACTGGCCACTACGCACGAATTAGCCAAGTGGATCAAGAACTACACTTGGCAGTACCCGCTGATACCCACAAAGATCAAACTTATTTTCTATATCTGCTCAGGCAAGAACAGCTCTCACACATTGTATTTCCCCTTCAAGACTTGACTAAACCACAGGTGCGCACTGAAGCCAAAAAACGATCAATTCATGTGAGTGACAAAAAAGACTCAGTAGGCATCTGCTTTATTGGCGACATCAATGTACATGGGTTTCTCAAGGACAGACTCGGAGAAAACCCAGGTTCAGTCATCAACACTACTGGACAGGTCATTGGATCACATAAGGGGCTGTGGTTTTACACAATAGGGCAGAGGCACGGATTTGAGCTCCTCCCAAGCATCACTGAAACCATGCCAAATGGGGAGCAAATCAGCAAGCACCTGATACCACCATTCTATGTCATTGAAAAGCGCGCTAAAACAAATGAACTAGTCGTGGGATTCGGTAGTCAAGCAGAGCGCGTAGCTTTCCACATTGAAGCAGAACACTGGATTGGCAAGCCACCACACTCAAACCAAGTACAAGTACGTATCAGACACACAGGCAAGCTTTTGCCTGCCACATATGACCAAACCACTCACACAATTTTTCTTGAAGAACCCACCAAAGGTGTGGCAGCGGGCCAATCTGCTGTCTGCTACCAAAATGTGGGGGACACCTTGATCTGCCTCGGTGGTGGCGTAATTAGTGAGAAGTTTGGATCGTAAGTCTGGTGAGCGCACCAACTCTGCTTCCCTTGTTAATGACCGTCCACATCCCTAACTGATACTCACCGTTCGTCTCTTGTACCGCTGCAAACTGTCCCGCCAAACCTCGGCCAGTTCGCTTTGCTGCTTTTTTACTTGTTTTGCCAAGCTCTGCTGTATACGGCAGTAATCCTTGACCATCAGCTAACTGTGCAATAGAAACTTGCTGTTCAGCGGTCAGCGGAAAACCCCCATACGTATCTACCATATGGATATGTACTACCTTGTTGTCTTCGCTAAACTCAACTCTGATACGCACCTGTGGCTGCGTTGTGTGCTCATCAATTTGAGTATCTTGTTCGGTTCTATCTCTAATGTTTGCAAAGACAGTTTGCAGTAAACGATGCACAATGTCTCTTCGGAAAGGTACTCGAACTGTAGCATCAATAATCTCTGGAAAATCCCACACAACAGCAATTCCCTGTTGCTCTGCAAACATATCAATCGCTGCGCGCAACTCGTGCAAAAACTGCTCAGAACTGAGCGCCTCTGCGGACACTGGTATAAAGAAACTCTCGTGAATGTGCTTAGCGACAGCAAGCGCTTCTAAAGATCTTCTCTGCTGAGCAGTGCTTTCGTTTCCCATCCACAAACTACTATGAATGACGGTAAGTGGCGTACGTATATCGTGTAAGTACGTAGTCAGTTTACGAAGCTGACCCATCAGTACTTGCTTATCAGGAATTTCTGTCGGTTGAATATTGTACTGTGCTAGTAATGCATCAATCTTCGTATTGAATGCAGGAACAAGTTTCAACTGATGCACATCCTCAAACCGATCAAGAGTCTGACTAGTGTTTGTAGGACTTGGCAGTTGCGTACCCCTCGATATATACCAGAGGATCATACGATGGGTGTATTCATCAAACTCTACAATCTCATCAATTACCCCAGAAATAACGCTATTCTTTTCATCTGGCACAACATCTGATTGCTCAGATACTATGATTTGCAATGTCTGCAAACGTTCTGCCACAAATTGCTCGCATACCGCATATAAACTTACCAATTTCTCGCCAAGTTCCTGCACACTCTCATAGAATTCAGAGTACTGATCGATCTGGGAAACTAAAACACGTTGAGCATTTGCATCTGCCTCCCACATACTGCTTGCAGGTTCAATATCCTGAAAACTCATAGTGATTATTTGTCTCTTTCACACAATACATACATAACTGTAATCAAGTATACATGCAAAGATACTATATATGCGGTATACTATGTCTATGAATAGCACAAAGACAGTCATTGTATTACTCATAGGTACATTGTTTTTATTTTCTACTCGAAGCGCAATCGCAACGGACGATTTGAGCAAACCACCCGAAGGATGCTCTTGGGCAAAAGTAGATTGTGTTCAGGCCCCCTGTGACCAACCACCGTATGTCTTGGTCTGCGCTTCTCCAACGCCCAAACCAGTACCGACACCCAAACCCACACCAACTCCTACACACAGAAGCACTTGTGATGACTTGCAAATAACAGGTGGAAACAACAGCACTGTCCCTGCCAAAATTACATTGTTAGCGAAAGCTTCAGATAACAAAGGAGACATTCAAAAGTACCAGTTCTACTTTGGCGATGGTCAAAAAGTAGAAACACCCGACCGAGAAGTTACGCACGAGTATATAGCATCTGGGACCTTCATGCCTACCGTTTACGCTCAGGATAGCACTGGAACATGGATCACTAGCAATCGCTGTGAGGCTAGAGTCACAGTCAAACCAAATGCCGTGGAAAGCCACAAGGCGGATTGCTCAGATATATTTCTAACAGTAGATAACAATGGTATAGCACCCGCTACTGTAACTGCCAAAGTCACAGGGTATGACAACAAGGGTGAACTCAAAAAATACAAAGTTGAGTTCGGTGAAAACACTGTGAAGGATGACCAATCAGCAACATTTCATCATACGTATACTACAGCAGGCACATACACAGTTCGTGCATACGTGCTTGATAGCACCGAGCACTGGCGAGGTGGCGAAGAAGCATGCAAAAAGACATTCACTATTTCTGGCAAACCGCTAACTAAGCAGCCTAACACTGGCACCCCAACTTGGTTTACGCTCTCAGGTCTGGCAGCTACAATTGGTGGGGTTGGCTCATGGATCCTGAAAAAACGCTATCTACTTTGAGAATGAAACGTGCCACTCGCAGTACAGTTTTCGGCACTATATGTGTAGTACTTGTTCTATATGGACTAGCTAGCATATTAACTGTGTACTTACCAGTTCTCCGAGTAGAAGCACAGTATCAATATAAGCAGATGCTTACAAAGCTTGGTGCACAGTCATTAGTACAGCTAATAGTTCCTCAAGTCACATTCAGCACAGCAGGCAACACACAACACAGAGAGTTTGGCATTGTTATTCCTGAGCTAGGAGTGAATGAACCAGTAATTTTCAACGTAGATGCAACCTCACCAACCGCATATGAAGCTGCACTGCAAGAGGGGATCGCACACGCTGCCAGTACTAGTATTCCAGATATGGGAGGCATCGGCTATTACTTTGCCCACTCTTCCAATCCTTCATTCCGTACACAATATAACGCTGTTTTTTACTTGCTTGGCAAACTAAAAGGGGGAGAGGACATCTTTGTTTGGCATGAAGGCAACAAGTATCACTATCGAGTTACTAATAGCCGTGTGACTACACCTGATGATGTTTCATTTTTACAAGAGGGATATACAACTGAGTCTATTGTGTTACAGACCTGTTGGCCTCCTGGGACTACCAGCAAACGACTATTGGTATTCGGTGAACGTGTACAGTAACGAGCCAGTCTATGAAACAAGAGCTGGTCATGCCAAATCCACTCAAGAGATTACCTGACATCAACCCAGAGTTGCTTTCGGCAACACTCCTGGCAGGAATGCAGCTACTGGTATCTGAAGCTCTGGTTAGTTTCGGTAGCATTGTACTTGTAGACAGTATTTCGCGCAAAAAAAAGGTGAGCGAGTAACTAGTCTTGAGCTATATCTTGGTCTCTTTATATTTTTGGTTACCATTGGAATACCTGCAGCTTCCGCGCTTGCCTTCATCATGCATGAAAGTGGCTATGAGCAACTCCGAGGTTGGGCAGGAGTAGTTGGGATTTTGTTGGGTTTGCGTAGTTCAGTGAAAAAAGCAAGCATAAAAAGTGTGCAAACTGCTTAACTCCCATAGCGCAGCACAAAAAATCGACTATTTGATTCATTTTGATATAATATGTACATATGTATGACCAACCACCAATACCTGAACTAGGGAAGGTGCGCCTTCCAGACTTCCCACCGCAACATGACTTGCCTCTAGAAACAACCATTAGCTTGATGCCTCTGATTTGTATTCCCATTTTTATGCTTCTGCTTCAGAGATTTGCTAGGCAAGAACAATCGAACAGTGAGTATCAAACTGAGACATATGCTTGGAACTTTTTTCTCAACGCTTTACAGGCAGGAGTTCCAGTAATATCAATCCTGCTAGGCATGCAGTACGCCATGAGCACTAAAAACTACACACCATTCATTGCATCTGTAGTCGGCACATGTATTGGAGCAAGTGCTCACTTAGCGAGCCGAACACAGACACAAAGAGCAGCAAGCTAGCGAGTCTGCGTGACAAACAGAGCTGAACCAAGATATCATTAGTACATGCCACTGAGTCACAGAGCGAATTCAGATAACATCCAATCAATTAGAAAAATTTCTGCAGCGCATCGTAAGTTGCTTTCATTTGGGATAGTAATTTTAGCTGTGTACCTGGGTGATGGCTTGATGTCGTATGCAGCTCCAGTACTCATCGAACAAAGATTTGGCAACCCGTTAACCATGGGCTTTATAATGAGTACGTCATCTGTATTCGGCCTGATTTTTGATATTGTTGCAGGGCGTTCGTTCAGCCACTACTCCTACTGTGCATTCGTAAAATGGTTACTACTTTTAGCAATAGCCTTCCCCCTAATCTTTCTACTGTTGCCACATGAAGTATTTTTCTTTGTGCTGGCAATGGGTATCTGGGGAGTGTACTACGAATTAACAAAGTTCTCGCTCTTTTCCTTCGTCAGCAAGAATATGCATAGATCTGAGCACGCACTAAGCTGGGGATTCTTTGAAGTAATGCACGCTGTTGGCTTTGTAATTGGTCCAATCCTGGCTAGTTTGCTCCTAGAGAAAGACTCTGTGTACGCGCTTGCTGCTGCAAGTATGTTTTACTTCTTCGCTGTCCTTTGCTATAAATTTTTCTACTTAGTGCAAGGTAAAAAAAGAGCAATCACTCTACCAAACAAAGCAACAACTCATCCCCAACAAGTAGAGACAAAACAAATCCATGTCTGGGAACTACTTTCTCACCGTCTTTGGCCATTGTTGTTGTTCACTTTATCAATCGTACTTATAGATACTGCGTTTTTCTCAATTGGCACCCTATTATCTGAAGAACTTAAAGAAAAATCATTTATTGGACTACTACTGCTACCTGCGTACACCACTCCTTTTCTATTCATGCCCTGGTTTGCACACTATTTTTCCACTTGGTACGGTAAAAAACGCACAGCTTTTGCTGCGGGTATCTTTGGAGGACTTATACTTAGCCTTGGAAGCCTAACGTATCAGGTTGAGCTCCTTATGTGTTCTGTCTTCATCACGGGAATGTGCTTGGCACTAGCATATCCAGAGATAAACGCGACTTTTGAGGATTACGTTGTGCGAATAGGCAAAGCAGGGAACTCACTTGTGGGACTGCAAAGCTCAATGTACAGTTTGGCATATATTATTGGTCCGATAGTTGCAGGATATGTATCAACTAAATGGGGAAATCAGCACACTCTTGCTTTATTCGGTGGCTTATTGACCATTGTTAGTGTATTGGCACTGGTCGTTACGCCTCGAAAAGTGCGTATGCCACAGCAAGAACTTAGCAACACCTTTTGATGCAACAATCTCTACGAATCATGGCACAAGTATCTATACAGTGTGGCTTCGAGGAAGACAACCCAATACAAATAAGTAAAAACAACACTTGCACACCGAGCAATTCATGATATTATATATATCTCCTTGAAGGTAAAGTCTTTTCGCCTCGGCGGAAAGAAACTCATCTTAAGGCTTTTTCTCTGAAACACATTGTTTTGCTTCAGACTGTCCCACAAAGACAGCTGAATGCTCCAACGTGTTGTGAGAATACCGCTCGTTTACAAGTGAAGAATGGTACAGTGTATGTAGCTATACACTGTATATAGAACAGCATTTAATAATCATCTGACATAGACATGGTGGTAGAACCCGTTAAAAAAGAGACGGCACTGC
>CAZSJW010000011.1:0-49052 GCA_964607285.1 uncultured Pseudomonadales bacterium
TGGTCTGCAGTTGGTAAAGAGCGCATCACGTCAATGCAATACATCCCCGTGAAGTAGTTCCATTATACCTCGAGAATTAGTGATTTGTCCATGAGCGAAGGTTTGAGCATAGATGATTGTAGCGTTTGCATTGAGCAGAATGCTTGCACAACTTTCTAGTGTTGCTCCTGTAGAGACAACGTCATCAAGGAGTAAAATGGATTTTCCTGACAGCATCTGAGCCGAGAACCGTGGGTGCAAGGCAAATGAGCCTGTCATGTTTTTTAGACGATCTTCCCTAGAAGTTTGCTGGGTCTGTGCTGCTGTCTCCCGAGTGCGTACTAAACAGTCCAGCAGTACCGCTCCACTGAGTGCACAGTACTCTCGCGCTATTTCAGCAGCCTGATTAAACCCACGTTCGCCAAGACGATTTTTGCCGAGCGGAACAGGTACAACATACTCAACCTGAGGGGGACTGCAGTACCAGTAAAGGATTTTGCCAATGCATTGCGCTGCTGCACGAACAGACTGGAATTTTGCTGCGTGTACTAGCGCATGTGCAACGGGACCGTAGCGCACAGCGCAGCGCAGACTCTTTAGAGAAGAGTCTGGTGCAGTGGGTAGTGGCACTGAGTAGAAATCAAGTTGTTCAAAACAGTCCAGGCACAGCAGGGTCCAGAATTTACCACAGTTCACGCAAAACTGGGGATATGCAATCTGAAAAAGCAGCTGGCTGAACCAGGTCAACATTATTCAAGTAAAGCAGGACAATCAGTAGTTTTGCGTAGACTTTAGTTTAGTGATTCAAGGTACTTTTGGACATTCTCTTGGTCAGAAGTGTTGTTTGACACGTTTTGCCAGTCAGCAAACAGCTGATCAGCTACAGCCAAGTCCCCTTCCTGGGCATACAGTAGAATCAACCTTGGATAGGCTGGTTCAAAGTTTGGATTGAGTGCAAGTGCAGCCTGATAGTTGGTAATAGCTAACTCCCATTTTTTTTGGGCTACATACGTGTTTGCTAAATTAAAATAAATTTGAGGATAGTGATCAGAAATTTTTAGAGCTGCTTGGTACTCTTTCTCAGCAAGTTCGTGTTTGCCACTTTCTGCGTATGCCATAGCTAAGTTGTTGTGTATGCGGCCAGTTTGCGCGTAAGTCAGGATATGGGTGTAGAGACGCTCGGGAGTGGACCAAATATGATTTTGTCGCCAACTAAACAGTATCCAGATGATCACAATACTGATTCCTAGAGATTTAGGTGGTGAAAATTTGACCAGCTGCATTACACCATACAGAAGAACGGCAAGGCCAATTAGAGGGGTGTACAACCAGTGCTCATAGAGCAGCCCATTGATAGGAATGAGACCTGAAACAGGTGCTAGCATGATTGTTGCCCATCCTGCCCCGAACCAAATCCATGTGGAGTTTCTCAGACGCCACTCATGCCAACCAGCACTTGCAACGGTCACTACCATGCTGAGCGACAGCCATGGCCAAGGACTCAGTGCTGTCTGTACCAAACTTGTGTCACGTTCCATGTGTAGTGGATATGGAAATACTAAAATTTGTAGGTAAATCCATATAATTTTGCTAAAGGTAAGAACTCGAACTACTAGTGACTGTGCATACAGTGACTCACTATTTCCATAAAAGTTAAAACTGTTTACGAAGTTGAGGGCTGTCATCCGAAGCAGCAAGTAGCAGATCGCAACACAGATCAGCCCTAGCAAAGCCGCTATGGGAATTTTTTGTGATCTGAGCCACTTCCATTTGTTTTTTTTAAGAATGGCAAACCTTAGCAAGATCAGCACATGTAACCCGAGGATGGCAATGCCAATTTCTTTACCAAGAATTGCAGCTATGTAGGTAATGAGTGTTGTACAAGCTAAGAAAAGTGAGCTGAAATGAAAACGTAAGTTATAGATGTTTAATTTGAAGGCACTACTTTGCAAGAGCCTCGTGAAGCTAAGTAGACTCGCCATACCAAACACTGCATACATCGAGTCACCTCGTGAGTTTGCATAGGTCACAGCTTCTACTTGGGCGGGATGGGCCAAAAAAGCGGCACTAATCCAGAAACTTGCCTGGCGAGAAAGGCCAAGGGCCTGTAAAAGGGAGAACAACAGCAAACCAGCTGTTGTATGCAGTAATAAGTTGGTAAGGTGAAACCCAATGGGGTTGGTTTGCCAGAACTGATAATCTAGTGCAAGACTGATGCTAGTTAGTGGTCGGTAATAATTGCTTTGTTCGCCCGCGCCTGCAATGGTGTTTTCTGTGAGCAGCTTGTCCACGCGGAACTCGCGGACGTAGGCGTTGTTGTAGATGAACTGCTCATCGTCCCAGACAAGTTGGTTGCGGAGGAATGGGAGGTAGATGAGGAAGGAGAGTGCAACTAGGACTATGAATGCGCGATATCTTTGCAACATGCCCTGAGTATACTTCAATATCTGTGGTCAATACAGGACTCGAACCTGTGACCTCACGAATGTGGGTCAATCAATTTGGTTAAAGAAAGTAAGCTAGGACTCTGCCGTAGCCTGGTGACTCTTCTTATATTCTGTCCATACTATAGCATCTTATATCATCTTTACCATATGAGTTGTAAAATAATCTTATGTACATTCCTATGTGGCTCATCGTCATTGCTGTCATTCTCTTTCTCTATTGGAATAACTCAAAGTCCAAACAAAAAACCAAACCTCAGATTGAGGATGTTGAGATTGACCCCATTGAAGAAGCTGGTGATAGTCTTGAACACTTGGAATACATAGCCAACAACTACAAGACCAGATTGCAAGAGCTGGCACATCTTGATTCTCCTCGAATTATCGACTTACAAGATAAGTTCGTGGTGATGGAAGCTAATTACTTCAGAGTTAAACAACGGTACTTGAGTGATGCTGCCAAAAAGCTGGAGCTTGCCAGAGATTGGGCTCGCTACGTTGAAGCACTCAATGACCTCAAAGTCGCACGAGTTATTCTAGATGTAGATATGTCTGAGGACGCTGTTGACACGATGTGGGAGAGTTCAAAAGAACCATCAATCATTGTTGATGAAGTTGAAAAGAAGTTCAAAGAGCTATTAGGTAAAGACTTTCAAAAACTGCTGCCCGACTACGATGAACGTAGAAAAAAGGCTGGCACTGAGAACAAGTTCAATATGAGCATAGATGAAGACTGGCCTTTGTATCACGATTCTCCAAGCTATCACAAAATGGTTGAGCTGAGAGCCAAAGAGAAGAAAGAAAAAGCTAAGTAGATTTTTCCTGATTAGTTCGATACATTCAATTTACAGAAGTAACTAACGGCGCACCCGTACTCACCTCATGAACAATATCATTCATGGGGTTTTTTTATATGGCGAAACTACATACACTCACTGATAACTTTGACGACAACTCACTCTCGGGGAGCTGGACTGTTGGAACAGGCACTTGGACTGAACAAAACCAACGGTTAGAACACTCTGGTGCGTTATCTTTAGATGCCATGGGAACAGCATCAACCTATGACCTTGACGAATCATCAGGGTTCATTGAGCTGGTTAGCCTTCCAAACCCCTCAGAGCATCTTGTGCTTCTGAACTTCAATTTTTCGGAGGAAGCAAACGCCAATTTCACTATTGATGGTGGAGTCTTATCCCTCTACTCACCAAACGATGCCGACACTCCCATCTACACTACAACCTACAACGCCACAACCCACCGCTGGCTCCGACTTCGTGAGACAGGTGGAACGTTGTATTGGGACTGCTCTTCTGATGGTAAATCTTGGACGAACCTTGATTCAGAAGCGTACGCAGGAAGCACAGCTACCACAACTGTTGGCATCTATGTCTATTCGGCTGTAGAAGACACCATCATCTTTGATAACTTCAACGTCATCCCGCCTCATGAAATTGCGGTCACTGATACCATCTGGTCATTTGATACCTACACTAATTTAGTTACTAACCCCTCATTTGAAAGCGATACATCCACTTGGGGATTAGATGGGGACTTTACTCGGGTTACCTCTGATTCATTCTCGGGGTCAGCATCTGTCAGACAAATTTCAACCTCGGGGTTTGCTAACTTCACCACCCAGAACGACGTTCCTTCAGGGTATGACGTTCAATCTAACCGTATTTATACGTTTAGTTTCTATTACAAAATGGCTATTACCTCGGGTAGTGGCGTCAACATTGAGATTAAAGATAACACCCCGTATGGTGGAGCCACTCTTGCCTCAGACGTAATTTCATCGAATGCTGGGAGCTGGACACGCAAAACAATCACCTTCCGTACTGGTGCTTCAACCGCTAAGGTATGGTTTCGGTTGTACAACAACAATGGGTCATGTACTGCGTTTTACGATGCGTTCCAATTAGAAAAGGGAAGTTTTGCTTCCACTTTCACGCTTACTTCAGCCACATCTTCAACTGTTCAGGTCTCTGCTCCAACGCTCTCTGTTAACAAAAGTGATTCCATCACCGTCACTGAACAGGTTACCTCACGGCTCGCAATTAGCATCACCAAATCTGATTCCATTTCACTCACTGAATCAGTTACCGTTTCTCGTCAACCAACCACAACCTATGCCATTTCAGCTTCTGATTCAATTTCTGTTTCTGAATCTCTCTCGGTAAATCTCATTGCTGTGGCTACGCTTCTTATTGTTTCTTCAGATTCAGTCTCAGTTGCTGAGTCAATCGCTCTGCTGGTCGCTACCTCAATGCTTGCAGTGTCTGTTTCAGATACCGTTGGAGTAACTGAAAGTATCGGCCGAGTGCTTACGTCTTCAATTTTTGTATCTGATGGCGTGGAGCTGAACGAATCTGTTGGGTTCTCAGGACAGTCCCGCATCTCAGTATCAGACACCATTCAACTGGCCGAAGCACTCAAATTACTCAATGAAGCAAACGCTACACCTTCAGACTCGATTGGTATCACCGAGAACATCTCCATTTCGATTGAAGCACCAACCGACTTTATTATTGAGGTGGCTGATTCAGTTGGTCTCACCGACGTTATCACTGCAACCATTCCTGAGCTTTTCTTCTCGGTCTCAGTCACTGACACCGTATCCGTCACAGAAAATATCAGCCCACTTCTTTCCGTCTCGGTTCATCAATCAGACTCCATTTCTGTCACTGATACCGTCACCACATTTACAGACAAGCTATACCTCGGGGTTGAGGACACGGTTGGAGTTTCAGAAGCGGTGGAATTCGATTCTTTCTACGTTAAAAACCAGAACTTTGTCTATGAAGTAGCCCCTCACATTTCAATGATGATAGGAAGCCCACGAATGGCGAACTGGAATGGATTGGGTCGCCCTCAAAACCCCGTCAAAGGTCAGTACGGGTACAACGTGGAACATAACCAAATGGAGGTGTGGAGCGGGAGTGCCTGGTACACGTTCCAGGGCAACCCCATTTAACGCTTCGTAAATTCCATGTACGGGTTTGGTGGCTTCACTCCGTATTTTCGCTCCCTTAACCGTTCCCTAAACTTAGCATCACTTACAAACGTATCTTTCACAGGTACTAAGACCAACTCACGCCGAGAAACAGCCTGTTTTTGCCTTCTCACGGGCTCGATTTTCCTCGAGACGGGAGGTTTTTCTTCAATTTGAATGGGTTCGGGGTAGTGATAGTAACTTTGACCATTACACCCACACATTTAGCCCATCCCGTTAGCTTTCAAAAAAGCTTGGGCAAGCAGTGGTAATACAATGAGAAAACTGTCACGACCAAAGCCCAACAACTTACCAGCAACCTTTTCTGCTTTACTCCATACTGTTGGTTCAGCTTTCCACTCACTAAAGAGTGGCATAAGTTCAGCTTTTTGTGCGTCTGAAAGAGTATCGGTTAACTGCTTCTCAACTTGGTCGAAGTGTTGTTCCAGTTTCATGGTCATTTCTTGGCGCTGTTGTTGAGATTGTTCTGAGTGTGCATTCCCAGAGTTGGTTGAATTACCAAAGTGGCTCAGGCTCACAGCTTGACCATTGCCTTGCTTGAACTGGCTTAAATCGTAGGCAGGGCTACCACTTCCAAACTCATTACCCATTCTTCCGAGAGCCTGCATCATTTTCATTCTAAGTGCGGTGATGTTCACTGCTGTATAGCCATTTCCGTTTGTTGTGGTCTCAATCTTAAACTTAGCGTACTCGGGGTGACCAATCTGCACCATCTCATCCATCGTGGTATTGAGTGCCAGCCACTGGTCTTTGTTGCTCGTGGTGGAGGCATGATTTGCAGATTCTGGGAGTGCTTGAACAGCACAGAGTAACTGCTCATAGAGCATGTCTTCTTTACTTGATTCTTGTTGGTACATAGATTCTCTTTCTTCCCAGGCTTGTACGCCGTACGGGTCAGGATTATGCATAATTGTCTTTCTAAACCCAAATAATACCCCTATCACGACTTGAGGACAACTATACAAACTATATCAACTTTATATACAACTCGTACCTAGACGGGTGGGAGGGTAGTGCTATAGAAATCAAATCATGTTAACTAAATTAGAAACAGCGCTGACGGTCGAGCAAGTCGTTGAACTCAACAAGCTCAGTAAGAAATTGGGTCGCTCTCGCGCATCACTTATTCGCCAGGCCATTCACAACTTACTCAATCAAAGACAACTACCAAAGCGTGCTCAATGGGATGCCAAGGAGGTTGTGGAATTATGAAAGCCTATACATTTACAAAAACCTGTGAATATTGTGGTGCAGAATTTACCTCAGCAAATACTCGTGTTGGTGGATACCTCTGTCCCCGTCACGCTGGGTATCGAGAACGAATCAAGAGAGTTTTAAACGGTAGAAGTATGGGACAGCTCACGCCAGAGATGAAAGAAGCAATTGAGCGCGACCGAACTGTTCAATTAAATCATGGCGCGTTCGACCCTAAGCGCCCACACAGATTAGAAAGAAACCATCCTGATTATGGAAAATAGACTGAATGAATTTACTTACCTCGAGTTTGTCATTAAATGTGGCATTGCCAAGTTCGGTGTCGACCGCTCACTTTCTATCTTCCGCCAAATTACAGATGATTATTACGCAGGACGTTGGGACGAGGACACACTCAGATTAGTTGAAGATATTGAGAAGAAATATTTCAGAGAGCTCGTGGTGAACTAATATGGAAAACCAAGACTATTATCACATTCAAGAAGAGAACAAGCGATTATTCATGGCTCAGTTAAAGATAGCCTTGCCTGAATATTATGACCTCATTTCTCTCATGGATAAATTAAACGGCAACCCAGTCATTTTGTTTCATGTACTGACTCATATGAATGAAGTTGCTGCTGGTTCAGGCTTTGGACAGGTACACATTACAATTGAAGAAGGCGTGGTTCGTTTTGTTCGTGGTGAGCACCAGACAAAACTACAGGAGCCGATACAGGTACACAATGAATCAATATAGAGAAAGCCCTGTTGAAGGGCTAACCAATTCCAAGATAAAACAATTGAGTAATGTGTACGCTGCAATAATTGACTTACAAGTTCAGGTGAAGATGTTCTTACAACATTATCCAGCGGACAAACCATTCGATACTTCTACCCGTGACCGTATTATTAAATACACCAATGAAGACTTTGAAAAGATTCAACGTTTGATTGCTGAGATTATTGACTACGAGATGGCAGAACACCAGAAAAATAAACGTGCCGAGTTATAAGTAAGCAGATTGTTCTCGGTTATTCCTTTAAATCTGTATGCTAGATGTACGGTTGATTGTGTATTTGTTCGTGGTTGTTTACCACCAATAAGTACAGCATAAGCTTTGTTTAGATAAGAGTTCCTCTGTTTTTTTCTCTCACGTAAGGGGGGAGCCAGTGCCCCACGCACCTAGTATCTTCAGTTCTTTTTTCTGTAGTAGTACCCCAGACCCCGCACCTCAGACCAGGTACTAAAGGGGGTTGATATAGTAGGGGTATAGCGCCATTTATCAACCAAAAATAGAAACCCCATCAGCCACAAAAGGTACCAGTAAAGTTGAGGGTACCTCACCAAAATTTTCCAAAATTTCTAGAGTTCACAGGCATACACTTTCTATACTTTTTCCATGCAAGGTTTATGTAAGGTTTGACCCGTAAAATAAGCTCATGAATACCCTCCAAAAACTCCTAAAACTACGTATTTGTGCGTGGTGTATTGGCTCGAAATGGTCACAAATTCTCACACATTATAAGATGTCATTAGGTATCTGTTCTAAACACGCAAAATCTCTGTTGACAGAGTAACAATTAGTCCGATACGGTACCTTTATAACAGCTGCTGAACTGTGAATAACATAGTCAGCTGGCGTCTCAGAACCATCACGAAGATGGTTTTTTTACGCCTGAACGCAACCAAGAGCATCACCACTCTTGGTTTTTTTGTTTTAAGGACACCTATGGCAATCGACCTATCTAAATTTGACTTCTCTATCTCACCAACTGCTGGTGCTTCTGCTCAGCTGCGTTCTGGTTCAGGTGCTTCACGCTCAATTCCAGCGTACACACCACCTGTTCCATCAGCACCTAAACCATCAAGTGGTGGCGGTTCATCTTCAGGTGGAATGCAGGTTGGAGGATGGTATGGAGGCAGACAGTGGGATGGTTCTCGTTTAGGTAACCCTGGTGAAGTCATTGTTGGTGGCGGCGGTGGTAGCTCTAATTCAGGTGGTGGAGGTTACGAAATTCCTTCTGGTCCATCTGATGAAGAACTCAACGCAATGTATGAGCCTCTCTTTAATTCGCTTAATGAACAAATGGGAGTCAACAATCAAACAGCTCAGGCACAACAACAACTCATCCAAAATTCTCTCACCAACAAAAAGGGAACTCTCGCAACCAACAAGCAAGCAACTCTTGATGACATTTCAGCCCAACAAGAAGAGCTCGGGGTGAATGCTCGAAGTGCATTATCTGAGGCTCTCCGTGCGTACCAGGGTCTTCAACAACAGAGTATGGCTCGATTCGGACGTCAGTCTTCAGCTGGAGCTGCCGTTGGAGAACTTGTTCAACAAGAATTCATGCGCAACCAAGGAAAAACGTTCAGTGACCTCAACCGAGAAGAAGCTGCTCTCGGTCGTGAGCGTGTTAAAGCACAAGTATTCTATGACGACACACTTAAAACCTATGAGTTAGAAGCAGATTCTCAATTAGAAGGTGTTGCTCGCTGGCTCCGTGAAAGTGTTGCACAAGTGAATTCACAAAGAGGTCAATTAGAGTCAGAAAGAGCTGCTAAGAAAATGGATATTTTACAGCGTGCTAAAGACTTTGCTGCGGAAATTAACAATCGAAGAGTTGCAGCTCAAGAGCAACTTAACCAATGGAAGCAACAACAGGATTATTCATTTAACCAACAGCTTCAACTCAATAAACAGAATCGTTACCAGATGCCTGATGATGCTATTTCAGCACCTCAATCATCTGAGCTTTCAGCACAAGCAACATCACCTCAGTTCTCAATTTTAAATCAGTTACGAGCTCGCACAAATGAAGAAGACGACCTCGATTTCTTAACGGAGTAAACCTGTGTTAAAAGAGCTATACAACAACGTCTCCAACCGATTCAAAAACTTTGGTAAACAGTTTGATGACACCTACCAAGCTGTTCGTTCTGCGGTTCAATCATCTCAACAACGAGCTCACACTGACCTTAGTTCTCGGTTTGCTTCGTTTAGACAGGCACCTCAGACAGTTCAACGTGTTGAATCACTTCAGAGACCACCAAAACAAACCTACAAACCTTTATTTAAAATTCTGCCACCTGCTGAAGCGTTCAAGAACTTCCAGCAAGGCATAACTAATCCACAGTTTTCAACAGCTCACCCTCGTATTGATACTTCTGCTATCACGAAGAAGTTTCAAGAGTGGTCAACTAACACTTCCAACGGCTTAGAACGTGCAGGTTTTCAAGGATATGACCCAAGAGAATCATTTCTAAACCGAAAGAAAAAAGACGCTTCAAACGCAATGAATATCTTTGACATGATTACCTCCCGTCCGTTGGGTGGAGCCATTAAAGCTTCTAACGAATCAATCCGTGGAACCTACGAAGCCCCAAACATTGGTAAAGACTTTCAGTTTACAAACGCTCGTGGTCAACAAACCTCTATGAATGTAGGTGATTTAATTCACCCTGGCATTGTGGGTGCGTACCGAGGAATTACAAATAAAGAACAGTCACTCTTTAATGAAGTACCCACAGCTCTTGGTGTAAACCCTAATACTCCAGCAGGCATGGCAATTGGTCTGATTGCAGAAATTGCAAATCCAAGCCCTGGCGGTGAACTAAAGATGGCTGGTAAAGGTCTCTCAAAAGTTGATGATGCAGGAAAATTACTGCTTAAAGGTGAAGAACTTACTCGCGCTAAGTTCCTAATAAACGGTGCTAACCCAGAACAAATGCAAGCCATGAGACGCGCTGGTATGACAGTGAAAGAAGCAGCCGTTGCTTCATATCCAAAATACAAACAAGTCCTCTCAGGTGTCAAAACAATTGCAGATGAAGCCTCTAAACCTGTCTTTGATGACCTCTTTGCGAAATGGATTGGCAACCGAGAAGCAGCAAAAACAATTGGCTTACAGTGGGGTGCAAAGCTCCGTGACATTCCTGAAGCAGATGGGATGCAAATCATTAACTACTTAGAAGACCCATCAGTTAAAGTTGCACCTGAGTTACAAGACCAGGCAACAAGAATTAAAGGTGCGCTCGACACCCTCTATAAGAAAGCAAACGACGCTGGCATTGATATTGGTTACGTTAACCGTTACATCACCCACATTTGGGAGCAATCACCTGAAGAAGTTCACAAAGCATTGGGCATGAAATACGGCTCACGTAAAATCCCAACGTACGCTGAAGGTATTTCTTACGGTCTCAAACCTAAATTCACTAATCCATCACAAATAGTTGCTTCTTACGCTGGCAGACTTCAACAACTCATGGCGAACATGGACTTCTTTACTGCTCTTAAAAAAGAGGGGTTAGTTGTTGATTCAGTTGAAGGTGTTAAAAAGGGATGGCAACCAATTAACGCTCAAGGCTTCCCAACCTCAAAAGTAAAAACTCCTGATGGTATGGTTCAAGGCTCTTATTATGCAGCTCCTGAGGTTGCTGGTCTTATTAACAGAGTCTTTTCTCCTGCTCCTGATACCACAATTGGAAAAGTAGCAGGCTTCCTGGCTGGAACTTCAGGTAAGTTGCAGAACCTTGCTCTCTCAGGTGGACTACCAAAAACACCTCTTAATGCTTTCTCAATTATGGCAGGTGTACAAAAAGAGTGGCTCTCAGGTAACTTCATTAACTCAACTGTTGACTTCTTACGCTCAATAAACCGCGAGGCATCAATTAAATTCTTTGAAGAAAACGTCGACGTCATTAAAGCATTACAAAGAAATAACGTGCCGATGGCAACAGAGTTTGACGTCAATGCAATTGTTAACAGACCAGGAGTAAAAGGCTGGCTCAAAAATGAGTTCGGTGACACTGCTGGCGAAGTTTGGGCATCTACTTTAGAGAACCCAACATTCAAACGTTTCTTCCCAATGCTTCAAATAAACACTTATAAGAGTGTTTATAAATCAGCTATTAACTCGGGAATGGAACCTGAAGCTGCTGAGAAAGTTGCAGCTCAAGCTGTTAAGAATTATTACGGCATTGTTGGTTCAGACGAGCTCGCAAAACGTTCACAACTTGGACAGGACGTGGTATCAACTATCTTCTTTGCTCCTAAGTACCGAGAAAGTTTAATTAACTTCTGGGTGAACACAGTCAAAGCTGTTAAAGACCCGCTTGCACTTGAGAATAGAAAAAACCTTACGTTCCTAGTTGGTGCTGGCTTGGCATACGCGGGCATGGATGCACTTAACAGACAATTTAATGGTCACTCAATGAGTGAAAACCCTCCTGGTAAAGAAATGATGCTCATGATTCCTGCTGGTGAAACTACCTTAGGCGTTCCATGGCTTTCATCTATTGGTTTTCTTCCACGTTCAATCATTCAAACAGTCATGGCAGGTGTTAAAGGAGACTTTGAAGAAGTTGGTAACCAATTAAAAGGTCACACTTCAATGCTTCTTCGTGGTGGATTAGATATTGCCTCGAATGAAAACTATTGGGGTGAACAGATTTATGACCCTAATTCTGATACTTCAGAGAAATATAAAGCAGTAGCCCTGTACCTAGGTGAGCAATATAACCATCCGTATTTGCGTCCGCTTGTCGCAGAGCTGCGTGAAAAAGGAAGTGGTACAGATTTGAAAACTATCGTGAAGACGCTTGAAATTCCTGTTCGTGTTTACTCAACAAAATCACAGGGTGCTTCATGGTACTACGCCATGGAAAAAGAGGGACTCAAAAATCTTTCAAAAGAAGAGCAAGCAGTTTATGAAAAGTTACACCGCTCAAAGTTAGTTGATGAAGATGGACTTCCTATTTATTCACAGCGCTCAGCTATGGCTGATGCAATGGATAGACTCGTCAATCCCAACGTCTTCATTATTGAAATGGAAATTGCCAAGAAAACTGCTGAGAAAAACGGTACTCCACTCAATCCACTCTATGAATTATCACCTGACCAACAACGCGTTGTTCTCATTCTTAAAACTTTACCTCCTGGTTCAGAAGAAAAGTTAAACATAACCAATCAAAACCGAGAGTGGTTAAAACCGTATTGGGAAGCTCGCGCTGCATACACTGAATATTTGAAAGCTGAAGGCATTATTGCTGATACACAGCTTGAGGGTAAACCAATTGTCACTGAAGAGTTGCAGGCAAAGATTGATTTCTACTACACCATTCCATCTGGAACTGGTGGACGTACTGCGTTCCTTGCTAAATATCCTGAAGTCAAAACTTTCTTTGAAGAAAACAGAGCGTACACAAATCAACAACGCATTGCATTAGGCCTTCCACCGCTTGAAGAGTTTAAGAGTTACGGCTCAGGTGGTTCTAAAAAAGCTCCAACAATCAAGAAAACTGCGATGCCTTCATTCTCAGCTCCAAAGATTGAGTCAATGACCATCAACGCTCCAAAACTCATGAAAATGAAAACTTCATCTTTGCCACTACCTAAGTTTAACGAGCCAAAAAAACAGAAGTCGAAATATAGCGGTGAGCGTATGAGCCCACAAATTAAGTTCAGAGGTGCAACCACACTCTCTCAACTTGGAAAGTAACTATGGAAGAAAAAATTAAAGCACCAACCACCACTAACGAAGTGCATCAGACCGCATCAGATGCACCAAAAAAGGTCGAGGAAACTCCAAAGGATGAAGTAGGTGGAAAGACTGGGGAATACGAAAAATTGACTGCTAAAGACCCAAACTACACAGGCGTTAAACGAGCGTTTAACCATGATGGTTCTTACAGACAATATGTACTTAACCAGATTCCTCAGAATGACCATTTATTTCAAGAGGTACGCCAAACGTTGGGATTAGTTGAAGAGGATGACCAGCGATACCGCAATGAGATAGCTGAGGCAACCAAAATGGTGGCTGAGTATTTGCAGAGTGATGACCATGAACGGGTTAACAACTTCGTTCGGTTGCTACTCAGAAGAATTCCAACGACTGGTAACAGAGTTCACAACTTCTTGGTTGAACTCAAAAAGGAATTCAACAAGGGTTTAAAACCCAGTCAGAAATTTATTAATAGTAAGAAACCAAGAACTTACGAAACGTAAAGGAGGCTATATGCCAACACAACAAGAAATCAACGAGCAACTCGCAAGAAATGCTGAGCTAGCTCGTGAAAGCCAACGGCTCATGGACGCCAATGGATATGAACGGGAAGCTTACCCCGATACCAATGAAGCAAAACGTGAGCTACAGCGAGTTACTCGTGGCGATGGTGTCAAAAGTATTGAAGCCATTGCGCGCCGTCTCGCGCACACGGCACATATTGTACCTAAAGGAGGTTACTAATGCCAAGCAGACCAGTAGAAGTGATAACCAACACACCAGGAGTGAATAATCCACTACTCCCAAACGGTGGACGTAAATATAAATCAGCCGCTGATTTTTACGCACGTATTAATGCCGTCAGTCAAGCATACAAGGAAGACAAAGCTGCTGCTGAAATCAAACGAATTAATGATGTTTACAAAGAAAAAGCTGCCAACATGAAAATCAATGATGGAGGTATCAGTAAGAAATTCCGTATTGACCCGAACACAGGCAAAAAGCGGTTCTATTCTGAGGCACATACACTCATTAGTGTGGCTGCAAATTCTGAGCGTGAAACGTTGGAATGGAGAACCAAGCAGCGTCTCAAAGAATTTATGAAGTTCAAGCAAAACCAGGAAGCAAATAAACGCAAACAATCTGGTCAAACTGAAGAAGAATTTAGAAAGGAAGTAGGTCTATGAAATTAACAGTACAACAGAAGCGCCACAACGCGCGAATTGAGAAAGGTCTGTGCACTCAGTGCAATAAGAAAGCCGTGACGAAACGTCACTGTGAGTATCACCGCTGGTGCCAGAACCAAGCAAATGCTCGCCGTCATGCACGAGTCAGACAAGAGAAAGTTGTCAACGCAATTATGCGTGCAGCTATCGAGAATGTTACAGCAATGAATATCTACGATGCGCTCGCAACTGAAGCTCAAATGATGCTTCAACAAACTATTACTACCGAGGTTGAAACCCTCATGAAAGGAGGTCTGAAATGACCAAATCACACAACAAGACCAAGTTGAGCACCGCATCTATTGCGCAAGCCACTGGGCACCAGATGAACAAGAGCCCGCTCTCTGGAATGGGAAATAACCCATCGAAGAAAATGGCAAAACTGGACTGGGCAAAGTTGGCTGCTAACAGCAATAAACCAAGCTGGGCTAAATAATGAAGAGCACATCTCGAGGTGTGCTCGGTGGAACTTTGAAAGCTCTTCAGGTTCTACCGAAGACACCTCAAGTGTCTAAAAGGGCTGGATTCCTGGGCTAGGCGCCAGCCCTCTTTCTATGAAAACAAGAATAAATGCTGAGGCTACCTGCATTGTATGCGGTGCCATCTACCACCGTAAATTAAATGAACCATCTAATCGGTTTCTCAAACGTAAGTTCTGCTCACTCAAATGCACATACATACGGTTAAAAGCTGAACGTAAGGGGTGGTGGTCTCCTGAGATACAAGGATAATCTAGTATTTGACTATTTAAAATTAGTCCGATACATTTTGGTATAGTGTTGAAGAACACAACCGTCTGGGTAAACGGTAATCTTGAGAAGGAAACATTAAGCAATTCCTGGTTGGGTATGGTGAAAACTTTACCCAAAGATTCTTTCTCAAGAGCCTTACCCAACCACGAGTTGCTTTTTTATTGACACGGAACCAGTAATTAACTGAGAACCAGTGGTCACTGCAATTAATTTTGTAGTGGTCGCTGGTTTTTTTGTTGGTGTTTTAGGTATCCAGTTTTGGTTTGGCAATCTGCTCTACGAGAACTGGACACCTAGCACATCATGCTAGGTACGAGCTCCCAGGGCTCAAAAAAAGCTCGAGGTTCTTATTTCAACCAAGAGCTAATTAACAAGTGGGACGGTGGGTTTTGTTATGAAACGAGACTCCACCGTCCCAAATAAAAAGGAGGTGTATGCAACACCTATACAAACTATTTATCACACTACTTTGTGTCGATAAACGGGGAACTTCACCCGCACAAATTGAAAGAGAAGTAAGAGCTATTGAGGCTTGGCTCGATTACAAAGCCTCATAAACAAACGAACGGCAGTATAGGTCTCGTAAACCACTGCCGTTCAGAAAGAACAATATGAACGATGTTAACACATCACCTAGAGAAGAGAAAGTGCTCGTAAGTCGAGAATTCGACCCAGCTGTAGCGCGTCAAATCAGCACAGACGCAGCCATCATCCTGAGAAACATTGAGTTTTGGGTTGGAAAGGAGGCAGCTAACAAGAATGAGAAGAAGTTTATTGATGGCCGTTACTGGACATACAACTCTGCAAAAGCATTTGCTGCCATGTTTACATGGATGCACCCTCGAAAGATTGGGCGTCATCTTACTCAGTTAGAGGAGGCTGGTTACATTATTTCTGGCAACCACAATCGTCATAAATATGACAGAACAAAATGGTTTACACTCGGTGACTCTCCCATTTGTCAAAAGTGTCAAATGGATTCGACACAAATGACGAATGCTAATGACATAAGTGTCGAACCTATACCAAATAATAAACCAGATAAAACTCAGTTATCAACATATTCGGGAAATAAATTTCCCGAGCAGTCAGAAAACAAAACAACTCTTAGTTCAAACCAAGAGAACTCAACTTTTCTTTCTCTCGGTGATAAGCAGAGCGATGGCGGAAGCCAGAGCGGTACTGACAAACCCGACTTGAATAAGCGATTGCTTACGCTTCAGAAAAGACTAGACTACTTCATGGACGTGTATGACAAAATTCTCCTAAAACAGCACCGTCAGATGCGTGAGATTGAGGTTGTTAACGTGTTGCCACAACTTGAAACAGTCACACCAGCTCATGTAATTGTGTACTTATCGGAAAATTTCAAACCATTTGAAAAGAATGGAAAAATGGTAACGCCTAACCACGATATTAAACACCTGCTCAATGCAACTATTTTCAGAAACATTGATGAGCGTATCCGATGTGATGAAACGCTGAGTGAGAGAAGTTTAGAAATAATGTCAGCTGTTGGTGTGGACTTAACCACAACCTGGGATGAGCTCAGTCTTTAATGTATAGTTACTCTATGGCATTAGCAGACAAATACATTAAACAAGTTGAACGCGCCCGCATCAGTAAGTTGGGTAAAGAAGCGTTCTGGATTCCAAAACGTCATGGTGAATCAAATTACCAACGTGGGTTACGAGTCATTGAAATTAAAACGGCTCAGCTGAAGAAGAAAATTGATGATGAAGTTAAAGGTGTAATAAAAGAGAAAAGTTGGTTCGAGAAGTTTATTGATTCCATCACTGGTAAATAAAAAAGACCACCTTTTACAGTGGTCTTTAGTTCTTACGCCAGTAAGTGATATCAGACTATCTAACTAAAATGGAGTTTGTCAACTTGCCCACTTAATGACCAAGCTGTTCTCATTCATTTCAACCTCAAACTTTGGATGCTGTTTGCATTCCTTGGCTAACTTCTGTAAGTGAGGAATCATGTACTCAACGGGCAACTCGGCTCTGTTCACGTATGGGTTGTACGTATTCTGAACCTCGCTACTGTGTTTAGCACTAAACTTCACGTAGTCTTTTTGCATGATGGCTACAGTGTGCCCTTGTGCCTCGGCTGCTTGCATAAGTGGTGCCCCAGCATCCAGCATAAACGTATCAACACTTTTTCTAATTGAATAGAGCTTGACGGTTTGCCCAGCCAAAACAGAAATTTTACGCATGTAGCGTTGGAGGGTAGTTTGAGAAACGTTAAACCATCGGCCTTGTTCAACCCGTACTCTTACTGGCTCCAAATAATCCAGTGGCAACCCAATACTTTTCCACTTACCACCTTTTCTCAGAATCAGTACAGATGGAGGACTGCCATGTAGGTTAACGCGTTTGGGGTTTATTTTGATGGCTTCATTAGGTCGCAACCCTGTTCTTTGAAGGAAAAACAAAAACTCTCGATGTTCTTTTTTGGCCTCACGGTGAATGGCGTGGTCGTACTTTCCTGGCTCAGTTACTTTGATGATGTACTCAGTAAGTTTTTCAGGAGCAAGCAACATTTCAGGTTCCTTTTGCTCACCTTTTCTCACTGGCCTGAAAACATCCTTTGCCCAGTTGTGCTCCGTAATCTCGGCATCTTTATGAAGCCACTTCAAAAACATTTGAAGGCGACCAGTGTCACTTGTGGCTGAACTATGAGCTAGGCGTCTCTGCATGTCTTTGACATACAGCCGACATTCTTTGACGGTCAGTTCACGACCATCGAGCCATTTGTCGAACCGATTCAGGAAGTTCCTGAGGTTCTTAATAGTGATTGGAGGATGATTGTTGGCAATATATAGCTCAACGCACTCCTTCATTAATTGGGTGAGATAACTTCCTTGAAGTATCTGCATAACGTTTATTACCTAAACGTCACGCAGGCTAACGGGTCAGAGCGCGTTTATTTCGCCGCGTATAAATTCCGTCTATAAGGCGTATCGAAAGGGGTAACCTTTCTAGTAAGCCTTGCTTACTGTGGTCAATGTTGGATTTGAACCAACGACCTCGCCGATGTGAACGGCGCGCTCTAACCAACTGAGCTAATTGACCTTCATTTTGACCGTGAGCTGTGTACGGACTCTCGAATGTGAGCCAGGATTCGAACTTACGAATGTGAATCGTGCGCTCTAACCAACTGAGCTAATTGACCAATCCCAAGATTATACCATTCAAAGTCCGCTGTGCTATAAATCAAAAAATTTATTTTAGAACAGCATAATGCGACAAAGAGACAAATATTTTTCAGTTCAGGCCTATATTCCTGAGGAGCAAAAAGTGGATGGTTTCAGCTATGACTTGTAGTCAACTGGCAGAGTTCATTGCTGGTGAAAATTTTGATTCAGTAGCAGACAGGAGGCAGTCTTTTCTGCTGTTGGTGATTTGCTAGCGTATAAAAAGCCCATGAAAGCTAACTACGATAGGACAGAAGAACAAGTGCAACTACTTACTGAACAGTTGAGCAGGCAAACTGAGATTGATCAACTTTTACAGAGCATAGACACATCAGGCAAGACAACGCTCTTAAGCATCTTGAATGCTCCAACAGACACTGTGTACGTGGTGCTGCCAATGGAATCTGTACAGCCAGTCACAGAGTAAGTATTTTTTTACAGCTCTTAAAGCAGCTGATGCTGAGCAAGAATGTCTCTGACCTCTGAGCTACTGTTTGCCGCAAATAACTGCACTCTGACCTCACTTGCATGTGGAAACCCACCCACATACCACCCTAAGTGCTTACGCATGGGTAAGAAACTATACCGTTCTTCATGCTGATACGACTCTTCAAACAACTGGGCATGTTCAATAGCAATTTTTGCATTTCGGTGTGCTTTCTCAAGGGCGGTTTGTTCCTGGTGTGGAAGGAATACGAACGGATTGCCAAAGGTGGCTCGACCAAGTAGTACACCATTGACGCCATACGTAGCGATTTTCTCTTGTGCGTCTGAGAGCGAAGTAATGTCGCCATTTCCCAAGAGTATAGTCTGTGCATCACGACAGAGTACAGCTGCTTGGCCAATCAATTCCCACTTAGCTTCTCCAGTGTAGTGTTGTTTGAGTGTTCTGCCGTGCAGAGCTATAGCACTAATGTCTGTTTCTAGCAGTGTTGAAATCCACTCAGAGACTACTGGTGTATCAAACCCAACGCGGGTTTTGACACTTACTGGCACTGTGTGTGGAGTTTGATATTGAGTTGGTAATAGGGCATGACGTCTTTGCACTTCTTGCCAAATAAGTGGCCGAATATCTGGGCAGTCGCCAGATTTCACTCCGTTTTGCCACTGATGCACACCAGTTTGCACGGCACGAATTATTTCTTGGGCAAGTTTTGGTGTTTTGATCAGAGCCGCACCTGCTCCAGAATGGGCAACATTTTTAGCAGGGCAACCCATGTTTATGTCAATACCATCAAAGCCAAGTTCACATAGCAGGATTGCTGTTTGACGAAAATAATCAGGAGTTGTTCCGTAGATTTGCGCGATAATGGGTCGTTGCGTCTCGTCATACAGAAAATCTTCGAGCAGTCGATCTGCACCATGACAGACGCCTTCAACACTAGTGAACTCTGTATAGACTACAGCTGGTTTGCCGTACTTTTTTTGGATATGACGGTACGGCTGATCGGTTACACCGTCCATCGGTGATAGACCAATGATAGGTAGCTGGAGAGTAGACCAAAAACCGTTGGGCATGGTGGGTATTATACCTTACTCGATAAACGTAAGCTGTTGCAGCAGGTATGCTTGAGCTAAGTCCTGCATCACAGTTGTTGGATGTTCGATTAGTACTGTACTCAGATGTGAATATCTGTTTGATTGCTCAGGAAAGTCTGCTGCTACAGTAAAAGCTTCTGAGAATTTTTGTTTAGAAGGTGTTGAGAGCAGGTCTTGTTGGTTAAGTGCTGCAGTGTCAGCTGATAGCTCAGTAAAGCTTGTAGTTGGTGTAATACTACCGTTAGTATGTTCAGGATCAAAAACTATCTGGAACTCTACTCCATTCGGCCCAATGATATGTGAGAGGGGAGGTAGTGTGTGATTTTGCAGTTCTGAGGAGTAGCCGAAAACAGTCGCATCTGTCTGCTGAAATATTGGGCTAGAGAGTCTGAGGGTATAGTTGCCTGATTGTGCGTTGGCAAGTTCTGTTAGTCGTACTGGCATGTTGCTGGCGTTGGTGGTTTGGAGGCTATCGATTGTTTGAGTTCCCATGGAATCATTGTCAAAAAGTGCAACGGTACTTTCTGGTTTACTTACAACTGTTATGGAAGGTTGAACCTGAGTAGTAGGACTGAATGTTCTAATTGAAATGGGTAGTTTGCTATGCTGGCTCAATTTGTTGAAAGTATATGATGGATCGACAATTGCGAAATCAAGTGGGTTGGTGCTTGAAATACCTTCCGCAACCACAAAGTGTCCTGGTAGCTGAATGATGCTCGGACGAAGTGCCTGCAGCTCTGTCTGCAGTGCATCTTGCCAGCCATCAGTGATTTTATTGTATGCAAGCATTGGGGTGCCAAATGTGTTGTGACTGAACAGTGCTAGTCGAAGACCGGCTGCCCAGTTTACTAGCCCTTCACCGATATACCCATCAGGTTGAGTTTGTAACCATGCATTAAAACTCTGGGGAGTTAGTTCAGTCCCGTCTGGTACTTGAGTAATCCCGTAGTGCCTAAAAATCATGGTGAGGGAAGTGAGTGCGCATCCCCACGCATCAATCCCTGTATCCTCTGCCCAGGTTGCAGCGGAATCGTACTCCTGATTTGCCCAGATCGGGTCAGTTTGTTTGAGGACAGACAGGCCAAGGTCTGCGGGGGAGTACTCACTGACTACAACATTGTCTATAGCGATTTCGGTTGGACTGTCAGCTCCCGTACCAGCTTTTAGTGCAATTCTGCCATAGTCAGTTCTAAAAGTAGGGTCAACTTGGTATGCAAGTTGCTTGCCATCAATAAACAATGCAATGGTGTTTTCATATAATCTCAGTTCAATAGTGTAGGTCTCGCCATTTTCTAGAGAAAATGGTTGAGATGTGCTCCAAACTACTGTGCCAGATTCAAGATGTAGTAGCGTGACTACATTCTGGGTGAAGTGAAATTCATACCAGTTGTTGAGGTCTTGAAAATGAAATGAAAGGTTACGGTCTGTACCTTGGATTGGTGAGTACTCTAGCTCAAACCGTATGTTATGCCAGTTGGTATCCCATAAATCAGCTCTGGGAGCAAGTTCTGTAACCTGGAATGTTTGAGTGACACTCACATGGGCTTTGCCGTCACGGACTTGCCATGTTGCCCCCTGAGGTCGAACTTGTTGCCATTGTTCAAGGTTTGAAAAGTCATCAGAGAACAGAATTGTTTTCGCAGTCGCTTGATTTGTACATGCGTGCAGTGCATACACGCTGAGTAGAACGGTGAGGATGGAACGAGCATTGTGCATAGTGTAGTACAATGGCCTGTATGGGTACTGCAACAGTTCAACAGTTCTATGATGGCTACCATAAAAAGAATAATCACTTTAGTAAGTTGATTGGACGTGGTAACACCACATACTGGTATATCCTTCAACTCTTACATAAAGCGGTACTCGCTGATGCACTTAGGGGTGAGGTTCTGGATGTGGGTTGTGGTGTGGGTTCGCTTTCGCTATACGTGAGTCAGTATGCTACATCGGTTCTTGGAATCGATGTTTCCAAGAGAGCAATCGATATTTCAGAGTCAGCAAGAGCAGCCTTGAATATAAAAAATGTTGTGTTTAAAAGGCAGGAATTAGAAGAAGAAACAGGAGTATTTGATCTAATAATTTGTTCGGAAGTAATTGAGCATATTCCCGATGATGAAACGTTTCTATCAGTGCTCAGAAAAAATCTTAAAACTGGTGGATACCTAGTTTTGACAACACCAAGCAGTCAAAATATGTTGTACAAATTAGGCTACTATAAAAAGTTTGATGCAGAAGTAGGGCACGTGAGAAGATATACAGAGAAGGAGCTAATAGAAAAACTGGAAGCGTCAGATTTTGAGTATCAGGTACTACGATCTGTTGAAGGTCCTCTACGAAATGTCTTGTTTACGTCAAAAATTGGTTTTTTGCTGCGATTCATTCGTGGGCCACTGGTACCGATATTTCATTGGTTTGATAGCTTGAGTGCCAGAGTATTTGGAGCGAGTGACATCCAGGTTATAGCACGGGCAGTGTAACTATGCAGATTGTACATGTGTGCAGATTATTTACTCCCCATGTTGGAGGTGTTGAGACGCATGTTGAACAAGTAGTGCGTATTCAGCGTGAACGGCAGCATCAGGTAACGATTGTAACTACACAACACGACAGCACCCTTCCACTGGTTGAGACAAGAAAAGATGGCATTGTCATATATAGGTTGCCTGAGAATTACTCATTAAAAAAATTCCAAACATGGTACTGGGTTTTGCAGCACGCAGCGTTGTTTCGGCAGGCAGATAGTATTCAAGTGCATGACATTTTTTGGTGGATATTGCCCATTTATAGCCAAAATCGAACAAAATTTATCACAACATTTCATGGCTGGGAAACTAAGTGGCCAATTGCCAAAAGCGCACGCTTACAAAGACAGTTCATTAATTACCTTTCTGCTGCGACTGTGCATGTAGGTGACTGGATACGTACGTTTTATGGAGATACACCTGATGAGGTTTTGTATGGGGGTGTAGAAGATAGATTTCTGCAGATACCATTCCCAAATACTATACAAAAAAAATCAATACACGTTGTGTTTATTGGGCGTTTAGAAGTGGACATAGCAGTTTTACTGTACATAGACTTTGTATCTACATTGAGAGAGCATGGTGTTCGTGTAGAAATGACATGGGTTGGTGATGGGCGTTTGAGATCTGCATGTGAACGGGTTGGGAAAGTAGTTGGTTGGCAAAATGATACCGTCAAATGGCTTCGGGTTTCGGATTTTGTCTGTGCTAGCTCGTATCTATCTATTTTGCAAGCACAGGCTGCAGGAAGAGTAGTGATTAGTTTGTATGCGAATAAGCTAAAAAAGATGTATTTAGAAACCTATAATGGTTCGCACTTTAGCATTGTTTCTGACTCTTCTATAGCTGCCGCACAGCGAGTGCAAGAGCTAGTTGGTAAACCCAAAGAGCTTCGGTTGTTGCAAACAGGGGCAAAAAACTTCGCTGCTGGGCAAACATGGCTGCACGTTGTAGATACCTATGAGCGATTAGCAGGAAAAACCATGCAAGGTAAGAGCACGCAATGAAAGACAGCACACCTATATCACTAGTGATAACGGTGCTTACTGAAGCTGAGAGTTTGATGGAATTGTGTGCTTCTGTGGCTGCGCAAACTCTGCTCCCAACTGAAACGATTTTCGTTGATGGCGGCTCGAAAGATGACACAGTTGCTATTCTGCAGGTTTGTGCCAAACAGTGGCCAAAGCTGCATATAAAAATTATAGAAGCAGTAGGGGTGATTGCAGTCGGGCGCAATGCTGGCATACGGGCAGCACGCTACGATTGGATCGCAATGACAGATGCTGGATGCGTGCTGGAGACCACTTGGCTGCAAGAGTTGCTTTCTGAACAAAAAAGAAGTGGTGCTCGACTGATTGCAGGATATGCGGTTGGAGATCCACACTCAGTGTTTGAGGAAGCTGTTGTCCCCTACGCGTTGGTTATGCCAGAAAGGATTGATCCAAACAATTACTTGCCTGCTACAAGGTCAATGCTTCTGCATCGTTCGGTGTGGAGTGACGTGGGAGGTTTTTCTGAAGAACTGAGAGTTAGTGAAGATTATGCATTCGCTAGGGCGGCAAGAGCTGCAGGTGTAGCAATCTCGTTTGCTAGAAAAGCAGTAGTGAAATGGAGACCACGCTCATCTGTTAGTGGGTTTTTCAGGATGGTGTATGCACAAGCCCGCGATGACATCAGAGCTAGGAGTCTACGAATAAAGGTTGCACTGGTGTGGGCACGCTACTTAGTTGGTGTGGTGATTCTGATAGTTTCAGCTTGGTGGGGAACTTGGCTACTTGCGAGTGTTTTTTCTTTGTTGACGGTGTCTCTTTACAGCTGTTGGGCGGTTTGGAAGAACTACACACACACGCCAAATAGTTGGTACTATTTACCGATTTTGCAGTTTGTTGCAGACTTTGGAGTACTGCTAGGAAGCTTAAGAGGGATGCTTACTACTAAGCCATATGGTCAGGGTTCTCAGGGTTAGCTTCTGGCACGACACCGTGCAAGTTGAAGGCAACATTTACTTCATCGCTGGATAATCCAGCTCCGTACAGTACTTGCAGTTCTGAACTATCAGGTCTGTAGGTTGGCAATCCCTGTATTTTTTGCTGCAACTGTATGAGCGCAAGCCTACTTTGTTCTGATACATTGCCTGCCAGTGCTTTTGCAACGAGTGACTCGGGGGTTGGGTCTTGAGAGTTCATAACTGTTTCAGGTGTGTTCATGGTATCAGTGTACAGTTTTTTGAGTGAAATTGCAACACATTAGATAGCGTTTGATGCAGATGCTGCGTTGGTGAGTTGTGCAATTTTGTCATACGCCTGAGTCAGTTCAGACACCACCTGGTTAGTAAAGTTCTGATTATTTTCAGCTCGTGCGTGGGGGTAAAAACGAATACGGACTGTATCGCTTGGATTTTTGAGAGTTAGTTCCTGTTTATCTGCCGAGTAGGAGGCAATAGTCGCAACCAGCGATTCTGGAGAAATGGGTTGTGGATTGAGAACAAATGACTCAAGTTCAGCTTGAACTTCTTTAGACAATGGTTGGCTTGCTTGTTCTGTGTAGATTTTAAGCACCTGTTTTGCTAGGGATTTTTCAGCTCCAACATAGGCACCCGTTTGAGAAAGGGCCGTGGCTGCTCCTCCAAAGACATCAACTGTCAACTTATTATCAATGATTCTTGGAGGGTTCATCTCCCCAACAAACCGAGGTCCTGCATACTGCAGCGTGTCCTCACTGACATGCTCACTTGCATTTCGTATAGCTGCAAGATAAGTAGCATCTAGTGTTTGGCCAAGTCTTGCAAGCATGCGTTCTTTTTCTTGTGCAATTTCTTGGACAATGAGTCGTTGTACTTCTGCTAACTGGTTGGCTCTTTCTGCGGGGAGTGCTGTGTTGTTTAGTTCTTGCCGAATAGCTTTAAGCTCAGACTTGTAGCGGGCAATTTTTAGTAGTTCAGGTGCAATTGCAGACCCGCTGGGGACTTTGTCTATACCAAATGCAGCTGCAGCATCTGCTTGTGCAAAGCTCTTGAGGAGATAATCTTGTTTACCAGCAATATCTGATTTATCAGGATTTTCGTGATACATAACAATGCCATGCAGTAAGTCTAAATCACTTGGTTTAAATATCTTTTCTAACACCTCCTGATTTTTTCGTATGAACGCTGCTCCCAAAAGTGGGTGACCTTGATCAACAAAATATTGATCCACATTTTGTTTCTGTGTGCCACTAATTTGCGGGGAAGCGTAGCCAATATCATGGTAAGCGGCGGCGAATCCTAGTATCAATACCTCATCCGTGGTAAGTGGTTCGCCTTTGGCGGCCGTAGCTATATTGAGCGCATCGCGAAAATCTTGGGTGAGGTGTGACCAGCCGTGGTCACCAATCATCACAGCGGTTGCTTGCATGTCTTGGTAGGTTATTGCATTTATTGCATCGTAAATTGCTTGAACGAATTGTTTTGTCAGTTCGATTTTTACTGCTTCTTGCCCTGGAATGGGCACATACTCACTGATTTTTTTATTCATTGTTTGCAGCATCGCTGCTGTATACTGTTCAGCACGCTGTAGTTTGTGTTCTTGGCCACGCATTTTTTCCCTGGTAGGCGCAAGCAAGGTCTCACGAATAGAGGTTAGAGCATTTTCTACACTCTCACTGCTTTGCTCACCACTTGCAACTATAGTTCCGTAGTGGTCTGAAATTTGTTGGTCAATTTGTTCAAACTGTGGAAATTGTTTGTCGATGTCATCGAAAAGTGCATCAGCACCCGTTTCCTCAAACTCTTGCAAGCGAGCAAGCATGAGGGCTTGCCTGTTTTGATCAGGTGTTTTCTTTTCAATATACTGCCTGTTAGCTTCAGCAGCAGCTCCAGTGTCTACGCGGATTGCACGGAGTTCTGCAGGTACTTCTGCATGAGCTTCAAGATGTCTATTTCTATCGAACATGAATACAAGGTACTGCTAATCGCTTGGGTTGTCAATGCAAGCTCTAAATTGACCTTAGAATAGAAATATGATCTAATAAAAGTGCGCAATATTAGCAGAAAGTTTCTATGTCTGAACAGGGCCCACTGTCTCCACAACATTTTAAGAGTTTCGATGAATTAGCAGCAGAGCTGGAAAGAGAACTTGACAAAAAACCGAATCTCCCTGGGAGGCCAGATGCACCCACTTTGCGAGAGTTGGCTGCTCCAGGGATGCGGCGTGAAATTTTGAAAGATGTGCGAGAGGGAAGCGAAATTATTGAGAGCACATCGTTTTTCATTTCAGACATGATTAAGGATAGTTTGCGAGTCAACCAGGGCGTACTTGAGGTAGACGATATCGTAAAGAGAATCCACGCATTTGCTCGCATCTCAATTCTGATGCCAGCAAGCTATTTTGTCTCGGCAGAAGCACTCGCTGAAGCATATAGCACTTACTTCGATATGGCAGTCTTCGATTATGATGATGTAGAGATTGCTTTTGAAGACAGAGTTGCCATTGCTAGAGCTTTCCTTGAAGAAGTGGAGCAAGCCAAAGCTGATGGCAGATACTTTGGGAGAAATCGAAATGAACAGAGAGAGCAAGGCATGTCTAGAAGAGAGGCTAATGCTGCTGTTTTGGATTTTGTGAAGAAACATGGGTATGAGCCAAATCGTGCCTACGGGAAGTTTGACGATGGTAAGTCTTCTAATGTTGGTCATGATCCTCTGAATGATTGGGGTAAACTGCAAGATCATCTTAAGTTAGTTGGGGAGGAAGAGGGGCATGAAGAGGAAAAGGCAGAAGCACCTGTAGAACCTGTGCAATTTGAGGAACCAGTTGCTGAGCAGCAAGAAACACCTGCTGATAGGTTGCAGCGGTTGCTGGAGCAGGTTCAACAGCGGATGAAAGAAAGAGGAGTAGAACCTACGGTGACTGAAGAAGATCAAGATAAGCTGAATATGCAGAGGGCAAGGGAGATGCTGCAGAATGTAGAAGATAAATTAATAAATGCAGGAATAGTGTTTCCAGATGCTGAAGATGAGAAACCGATGTCTCGTAGGGCGGAAAGAATTGCTGCGGAAAGAATTGCTAATGATGCTGCTCGTGAAGCACAGAGTGCTGCCTTACCCGTTGAGATCATCCAGAGCTCATCTGGGCTGATCGCTGATTGCATACGCCAAAGCTATCAGGAATCTGGCAATGTTTTCTCAGCTGAGGACGTTGTGGCTCGAATGCATACTGTTTGCCAGGACGCTCTGATGATGCCTTCAAGTGATTTTTCAAGTGTTGAGGAACTTGCTGAAAAATATACAAGATACTTTGCAATTGCTTTACCCAGAGGTGTTGCTGAAACTGTAACATCTGAAGATAAACTAAAAATTGCAACTGCATACATGCAGGAGGTTGAAGCAGCAAAGACCACTGGTAGGTACTTTGGGAGAAACCCACTTGAGATACGGAACAGATTTGGTTCGAACAAAGAAGCTGGAGTAGCACTGGAAGCATTTTTGGCAGAGCACGGACTAGAGCCAAACAATCAAGCAAGAGAAGACAGAAAGCCTAGTTGGAATCCGCTATTGGATTTCTACGATGTAAAACGCTATGTGCAGGCAAAAAGCGAGTAGGTATACTTCAGGCTAGCACCATACCTCAACGTGTACACAGCTGCTTGATCTCTGCTGGGGATAGTGGGAAGTTGTACCCCAAGTCATTGCTTCCAAATGGGAAACGACAATGTTCTGCTAATTCTGGTTGAGATGCAAACGCTCTAAAGAGGTCGTAGAGTGCTGACTGAACATTGGCAAACGATAGACCTTTTGATTGCAGGTACTTTATTGTAAACTGTAACTCCTGGTATTTCAGCCGTTGCTCTTCACGGATGTGTTGTATGAGTTTAGTTGCTTGCTCAGTGGTAGCACCAGTTTGTATGAGTGCCTGAAAAAACCTGCCAGCTCAAATCCTGTTGCAACACGTTCAGCTACTATTTCCAACTCGTTGCTTCTTTGTTCTGCTGTCCCATCTGAAAAAATACTTTGCAACTCAGGAGCGGGAGCAATACTATATGTAACTAGGACCTGCAGTGCTTTAGTATGCTCTACTGTGACTGCACCATAGGTATCATCTGCACCAGAAGCTACTGCATTTTCAGTTGCTTGTAAAATTTTTGTCATAACCACTGCGTAGCCATACTCGTGTATCAGGGTTCATTTGACGGCTAACTCCTGACATTGTCTAGGTGATAATTCTAAACCAACAGCCGTAGCTTCACTATAAATTTTGGCAGCAATGCCCATAAACATAGGTTTTCCGATTTCTATTTTCCCAGTATTCTGTTGTTCTTTGGGGAATGTTGATCCACCATAGTGAAATCGGGCGTAGTTGCCTTCCACCACCATACTGTTCTGCGTTGAAAATATTCTGGCTACCTGATTTGCAAAGGCAGCATCTAGTGTACCTGCCTGTACCAGACTATCGATTGTTTCTTGGGTGAGCTGTGCAATGGACTCAGCATCAAGTTGTATATCTTCTGCTGCAGTTTGTTTTTGGTAACTTGCCAAGAATATCTGCAGCCTTTTTAGTATCAATGTTGTACCCTGGTGGGGTTTCTTGTGGAATGATTGCTTCGCCTGTGACCAATGCTAACACAGTTCGTGCTTGTCTAGTTTGAAACTCAGTGGCAAGGACTGTTTCCAAGCGATCTTCAGCTGTTGGTAACTCAGTGATTGTTGGTAGAACAGAACTCTCAAGAGTACTCATATGCGGGGATTAGTTGACAAAGTTAGAACCTGGTTTATGTCAAATTATGATCCCGTTTTAGACATCAACTTGGCTAAATAGTAATACAATTCATTTCCGCTTACTTGCAGATGGTTTAATCGTGCCATCAATAATAACAATATTCGGTTTGGTTTCCAACTTTGACTCACGAGCAACTTGTTGCAGATTCTTTATTTTCCTATTATTATTCCCATTTTTTATGACTAGATAAGTAGCCGTTTGTGTTGCTTCTCCTGACTTATAAATTTCTAATTGTTTTTCATAACCTGAAATAAGGTTATTATTGGATGATAACTTAACTTCAACTAAAACCCTCTTTGTATACCCCGTACTGTATTTAAAATCAACAGGTCCCACCCCTGCATTCGGTTCTCGAGACAAATCAATATCGTTTGCTCGACAGTACACATCAGCTACACCATAAAATAAAAGTTGCGCATATCGTTCATTCCTTGGCTTGCGACCATGGTCATCTGAATATAAATGATAGTTGAGACCATTATTCTCAATAAGCTTTTTAAATTGAATAATTATTTCTTGAACGATACTTTTAATGTCTTCTAATGAAGGGTTATGTGGCAAACTGACTCTCAGAGGATATTTTTTACCGAATTTTTGAGAAGCCTCGAACCAAACTACCTCGCCCTTTGGATCAACATTGAAATCATAAGGTTGTGATTTGTAATCTCCATACACACCAACTAAAGTCTTCAAATCTCCATTATTTTGATAAAGATAAGATTTAATTGCAGATTTTCTTTCTGAGGTTTTAACATTGCTTTTCCAAACCTGGGCAATCAGTCTATTAAATCGCTCTCTTAGCTGCTGATTATGACTCACGATCCTTGATATGTCCTCTCTCGACTGAGCAGTTGGAATATCTCTTAGAAGCTCTTTGGGTAGAAATCTTGCCGGCTTTTTGCCATCAGGATGCCTGGGCAAACACACATCTCCTACTTTAATAGTTTTCTTGATTTCGAACTGTTTTACTAACCTTGCAGAGTATGCATCCAAATCTTCCCGCACTACATTTATTGTCATATCGCTTAACAAGTCTGGGCCAAAATTATCTGCAAATAACCCAATTAATTCAAAAATCTCAGGATCCTCAACTCCTAGTGAAACTATTTCACTAGCCCTTTTGAGGAGATCAGATCTGAGTCCAGGTCCAATTCCATGACCATCATTAGTATTCTTTCCGTATCCAATCGAAATACCTCTAGTCTCTTTAAACCTAAGTCTTTTTGCTGCTTCTTGCCAAGGTAAATCAGACTCCTTCCTTGAAGCCTTCAATAAAACTATGATTTTACGGAAATGATCTTTAAGCTTTGAATAGGACTGAGCCAATTCGGGAATATTTGTTTCTTTTAATAAATGTGGATCAAGAAATAATTTTGAGTCAATATCAATAAAGGCATTGAAGACACCCTCCCTATCAAGATCTTCTTCATTGATTTCGAAGTAATCACTCAATCGAATTGACATATTTTTATGCTTTCAAACTTGAATGTTGATATTTCTCAACTAAGCACCTTCATGGATACTATTACACTCTCTAATAATTGTGATCCTTTGGCGGGTGTGGATCGTTTCCGGGAGCAACTGTGTCGCTGTCCCTTATTTTTCCATCTATGCCATGAATCCTTACTTCACCTCCACCAGATTTTGATGAAAATTTTTTGGCCTCAGCTTCTGCTTCTCGTTGAGTGTTATAAGTTCCACTTACTCTGGACGAATTTTCTCGGAGAGCATTCCACCCACCGTTCTGATTTTTAGTTACATGATAATTTGCCATATTCCTCCTACGTTTGTACGTATTTACTATCTCGTAATATACTCGTATAATACTCGTATATATGAAAACCGTCAACTATAACCTGCTCACACCAAATCAGAAAAAAATTCTCTCCTTTATTGAAAGATATTTTTCAAAGAATGGATTTGCTCCCTCATACCGAGAAATTGCTTCTAAGTTTGGCTTGAAGTCAGATGGCTCCGTAGCTCAATACTTAGATGTGCTTGAAGAAAAAAGATACATCTCTAGAGGCGAAGGATCTCGCCAGATTTTTTTAAATTCCAATAATCATTTCTCAACATCTATCCCATTACTTGGAATTATTGCTGCTGGAAATCCCATCGAGCCTCTTGAGAATCCTGAACCTATCGCAGTCCCTGCCGCAATGGTTCCTTCAAACTCAATGTGCTATGCACTTAAGGTCTCTGGTGATAGTATGATCGATGATGGTATAGCAGATGGTGATCTGATATTGGTTAAACACCAAAATTTTGCCAACAATGGAGATACTGTTGTGGCAATTACAGAAAAAGGAGCGACCTTGAAAAGGTTTTATTCAAAGATGGGACAAATAAGGCTTGAACCCAGGAACAAAGCTTTAAAAACAATTTTCCCCGAAAATGTTGAGATTCGAGGAAAATTTATTGGTTTAATTAGAAAAGACTAAATCAATATAATTACTTCTCACATAACACTAAGTATGAATTAAGGGGCTAATGTACAAATTCATTGATTTATTTGCTGGTATTGGAGGATTTCGAATAGCTTTCGAAAAATTCAATAATACTTGTGTTTTTTCTTCAGATATAGATAAATATTGTCAGCAAGTATATAACCATAATTTTGGAGAAACTCCTGAAGGAGATATTACCAAGGTTAACGAAAATAATATTCCTGACTTTGACATTCTGACTGCAGGGTTCCCTTGTCAACCGTTTAGTTACTCTGGACAACTGAAGGGGTTTGAAGATAAAACACGAGGAACTCTCTTTTTTGACATCGTTAGAATACTTAAAAAGAAAAAGCCAAAGATGTTTCTTCTTGAGAACGTAAAGGGATTGAAATCACACCGAAATGGAGAAACATTGGATACAATTATCAATATCTTGGAGAAAGAGTTGGGATATACGGTTTATTGGAAAGTATTGAATAGTCACGATTTTGGAGTTCCCCAAGCAAGACAAAGATGGTATTGTGTAGGGTTTGACAAAAAAATAGCTTATAAGTTTCCATCGCCAACCAATCAGAATACTACGCTTGCTGATATTGTAGATATCAGTACCAACACAAAAGGACTCGCACTTAGTAAATTTGATCAAGAAAGGATTGATTTTCATTTTACTAACTTCAGTCCTGAAAAACCCAGAGTACAACATGATAATTCAAAATATGAGTCTCATACAAAAAAAGGTCGTCATGGAGTATTCTCTTATTTAAAGCCTGATGGAGCACTTAGGTTTCACATCGGTGACTTTGCAAAGACGCAAATTCAGGAGGCCTATTTTGTAAGCTTAAAAAGTGTTGCTCCTACGATCATTGCTAGTCGAGATCCCAAGCTATGGGATTTAAGACGAAAATTGTCCGTAGTTGAGTGTAAAAAATTACAAGGTTTTCCAGACTGGTTTAAGTTCAATGTTTCAGATAATCAAGCAAAGAAGCAACTTGGCAATGCTGTAACCGTACCTGTTATTACAGAAATTGCTAAATCAATGATAGATGCATATGAGGAAGATCAACAAATTGAGCAACAATTGAGATTAACTTAAATTAAGTATATATACTGTATCTTCCACCAGTTTTTTCACTCTTTCATTTAAATCGATTTGCATGTCAACAGAAATTAAATAAAAATTGAGATTTTTTTTATCATTCATGGAAACCCTAATTGGCTTGTATCCACCGAGTGATGGATATACAAGTGCGCAGGTATTAACATCTAGCTTTTCGCAGTAAAAAATGAGCTGATAAATATCAGCTGAGGAAACTAACTCACTAGGGTTTGAGTTTTCAGGATTAAATGCTTTGTTTTTTGCATCCAGTATAGCAATAGTTTTATCTTCTGAACTATGTTTAATCATTATGTCTGGTATGTAACTTTTATGCCCCTGCTTATTAAGATAAGCTAACGAAGCAAATATTTTGGGACTATTCCATTTAGAAACGTGTTCTTTGAGACCTTGTTTAAGTGAAGTTAAGCAAAAGCGTTCAAAAATTGAATTTGAATTGCATAAAAAGGAATACCACTCTTTATTATTTCTAGTAAAGTTGAATTTTAGATTTTTAAGCAGAATAGCAGCATACTCAAGCGCATAAGGATAAAAAGGATTCGCAGTAGAATTTTGTTTCACTATTTCGTCAATGTTGTAATCATCAAAATTTATTTCAGCAACCGAATCGAAATCTCTTAGCAAAAAGTAGGTTTTAGATATCATTTCTTGATCATCCTGTACCCGCAGTAGTTTTGTGAGCGCTAACTTAATTAATCTGTTCTGCTGCGTATCAACATTAAAATTTTGGTTTATTGCAGCTACCCCGTGAATAGGAATCAATTGCATTCTGAATAAACTCATATCTATTTCATCAAAATGATTCTGCGTAAAAGCTCTTTCTCTTATAATAGAACCAGCTAACCCATAACTGACAAGTTTACTCACAGCCTGTATGAAGTTATCAACAACTGCGTTTAGACCAAAATTTTTATCTGTCCCATATGCTGCAATTAAAACATTAGAGTTAAAACCAGTGTTATCCACAAATGCTTGCATCTCAAAAATAGACCTTAAGGTTATTGCAGGATTTCTTGGTTTAATAGATATGCAGAAATCTCCGAATTTAAACTCACCCACTGTATAGGAAGCAAAACTCAAGACTGATCCGTTTAAAAACAGTGGCAGTGACTTATCTTGCTGCAATATATTCTGAACAAATTCTAATTGATCATTTCCGAGACTTATGGAAGAGTTTTCTATGATCTCAATTTGTTGTGTCATGAAACTACCATTGTGAACTCAATTAATGCTTCTTCGAAATCTTTTCCAGACAGTCTGCTAGCAAGTTTTACTCCACAAATGTCTTGAACTTTATTTTCATCCCCATAGCAATACTCTTCTATAATCGGCAAAATTCTACTATTGAATAAACGCTCAATCTTTGACATTGACCAAACGAAGTAGCCATCTTGTTTAAAATTTTCATTAAAGAAAATTGAATGTCCAATTACTAGTTCTCTATTTTTCAACTCTTTGTAAAGATTGATATTTATCCTTGCCAAAAAGTCTCTCAGTGAGATGCTGGTATCGGAACTACATAGCTCAAGTAGAAGATCTAAGTTAGGCGGACAGTAAATGGACAAAAATCTTCTCCTTATAGCATGGTCAAGACTTCCAATACTTCTATCTGAGGAATTCATAGTGGCGATAATGTAAAGGTTGCGTGGTAAACTTAAATTTGTTGTTAATCCATTAACCTTTAATTCTGTTTCAAAATCTCGATCCAAACATTGTGTCATTTCACCAAATACCTGACTAACGTTAGCACGGTTTATTTCATCAATTATCAATAGATATTTTTTATCAGGATTTACTAAGACATCATCCAGTAGTTCTAGTAGTACACCTTTTTGATATACCACCTCTGTTTTATCCACGATATAACCACCTACAAAATCCTGATATGAATATTTAGGATGAAATTGTATTTTTTTAGTTTCATCGAATTTAGATGCAATTTGAGAGGCTAAAAAGGATTTTGATGTTCCTGGGGGTCCAAATAGAATTACTTGATTATAGTCAAGTAAGTCTTGGTAGACGGATTCCGTCGAAATTTTTTCAACTGAAAAATCATTCATATGAACTCCTTTAAAAATATCTGCTTCTAATATATTTTTATTATCAAGTAAATTTGATTGCTGCCATTCTGGAACACTGCTCGGATTGCCAATCAGATTTCTTATCTTTTGTGGATTATGCATGCTTTCACTATATGAGATTTCCAATCCACCTATCTGTGTATGAAATAAACTAGAGATTTCATCATTGCTGAGATGGAAAGTTGAGATAAATTCACTCACAAGTTCTGAGAGAGAGGCTTCAGTTTCGAACTCAATAAACCTATTGCTCCAGATTGCAAGCGCAAACAAACTTAATTTGCTTGATCCAAGTGTTAATCTCTGTATTTCCTCGATATAATTATATGTAAATTTAAGATTCTCACTATTCTTATCAGATGTGACAAGTAACCTCCAGGTGGTCGCACCACCCAAGATATTGTTTTTTACCCTTCCTCTGACCCAGTTCCGTAAAGGCTCTGATGGAGATTGGCTTTTCCATTCGTTCATCTCAAATGGATTAATAAAATCATATCTTTCAGGCTTCAGTTCAAATGGTGAAAAGAGTAAGCTGATTCTTGATGCCATTTCTAAACCTAGCTCAGGAATTAAATCAACTGACTTGAAGGTCACATCATTAAAACCACAAGCTTTTAAAATAAAAAATATATGAAGAATGCTTGCATTTTGAACATCAAGCGCGATTAGTTGCTTATATGCAGAAATAACTGCATTCGTTGATAAATAATAGTTCATTTTAATTACTTTGTTATATCAACTTGATCATACAGCATATTTAAAAAAAATGCTTCTGGTACCGCTAAAGTAATAGTCTTACATGAGTTGTCTATTAGGACAATCATTTTTGTAGTATATAATCACCTCAACAGCCTGGAAGCAAATAAACCTTATCTAAAGGTGGATTTTTGTGGATCCGTAATAACAAGGGGTAGCCCTATACGGATCCCAAGCTTCCAGGCTGAAGATTACGGGCTATCCCTTTTTGTATTACAAACATACCAGCCCGTTTAGAAAGGAGTAAATATGTATTTACTCGCCATCTTGCTACCTCCGGTAGCTGTATTAATCAAAAAAGGACCGATTGCGGCCCTCTTCAACTGTGTATTGTGTATCTTTCTATGGGTCCCAGCCATAGTTCACGCTTTGTTGGTGGTATCCAGCTCTCAGGCAGATGCTCGTTCTAAGAAGCTTGAGGATGTCATGAAAGAAGCTGCAATCTTAAATGTGCAAACAATGAAAGCTGGACAATCAATTGCAAAAACAGTTGATGTGATGGACCAGATTGAAAGATTAGCTAAGTTGAAAGTGGCTGGACATTTAACTCAAGAAGAGTTTGATTTTAAGAAACAGCAGTTATTGAACTAAAAACAGACAACGGGCTAAACGCTTAAGGTATTTGTTCATTTGCCTAAGAATAAGTCAATTACCCCGGGTCACTGAGTGTCGAAAAATCAGTAGCTGTGGTATAGACCACCATTTTCTCATCTTGAAGACTGTTTCTGATGGTCTGAGTGACTCGAGAATTTGGCTTTGTTCTAGCTTAACCTTTACTCTTACCAATCAGCCGTGATACTTGAGCTTTTTTGAATAGATTTGAATACAGAATTTATAGTTGGGTATTCGTAGAATGCGTTCTATTTGGATTGCGTTTTTATGTGGGAGGATAGAAATTTTTTATTTTCACTAACTAAAAAAACCTGACAATAGGTATAACCTTTGTCATCCAACAACGACCTAGATATTAAATCTCCATTGCTGATACACTTTCTAATTTTCGCTGTGGTCAAACCAGTCTTGTCTCTCAGTTGCCAGTTACTTAGCCAGGTATCCTTTTTTTCAAAAACACTTAATTCTGGAGGAATCACACCACGATCAATATTTTTCTTACACCTCATACACTTCTGACCATACTTATCAAACCAAGTATCAGTTCCTGACATTGCGCAGTGACATATTGGACACGTATATCCTTCACCATCAAATAAATGAAATCCCTCTGGATGATCCCTCAATTTTTCTTCTCTTGCTTTATCTCTTTCCTCAACCTCTTTCATTAACCTAACCATAGCCTCATGATTTGCTAATTCCTGCAAGTATTTTTGACCCTGTTCGTCCGTTAGACAGAATCTATTTCTGTCTTCGATGTAATGAGGGTCGATTTTTTGTTTATGAGAATCAAAAACCATTTTTTCAATATGACCACAACTTTTACAGGTAGTGACAATTGTTAAAGTTGGATTTTCCTTAACGGTTTCAACAACATCTAGATTCTGACATTTCTCGCATCGTTTTTTTTCAGATCTATACTCTCGACGATCATCATAAAATGCACGTCTCTTATTACACTTAGTACATTCATACATGAAGAGAATTGATTCTTTTTTTCTATAATCAACTAATTCTTTATCGATACATTCCATCAAGCCATTGCATTGCAAACAATGGATATTTTCTATTGGTTCAGATGTGTTCAAGAAATCATCCTTTCTCTTATCTTCTGTTTTCCAAGCTTGAACTGTTGAGGATTTGTTTTTAAAACGATCACCTGTAATAAAGTGCATAAAAAGCTCATTAACCATGTTTTTTAGAGCTTTATGTTGAGGATTATTTTCTTCTGTTTTATGCCTAGACTCTATTCTCCTGCATTGATCTACCGTCATACGGTCATAAAGATCGTTGTAATAGACATCATCATGCAAATACCTGAGTGACATAAATATAGTATCTCCTACTTACTAAATTTTGTCAGTATTGACCCATAACACGGGACATCTCGCTGGAGAAAATCAAACTTGACTGGAGCTATCATTTAAATGATGCACGAAATTAAAGTAATGGGGGGATCTTAGTTAACAGGGTTAATACGAAAGACCCAACCTTTTTTGTCCGCTTCTCTTTCTTTGTGCCAACTTATAGCTTGACCGAGTATTGGATCCTGAGATATTTTTTGTCTTATTTTTTTAATTGGATCCTTTAAAAAGCTAGAATCTTGAGGAGTTCCAAACATTCTGGTCATTGATTCCTCAACTTCTTCATTTGAGTAGTGTCCTCTCATTTCTCGATCTCTCTCCCAAAGGTTCAAAAAGGCTAGAAATACTTTCCCCTGATGGGTAAGCTCTTTTTTTGTGCTTATTTTTAAGGGAATTACCTTACCACTATTTGTTTGATACTCAAATGTTTGTGTAGCCCTGTCATAAATATAAGGCTGTCCAGTAAATTGTGCATTTGCCATCATTACTGGTTTCAATCCAAAAAATGTGCGAAGTCTATTAGCATCAATGATTGAGGGATTAAGGATACTAATACCATATTCATAGTTATTGGCCTCAAAGTTTCCAATCCAATTCAAGTCAATAGCTCCTGACAGATAAAGGCTGATAACGATTTCAAGTTCGGGAAACACTGTTTTGAAATCAATCTTCTGATTCTGATTTAGTATCTGACCAAACTGACTTGATTTAAGAGTGATATCCTGCCTACCTTGCACAGCAGTGATCTCGTTTAATACTTCTGTGAATACTTTTAGACTTGTTGAAAATTCAGCACGGTTTTCTCCAATTAGCTTATTATCAACAAACTGAAACAAATAAGGTTTTAATTCTTTGTCAATAAATTCCTGAACATTACTGAAATAAATTTCAACAGTTAAGCTGTTTTTCGAAAACTTAAAATTATATTTTTCCAAAAGATGTTTTTTAAGACTGTGAATGGAGCTGTGGTCTTTTAATTCTGATTCAGATATCGATTTTGAGCCTATATCTGTATAAAGAGCAATTGTAAATGCAAAACTTTTGAGTTCCCCTTCAAGTAAATTCTCAGTTAATGCTGAGACTACAGATTCTATTTCAACAGTATTGTCAGAATGAAGTGGCTCAATTGCACCAGGATGATTAACCTGCACTAGTGCATGGATAACTGAATATAGTAGGTAACGATCAAAATAGGGCGAGTCATCATTCTTCATAGTAGCTAGATTCTACCTGATTTTCTTTTTTACCCTAAGGGTATTTTTTTTGCCCCAATTTTTTCTCAAGTACAAGCTATCTAGACTTACCCATGAGTACAAGTTCAGTCTCCTATTTAGAAATGAAACTTGAGCTAAACATTTCATCTTATAAGAAGCTCACACAAGGGAGGCAGTTATGCCAAACATATCAAGATACATGGCCGATTCTTTGAACGAGCCAAAAAGTCCTGCAAAAGCAGTTGAACCAGCAGTTGACGAGATCGGAATAGTAACGGTAGGTAGTGGTTTCCCACCTCCGCCACCAATAGTTAATTCTGGTACCTACTTAGCAATGATTACGGAGATAAAGAAGGTTACTACTAAACATGGCGAAAAATTAAAAATCAATTTCGCAGTTAAAACTCCTGATCATGGCATTATTAATCATCCAGTTTTTGCTACTCCAAAAATAAGTGCTGGAGGAAACGGTTATCAAGCTTCAACTTTGTTCAACATTGTTGAGGCAACAACTAAACGCACTCCTGTTACCGGCCAAAATTTCCAGCTCAGTTCTTTGTTAAGGTCTGAATGCAAAGTACTGCTTGGTTTTAAGGCAGGAAGTCAAAATCAAAGAATCATGAGCTTTGAGCCGACAGAGGGACCATTAGTTTAAGAACACTTAGGCTAGTCGTACTCCGGCTAGCCTAAGAAATCTAGAAAGAAAAATTATGATAAAAAATCAACTACAACTTAAAAAGGCAGCTTACCAATACTTATCTAATCATTGGTCAATAATTCCACTAATCGGTAAACAGTCTATGGGCGAATGGAAAGAGTTTCAAACCCGCTTTCCAAGTCATGAAGAAGTGGAGCAATGGTTTAATGATGATCGTGTCACTGGTATAGGTATTGTGACAGGAAAACTCTCTAAACTAGTTGTATTAGATATCGATCAGGGGTCAGATTATCAAACAAAACTGTTGCCACCAACTCTCAGCTCATTAACAGGAAGTGGTGGGCTACATTTCTACTTTCAATATTCAGATCTTGATGAATTGAAGAATAGAGTTGGTTTCCAATACAAAACAGATTTTAAAACTGAGGGGGGTTATGTAGTTGCACCACCATCAATTCATCCTACTACTGAAAAGTATTATGAGTGGATCAATGAAAAAGCCTCTCCAGCTCCTATCCCACAGCAATTAATTCTTGATGTGATTAAACAAAAGCAAGATGTTCAAAATGGAGACAACAACATCTTTGCAGGGGTTTCCTCAGGAGAAAGAAATCAGGCTGCTACTTCTGTTATTGGAAAACTTCTAGGAGTTCTAGATCAAAGAGACTGGGAAACATCAGCTTGGGAACTAGTGAGAGGTTGGAACCTAAGAAACCAGCCTCCTTTGGAAGAGTCTGAGCTGAGGAATGTTTTTGTCTCAATTTATAATAGGGAGCTAAATAAGCGAACAAAGAACAATAAACCTTTAACAAGTTTTACTTTGTCTGATTTATTGGCAAAAGATTATCCAGATAGTGAGTGGCTGATAGAACATCTGGTACCTAAAAACAGTATTACTTGCTTATCTGGTAAACCTGGAGTTGGAAAAAGTTTTTTAACTTTGTATCTTGCCAAAGCACTAACCACAAAGAACCCGTTCCTTGGAAAATTCAAAACTCACCCATCAACTGTCTGTATTCTTTCAAAAGAAGATCCGCAGCAGTTAATTCAGAAGAGAATTAAATTGCTCGGCTTTAACAAAACCCTCCCTGTTGTTTTTTCGGATGATATGACAGCTCTGTGCAATGACGAACAACAGCTACAGAGATTGAGAGAGCTTATTCAACGAACAAAGTCAGAAGTATTGATTATTGATAGCTTTATTCGAGTGGTTGGTGGAGATGAGAATTTATCTAAAGATGTAACCAAAGTTCATGAAGTTTTTAAGAGACTCACGCAAGAAGGAATCACGGTTATCTTTACCCATCATCAAGGCAAAGAAGATGCGAGACAGTCTGGAATAGATAAACCTAGAGGATCAAGCGATATTGGGGCAATGGTGGATAGTCTTATTAACGTTACAAAAAAAGACCAAATACTTACCATCGATCATGCCAAAAGTAGGTGGGATATCCCAACTAAACCATTTTATGTCCAGTTTCCTGATTTTGAAAATAGCTTCGACTTTGAATTTCTAAACTTCAAAAAGGACGATCATGGATTAGAAGAAATCACACCGATAGATGAAGCAACATCCAACATCTTGTCTTTATTAGATAGAACTCATGAGCCAATTCATCAGGCTGGAATCATTAAAGAACTTAGCAACCCCAACTACAGTGATAGTACTGTAAAAAATGCCCTCACTCACTTAGAAGAAGTTAAAAAAGTTGTCGCAAAAAGAATTGGTGGAAAAAAATATTTTCAGTCAATAAACAGGCATGAAGATATAAGTGATGACCAAATGTCTGAAATCATTATTGAGGCAGATTCTCAAGCGGAGTCAATATGAAACTAAGCCCTAATGCCTTAAGTGAGTTTCGAGAAATTTATTTTCAAATAACTGGAAAAAACCTGAGCGATGAAAGGATGAATGAAGAAGCAGTTGTGCTACTAAATTATTTTAAGCTAATTTATCGTCCAATCCCAAAAGCTTACGTTTTAGAGAATAGCACATTAGTGGTCAGTTCTGAGCATACTTCTTGAATCAAGGAGTATGCCACAGAGTTGATAACTCGGTATGTACAAGATATTCGAACCAAATACAATTCTTATAGGTTGTAATAATGCAAAATAAAGTTGATAAACCACTAGTCTATATAAGATATTGTCGCAAAAGCACTGAAGACCCGAAGCGACAAGCTTTTTCTATTCCTGCACAAAAAAATGAACTCGAATCGATACAAAAATCAGAGGGATTAAATGTTAAATATAAGTTCAAGGAAGAGCATACAGCATGGAAAGAGGGTCGCCCTGTATTTAATGAGGTGATTCAGCTAATAGTACAAGGAAAGGCAAATGCATTGCTTGTCTGGAAATTAAACCGACTGGCTAGAAACACTGATGACTTAAATATCTTAATTAGGTTAATGGACTCGGGAATGTTAAGGGCTATTACAACTAGTAACCGCACATATTTTAATAATGCAGAAGATAAAGGACAGGTTGGCAGAGACCTTATTGATGCAAAACAATACTCAGATCGTATTAGTGAAGATGTTCGCAGAGGAAACCGAGAAAAATTCAATCAAGGAAAGTGGCCTGGTGGACTTGCAAAACCTGGTTATTTAAATCATAGAGTCTATGAAACTGATGAAAGCGAAATCATTGTGGACAAAGAGAGGTACCCGCTTATAAAAGACGCCTTGAAACTTATCATAAATGGTACCCATACACCAATGGAGGCTTTGCGAATGCTCAATGATGATTGGGGTTTTAGAACTGTTAAGCGAAGAAAATCAGGAGGATCTAAATTATCTAGAGCTAGTTTTTATAGACTACTTGGTGATCCTTTTTACTTCGGTCTTATGATTAGACCTGAGGGTGAAAAAATGGGTAAACACACACCAATGCTCACAAAAGAGGAATTTAAGATCTTACAGGTGCGACTTGGAAGAAAAGGTAAACCACATTATTCTCAACACGATTTCCCGTATAAAAATATTCTTAAGTGTGGCGAATGCGGAGGTGCTGTAACTTGCCAGGAGAAATGGAAGATCAAATGCTCAAATTGCCAAAAATGGTTTTTAAAAACTTCATTATCGCAATGTCCTAGATGCAATACTATGGTTGATGATATGAATGATGCTCGTATCTCTCACTATATTTATTACAGTTGTATCAGAAAAACTAACCCAAACTGTTCACAAAGAAAAATGGTTGAGATTAAGACACTAGAAAAGCAAGCAACGGAACTTTTGAATCGGTATGAGATTATTCCAGAATTTAAAGATTGGGCAATTAAATACATTAATGAACTAAATGATGATGAAGAAAAAAAGAACTCTAGCTCTCTTGAGAGGTTGCAAAAGCAGTTCAAGAGTCTTGATCTCCAACTTAAACAACTAACAAGGCTTAGAATTAGGCAATCTGATGACTCGTACGATGAAAAAAGACAAGCAATGTACGATCAAGAAGAGAAAAGATTGCTTGATGAGATGGATGATATTCAATTGAAGTTAAAAAACTATCAAGAAGACCAAAAAAAATGGGTGACTCTTACTAAAGATACCTTCAATTTTGCCTGTCATGCTAGATACTGGTTTGAACAAGGTGATACTAAAACGAAAACAGCCATCTTAAGTAAGCTTGGTAAGAACCTAATGATTCAAGACGGAAATATTCTGATAGATCCATATAAACCATTCTTTTTAATAGAGAGGGCCAAGGAAGAAATTCAACAAGCTGTTGAACTTGTTAGAACCACAAGTGATATTGAAGAAAAGATTGATAATTCAGACTATTTACTTTCTTTGGATCCCGTCTGTATCTCGATGCGGAGAGCGAGGGATTCGAACCCACGGGACCCGTAAAGGTCACAGTTTTCAAGACTGTTGCAATTGACCACTCTGCCAGCTCTCCTTAGATGCACTATTGTACCATTGAGGGTACTGTTCCGCAGAGCGCAAATCGTGTATGCTTGTAGACATGGATCAACAGAACCTAGCAGGTGGCTTTCGATTTCCCGTACGTTCTGCGTTCGGGGGTTTCGACCCCGCAGCGAGCCCGCAATCACCACAAGTGCCTGGTGCTGAACTCAACTCAGAAGTGCCAGTAGTGCAACCTGCCATTCAACAACCAGAAATTGCAGCAGAAGTTGTGGTGCCTACACCAGTGACTCCAGTTATAGAAGAGCCCATGGTTCAGGCGCAGCAGTCTGAACCTGTAGTACCTAGTGCACCACCATCAGAGGAGTCAGAGGACGAGGAGTACTTTCCGTTGCAGGGTGGAAATCAGGAAGAAGTTTTGTACGAGTGGAAAGCACCGAGCAGACCATTCAAAAAAAGAAAACGCCAGTATTTCATGACAGTGATTACCATAGGTGTGTTGCTCAGTCTAATTTTGTTTTTTGCGGGGCAGATATTGCCGATTGCTGTGGTATTTGCAGTTGTGTTTTTATCGTATGTTATGGCAACCGTTCCACCACACGATATTATGTTTGGCATCACTACTCTGGGAATTCGGATTGAGGATGAGTTGTATTACTGGGAAGAGCTAGGCCGATTTTGGTATTCAGATATCTATACTCAGCGAGTGCTACATGTTGAGCTAGATCGTTTTCCGTTTAGGTTGTCTATGGTGCTTGGTGCAGACGCACAGGAAGCAGTGCTGTCTGAGTATTTGATGGTTATGCTACTGCATGAACAACCAAAACCAACTACATATGAAAAAATCAGCGATTGGTTGCAGAAAAAGTTTCCGCTCGATTTGGACTCCTAACATACTCATTTTTTAGCGACTCTTAGCAAAATTGTTCCATCTGGAGTAACAATTGTTTCTTTGATACAATACAGCCCTGTCATCAGCGATAGCTGTATGATACCAAGCACCCGTAGCTCAGGTGGATAGAGCATCAGTTTGCGGAACTGAGGGTCGTGCGTTCGAGTCGCGCCGGGTGCACTTTTTTTGAATGACATATTTTGCGGACGCAGTTGGCGCCTTCACCAACTTCTGGAATCTCCTCCCTAGACCTTGCAAGCCGTTTTGGTTTACCTGGTCGGAGATTCAAGCTCCACAAAATATGTCATTCAAAAAAACTAAGCAAGCATATGCCGAAAAGCAACGAGTCAGTTCCTGTACAGCATGTTTTCCAGAAGATGAAAGATTTACTGAGAGTGAGTTGCGGGAATTTTTTGAAAACTCCAATAACTGTGTTGCTCTTTTGTGGGATTGCAATGAGATGATTGGGTTTTCAATTGCGCGTCCAGTCTCAGAAATTTTGCCCGAGCGAGTGGATGAACTGGATACGTACAACATAACAACTACTGAAATTCATCCTGAGTATCAAGGAAGGGGATACGTGGGATTGCTTATGCACATGCTGGAGAATGAGTTAAAAAACCGTGGTGTGCGTTACATTGAAAGAAATGCAAAAGTTGGAAATGGTTATGGGGAGAAAGTTGCTAAGCAGTATGTGGGAAGAATTGTGCAAGCTGGAGAGCCCAGAAAGACAAAATTTGGCATACAACAATTTTTTTAGAATCGCTTTGGCTGTATAATATTTCATATGTCAAAATCACAAAAAAAATCGCAGGCTAACCAGAAACATGAGTGATGCCTGGCTTGGAGGTGTTTGTTCGGGGTTGGCAGAGTACTTTGACGTTGATGTCGTATTTGTTCGGTTGGTGTGGGTGTTGCTGCTTATTCCAGGTGGGTTTCCAGGATTTATTCCGTATCTAGTGTTATGGATTTTGATGCCAGTGATGTAATGTGAATAGTCTATATAAGCCAGTACGCTGTGCAAAATGCATTCATTCGTAGTTTCAAAAGACAACCTTGTTAAAGCAGCTGCTGGGAAAAAGGGTGCTATTGCACGCAATGCTTTGTATGGAAACCCTGGAACTAGATTAGGCAGGGGAAAAGGAGGAGCTCATTCAGTCCGAGTTAATCAAGATTTAGACAACAATTTCAAGAAACTGAAGATTGTAAAAGAACAAAAACTCTCTGAAGAATTGGCCGAGTTTTTAGGTATTATGTTGGGTGATGGTCAATTGGCAAAAAATCAGTTTATTATCACTTTACATGCCGCTGAACGTGAATACTATGAATATGTCTCAAAATTAATAGAACTGCTATTTGAGGACTCACCTTCTAAGTACAGTCGAAGAAATATTATCGAGCTATGTCTATCTGGAAAGGGGTACATTGTTGAGCTAGTGCGACTGGGACTGCAGGTTGGTAATAAGGTTGCAAATGGGGTTTCACTACCAGGGTGGACAGTTACCCATACGCAGTACTGCAAGGCTGTGCTAAGAGGTTTATTTGATACTGATGGCTCTGTGTATTTGGATAAACACACGGTAAAGAATAGGGAGTATCATTCAATATATGCTGAATTTACTTCACACTCTAAACCTTTGTTGCAAGATATTTATGTAAACCTGCAGCAATTGGGTTTTTCACCGACTCGGAGTAGTAAGTGGAGGATAATTTTGTGAAAACGCAAAGAGGTAGTACAATTCTTCAAGTTAGTACGGCCCCAAAATAGTAAACATTTGAAGAGGTTTAGCATTATTTTGGAGGAGTAGCCAAGTGGTCATACGGCGCCGGTCTCGAAAACCGAGCGGGATTTATCCCACGTGGGTTCGAACCCCATCTCCTCCGCCAAACATTACAAACAGGCTCTAAATCAAGTAAATTGCCTGTTAGTTCAATCTTTTCTTTGGTTAGAACTTGTTTTGCAACTTCCAAAGCCTCAGCCTTTCCCTTTTCGATGAAGTAGTAAGGTTTATGCTGCACCATCCGCAATTTTCTTTTTTCGATTGCGAGGTTAGAACCTAAACGACTAAGGACGTAAGCTTTATATCTATTCTCAGTGTTGCTTTGCGTTCTAACAGAGTAGTTAACATTTCAAGTACCACGCGTTCAGTTGTCAACCCTGGTAGCCACGCAAACATTTCAGCGGTTAGAGATAGTTTTTTCTCCTCAGAGAATGAGGAGTTCTGCATGATGGCATCATGAATAGGAATCATGAGATCATCGGAGTTACAGCTACCCGCTAGAGAAAAGTATGTTTTGAGTTGAGCAGTGACTGAGGTGAAGCCACCTTTTGGTACATTTGCTAGTAGCACTGCCAGACATCTTTGTATGTAGATCCTGCCATATATATTTTTTTCAGGCTCATCAAGCTCCCAGATGGCTCGAAACAACACATCCATTAGTTCAATAGGAGTCATGGCAAATTGCTTGTTGGAGTATGTTGCCTCAACTAATATATCGATTGCTTGGGTGGGGTTGCCGAGTGCGAACTCTATGCGAGCCATTTGGCGAACTAGTTTTTCGCAGCGGGTTTTTTTGAGCTCAGGCTCAATAAGGTTCTTTACCAGTGTAAGCTGATTATTTTTGTTGCTTGCATCAATAGACGGATGATCAGAAAGTAGTAAGGAAATTAGTTCCTCAACCATAGTCGCATCTGCTAAGTCTTCATTGTATTGCTTTAGCTCTTCGAGTTTCTCTTTGAAAGACTTCAGCACAGTTGCCATGTTTACATTGATCAGATCAAGAAGGTTCTCCTGATGTATGTACTGTAGCTTTGATGATGCAGGAATAGGAATTGAGAACGTGTGCAGTATTTGACTCAGTTCGGGATCATTTGGATCCATGATGTTTGCCAAAAAATTAACATACAGTTTGGCAACGTAGTCAACGATGTTTTTACAGTCAACTTTGGAGAAAGATCTACGTATTTCTGGTTTTTCGAGCGCTTTTGCTAAAGTGCAGTTTTCCGTATCGTCTGTGCCTGGTTTTCCATACAGCTGGTTGAATAATTGGTGCGTTTGTTTGAGCAGTGCTTGTTTAATTTTATGTCCATTGGGATGATGCTCAAATACTTGTTTCCAAGCCATCGCGTGGAGGTGAAATGCCAGTATTTCATACAAATTGGCCATTCCACGCTCTCCGTTTCTATTTGCTTCAGTACTTAGGTAAACGGGCTCAATAGGTTTGCCATCAATAGTTGGGAATTTACTATTTCGATCTTTAGTTTCTTCCTTAACACCATCAAAAAGTGAATGTATGGTGAAGTCGTGGTTACCCAACTCAATGATGTTCAGGACTTTGAGCAGCTCACTGGGAAGTTGTGAACGGGAAAAACGGCGAGTAATTTCATCTGCTGTCTCTGCTTCATCTTCTTTTTGCACTGGGGATGCATACAGCATATCGGGATGTAGCATCCTGAAAAATTCCCATACCTTGTGATCAAGTTCACAGGTCGCCACACCCATGAATTTTTCCGCATCTGTAACTAGCGGTATAAATAAAACACCAATACGGAAGTGTAAACCGTTAAACTTTACTACACCTTGGTTCCTGATGCTGCGACTTCCAGAACTGTCATAACAGATTCTCAGTTTTTCATGAAACCCTTTATGTGCTTTGTACTCTTGTGGAAGTATAGTTTCTGGGCTTAGTACAGTCTGGTAGCTCAAGAAATTCCCTTGCAGGGCAGCAAATGCCTCAATTATTGGCTTCAGCTCGGGAACCGTTTCCCCGTATTTTTCTCTCAGCCAACTTTCGAGGCCTTGGACTAAGAATTCTCGGCGATTGTAATCAGTGCTCACTACTTCTAGCAATTCTTTGGGTTGAGCTCCTCTGAGTTTTTCAGGAAAACCTACCGCAAGTACCTGTGCAGCTGCATTGATTTGGCTTTGATAGTGATCGTTTTTAGTCAGCATTGAGGTGAACGTTAGTTAGGGTTTTTGTTTTGGGATGCCTGCAACTTTGCGACCGTTTACGTGTGCTTCTCCATTGTAATTAACCTGTATGTCGTAATTAACATGTCTATCCACGGCCATTGTTTGCGTTGTTATTTTCTCTCTGATTGCTTCCTGTATTTCGTCTTGAACTACCTGAGGGAGCTCATAGAACTGTATTTGTTCACTTTCTGCACCTGCAATCCATTCATCACCCATTTCGACATACTCTCTGCCATTGTACGTAACTTTTCCCTGGACGACTCTAAGCACATCGCTCCCATGTGCAACTTGTGTAAATCCATCTTTTCCTGATTTTGCAATTTCAGCAATTGCCCACTCAGGCAGTGGAGGAGCTTTGGGAGCTTCAGGAGTTACGTCACCAGCAACTTTTTCTGCAGGTTTTTCACCTCTTATCATTCTAATGAATGCTCTTATAAATGGGGAACTTTCTCCTTGACCTTGTTCCTGTTCTTGCATTTTTTCCTTTTCACTCACTATACCAAACTATTAAGGCAGTTACTATCTTGATATTCTTTGACCTCTTTACTTTCGGTCATTTTTCGTGTTTCATACTGGTATGTACCAAACAATAGCCGAACCCATTGCCGTCATAGGCGTCTACGATCATGGCAACTTTGTGCCGCGCAAACTCAAGTGGAAGCAGCAAGTGCTGCAGGTAGACCAGATCACCATGTTTAGCGATCTGCGCGAAGGTCAGACGCGCAAGCGCATGTACTCGCTGGTGTGCAAAGGCAATCTCTACCGCGTGCTTTTCAATCGCGATCGCGAAACCTGGACCCTGGAGGAAGTATGGATGGAGTAGCCCCGCAGCAACGCCCACGGCGCATCATACACGTGGACATCAACTCGTACTTTGCCACTATTCTGCAGCAGGAGAACCCATCGCTGCGCGGCAGACCAATCGGGGTGGTCAAGGAGCA
>CAZSJW010000012.1:0-40336 GCA_964607285.1 uncultured Pseudomonadales bacterium
CAGCCAATTAGCAACAACCGCCTTTGGGTCAGGCATGTAACAAAAGGAAGTTACGTATAAATGAGCAAGGTATTTGCAACTCTATTCACTCTGCCACTTTTCTTATTTCTATTTAGTTCTCCTGTTTTTGCTCAAAGTACCAATCCAGATCTTCTTAACTTTACCAAAGATACACTTCAAATAATAACGTTAATCGCGACCGCATTAGCGGTCTTTTTTTTAGTTTTTGCCGGATACACTTACATTACCTCAGCAGGAAAACCAGAAGCACTGGAGTCTGCCAAGAAAACTATTAGAAATGCCTTGGTTGGCCTCACTTTAGTGCTCACTGCCAATGTAGTAACTTCTGTATTTCAGCATGCACTCAACTCTCAAACAACAAGTGGCAGTGGCACACCAATTGAAATGGTTACTATTCAAACAGTTGAGCCAAGTGATGGTCTCACTCAGGTTCTAATTGATGCAGTTGCCAGTTTTATTCAAAACATAGTTGAAAGCTCTACTAGTCCAATTATTAACGGCATCATGGGATATGTGACCACCACGCCAACACTGCTTACCAATGAAGTAATCCGCAACTTCTGGCTCATTTCTGTTGGTATTGTTGATGTGTTGTTTATTGTAGTTGTAGCTCTCTTGGGTCTGCAAGTTATGAGTGCCAGCACCTTTGGGTTTGATGAAGTTGAGCTCAAACAGTTACTACCAAAACTTGGGCTGTCATTCTTGGGAGCCAATATTTCACTCTTTCTTGCTGACTATGCAATTATCACTGCTAACACACTAGTAAAAGTAGTGCTGGATTCTACTGGAGGCTTAAATCAAGCCTGGGTACAAAATGCATTTAACCCAACAGCCGTAATTACAGGCACAACACCTCTCATTGTCTTAATTTTTATGGTGCTTTTTTTAATCGTCTCGATTGTGTTGCTACTTATGTATATCAGTCGGCTCATTTTTATATCTTTAGCCGCTGTTTTGTCTCCATTTATTTTTTTACTCTCAGCTTTACCCAAATTCTCTGACTTTGCCCTCATTGCCTCTAAAACATATTTTGTAAGTGTCTTTATTGTGTTTGTGCATGTAGTAATTATTCAACTTGCCAGTTCATTTTTAACCTTGCCAGAGCACAGTGAAAACTCTTTGATTTCTGTTGCTGTTGGAATTGGACTCTTCATTACTTTACTCAAAACCCCAAATCTGATGATGCAGATGGTGATGTATACCTCTAACTCTGGCGCTATGAAAAAACTAGGTAACCAAATTATTAATGTGATGACCACGGATAATGCTTCGATTGCTACTAGAGCCGAAGCACAATCTGCTGCAGCAAAAGTTACACGAAAGGTAGTTAAGTTATGAGAAGCCAAGTAATTCCAGCACAAATCACCACTGTTGAAGACAAAATTGCAGGCAATTTGAGTTTGAGCCAAATCATGTTGCTGTTATCTCCCGTTTTGATTGCAACTTTTGTCTATGCATTCTTACCACCAACCATGATGTTAGTATGGTACAAACTTGCTCTAGCTCTCTTTTTTGCAATAATTTGTATCACACTATCTGTTCGAGTTAAAGGCAGGATTATCGCCAGTTGGCTTCTAGTTTTGCTTCGATACAATGCTCGACCAAAATACTATGTTTACAATAAAAACTCGATTACTCAAAGAGAAATTATCAAACCTGAATTATTAGTGGTTGCTGAAGTTGAAGAAGAATTAGCCCAGAACGTAAATACTGCGCTCAACATCTCACCAAGCATTAAAGATATCTTGCAACTCAATCATATTCTGGACACTACCGACTTTAACTTTATATATCGCGCTGGCAGGAAAGGAGGGCTTAATGTGGCTTTTGAAAAAATCTCTAGATAAAGTGAGCTCTCGCAACCAGATTGCAATCAAAGAAGTGCGTGACAGTATCTTAGTACTGCCAAATAACGAGCACCGATTAATAATTGAGACTTCTGCAGTGAATTTTGAACTCAAAAGTGAAGCCGAACAAGACGTGTTGATTGATAGTTTTCAGAATTTTTTAAATTCTTTACCAACACAACTGCAAATATTAATTCGTATTCGCGAAGTTGATATTGACCAATACATCGATTCAATTGAGTTACTCAAGCATTCAGAAAATGAAGCCCAATATCTTGAGCATATTGATGACTACACCCAGTTTATTCGCCAACTCGTGTCTGGAAACAAAATATTGTCACGAAGATTTTATGTCGTTTTGCCATGTAAGCCAGAAACCAAGGGTGATGCGTTTGAACTAGCCAAAGCGCAACTCACTTTGACCCAAGATATGGTGATTAAGGCATTGGAGAAATTAGGAATGAAGGCCAGAAAACTTGATAGCCTTGAGATTTTGCATTTATTTTACAGTTTTTACAACAAAAACCAGATCAAAACGCAAGAATTAACCAGCACTACTATGAAAGCGATCCTACAACACAATTATGTTTAACATCGTGCAATCAAACTACCAAGCAGTAAAAAAATGGCATGCCAAAAAAATGCGTAAGTATCATGCAACCCAAGAAAAGAAACGCCGAGAGCGATTGTCTTTGCAATTTAGCTTTGGTGAACAAGATCAAGTTGATTTGATTTCATATTCTGGATTGATGGAAGAATCTGGTTATGTGCAAATTGGTGATACTTTTGTACGCACCCTGTTTATTTCTGGCTATCCATATGTTGCCAGTGTCGGGTGGCTGAACATGCTCATTAACTTCAATCATGACTTAGATATTTCATATCACATCGAGCAAATCGATCCTTTAATGGCCTTGCCAAAACTTAATCGCAAAATAACTGAGCTTGAGTCAACCAAGCGAAGTATGCTTAAAGCTGGCAAGGTAATTGGCTCTGAAATTACTGATCCGCTTGAGTCTGCCATGGAACTTAAAGACAAAATTCAGAGAGGACAAGAAAAACTATTTCAGATATCTATTTACATGACTCTGAGCACAGGTAGTTTAGAAGAACTCAACAAAAACACCCAAGTGCTTGAAACCATCATGGCTTCACGCCTTTTTTATATCAAGACAGCAACCTTTCAGCAGTTAGAAGGCCTGCAGTCAGTTTTACCTCGTGGTGAAAATCAACTAGCACAAAAAAGAAACTTGGATAGTTCAAGTGCTGCCCTTACTTTTCCATTTGTGTCATCTGAGTTAGTTCAAGAATCTGGCATATTGTATGGAATTAATAAATCTAATAATTCATTGGTCATTGTCGATCGGTTTTCCTTGAACAACGCCAACTCGATTATTTTTGCTCAGTCTGGAAGTGGAAAAAGCTACACCGCAAAAGTTGAAATCTTACGCCAACTGATGCAACAAACCAAAGTGATTGTGATTGATCCGGAGCGGGAATATAAACAACTCGCCAAATCTATTGGTGGCACATATATCCGACTTTCAGCAATATCTAAAGAGAAAATTAATCCATTTGATTTTTCACTTAAATCAGTCACCGGAGAAAACGGACTGGCCGAGCATATTCAAGACTTAACTGAGATTATTTCCTTGATGACAGGTTCACTTTCTGATGAAGAGCGAGCCGTGGTTGATAAAGCATTGATTGAAGCTTACAAATTGTTTGGTATATCCATGCGCAAGCAAAAGTACGAAATCGATCAAACTTTCCCACTCCTCAAAGATTTTTATACTGTGCTTAAAAAAATGAAACAAAAAGAACTGTGCCACAGGCTAGATAAGTTTGTGAGCGGCTCGCTTTCTAGTGTTTTTACTGCACAAACTAATGTTGATCTGTCTAACAGATTGGTAGTTTTTGATATCAAAGATCTTGATGAATCACTCAGACAGATTATGATTTTAACTACCGCCAATTTTGTGCACTCACAAGTCAAAAGTGATCCACAAAAAAGAATTCTTGTTATTGATGAGGCTTGGTTGCTGTTGCAACACGAAGAAAGCGCGCGATTCCTGGCAGGACTAGTGAGGCGTGCTCGAAAACATTATCTGGGTGTGACATTAATTTCTCAGCAAGCAAATGACTTTTTGAATCAAGAATATGGCAGAGCTATTGCTTCTCAATCTTCTCTTAGAATTTTAATGAAGCAAGATACTACCTCAATTAAAAAAGTGGTGCAAGAATTTAACTTGAGTGAGTATGAGCAACAATTTTTACTCACCTGCGATCGAGGTGAAGCCTTAATCATAGCTGATCAAAACCATGTTGCCGTCAAAATAGTTGCCTCAGAAAAAGAACACCCGATGCTAACCACTGATCCGAAAGATTTATATTTATAGATGCATGCCATATTTTCAGCTTTTACCATCTGGTCATTTAGAAGAGAGTTGCAACTTGTAGTACTAGCATTTGTAATTCTACTTTCGCTACCTGTCATTGCAGTTTTTATCTTGACCCATACGGGAATTAATATCGTTTCTGACGCTTTAATTGGCACTGATTCTGAAACCCAAACCATTGTAATTAAAAACCCAGCAGATGGCTCTGTAGTGGCTGAAATTACAAAGCAAGTAGTTTGGCCAACACAAGGAGTGATTACTTTGGAATTTGCCGACTCAAGCATGTACCAAAATTTTCATACAGGTATTGATATTGCTAATGCTCAAGGCAGAGTTGGTGACCCTATTAAACCTTTTATGGAAGGCACTGTCACCTATGCAAGTGAAATTTTCTGGGGTTATGGCAAACATGTGATGATTGATCATGGAGATAATGTTACCTCACTATATGCCCATCTTGATAGGATTCATGTATACAAAGGGCAAAAGGTTTCTGTTAACGACACCCTTGGCACCATGGGAAGTACTGGCTGGTCTACTGGACCACATCTACATTTTGAGATTAGAGTGTATGGGATTCCGGTGAATCCAAAGATGCTTTTTGTGAAGAAATAAAAGCATTGGTTATATTGCTATACTACAATCACATCAAATTATGAAAAAATTATCAAAACAACAGGCCTTTACTCAAAAACTTGCGGAAACAAATAAAGACAATATCCAAGAAATTGAAACTTCCTTCAGGGAGTTAAAAGAAACATTGTGTAAATATGACCCGATTAAATTATTGAGCCAAATTCATTTAACGTACTTATTAGTTCCAGAAAATGAGTTTCATGGCGAAGACTCTGAGCAAGAAGAATGGCTCAGAAAATCAGAATTTCTTTCTGGATTATATCTTTCACTAGATTTCCCTTCTTCACCAAAACCATTAGTAGATGGTGCGGATTTGGAAATTGTGGAAAAAGCACTCGATAGATACTTAAAAAGCGTGACAACTGACCTTCTCACATCTGGTAGCTTAATAGAAAAGGAGGAGGATAAGGAAATTGAGTCGATTCTCAAGTATTCGAAATTATTCTCGTTTTATGTTCGAGGTGAGTCATATCAACACCAGCTTGTAGATATATTAGTTAGTCTATATTCTGCTCACGATAAATGGTTCAAGAACAAACTTGGTTTCACCATAACTGAAGCGCTAAATATAAGTGAAGCAATCATTTCGGAATACAACAACAGAGTTCACCTTGAAAGAGAGTTAAGCGTTAAAAAAGCAAAAAAATATATAAAGAAACATCCAAAAAGTGATGATCCACTTGTCGATGAGAAGAAATTCTTAACACAAGTTGGTTGCTGCTACTTTTTTGGAGAATCAGATCGTATTCTTTCCTTTACACTAGAAGAACTTATAAATTTTTCAGGATTTCCAGAAGATGTCTGTAAGGCTTTCTTGTCTAGACTAAGCCAGAAATTCGGGTACAAAAACCCAAAATTTCCTAATTCTTTTGAAGAAGCAAAACTTGCACCATGGGACTACAACACTCTCTACGAAAAACCAATTATTGAGCATGATGACAAATATTATGCTCCAATACCTTCATTATTTTATGAAGTTCTATATCATACCTTTTACTACGATTTGATTGATGATAGCCAATACTGGAGCTCAGGAGGATCAAAGACTTATGGTAACTCACTCGAAGAAAAAACAGCTGAGTATCTTGAAAGAATTTTTCCAAAGGACTGTATATTTCTTAATCCGGAATATCCAGACGGCACGGAAATGTGTGATGTGTTAGTACTTTTTGATAGATATGTATTAGTCTTCCAAGATAAAACAAAGAGGATGCAACATGAGTCCTTGATCGGCAAAAATATCGAAACGATCAAGAATGACATCTCAAAAGGGATACGAAGTGCATTTGATCAGGCAATAAAAGCCAAAAACTATCTCGAGGCAGGTAAACCAATAAAAGTTAAAGTTAAAAATGGAGAAATTGTTATAGATAGTAGACAGATCTCAAATATCTATCCGATAAGTGTTACATTAGACAGCTATCAAAATTACACGACAAGGTTCTCGAATACAAATTCTATCCTTAAAGTGTTTGATGAAGAGAAATATCCTTGGTCAGTATCTCTTTCCAATCTTGGTACCATCACGGAAATAATCGATTTACCTGTTCAATTTTTACATTATATCTCTCGCAGAATGACAATTGAAAAGACGACCTTTCATTTGATGGCAGATGAAATAGACTTATTAGGACTATATCTCTCAAGAGGAATTTATTTTGAAGACGGTGAATTTGATAAATATAACGCCGCAAGTTTTTCTGGTGTTTCAGAAGAAGTTGATAAATATATCTTTGAAAAGCATGAAACGACATTAAATCCTTCAAAGCCTAGCCAACAATCACCTCAAAGCTTTGATAACTATTTGTCAGATATCTCTAAACTCAAAACTCCATATAGTACAGATTGTGCCATGAGATTACTCGATCTTGGATACAAGGGACGAGAAAATTTCATCAAGTCAGTAGAATCTCTTAAAAGTAAGGTTAAAGCAGGGGGAAAACTTGAGAGTTTCTCTTTTGTACTTGATGAAAAACCATTAGGATATTGTTTTATTGGGATGGATACTGGCAATGATCCAGAAAAGCTATATATACAACTTTATTCCTTTGCAGTGATGAAAAAATACTCTACAAAATGTAAGGAATGGGTGGGGTTTGGGTGGGATAAAAATAGTAATAATTTAGTTGATTTGGCAATATATTTATCTTTTGACTGGGTTAAAGACGACGTTGTGGAAAAGATATCCGAGCAATTTCTAAAACAAGGTAGGATGGTGAAATTATAAGTCAACATATATAATCCTAAGTATATGCCACCAAAACCAAAAATAGGCAAAAACCTAAAACGAATACGCAAAGAAAAGCAAATTACTCAAGTACAACTTGCCCAAAAAGCTGGTATTAGCTCAAATTACTATGCACGAATTGAGCGAGATGAAGAAAATCCCTCATTAGAGGTTCTCAAAGAAATTTCAAAAGCACTAAAAGTAAAATCCTCAGAAATTTTAGATTTTTAATCTATTTCTTCTCTTGATCAACAATTTTATGCGCAACAATATGTGCCATCGATTTATGTTGCTCTAAAAACTCAATCGCATCTTCTCTAGTAGCATCTTTGTCTTCTGTTGCCTGCAAGTATTTAATCGTTGCTAAAATGTCTTGCTCAGACATTTTGTAACCAGTTGTATTTTTCTTCATAAGTGCCCCTATTGTACTCGATACTAACTATTTAATAAACCTCCCCAACTTTAAAAACTCAAACATCTCTTGCGCGTGATCTTCTCCTTCAATTCTGCGCATAATTTCTTTACTGTTAGTCTGAGACAGAATATTTAAACTTCCTTCCCATAAAACCTGCCTATCTAATATAGCAAGTTTTCTATGATGGTGGTTTGATGCAGATAAAACATGCACTCCCAAGATTTCAAACTCTCTGATGATTTCAGTAGAATATGAGGCTAGTGGCTCCTCTAAAATAGAAGGATCTTTGGTAATAACATATACTGTCACCCCTCTATCGACCAATCTTCTAAAAAATGGCAATAATACATTCATGCGCGACAGTGAAATAAATGGACTCTCAATAATAACTTCATGCTCACAATCCTCTAAATCAGAAAGAAAAGAAGAATAAAACGACTTCTCGTCGAATAGGCGAGAAGTAAATGCTTTCTCCTGTTTTTTTGCAAAAAAATTACTCATGAGCATCTTCCTCCATTTCTAGTATAGTAACAGCACCATTAAAATAGATAAAGCCAAGCTCTTTTAGTCGAGCATACGTCTTGAGGATACTTGCAAAAAATAGTTCCAACTGAGGATTTGTGGGCTCACCAAGTAACTAAGAAATTTATTGCAATAACTGTTTTTGATATTATGTTGATTCTTCAACTATTTTTAGTATCAAATTCTATTTAGCAACAACAGATTCTCTTACAACCTGAGGAATATACTGAGAGTTCTCTAAGTGTTCCATAATCTCTGATATTGCAGAATTAAGATCAGTTATAATTGCTTGTATTCTTCGTTCAGGGGTCATAAACTTATATGTTGAGTCAGATCGATTAATTGGATCTTGGAATACAACTAAGTTTGAGATTTGATTTATTGTTTTATTCAATAGTACAAGATCTTCCACATCCACTACATCATAAGTATCCATTAGAACTACTAGGTTTATTAAATGGCCATACATTTCAATGATAGTTTTGTAATCAGTTGCTGCTTCAACCATCGTATTAAATTGCTGATAAGCTTCTTTTGATAGTCCTGCCATATATTTTATCCGTATAATTATATATAGATCATATTATAACATTTGTTCTCTGCTAAATGTTACATATGACGTATTCACCCGTTTATTCTAAGAATTGTTCAAACAGTCTAGCAATAGAGTCACAACACCCCATCCAACGAAAACACATTGTCAACCCTATTGTCATACGACTTTTCCGCAATCTTCCTAAACCCAAATGACTCGTAGAGCTTCTGAACGTGACTGTTCCAATCTGCCATATTTGTTTGAACTGAAAACCTGAGTTTGCCGTCCAAATCCAAGAATCCGATGGTTTTATTGCTATCAAGCCAAGTTTCAACCAGAGACTTTCCAATGCCTTTTCGTTGATACTTTTTGGAAACTGCCAGGTCACTCAAATAGATTGTGTTGTGTGGATATTGATCATTACTCTCAGATTCTCGTTCGTACCCAATAATAACGCCTACAAAAGCATCTTTATCCTAGACTATAAAACTGTGATCCCATTTTCTGTGCAAGATCCTATCCCCATTTTTTTCTTGCAGCAATTGCTCTTTTGAGTGCGGATCCACACCTGGTATTTGGTCAAGAGCTTCGCATATGTCCGTGGCATACTTTTCAGCCAAATCGAGGCTGAGTCTAGCAACAGTATATCCATTGAAAGTGAGTGTGGAGAGCATCATTGTTTCAGTATATAACAACCACTATGTGCTCTCTAGATACTCTCAAACCCAATAAAAATTTTCTCACTTTGTATCAAAGGCTGTATATTTATTTGGCTACAGAGCAATTTCGGAGCGACTGCCTCTACTAAACGAAGGCATGCAGCTAGGGCAAACACTAGCTCTAGATCCTCTGCGTTCCACACAATATGATTCGGCAAAAATGCGGCAATATCTGGAAGCTCAGTAAGTGCTGCACGGTGTAGTTGGCGTACTGCCAACTCAATACTCCGAGCAGTGTATGCTGCAATACGTCGATTTTCAGAATCTGTATATATATCCATGACTCGATCTGGATTAACAGCTAACCATTCAAGTTTTGATACTAGCTGAAAGCATTGTAAGCCAGGAACACACAGTGCAAGGGTGTGGGCTTTTTTTAATTCTTCAGACAGGATACATGTCTCAGATGAGATACGGGTATATTCGCCATTCATATTCACTTTCTAAATACTATGACAAACAACTCAATATAGTAAAAAATTCCCAATAAATCAATATTTCTTACTAATCACTTACGGTTTTCTTACCGATAAAGCATGCTATAGTAACCCCATGCCAACAACCCCGAGCACCCTAAACCCACTCGACTCCCGCTACGCCAAACAAACCGAGCCACTCCTGCCAATTTTCTCCGAAGCAGGTCTAGTCCAGCGCCGCATCCAAGTAGAAATCGAGTATCTTCTAGCACTTATTCCAATACTCAAACTTCCAGAACTCACCAAACCACAACAGAAACAACTTCGATCAACTTACCTGCAATTTGACGACAAAGCCCTGCAAGCTGTAAAAACTCACGAAGCCACCACACGCCATGACGTAAAAGCCGTCGAGTACTACCTACATGACGTACTCACGAAACACAACCTTCAGCACCTCCACCAATGGATCCACTTTGGTCTCACCAGCGAAGATATAAACAACCTAGCGCAAACTCTACAGCTGAGAGACGGTAGCCGAGTACTGCTCAACCAAGCTAGCACGCTTCAAACACAACTTCTAGAACTCTGCGAACAATACAAATCCCAGCCCATGCTTGCCCACACCCACGGCCAGCCCGCCATCCCTACCACATTTGGCAAAGAACTCCTGGTGCACATCGCGCAGATTCAGGATCTTTTGGACTCACTAAACGCCTACTCGTACAAAGCCAAACTAAACGGTGCAGTTGGCACATACGCAGCTCATCACATTGCGTTTCCCGATATAGACTGGATAACTTTTTCAAATAAGTTCATTCAGTCATTCGATCTCCAATCTGCAGTAGCCACAACCCAGATTTTACCAGGACTATTCTGGACGCAATCGTTCGCCATATATCAACAACTCTGTTTACAAATAGTATCCTTAGCACAAGACTTTTGGTGGTACATCTCCTTCGGATACCTCAAACAAAAAATTGTGGCAACTGAAACTGGCTCATCAACTATGCCACAAAAAGTCAACCCAATTGACTTTGAAAACGCAGAAGGCAACGCACAGCAATCTGCAGCTCTATTTGCGTTTTTCATCACCAAGTTTTCAGCTTCACGACTACAAAGAGACCTATCAGATAGCACTGTGCGCAGAAACTTTGGCGTGGCGTTTGGTCATGTGCTAGTTGCACTGCAGAGCCTTGCAAAAGGGCTGGATCGAATCGCACCGGATGCGGAGGTGATGAACGCTGAACTTACCGCTCACGCCGAAGTACTGGCAGAAGCCTATCAGACAATCCTGCGTGCAGCAGGATTCCCAAACGCATATGAAAAAATTAAGACACTCAGCAGGGGAGGTACGCTTGACATGTCCTTGTTTGAGCAGGAGCTCACAGCTGCGCAGATTCAAAAACCCGTGATAAAAAGACTGCTCGCGCTCAAACCAACCGAGTATGTTGGTCTCTGCACAGCAATTGTGGAACAGGGACTTGCTGATCTGCGTCACAAAGAATAACTGCACCCAGTGTTTGAATGTGTCAAATATATGCCATACTTTTCTGCTCAACGTTTTATACAACTAACACAGCAACAGCTACAAGAAACAATTGGCGACAACAAAGTTGTCTGTGCTTTTTCCGGTGGCGTAGACTCTTCCACAGTAGTAGCCCTATTACACACCTCTGGCATTCATGTCACACCGTTGCTTATTGATACAGGTTTTTTACGGACTGACGAAGTTGCGCAAGTGTGTGCAAATCTGCAAGCTGCCAATTTACCAAAACCTACCATTCTACAATCACAGCAACTTTTTCTACAAAAACTTGCAGGCAAAGTTACTGCAGATGACAAACGACTTACCTTTCGGGACACCTACTTTGAGGTGCTCGCCGAGTATCTTACTACACAGCACATCAGGTTTTTTGGTCAAGGAACACAGTCTAAGTCCCAGTCTAATTCCAGGTTGTATCATAACTACCCAACACCTGTTTTTAGCAAGCTCAAACTTGAGATGGTGGAGCCACTCATCGGTGTTACGAAAGCTCAAGTCAGAAAACTTGCTGCAGCACTCAAACTGCCTGGAGTCACAGTGAACCGCAAATCGTTTCCCGGACCTGGGCTGCTACTCCGTTTTGGCGGAGCCGCCACACAACAAAAAATTGAGTTAATTCGCAAAGTGACTGCAGTTGTTGATAAATTTGTATCTGATCGTGCAGCTTTCTTTAGGCACTGCTATCAGATCTTTCCTTACCTCGAGGACGGCACACCGGTAATTAGACTGCATGCTGGTACAGTAGAAACAGGCGCCATTATAATCATTAGAGCAGTGCGCGAACGCAATGATGCATTCATTCCGTTTGTACTACCCAGCAACATGCAAGCCGAGCTCGTTAGTGCGATACTTTCGGTTGCTGGTATTAGTCGTGTCTGCTTCGACGGCACTCCTAAGTATGGCAAACTACATCATGCAGTGTCTGGCGCCCCAATCGAGTACCAGTAGCCAAGCTCACAACCACCGCATACTATCCTTCTGAATAAACTCAGCAAACTCAACTGGTCCTGCAGTGCCCGCGGCATAGGTGGCGATTCGATTTGCTAATGCCCGCTTGTGGGCGAGCAGAGGGTCAATGATTCGCCAGGCTTCCTCTATATCTTTGCATGAAAGAACAATGTAGAGTCTCCACGAATGGCATCGTGAAGTAACTTGACATATACCTCTACTAGTTCCATCTGGAACTCATTTCGATAAGAAAACTGTAACGGCACTTCCTGAAAGCCCAGCTCAATACCAGGCTTTTTGGCAGACAATAAGATCCAGACGTTCCCGTCAGGGCCAATGCGAAACGTCAGAACATTGGGTTGCTGCTGAGCACTTTGGCGGGAGAACATTCGGTTGCGTTTCTCCTTAAACTGAATGGAAATTTCCGTGACGTTACGATCAAGTCGTTTGCCTACCTTAACGTAGATGGGCACACCCGACCAACGATTGTTATGAACTGCAAGCTTCACCGCCGCAGCAGTCTCTGTGAGCAAGTCCGCTGGCATGCCGAGCTCGTCTAACTAGCCTATTACTTCCAGACCATCTATCACCCCAGACCGATATTGGCCAAAAATTGCAGAGTTGAGTGGTTGCTTTGGGTCTGCCAACGTCAATTTTGATAACAGATCATACCGCTGTCTGCGGATTGCTTTAGAATGCAAACTTGTTGGTTCTTCCATCAAAGTAGTAGCAATCATTTGTAGCGCGTGATTTTGCACCACATCGCGAACTGCACCTGTAGCGTCAAAAAATGCCTCACTTCCTCCAACTCCTAGTTTTTCCACAGTATGGATCTGGATGTGATCCACGAAGGTAAAGTTCCAAATGTTCTCAAAAATTCCGTTAGCAAAGCGAAACACCAAAATGTTCTGTACTGTTTCTTTGGCCAGAAAGTGGTCGATGCGAAAAATTTCATCCTCCGTGAAGGTCTTTGAAAGTTCTGCATTCAGATCTTGTGCTGTCTGCAAATCCGTACCAAATGGTTTTTCCAACAGCAGCTTAGACCACCCACAAGTGCTTGTAGCAAACCCCGTGCTCCGCAAAGCAGTAATAATAGGCAAGTAGAGACTGGGAAGAGTAGCTAGGTACCAAAGATGTTTACCGCAAGACTCAAACTTGGAGTGGTTTCGTGCTAATCGCTGAAAGGTGTCTTTTTTGGATACATCTCCAGCATGATAGATGACATGATTGCAAAATGACTTCTACATAGGTGCTTTATGAGGTTGCACCACTTCTGCAAGAAACTCTTTAAACTTTGCTAGGGAGTACTTAGAACGTGCTATACCAACCACACGCCACTCAGACGGTAGCAGTTTCAACTTATACAACTCATAGATTGCTCGCCAAATTTTTTTCTTGGCCAGGTCACCCGTAGCGCCTATTAAAAAAGTGTAAGAGGTGTATTGATGGGACTTAATGTAGCAACACGTTTCATAGGCGATGAGTGAATTTGATCACTATAGCAAGCCCATACTAAAGCTCAATACCTTACGGTTGTTCAAGTTCAAAAAAGGTCATTTCATTACCTCGCTCGTACGCTGCTTTATATGAAATCATGGGTGCATTTTTCTTAAATATTAGCGGTGCTACTTCTTTGATTTCTGCAAGCACATTGTCCAACTCGCAAATTTCCTCAGGGGTCAGCCAAACCAACTCGCCGTCTTCTGGGTCGATAAAAACCTCTCCTCCCGCATACTCAGCTTCCACAAAATGAAAGAAGAACTCTTGATCTAAGTCTGTTAGGTAGCCATTGCCAGTTGCCATGATACGCAAATTTTTTATATCAAGACCAGTTTCTTCTTTGACCTCGCGACGCGCGCACTCAAACAAACCTTCGTTAAACTCTCTGTGCCCACCTGGAGCCATCCAGACTCCTGGCAAAATGCGCTTGTTGGGGGAACGATGCAGCATCAAATACTTACCGTCTTTTTTGACAAAGCATTCTAGGGTAACTGCTATATTGCGCTGATTCTGTACTGACATGTGAGTCTCCTTACCATCCACCATATCACAACTTTGAAACTAAAAGCAGCAAAGTTTGCCAGAGGATGTTTGCAGAAAGTGTTTGAAATTACAATAAAGTCACCTAAACCACAACAATCTTAATCGAGCTGCTGCGCCAAGATTCTAAGTGTATCTTGTTCTGTGTCAGTCAGTATGTGCGTGCTTGTCTCAACAATATCATATAACTTTTTGGCAATAGTACGACTCATATGTTGAAGGATTTCTGCTGCAGTCTTTGCCTGAGACACTTCGGTAAAAAGATAAGATAATTCTGGAATGGCTTCTGGGTCATTTTTGAGTTGTTCTTCAAGTTTGTGCTGATCAATTCGAATTCCCAATGAGGTTAGAATTGCTAACTGAAAGGAAGCAAACAGTTTCATAGTTAAAACAGTTCGGTTTTGTTCAGGTACCTTCGCTGTAAATATATGAATAACCTCCGCAACTGCACTGTTACACTTCTGAAGTTGCAGAATTTCAGCTTCACTGAGTTGTTGTAGCATGCTCATTATCCCAACCTTTTTTTCATAGCTTCGTATTGATCTGTCTCTTTTCTAATCGTCAGCAGTTTTTGTAACGCGTGTAGTACTTCAACAAAAAGTATTTTGTGTTCAACCTGCCTGTTTCCAAAGAGTCCATGAATGGATTCAGGCAGTGCCTTATATTCAACACTTGCGACTTTGCCCGATCCTCTAAACAAAGGTAAACAAACTTCCATAGCATTCACTGTAACCTGTATGTCAGATACAGAGTTACTGACCAAGGCTGCATCAACTAACTCTAGAAACTGTATAAAAAATTTATCTTGAATTTCCTGGTACAGCGGCTCATATTCTGCATACTCAGGAGTTCCGCTGCCCTTACTTAATTTGGCCATGATGTTCAAGAGGTGTGCCCCAATCATGCCAATCTCACCAGAGGTTGCTGAGTCTGCCTTTTCTAATAAACTTTCTATGACATAAACTTTCATGATGTGTGCTTTAACCCTATTCTCGCTAAGTTCATTCAACAGTTTAGTGGATATGGTACCCTTAGTATCTTCAGAATAAATTACCTCAACAGATTTCTCTACCATTTTTTTGTATTCATCAAGATCTGTATAGAGAGAATTGCGACTGTACGCAAGTACCCTATCAGCTAAAAATTGTGCTGCAAGACAGTCTTGCTCCAGTGGTGTCAGTTGCTCACTCTGTGCCTCTGAGGCAAACATTATCTCTCTGATACCAGATAGTAGTCTTTCAGGAACTAATGTATTTGGTGTTTGCTGTACGACTGTCTGGTGTGGAAATGATAGTTCAAACATAATCCATGCAATTGCCACTGCAGGAAAGGCTGCAAGATATGGTAGTGCTTTCAGTCCATTACCTGGAATAAACATAAAATCAAAAATTTCTGCCGCTGCAGCAGCAGTACTGGCTATGCCACTTATTATAATTGGCATTGCTATGACTGGATTAATCCAAGCATTACGACTGAACGTGGACAAAGAGTCTTCAAATGACTTTAAGATTTCATCCTTTAGCAGTTGATCTACAAAAGCTTCAACTTCACTTTCACTTGCGAGCTCCGCAAACGCTTCTTGAAAAACTCTAGGATCAAAAAGGCTTTTTTTGTTTCTCAAATCTGCAATTACCCTTTTTCTTGACTCATCTTGCTTAAACCTCAACTCTGAGGCTGAGTACTCAACTTTCTCTCCACTAAAAGTTTTTAACTCCATCTTAAGGTATTGTCCGAAAATATTTTGCCACTTACTCTGATCCCCTCTGGCATCGAGGTGTTGGGACAAATTCGACTCAGAGATTAACCCTGCCAGCCTAGCCACACGTTCATTAAGTTTTTGATGTACAACCAATCGATCAAGCACCTCCATAAACTGTGCTCTAGCACCTCTATCGTCTTGCAATACAGTTGGTAACTGTATACTTGTAGCTTTTAGAATCTCTGGGTGAACCTTATCTTTTGAGTATCTTCTATAGTCAAATGACTTATTCTCCCACAAAATTCCTTGAACGACTGAAACAACAGCTGAAATTTCAGCAGGGATTTTAGTAATCGATTGATCTATATATGGCTCTAAAAGGCTTGCTAACTCTACAAAAAATTTGGTACTGGCTGCTGGATCTTCCAACAAAAAACTGTGCAACTGTGAGTCCCTGACTGCAGGATTTTGGAGTGGTTGTAGTAACCAAGCGTAATTGATTAATGACTGCTTATCTATGACAGAAAGTAAGTGATCCAAAAAACTACTGCTCCTTGGAAGCTTAGTGGTAATCTCTGAATGTATCGCGTTTCTCTCACTATTTCTAGCTGCTAGTTGTTCTGCCAGCTCTAAATGATGCTGTGCGAATAAATCGGGATCTAATTGAGCTTCAGACATATGTGTGAAGCTCAGTATACAGATCAGCAATGCCACTATGCAAGTAATACTGTAAGCACCTCGTCCACAATCCACTCTTTCTGGTATGCTACTGGTATGCTCAGTAAAAGAAAAAAGCAGATTATCAGCATCACACTGATACTCGCCTGTATACTTAGTGTTCTATTTGCAGCCAGATTCTTCTCATTGTTTTGGCAGTATGGACCCCCTCCAAATCAGGTACAGCTTTCTGACCCAATGCTAATAAAAGGTTGGATGTCCCTTCAGTACATAAGTAATGCCTACCAAGTACCTACTGATTATTTGCTTAAAGAACTGAATCTTAAGCCAGGACAAGAGCGAATCCCACTTAGGGCACTTGAGCGAGAACACACTACGGCCCAACCTGAAGGAATTACTAGATCTGTGCAAGCAGCCATCACTGCATTTTATGCAAGAGACATGATAGATGCTCAGAAGGGCAATAATGAACTGGACTGACGCACTGCTCAGTCTTGTAGTGCAGTACACTCCTATTGTTGTACCCACCACGATGTTTTTTGGAGGAGTCGGTATTCCATTTCCAAACAGCATGATAACGGTTGTTTTGGGAACACTTGTCCAACAGAAACTACTGCAACCCATTTCCCTTACTTGGTTGGTAGTTATTCCAACAGTGCTCGGAGACGTGGTATGTTTTCTATTGGCTCGAGCTGCCATTAATTCACAGAAATTCCGTACGCTAACCAAATACCTGCGTCTCAGCGCAACCACAACTGAACAAACTAGAGCAACTAGATTTTTTTCCAAATATGGTTATTTGAGTATTCTCCTGAGCAGATTTGCAGTAACTCCGCTTGCTATACCTATGACAATTCTAGCTGCGAACGCAAACTACCCACTTCGTAAGTTCATGCTCGTAGACTTACTTGGAGAAATAATCTGGGCATGTCTCTATACTTCTCTTGGCTACTACTTTGGTTTGTATTGGCAAACAATTTACCAGCTGATAAACAATCTTGTTAGCCTATTGAGTATGCTTACCGTCATTAGCATACTCATTGCTATACAAACAAAGCGCACTATGACGGCAAAGAAAAAAGTACTAAAAAATAACAAGTCGGAAATGCTTCACGTTGGCTAAACTTAAACTACTTGCTGTATTGGCTCCGCATTTCAAACAAAAAATATGCAATAACTACTGCAGACAATGCTACCCAGAGTAAGCTGCCCATACTGATCATGCCATACCCAGCAAGTACACTTACAGTGTTTTGCGCTATACTCAAACCTAGATTCCAAAGTAACAATAACCATCCTGCCATTTTTCTCTCCTTGAGCGGAGTGAAAGCCAGAAGTAACAAGCCAGCGCTTGCCAACTCAAGTACTCCAATAACCAAGAAATAGGCTCTAGAAAAACCAGCAAACTGCATCCACATAGAGGAGTACAAACCAGCGGCATTCAATACAAGACTCAAACCAGAAACAGCACCCACTACACCCGCAAGGCCAACCAACCAAGGAGCAATCATGACAAGAAACTCAACTATACCTTTGGGCAGATGTGGCACTTGGGCAAAAGGCTTTGCTAACTCGTTTGCAAACTTTCGCACTTTAGTTGAGGTTAATTGTTCTACAATGTTAGCGAAATAGCTGGACATACTATACCTTTATAAAGATTGTACTGCCCAAGTATACCACTTTCTCAGCAATTGGGGGCAAAGTTACTCAGAAGTTAAAGATGTTATGACTACTGCTTGACCTAACTCAGTAGCTCTTTCAGGGGCTGTTACTGCTGCAGAGTAGGGGAATGTAGCTGACACAAGTTCCGCACCCAACGCATGCAGGTCTGAAAGAGTAGTTGCAAATACTGCATCACGTAACTCCTGCCGAACTGCTGAAGTTAGCCCTGTCAGCTCTTGAACAAAAGACATAAATCCCTTGGCATCTGGAAGTCTGTATTGATCCAAATCACCTACTGTACCGATCTTGGCTTTTTCTAGCTCTTGGTCAGATACCTTGAGTGTTTGCAAATACTTTCCCATGTCTCTAAACGCCGAGAGCGTTTCTGACAAGTGAGGGTCTCTGTACGAAGTTGCAATGACAACACCTGAGATTGGATCAATACGTACCCCAGCTCCATAGGCACCACCTTGTACTCGCACTGTGTTCCACAGGTAGTCCATTCTCAATAACTGTGTAGCAACTAGTACACTGCCAGAAAGGGTCTTACTCTTTCTCTGCAGTCGGGTGGCAATGCCAACAAAATTGACTGGAGAAGCCATAGTCAAAGCCTCACTCTCGGGCAAACAAACTAGCTCACGCAACACTGTTTGCGGTGTGTTTTCAGATACAGTGAGCTTTTCTAAAAACTCTTTCAGGTGAAGCAACACTTCTTCAGTATCTGACTCTGTTACCGTTAAATTCCAAGTACAACGATGAGCAAAAATGCTCTCGTTTAACCGATACAACTCACGTTCTACTTTCTCCCAATCTGTTTGAACTGTATCCACCAATGTACGCAAATACTGCAGTTGTGAATATCCTGAAAGCTGCTCTGAAATCCACCCTGCAGGTGTCATACGACTGGAAAGCCTAGAACCTACTAATCTGTGCCCATCATCAGCTATGCTCGACTCAAACTGTGCGCGCTCCTCCGAAAGAAGTTGCTTGAACCTTCTGGAGTTGCTCCAAGTGGTTTCTTTGATGAGTGAGTGCAGCAACTCGAACATCTCTGGCAACTGTGGCAACAACGCCTTTAGCCGTATTACGAAGTACTCAATGGGCTGATCAGAGCCAACAGGCTGCCCAATATACATCTGTGTAGACAGCCCACCAGTTCGGCTATCGATTACTGTTTGGAGTTCTTCTGCAGGAAAAGATGCAGTTCCCAACTCAGTGATGGCACTTGAAAACAGAGCTGTTAGTGGTAACTGCTCAGTAGTTAGATGGCCTACTGGCCAAGCCAAGTCTAAGTACACAATTCCGTTTGTTTGTAGACCATGTACATACCCTTTGCAATTAGCAAGATTCATATATTCCACTGGCACAACTTCTGATTTTTTAGAAAGATCAGACAACTGTAGTTTAGGAAGCGTATTGAGTGCTTCAGCTGTATCTGGTGTTTGCTGAATACGTTGCAGCTGCACTGCTGCGTGTTTTAGCTCTTGTTTTCTGCTGTCTAAAAGCGACTCAGCAAAAGCAGTAAGTTTCTGCTGCTCATGTTTTTCTCGTTCTCTGATTAGTTCGGGGTCAGGAGTAAGCACAAGCTCTAACGCATGCGTATTTACAATTAGGTACTCTTTGACCAAATCTTGTAAAAATGTCGGTTGACTCTGTAATTTCTCTCGAACCTCCCTAATTGGTCTTTCAAACGAAAGAAGCGAAAGGGGATCAACACCATACAACCAACCACGTAGCACTCTCAATCCTAGACTAAGCCCTTGTGGGAAACTACCGCTATTCTGTTCACGAAGATTAAACTCAATAGAAGTGATAGCAGCCCGCACAATATCAGATGAAAAACCAGTGTGGGCTAGCTTTGCAAGCGTTTCTGAGATTACTGCGAAAACCTTTCCTGCATCTTTCAGGTGAATGCCGCGAAGTCCTACAGAAAATGATTTTTGACGCATGTCAAACTCCATGCCCCCGCCAGCCAAATCATCTCCTAAACCTGAGTCGATTAAAGCTTTTCTCAATACTGCAGTGGAGGTACCAACAAGTAGATATTCAAGTACCGAAAGTTCAATCTGTGAACTAACAGTGAACGCCTCTGGCAACACCCATGTTTTTGTAGCTATTACCTGCTTTTTTTCAGAAAGTGTAGAAGGGTATTTTTGCTGAACCCGTTTCATTTTTTTCTGCCATTTCTGTAGTGGTATCTTTATTGGAGCAACTTTGGTAGGACCATACTCATCTAGGTACGCTGCTATTGTCTGTAATCGCCTTTCCTCAGGGTCATTCCCAGACATCCAAATTAGTGCTCGGGAAGGATGATAGTTTTCTGTATGAAATTGGCAAAATTCTTGGTAAGTCAATGAAACTATTGCGTCAGGTACACCTCCCGAGTCCCATTTGTATGGTGTGTCTGGAAACAAAATTTCCTGAGTAGCTTGCCAAACACATCTGTCTGCAGATAATCCCGCACCTTTCATTTCATTAAAAACAACACCTTTGTATATCCAATCAGTTTCTGTTGGTTCATAGTGCCAACCCTCTTGTTGAAAAGTCTGCTCAGAGAGTTTGGGGAAAAAAACAGCGTCCAAGTACACATCTATCAAATTATAAAAATCTTCCTCGTTCTGACTGGCAAGTGGATAAACTGTTTTGTCAGGATAGGTGAACGCATTTAAAAAACTACAAACAGAGCTTTTCAATAGATCGACAAACGGTTCTTTAACAGGAAATTTTCGTGATCCGTTCAGGACTGAGTGCTCCAAAATATGGGCAACACCACTGTTGTCTCTAGGCAAGGTGGGAAAGGTAATTGCAAATGATTTGTTGGCATCATCATTTTGCAAGGACAAGAGCTGCGCCCCTGATTTGCTGTGTTTCCACAAAGTAGCAACAGCTTTGAGATCAGGTATTTTTTTCTTTGTAATAACTACAAAGCCATGAGTAGAATCAAGAGGCATAGGAGGCATTATACCCCATTTTGTGGGATTGCTTGTGCAGACTGAGCTAATTTGAGAGCACCATACACAGGTGGTTGCTCTGGGTATAAAATGTGTACAGCAGGGAATTCTGCCTGCAGTGAAGCTTGAACTGCATCGGAAATAACTTGCACTTTAAAAACAGAACCTGCAAATACACAATCAAACGCTTGCTGCCCAAATTCAAGTCTTCTGGCTACCGTTGCCGCTTGGTTCGTCAATTCAATAGCTGCATGGTCAAATATTATTTTTGCCCTGGCATCACCTTTTTCAAACGCTGCTGAACATGCGGCTGACAACTGTGCTACCTCATGCTTATCGAGTGAGGGATTATAGACAGCATCTTTTAGCATTGAAATTGAAGCAATTTTAAAGTGCTGACATACCAATTCTTCTAGAAGGCTTTTCTCACAACGGCCATCATAACTTTTCACCGCTTCCCGAAGAACTTGTCTTCCTATGTAGTACCCTGAGCCTTGATCAGTCAGCAAGTAATCCATCCCACTAGTACGTGCCGTAACACCTTTTTCATTTTGACCAAATGAAATTGTCCCCGTTCCAGAGATTAATACCATTCTATTATTAGCAGATGTCCCGTTCGCTAGCGCAATAATGCTGTCATTCACTAACACCATCTCTGCAATAGGCAGGGGTGCTAAAGATGACTTAAAAACTGAGGAAGCCATGTCATGTTCTTTTTTCGTGTCCATGCCCGCCAAACCCATAACAAGACGAGAAAACTGTTTATCATCGGGCAGATGCTCTGTGGCTTGTCTAATAGCCTCTAGCAAATTGAAGCTGGCTGCTCCCACACTTGTCACCGTCAGGTTAGTAGGTCCTGATGAGCCTGTACCAATAACTTCTCCTTGCTCGTTAGCACAAAGCACGTCAGTTTTGGTGCCACCACCATCAACAGCAAGGAAGTAGTTCATGGAATCATCTTGTCATCTACCACTACCAGAGTCAATAGCAGAGCGCTACAACTCAGGAATAGCAGTTAGGGGCATATCTTTTACTTCAAAATCTTTTTTGCATTGTAAGTATACAAGTACAGTTTCGATATATACCGCATGACTCCATACCAGTGGCGTTGCAGATAAGGACTCTCCAGAATAAGGATCAAGCTGTTCTGCGAGGACTCCAGATGAATACATATGTTGAGCAACCCAATCAAATGTATGTTCAGCATACTGCAAATTTTCTAGACTTATTTCAGGCAAACGCAGCCTGCGCTGTGCCTCCCACAGAGTGGTTATAAACCAAGGGTTTGATAAATCAGTGGCTTTAAAGTAGTTGTCTCGTTCATAGCGAATATATCCTCCAACTTGGGTAGGATTCTTCAGCCTGCGCTCGACTTGCTGCAATGTTTTTTTAAACAATAGATCTGTCTGCTCGAACATGCCGAAATACCACATGCCAAAGAGAGAACTGGCGTCTACCGTTTCATCTTGCGTCACCACTGCTTTATCTGTTGTAGCAAACCGCACAAACGAGTCCATTTTTTCATTAAACAAGTGTTTGATTGCCGCTGCCTTGATCTCATCTGCGGCAGCTTTATACTCCCTCATGTGGTTTCGCTTATCCAGGAGTTCCGAAAAATGTGCGGCCGCCATCAACCCACCATACACAGCAGTACACGTGTAAGTGGAAACACCGATTTTTTCTTCCCAAAGGTCATAAGAAGGCAAGGGCAAACCTGTTTCGACATCCCTAAAGTTAATCAAGAACTTAGCAATTTTCTCAATGAATGGTTTATACAGTTCCTCTATAAACTCCAAATCTTTTGATGTTTGATAGTGATTCCACAGTGCAAAAAGGACCGCAGCACTTTCATCCTCTTGAATAGGCAATTGTAAAATTTTGTCTTTAAGCCACTCGCTTTGTGAGGTAGTAGAATGCCAAGTTGAACCCAGACTTTTGTCTGATCTAAATCTGTGATGCAAGTACCCATCAGGATGTAATACTTCTTGGCAAAATTTGAAAAATGGTTTTGTTACATTGGTGAACCCAGCCTTATCCAAAGTGCTGACAATAAACGCTGCATCCCTAGGCCACATGTAGGCATAGTCATCCTTGCCGTATTCAATCATCTCGCTATCCGCTGAGGCAATGATGCTGCCGCGGTTGTCCGTGTGACAGCGTAAAATAAAGAGAGAGGTGTCAAAAAGCTTTTTTTGTACTGGGGGCAATGCATCTGTTGCAATATTTCTGGTGTTTAGCCAAGCATTCCAGTATGACTCAGTAGAGTGAATCATCGCACCTGGTGTTTTGCGCATTACTTGGTCGTTGAGTTCATAAGCTTCGTCCAAAGAGTTGCCCGCACAAATCCAGTAAAAGATTCGAGTTTTTTCACCTTTTTCACATGAAGCACAGAAGCGCACAACCGAGTCTACAGATCCATGCTCTACTGCGTTTTTGCCCAATACGCCATCTTCTGCATCTCGGTACACACCTTCTTTACCTTCATCCTGGTATGCTCCAATGGCAAAGTCATCTATGGCACTTCCAGTGGCCGTACGACCGTTCACAATAAAAACCCTGCGACCTTTGTAGTGAACAATTGCGTTGTGCGTGGGATCATAGAATGCCGTGTTGCGTTTTTTGCTTTCACCAATCAAAAATACTTGGTGAAAAAAAAGTTTAACATCTACGGTTTGTGAACCATGATTGTAAATATCAACCTGACGCATGAAGACATTAGTTTCGTTATACACGATGTCTTCCATTACAATGGTTACTTGTAACTTTTCATTTTTGCAGACTAAGTAGCCAACCATGGTTTCTGGTTTGTACCCAATATTTATTTTCCAGGAGCCATCATCTATCCAAGAGAACTGCTGATTGACCATGATGCCAATGCGATGCTTGTGACCCGATACGTGATTTTCTAAACCAACGTATGGGTAGTAGAGGTCGCGGACAAAACCAAATTTGTCCAAGCAAACCAGCATTGTTCCGTTTCCAAGGGTTAGGGCGCGAGGCATAGTGCACTCTATAGTAGCAGCTATTGAAGTGTGACAGCAAGTGTATTTGCTAGGCAAACTGCGTTGTTAGTGCTATTTCTAAAACCTATTCAGTATAAAACCTGTGTGCTAAGCTACATTTTATGCAAGATATATCTGACCTTCAACCGAAAGACATTGAGTTGCTTGAGCGTGCCAAAAATCACATAAACAAAATGTATCAGAAGGATAGAACTAGCATTGCTGCAGTTCTTCTCAGTACTAGTGGAAAGATTTTTACGGGTGTTAATGTGAAGTATCAAGCCCATAGCGTATCAATGTGTGCTGCTAGAGTAGCGTTGTTTACGGCAATCGATGCAGGTGAAGTTTCTTTTTCTACATTAGTAGAGGTAAAGTACTTTCCAGAAACAGATGAGTATGAGATTGTAAACAATTGTGGTGAATGTCGTCAGGTGTTTTTGTACTACAATCCATTTGATATCGTGATTACTGATCAAGGCAAAGCTAGGAAAGTATCTACTGCAGAACTCCTGCCATATAGTTATGTTTGATGCTGTAGTGTTCGGTTACAGGTCGTCCTTTTTCAAGTAAAACCTATAACTAACATGATATACTACTATCAATAATATAGAACCTACTAACACTATGGCAAGAACAATTGAACCCAAACTCACTCACGAAGAGGCCGCTGCATACAAAATCGGCAATCCGAACAGAGAAGGGGTTCCATCAGTAGAATCAGATGTGAAGAAATTTCAAGAAGCTGTAGCAGATCTGGTTCCCTTATTTTTCACAAACAGAGGCGGCGTAGAAGTGTTTAAACAACTTTCATTCGTTCTATTCATGCAAGAAAAATTGTTAGAGCGAGGTGTGCCACTTCATGAATTAGCACCAGGTGCTTATGAAGTATTTGCTGAAGTGTGGAATAAAATCTCAGAAGATATTATTCAGAATCCACAGGACTTCAACTAGTCCTCGTTAAACGACTCAGAGTAAACCTTTTACTAAAAATTGTCTAATGTCTTTCGCATAGAAAGATACTTTTCTTCTGGAATTAAGTGTTCGACTGAAGTTAATACTGCAGTATAAACCTCGACTGCTTGATAGTTGAGCTGAGTCTGTATTTTCTGACTTTTTCCATCAATTATTTTTAGTAACTCAGTAAACCGTTCTGATACTGAAGCTTCACTTTTTAGTATATTCTCAAGCTCATTCCTGATCTCCCTAATCTCTGCAGTATCACTCTCGTTCTCAGTCATAGCAGTTAGCATCATTTTTTTATATATCAGTTCAAAGGATGATGACATAAGTTGTGTTTTTATGTTGTTTGAATTTGGCAACAACGGTGTGAGCTGGTTCCAAAAATTTTGATGTAAGGCAGTAATTTTTGTGTTCATATTAGTCTGTGGTTTGTAAGAGTCTATTTTTCATAGCATCAACAACTAGCTCGTTTTCTAAACTTTCATCTGTAACATCATGTGAAAGTCGGTCTCTTACTCTTAGTGTATTTGCATCACTGTATGGAGTGAAAGTTGTTTCAACCTGTGGTTGTACTTCATCCAATAGTTCCTGCAGTTGATTGATCAGCTGACTTTCCTTATACGTTGCAAAGTGTTGATGCAACTTTTTCCTTCTGACTTTTGCAAATGCGCCCAGGAGTAAGTCATTTACTGTGTAGAGTAAGGCCGAACTACCGACAATAGCTGTACCAGAATTTTGTGTTAAAAGACTTGCAATGATATTTACTGAAACGGCTGCAACCAATATAGCTCTAGCTGCACCTCTCTCATCTACAATTATTTCGGCAATTTTTGAGTCAACGATATGAGTTAGTTTCTTAATTTCTTGGTCTAGGACCATAGCTAGTAGTTCTGGGGAGTTGTCCATCTCAAATCCTATCGAGTTCTTGCTATGTAATGCATCTAAAACCGATGAGTTATCAACTAGAAATGTAAGGGAAAGCGTCTTGCCATGTAAATCAAATGCATACCTAATTTTCGAACGCGCTTCTGAATGTATTGTCAAATTGTAGAGTCCTCCACGTTGGCTAATCAATTCGCCATCGGATTCATCTATCACTCCTCCTCGTTTACCTGGAGAGTATTTTTTATATAGAGGAATTCGCCTTGTGGGATCAAAAACTACTACAACTTGTGTTTCAGAATTTTCTAAAGTGTTAATAAACTCTTCTGGATTCGAGGTGCGAACAATTACGAAAGGTTTAAAAGGATCGATCTCAACCTGTGTTTTATCCAATACGACCACGGGCACTCCATCGATGTATCTGGGTGATGAATAATCCGCTGCATTACCATCGTTGGTGTTAATACGTTCCATGCCATTAGTAGCTTGGGAAGCAGCATCTAGCTTTTTAATAGTGTTGAGATATGCTACGGCTTCTTCAAATGTTTCTGGTCTCTGCGTACTAGTTTTTTTATACAATACATACTTAAGTTTGCTTGTGATAGATTTGAGATTTACGGATTTGTCGTCCAATTCATCATAGAGTTTTTGAACCAAATCAAGATAAAATTGATTCCATTGAGCGGATGCAGGGAGCGGATTTGATTCTGTTGGTTGAAATAGTTATCGATATGGACCTATGCTCGATTCAATTCTTTGAGGTAAAACGTTATCCTCAAAATGCGTTAGGTTTGTTTCTATAGCATTATGATCCTGACTCAATGTGTGTACTTTTGCATTTTTCAGTAGTGAAATAATTACTTGCAGCGGATCATTTAGTGTTACAAAATCTGGTTCACCAGCATGTCGGTCAACTTGCATTGCTAGTTTAAGTTGAGAACCTGTAGGGGTTTTCATTCTTCTGATGGCAAAATGTGCATTTTGAATTGGCACGTCTATTATCCGTCGCCCAAGCTTTTCTTCCATATTCATATACATAATTGAAACTTAGTGTGCATACTTTGTCAACGTCCTTGGGGCTTTTCTAAGCATGGCAGTACTAAAAACTACCTCAACCGCCCCACCACATCCGCTAATACAATAGTGTACCTTCGGTATGCTTCTTGCGGCGAATCGTACGGACTAAAGTACGCATGCACATCCCCATCTGCAGACCACTTGGTACACATGTAGTAAAAATGGTCACTTGTTTGCAAGCGCCGCCAATCACTTAGTAGTTTTTTATTCTTTGATTTAAGCACCTTTGACTCAAGAGAATAGATCATCCGTAACGTATCTTGCTGAAATGCATTCTCCCTCCAAGCTGTCAAATCTCTATCCACATCGGCCCAGGAAATTGGTTCGTGAACGTTGTATACTGGCAATGTCGTGTTTCGTGAAACTTGTGAAAAAACTTTAGTAGGTGTTGTGAAAGTGTTCCATTTCTTATCAAGAAAGCGCGCAACAAACTGTGTGAAAAAATCAAAAATGCCTGTGTCTTCCCATTGATGTTCACCAAAAGTTTCAAAGTCCATAAATAAGTTTAAGAGCTCTGTTTCACCATAGACCTGGACCCAATCCAAATATCGATCCACAGTCAAAGGATACCAATCCCAACTCCGATCTGAGAACCGAAACGCCACGTCATCAGATAGTTGTGCATGCTTTAGCAGCAAAGGCAGAGAAGGCGTGCCAGTGCTCTGAAATACCTGAGTCTTGGTTCTGCCACCCAGATACCGATCAACTGCTTCAGTTAGCATCCCAGCAATCGGGAAGGGCAGTGTAGCAACTTGCTCAGCAACTGCATTAGAGTAAATGAGCTCAGTGTTGCGAAACACCTTCGGGCGCAATCCAAACAGCTGTTGCACTGCCACATACTGTTGGCGTACCTGTCGCTCAAACTCTGCTGGAGAGTACAAACTGGCCAACGAGTGGTAGTACGTTTCTGCCAAAAACTCAACTTGTCCAGATTTGGCCAGCTGTTGTAACAAGCGCAACACTTCAGGCTCGTACCGCTCAGCCTGCTCCAGAAATACCCCCGAGCAAGACAGCGCAAAAGAAAATCCCGCGTGTCGCTCAGTCAAGACATTCAACAGCCGCAACATAGGAAGGTACGATTTAGCAGCCACCTTTTGGAAAATTTTCCGATTATCATCGGATTTACCTTTTGAAAAGTATTGAGATTTAATCGCACCAACATCAAACAAACTTAGCTCCCGAAGTCTGTCGGGCTGATGCAGCTGTAAATATAAGCAAATCTGTGGCATAGAGCACTCAGCCTAGCAGAACAAAGCTTACTTGCCAAGAAACGCCTTGCGATATACGCTGGAAATTTGGTCTGCTGCTTTGCCCCAAGTAAGTTTTTGTACATCGGCAAGTTGTGCGGAGACCTGCTTTGCATGTGCAGAGGAGCTAGTAAGCAGCTGCGTAACTGTTGCCGCCATCACATCAACATCCCAGAAATCGACAGCAACTGCGCCTGGAAGGACTTCGCCAACCCCAGCATTTTTGGAAACAATGACTGGTGTGTGTCGCTGTGCTGCCTCAAGCGCAACCAAGCCAAACGGCTCAGAAATCGAAGGCATCATAAACACATCAGCTCGCTCGAGTAATCGCTCTCGCTGGCTGTCACGCAAAAATCCACTAAACAGTACTAAGGCAGATAGTTGGTCATACGCTGAGCGGAACAGTAGTTCGTGGTACATGTCGCCCGATCCTGCCACAACAAATAATGCATTCGGAACTTTTTCAACCACTTTGCGCGCGACAGACAAGAAATACTCGATACCTTTCTGCACGGTAAGTCTACCCATGTATGCAACCACAGGGCGTTTTGGAGCGAATGCTGGCACTATTGGTGGAGCAAAAGCGATTGGATCAATGCCATTGTGCACGACTGAGATTTTGTTGGCGGCAATTCCGTATCGATCTGTGAGCAAGCGTTTGGTGTAATAACTAACGGCTATGATCTGATCGGCTGCTTCCATGCCAGCTTTCTCGATCTGCGTTATCATTTGGTTGCCTGTTTGCAACGCTGCGCGGTCAAACTCAGTGGAGTGAATATGTGCAATCATTGGTTTGCCCGTTTTTTGGCGCAGATCAGCTGCAGCGGGAAGTGACATCCAGTCATGCGCGTGGATAACGTCAAACTGTTGCTTGATTGCACTACCTTTTTGGACTACTTGATCTGCATATTCCGCAACTTTTCGCTCAATTTCGGATTGTGGCAGCAAGCGCATTCGCTCGGTGTCTGTATTCCCATCGGGGGTGGTTGCAATCAAAGTTCCTGTTTCATACACACCTAGGGGTGGTTGAAATCGCAGGGTCGGGTCACTGGAAAACCAGGATGGGTCGGAGCAATCTAACACATGCATATGCGATACCATTTCGTCATGATGGTAGGGAAGAGCAAAGTGTATGTCAGTGTGTTTGCCCGCCAAAGCTTTCGTCATGCCCGCACAAGCTACACCCAAGCCGCCACTATTGTGCGGTGGGTACTCCCATCCAATCATAAATACTCGCTGCGGATCAGACTGCATCTTTAGTTCAACTTTCTTGCTGTAAGCTCGCAAAAGTACACCGTCCAGAAACAGTGTGCGTACTCAGTGTAGCTCGTTTAGTGTGGGGAGTTCAAGAGGCGTTTTCTGCTGCATCATGGATGATATCGGCTTCTTTCACAGAGTATCGACCAATGGCTGTTCTATGTAAATCAGTTAACACTGCGCCAACGCCGAGTGCTTGCCCAATGTCGTGGATGAGCGAGCGGACGTAGGTGCCAGAACTGCAGTGTACTGAGCCCTTAATTCGCAGGGTGTCACCAGTCCACAGGCTGCGTGGGTCGTAGACCCAGTCAAAAGCCTCAAGTTCTAGAGAATAGATTTCTACAGCTCGACTGGGCAATGTTTCCAGATCTATTTTTCCCGCACGCGCAAGTTCATATAATTTTTTACCCTGTCGCTTGACGGCAGAGAAGGCGGGAACTGTTTGCTCTAACTTCCCCGTGAAGGTGCGAACAGCTGTCAAGACATCTGCTTCTGAAAGTTGGCGAAGTTGTGATTCCGACGCTGTGCGCTCTACTTCACCAGTGCTGTCATAGGTATCCGACGTTACCCCTAGCTGAGCCTCCCAGCTATACCGTTTGTCTAGTTTGAGAAACTCATGTTGACGTTTGGTTGCCTGACGACCAACAAGGATTATTAGCAATCCTGTTGCTAGTGGATCAAGTGAGCCAGTGTGTCCCACTCGCTTTTCACCTGTTTGTTTGCGTACCCAATTGACCACCTGGTGGCTAGACCAACCGCGGGGTTTGTTTAGCAGAAGGGTATCTGAGGTGGGTACGTACATGGTCGTAGTATACAGTTTTTTTGATTGAAATATCAGACATACTATGACCCATAATGATATATGCTTGTTTTATAGCCAAACACTAACAGAATTACAGTAATGAACAGAAGAGAGTTTTTACAAACAGGCCTTGCAACTTTGCTTTCAAAGGGTATTATATCTGGATCACTATTTTCTCTGCTCACGAGCTGTAACACCAATGAATCACCTGACCCACAGACACCCATTAAGACTCAAGTTATCAATCCTGAAAACCGATACAGATTCAGTGCTGATCAACCTGGGCTGCTTCTTGCTACTGCCTCATTGGGTCGCTTAGTGAAATTTGACGCAAACGGCACAATACTGGAGTTAAGCCAAATTGGCCAACAATTCGTTGGGGATCGAATAGTCGAGTCAGGTATTCATTTTGCCAAAGAGTTACCTTTACTAGATACTGTACTTGCAGTTGACATCGATATTCATGGAGCAGCCCCACTTCCTGTAAACAATTTCTACCATTTCAGGTTAGGTAGTGCAGATTCGGCTCTGTACATCGAGGAAACAGGCAGGTCTTTCATAAAGTTTCCTAGAATAAAAAATGCAGCTGAGGGAGCTGCTGTTGGTTCAGTGCCAATTACATTTCCTGGTTCACAACAGTTTGCCTATTCGTCAAATGCTAGAATGGTTGCTATCGAGGCTAAAAATGACAGTGGACAGAGTATTCACACGTTGGTTATCTGGGGTAATACTGCTGTGAATAGCAAGCCCGCAGAAATCATTGCCGTCTTTGAACTGCGTGGTGGCAAATGGGTAGATACAAAAACAGGAACAGGATTAAAAAGTGTTACTCCATCCGTGTATGATGTAAATGTAGATACTTCTGATGCAATTGCGTTCGCAGGCGACTATACAGTGCAGTTGGCCTCGAGTAATGGACATGACGCGTTGGTCTTACAACACACATTCAGCTACGCAAGATAGTCAGTGATGATTGAGTAAGAACTTGCTCAACGTTGCAAACCACCCCCACCTCTCGTACACTATAGGCAATGCCCATCAAACAAGCGCTCAGAGGTGAGAGACACCCTGATAGGCGCAGCAATCATCCAAGCACTATAGCTGAACTCAACCAAGTTGCCTTGCGCATCCGCAGACTAATTATTCGCATGCTTCTCAAAGCTGGCAGTGGCCACAGCGCGGGACCACTCGGCATGGCAGACGTATTTACCGCACTCTATTTTGCCGTCCTCAAACATCGCCCCAACCAACCCAACTGGGAGGGTAGGGATCGCGTCATACTTTCAAACGGGCATATTTGTCCTGTCCTCTATGCCACTCTTGCAGAAGCGGGATACTTCCCAACCAAGGAAGTCATGACCTTGCGCCAGTTTAAGTCACGGTTGCAAGGGCACCCACAAATTGGTTCAGCACCAGGTGTGGAGAACACATCAGGTCCGCTCGGCCAGGGACTTTCTCAGGCTGCGGGGTTAGCACTGGGCCTACGCATGGATGGAAAACCAAACCGAGTGTACTGTTTTCTCAGTGATGCCGAACAGCAAGAAGGGCAAACTTGGGAAGCGTATATGTTTGCAGCAAAAAATCGCCTGACAAACTTGACCGTACTAATTGATCGCAACAACATTCAAATCGGCGGACACACGGAAGACATCATGCCCCTCCACTCACTGGAAGAAAAGATTACAAGCTTTGGCTGGCGTGTCCTCTCAGTAGATGGGCACAACATTGAGGCAGTCGTTGATGCACTGCACCAAGCCCACTCTATTCACGATCAACCTACTGCCTTGGTTTGCAACACCATTCCGGGCAAAGGAGTCAGCTTTATGGAGAATAAGTTTGAGTGGCATGGCAAGCCACCAAAATCTGCTGAAGCAGCTACTGCACTTAGGCAGTTGCGCAGCCTGAGTGGGCAGATTGACTGGGAGTAACGGAGTACCTATGGCAGAAAAGAACACTTCACGAGACGGATTTGGTCAAGGCTTACTCGAAGCTGCTCAAAACAACACTAACATTGTTGGCTTGTGTGCAGATTTGACTGAGTCAACTCGCATGCATTGGTTTGCAGAGAGTTGCCCAGATCGCTTTATAGACCTCGGAGTTGCTGAGCAGAACATGGCAGGGGTAGCAGCTGGTTTAGCACTTGCAGGTAAGCACCCTGTAGCCGCCAGTTATGCAACCTTTAGCCCTGCTAACAACTGGGGACCTATTCGTGCTAGCATTTGTTACTCTAATCTGCCCGTGACACTAGTTGGTGGTCATGCAAGCGTCTCAATTGGCCCTGACGGAGCAACACACCAAGGCTTAGAAGACATAGCTCTTATGCGTGTTCTACCGAATATGACAGTGGTGGTACCCGCGGACAAAGAAGAAGCCAGAAAAGCCATCCACGCTCTGACTAAACTAAGCAGCCCTAGCTACTTACGTATAACTAAGTACGAGACTGATGCTGTGACTAACGCACAAACTCTATTTGAAATTGGCAAGTCAATAGAGCTGCGCCCTGGCACAACCGCAACCATCATTGCCTGTGGCACCATGGTAGCTGCAGCTCTGGAAGCAGCTGAAATTTTAGAAAAACAAGATATTTCTGTACGAGTGCTCAACATGCACACTATAAAGCCACTCGACTGTGAAGCAGTAAAGCGGGCGTTTACTCAAACAAAGGTGGTTGTAACGGTTGAAGAACACCAGATAGCAGGCGGTATGGGTTCTGCAGTTGGTGAGTGTGCTATACAACTAGGCACCAGTACACCACAGCGATTGCTAGGCATGAATGATCAATTTGGTGAGTCTGGAAGTCCCGATGAGTTGCTCAAAGCCTATAAACTCACCCCTAAAGACATAGCCACAGCCGTAAAGGAAGCACTTACTGAACAACAATCTTAAGCCGCGAGCCATCTAAGCGAGCAATTTCTCCATTAGATGACCGTACTTGCACTACATACTGCTGAGCACCACTAGGCAACTGAAACGTTTGCGATGTTCGCCACTGTGAAGTGCTTGTGTTGTGCATCACTTCAGACAAATGGAAAATTGCACCTGTGGTTTTATTCTTGAGTCGAGCTGAAACTTCACCAGAGATAATCGAAAGTGTGGCTTCCAGACTGACTGACTTGATGCTCCCATACTGACTGGTGTCGATGGTTGCGGCAGCACTATCAATATCCGTCCAAGACAAGTTCGTAGAACTACCTGTCCCTAAATACACAAAGTATTCTTTGACTTGTGCGTTGGTGTTTGCCTGGGTAGTTGCTGCAGCTCGTGTTGTTGTTTTCGGCTGAGCAGCAACACTGGCAGAAAGGGATGCTACATCTGAGCGCAATTGTTCGACAATTACTTGTAGTTCTTTCACTGTATTGTCTTCTGCAACGGTATCTCGAGTGTCTACTACCTGCTGCACTTGTGAAACAATCTCTTGATCAGCCTGGCGCGCTTGAACTGCCAGCCACAGGGAGACGCTTGAAACTGCCACAGCACCGAAAGCCAACACTATAGCAATTAATGTTCCTACACTTTCACGCATAGTTTCAGTATAACTGAGTTGTAAGTAGCTTGCCAGTTTTTTCAGGAAGTGCCATACTGAGTGCAAGAATAGAGGCAACATGCAGTGTAAATCAACAAAAGTAAGCATTATAGGATGTGGCAACGTAGGCATGACAGCAGCGTACTCGATGCTGCATCATGGTGGAATTGATGAACTTATGTTGGTCGGCAGGGATAAAGAACGTCTTATTGGGGAAGAATTAGATCTTGAGCATGGCATGAGTTTCCTGCACCCAGTGACTGTCCAATCTACAGACGACTACAAAGACATTGCGGGTAGTGACGTAATAGTGATCACTGCAGGTGCTGCTCAAAAGCCAGGGGAGACACGACTTGAACTCACCGCTAAAAATACAAAAATAATAGAAGACATCATGGAGAAAGTAGTCACCCATGCCCCAGAATCAATTGTACTAATCGTCTCCAACCCAGTTGACGTTCTGACCTACCGAGCCTACCGTGTAGCAGGTTGGCCGAAAGGGCGGATCTTTGGCTCAGGCACTACCCTGGACACCGCCAGATTTAGATTTCACCTCTCAGAATTCCTAAAGGTACATCCGAAAAGTATTCATGCATATATACTGGGTGAGCATGGTGATCACTCATTCCCCGCCATCAGTGGTGCTACAGTTGGAGGGCAACCACTGTCAGCATTTCCAGAATTTTCTGAGGAAAAAGCACGCAAAGCTTATGAGCTGGCGAGAACTGCAGCGTATCGGATAATTCAAAGCAAGGGTTCAACGTACTATGCAATTGGCGTAGTAGTTTCGCACATAGTTTCAGCAATTTTGAATGACACGCAATCAGTGTTACCTGTATCAATCCCACTGCATAACTATCTAGGTATCAGTGGGATTGCACTGAGTGTTCCCTGTATTGTTGGGAAACATGGCGTATCACAAACACTGCAAACTAAGCTTAATTGGGAAGAAAAGCAACAGCTGGAAAAGGCTGCTGAGACTTTGAAACAGTACTTGATTGTGTGAGACAACTACTTTTTGGAGAAAAAAAGTTTAACGTTTTCAAGTAATCTATCTGCAACACGGGTAAGCCCCATTTTTCTATACTGGTCAGCTCTTTTTAGATACTCGTCTTTCCACTGAATACCATCCAGCTTTTGAGCTATCTGTGACCAACCAGATCTTTCAGACAAACCAAGTGCCTCTACTTTTCGATATGCCGCTTTGGCAAGTTCAAATCGAGAATGAGCCTTTTCTGGCTGAAACCTGCGAGTGATATTCAGCGCATTCATTTGGTGTGCAACCAGTAGCATTGGCATAGAGGAACCAACTTCGTCTACAAACTCATCCAGTTCTAAAAGAATAGCATCTAAATCTGGCATAAAAGTCTTTTTGTGTTTATTCAGAATTTCATTTTGTTTCTCTAAGTAAAACTCAATAAACGATCTTACTGATGCATCCTTATAAAACATACCCATGATGTTCACAATCATATCTCTCGGGTGTGTTAAACCTTCTTCCTGTACAAAATCAAATATATCAATCTTGTCATCACTCATCACACTGAAAAATAAACTCCCACACGCCTTTGAATAAAATTCTCTAACCTGTGCAAAGTACTCTATTTGCTTTGTCAATTCTAGGAATTCTGAGGGTTCTGCCTCAAGCAACTTTTTTCCATACCATACTGATATACTCATATCATGAGCTTCAGGATGTACATCTGACTCCTGCGCCATACCAAGGCTCATCAGTAAATACAGTGCTTTAGTGAAGTTCTTAGCTTCATCGTACTGAGCGTTTTTAAGTAATTCATGTATTCTCTCAAGATGCTTATTCTCAAACAGGTAGATGCAGTCTATATTCTTAGTAGAGTGCTCACTGGCCTCAAGTTCTATAAAACTTCTTTTCCGCTGCATTCTACTAAAAAGATCTACAAACTCAGCTTTAAACGTATCGTCTTCCAGTCCGTGGACTAACTCTGCTATGCCGCATACAGGGCCAAGACTAGAGTCGTATTGCAAGTGTACAGTATCACCAGTGCGAATGAATTTGCGCATTGCTGCAACTGCAGTACTGTCAGCAAAGTCCCTCATGTAATGCACACTTGAATCTGGAACGTCCCCATCTATCCCTTTATCTAATATCTGAACTAAGAAACCTGTAGGGTCATTTTCATGCAACAACTCTCTCTGTAAATCACCAGCTGATTTCCAAACGCTCTGCTGTTCATCTGTGACATTTTCTAGTATGAGTTGTGATACTGCACACTCAAAGTAGGTATAGAAGTACATGCTGGCCCATGCTTGCTGATCAGGGGTTGAAGCAAAATCATACTTGTCAGTTATTTCATTCCAAAACACCGCATTTGCTTCACAAACCTCATCATAACCAACACCACTCTCAGAAAATGGAAATGGCAAAGGGCGTAATCCATCGGTTGAAGCAAGCATTTGAAAAATTGCCTCAGCTTGTCGTTCAGTTCGAGTCAAAAACGTTGCTGGGGGTACAAACATCCCGTGACCTTCTTTAGACTGCAGTGATCCTAAAAATAATAGGTCTGAGTAATCCGCAACTGGTAGGTCAGAGTCAGCAACTCTATACGCATTCTGCCCGTGACTACTCACTCTACTAAAAACAACACCCAGGGAACACATGGTAGACAAAGCATGACCAAGAAACTTTGCTCGATCTAGGTCATTAATATCATGAAACAACTTGGATTTCTCATCGCTTTTTGTCATTTTTAAGGTATCAAGAACACGAGAAAATCTTTTATCTCCTGGGACACAGGTTCCCACGGTAACAAATGGTTGCCAATTACCAATCCAGCGCAAGTTAGACTGTTCAACAACGTTTGTTGAATATTCATATTTTTGAAGAATTAACTCCTGCAAATGCAGAGAAATATCGTGGTGTTCTCGCAATCCGCTCGGGATGGGGATTTTCTTTTTGATTGCTTCAGCAATACTAGTGATACCAAAGTGATCAGTAGCAAGCTTATACAAAACGAGTGAATTAATATGCTCATGACTCCCCCAAAGCCCTGACTCAGTCCCGATCACACGGGGATAGCCTGATATACCTGCTGCGTCATCAAAATGCAATTCACTTACAGACTGAGGAAAAGCGGCAAAAAGAGCCTCGGGGTGTTCGCCGACTAACTCCTTGCTCCCTAGACCCTTTACATAGTGGATGACTTCTAGGTCTTCACCAGACACTTCAAGAACATGATTTCTGTACACACCTCTCCCTTCAGAGACCAGTGCATTCAAATCCTCAGCACTTGCGGCTGGATTATAGGTTTCATTTAAATCTGGGGCTAGTGCTTCAGACAATGCAATAATTTCTGCTTGCATACTTTCTGATAATCCAGCGGTACGCAGAGCAGCTGGTAAATCAATACTCGTCATGATTGGCCGAGCCTCGCCGTATTTCCAGCTTAACTTGATGTCGTGGAGTGCTAGGGCTATTTGATCAAGCTCTTCTCTATACTCAGCTGTACCAGCTTTTGCTGCTCGACTGTCATTTTTTAGTTGCTCAAGAGCCTTTACAACTCTTTCCTTTAATCTTGTAAACTCTTCATCAGAAAGCTTTGGAAACTCAATAAATGGTGATACTTTTTCTGCTCGCTCACCAACAATGTTTTCGTTCATACGCCCTAGTGTACTGCAATCAAACCACGTGGTAAATACACCAACTTTTTAAACTTGGCACTGCGCACAAAAATATGTCCCACGTCCTAATATCTTAGCTTTTTGAATCAAAGCTCCACAGTTATAACAAGGTTTGCCTTCTCGACCATAGACCAAAACGACATCTTGATATTGACCCGAAAAACCTTCTACATTTCTGTATGCGTCAATGGTTGCGCCACCTAGTTGTATGCCTCTTTCAATGACAGTTTTTGCTGCAACAAACAGTGCCTCAGTTTCTATGGTCTGCAACGATCGAGCAATCCTCCAAGGGTTAATGCGCGCTAGATTTAAGGCATCACACGCATAAATATTGCCAACACCACTGACAAATCTGGTATCCATGAGAGCACCTTTGATTGGCATACTCGTTTTCAGAAATCGATCATGCAAATAGGTGGAAGTAAGAGTGGGATCAATAATGTCTGGAGCTAGTCGAGCTAGCTCAAGCTGCACCTGGTCATCAGTCAGCACTTTCCACCAACCAAACAACCGCATGTCATTGAAAAATAATTTCGCATTGTCTGAAAATGTCATCTCTATCCGAGTATGAGAGCTTGGTAGAGCACTCACCCAATCCGCAGTGGGATGACCACCGCCAAGCCTTGTGTTGGAGTCTGTATAAATGAGTTGGCCTGTCATCTTCAGATGGATTAACAAGTTTAGTGCATTTGGGAACTGGATGCATATGATCTTGGCTCGGCGGGAAATGGATACAATTGGCTGATTGATGAGCAGAGCAGTGTCACCCTGAAAGCTTTTACTATGGTGAACTAAGATATGTTCAATAGTTTTGCCTACAACATGGGTAGCAAGCTTGTGCGCGATGGTTTCAACTTCAGGTAGTTCAGGCATAAATGATATAATTAGTATCGTTTATATTCGTAAATGCAGGTGTGACATTCAATTATACGGCATTTCCAAACAACATGAGCCTCGTCAAACTTGAAAACCCACCTACTGCAATTCCATTGTCACCCGCTTTGGAAGTACAACCAGTCCCTGGCTGGTCTGGACTTGCACTAGAATTTGCTACACAACAAAATGCTGAAATCATGGCAGCTCCGCTGCAAGCAACGTTTGGCGGACAGTTTAATCCAGAAAAAAAGAACAGATGGTTGCATGGAGATGTTTTACTGCGAGCCTTTGCACACACCGAAACCAATTTAACTATGCCTGCCTCTGTACAAGAAACAACACAACGCATTTTTTTAGCGTACGCTACACTGTTTTCGGAATCAGCACTATAACCAGTCGCTGCACTGCTAGCGACACAAAGCTTGCTGCTGCCAGAGAATGTGACAATCCTTGCGCTAGCAACCCACCCTGAATATAGAAAACTAGGGTATGGTCGCAAGCTAGTTGAGTATGCCATACGCACGTTTGATACATATGCTGTTGGTGAAAAACTACTGGCAGATACAAATGATAGAGGCGATCAGGTTTCTGGGGGTTGGTCACCAGTACATGCCTGGATTTCTTGGGGATTTATAGAGTATGGATGAATGCAACACTATGGCACTGGTGACAGCAACAATGGAAACGGCGTATTCCTTTACTGCAATATCCATGCGGCTGCCCAACGACTTCTCTCGAAAGAAACAAGCACATGAAAACATTTGAAACGCGCTCTGTTACAACGTTAGACGAATCGCTTCAACTGCGAGTAAAACTGCTGAAAGACGTCGGACTTGACCACACAAATCCAGATTTTCTGACTAGAGCAAACTTTGGCAGGGGAGTACACAAAGAAGCATTGTCTGACTTAAGTGGTGCTATGAGCATATACTCACTGGTGTCTTTTTTTGAACATCATGAACACAGTCAAGACTACCTCACACAGAAACATGGCATACATACTGCATATGAAGATATACAGAAATTAGTTACAAAGTACGCATTGCGAGCAGATTTGTATATGGAATCAAAACACAGAGGAAGTGGCAGAGGTAGCGAATTATTTTAATCAACCTTGTTTAACTTCATGTGCCGCAATAAAGGCTTTTCACAAAACGATGCCTACTTTATTGGTTTAACAAACAATCCTAAAGTACTCCACATGGCCGAAAGTGTGGGCGGATATGCTTTAGACCCTCAGCAGAACACCTGCTTTGCTTTTTCTAATGAAACAGCGCATAAGACCATACAGAAATTTCTCGAAACAGACATCACAACCCATGCACAAAGGAGTGAAATTGACCACATAGTAGTTGGTAGTAAAAACGACCCTGACGGATACATATATGTAACCAGTGAGGGCAAGCCAATAGCGTTTGAAATTTTTGAAGTCCCATCTGCACCTGCAGTAGGTAACTCAGTTTTGTTTATTGATGATTGGGTACCAAAAGAAAGTGTGCTCGACTTACTTCCAAACACCCAGGTGCTGGCTTGTCGGTACGGACATATATGTCAACTGCGAGTCCCAAATGCACAAATCACCCTTATCGAAAGTGACTTTGCCACGGGTGAGTATAGGCCTGTTGTAATTCCTATGGGAAAAGCCAAGATACAGTGAGCAAAACTAGAGAATCTCTTCTACAAACACACCCTTAAACGCGCAATAAATCCCGCTAACGCAGGAGTTTTTGGTACTTGGTGAGTCCGCCGGGACTCGAACCCGGGACGCACAGCTTAAAAGGCTGTCGCTCTA
>CAZSJW010000013.1:0-37334 GCA_964607285.1 uncultured Pseudomonadales bacterium
TGCAGCAGGAGAACCCATCGCTGCGCGGCAGACCAATCGGGGTGGTCAAGGAGCAAGGACGCACCTGCATCATTGCCGCTTCCAAGGAAGCAAAACAGCTAGGGGTTAAAACTGGGGAACGCCTAGTAGATGCTCTCAAAAAAGCCCCACAGCTGTTGCCCGTGCCCGCTAAGTTCGAGATGTACTTATCGTGCACCCATAAACTCAGTCAGGTTTTCAAGTCCCTCAGCCCCAGTGCTGATATTTTCTCGCTTGATGAAGCCTTTTTGGACATGACGGGCTGCGAGCCGTTTGCCCCCGATCTACTAGCCTATGGGCGAATGACGCAGCAGCGCATAAAAGACGCGCTCGGCCAGTGGGTGACGTGTAACGTAGGCATCGCCCACAATAAATTTTTGGCAAAAATGACTGGCGAAGTCTCGCCCAAAGGCAGTGTCACCGAGGTCACACCAGAAAATATGGATGCGCTCCTGGCAAACACACCGTTTGGGAGTGTGTGTGGCATTGGCTTTCGCCTGGAAAAACGCTTGCGACGGTTTGGGGTGACTACACCCCTGATGATAAATTTGCTGGACGACGAAACACTCCAACAAGCCTTTGGCCCATTCTGGAGCAAAGAGCTGCGACTGATGGGTTTGGGAGAAGAGCCACATTTTTTCACCCACCAGCGCACGGTCCAGCACATGCAGAGCGTGGGGCGGACGATCACGGGGTATCGCTTAGAGAATGACGAGCAGGTTATCAAACGCATACTCCTCAATCTCCTCGAGGAAGCCACCTACAAAATTCGCCATATGCAGTTGGCAGGTCGCAAAGTTGGCATTGCTCTGTGGGGACACGACGGCTTTTGGTCAGCACACCGCACACTCAAGCACTGGGTGCGCCACAGCAGTGAGATTTTTCCGATTATATATGGCCAACTGTATCGTAACTGGCAGCGAGAGTTCCCAGTTATCAAGTTTGGCGTGTGGGTGAGTGGCTTGCAGCCGATGGATGCAGTGCAGCAGTCGCTCTTCCCAGAAGTCGCCAAGCGTGAGCGGGTGAGTCAAGCGTTGGACGCGGTCAATGATCGGTTTGGTGGGTTTACCCTGATGCCGGCAGCACTATTGGGTGGCTCGGTGATTCGGCCCGAGGTGACGGGGTTTTTGGGGGATAAGACGTATCATGGGTTGTGAGCGAGCTACTCAGCTAATTTAGCCAATTGCTCCCATGATTGCATGTGAGATGAGTCAATAGGGATACCAGACTGGTTTAGGAGTGATGAAATAATATTATTTGATTCTGGAGAAGGTAGTAAAGCGGAAGCAGGAAGAGTGCTATCAACCCTACCATCAAGCAATCGGAAAGACCCATGGGTAAGGTTTGCAGAAATCAGTGAGCGAGCAAATAAGGAAATTAGGAGTTTAGTAGTTTGGGCAATTTTTTTAGATTGCTCGGGAGTGCGATTTTTTGAGAACTTAAATAAGTCATAGAGCATAAAGTTGTATGAGACGAGTGATTCGTAAACAACAGCAGGGTGGACGCCAATAATTTCTTGTGCTGTAGTTCGCAACGCATCTAGGTGAGGAAATTGCTTTGAATCTGTTGAAATGATTGCCGCTGTGAGAATACGGAGTAGTGGGGTGACAGAAAAACGAACTACTGTGTCAGAGCGATCCTGTAGGGGAGCTGTGGCTCTGTCAATTTTTACAGCTTCACCATTCAGGATTTTTGCGCGCAACCATTCAGAAAGTTCGGGAAAAGCTGTGAGTGTTTCTTGTAAAACAGCAGCTAAAGCATCTAAAGCTTGTGCGTAGACTTTATGATTTTCAATTGAGTATGTGTCAATTTCTGCTACTCCGATGAGTGCTGGTGATAGTCTGGTGGGCTGACTGAGCTGTGACATTTGACTGTCAGTAATAAAACGTGAAAAGAACTCAACTAGCAGGGTTTGCAACACTTCCCGCATGTGTGTTTTTTCCAGATCTATCAAAGATGTGTCGGCACCAATCTGCGCGATTTTAGTACGAGCTAAGTCAAGCAAAATATGTATGACTACTGGACGAGTGGTAGCGCCAGAATGAGCGATTATTTCAGCGCAGTGCTGATTGCCAAGTCCACGTGAATCGGAAGTTAGTGATGCTACATAAGAAATGATGTGACGAGTTGGATCAAACGCATGTACAAGAGGAGGTTTTGGCAGAAGTTGGGTGAAAACTGACGATGCTTCTTCTGGTACAGCAAATACTTGAAATAAAATCTCTCTTGCATCTTGCAGAGAAATTTCGTTTTGTTCTAGTTTTCTTTGGAGAGAAGCTGCAATCTGTTTTTTTACATCAGGTTGTAGCTCAGATGAAAGTACCTTGTGTATATCTAGCAACTCATGGTCTTGATCTATGAAATGAGCAACAAACTTATTTTGGAATTCCTGGGATTGAGAAGTAAACAGATTAGAAAGAAGCTGCCTGAGCATAGATTTTTGGAGGAATGCATGGTGTGGATTCTTATCTCTGGAGGCGAGCTGCATAAGGCTTTTCAAATGGGTAATTCTTAGTAGTGCAAAATCAAGTGGTGTTCTCATTTGGAAATATGTCAGACATTTCAAGCACTGAAGATTTAATGGCTTCAAACTCCGCATTATCAATTTCTGCTAGTGAAATTGACCAATTTAGAGAGAATCTATCATGAGCAATTGCCGCTTTATTTGTTCTAAATCTGAACCTATATGGGCCAAGTTTGAAGTTGTAGTCTTGAGTGCCGAAAGGGACTTCTCTCCAACTGAGCGGCATGGAATTCAAGTGTATGAAAGAAGGTAGATTTTGGGAATCAGCTTTTATCAACGTAGCAACGTACTCACAAGCTGTTTGTGCAAATTCTTGCAGCATGGCTTCAGGTACGGGATTGGGAAGTGTTTCATTTTTAGCTGGTTGCTGTAGATCTTCACTGTTCATATTCATCATGTTTAGATATCACACTCTCAATCGTAGCGGTAAGTCAGTAAATCTGCTAGTGGTACAATAAGGTGGTACCCTATATAGGTAATTACTCAGATTTACTTATGAACAAACTTTTTGAAGCAACTGAAAGAATTAGAAGAAAAAATAGTCTAGAGGACATAGTTTCAGCATATACATTGAGAGCAAAACAACTTGAAATTCCTGACACTAGTGAGACAGTGCAAAAAATAGTTGAGTTAGCTGCTGTGGCAAAAGCAATTACAGAACAAAAGATAGAGTTTTCAGAGAAAATTGACACACACAGTCTATTGCATTTTGCATTGACAACGGGCAAGCAGAAGCTTGTTGTAGCATCTGATCTCTATGGGAGAGTATCAAGGTTAATAAAAGAATTGAATGAAGTGTTATACCCAAGTGATGAAGTTGCAGCAGAACCTGAACCAGTAAAGCTTGAGAGCAAACCTGAACGAAAAGCAAGGCTATTTAAGTATTACTCAAACCACGTTGAAGAAGTATGGTTGGCGATACTCGGTCAACTAGTCGCAACGGATTCAGAAAGACTAGATATCTATATGAAGTTAGCTTTAGATCCAGATAGTGGGTTTTTTACTAACAGTACTGAATTGTTTGGGTTGTTAGTAGATGATACCACTACTGAAGCTGATTTGGATGCATACATTGCAAAGGTGAAGCAAAAAATTCTGAGTATTCCCTTAATCAAAGAGAAACTACCTAAATAAAGTTGTTTTTTTATGGTTTTTCTATGGCAAGCTGTTGCCTTTTCACAAGATACTGAAATATAGTAAAGTGACCTTATGAATGATGAAATTTTAAAATACACACTAGACTTTGGAAGATTTGCTGAGTGTGAGGCCGAATTATTGGCTGACTAAGCTTTTGCCAGGAATTAATCTTCTTCGCCGCTAGTGGAGCAGTAGACGCCAGTATAGGGTTGCCTGGTGCGTGGTTGAGGTCTGGAGTAGAGAGTACTGCCTTCAACCCAGTAGTCTTTACCGATAAGCTGGATAGCGTTAGCAGGAGTAGGCTGACCTAGATGGGGGTATTCAAAGGATATATTTGTACCCAATTTTTTATTGATTTGCCCAGCAATAACAACCATTGTCATGTGAAAATCTGTATTGAAGGTGGTAATCGCTAATAGCAAGGCTTGTTGATGTTCTGGAAGGGTTAAGTCAAACTGCACATCCGCTTCAAATTCAATGTGTGATCAATTTTGTGTTAATTGTATTTCTTTAAACATTGTTTGATTATACAACAGTAAATCAAAAATCACAAGTTATAGGATGTAAAGCTTCCAAGAATACTAGTTATTCTTGTTCACAAACAGCAGGGTTCCACAGCCCGCGATGTTCAGCCTCCGCCTTTTGCTGTGCCTCAAGATATGCATCACGATAGCGATGGGGCACGGTACTATACAATGACTCAAGTGCATACCCATGTTCCAGTAACCACAACCCCACATCCTGTCCTGAATCTAAAAAGGCAAAGCGTAGGAGTCGCCCGTAGCGATCACGATTGGATTGGGTGGGGTCATTTTCTAGTCGTACTGACTGTTCTGTGAGCAGTTGTTTTAGTGCGGCACTGGCTTCTTTGCCAAAACACTCTACTGACTTGCGGGGATCTTTGGTCTCGGGGGTGTTTACCCCGACTAATCGTACTGTTTCTATGGAATCTCCGATGCGGACTTTGAAGGTGTCACCGTCTGTGATGGAAGTGACAGGAACAAACTCTAGGTTGTTGATCCCAAGTACAGTAGGTGATGGGTCCAAATGCGGTGAAGTAGTAGGTGTAGGGCTAGCAGATGCTTGATGCGGGAGTTCAGTAGGTTGTGTTGCTAGGGTGTAGAAGAGAACAACCAATACAATGCCAGCAGACAGTAATTGTTTTTGTAGCTTTACGGAAAGCTTGGCCATGAGGGTAGTATCGAGGTGATGTAGGTTTTACCGACAAAATGCAGTCTTAAGGCAGGTGGCTCTATTACCTCTTCTTACTAATCGAACTCTCTAGTATTTTCTGTGCAGCTTTTACATCACCATTTTGGACAGCTTTTAAAGCTGCATTCTGTCTTAGCTGTCGTATCTGAGCTGCTTGAAACATCCCCTCTGAATTAAACATTGCTGCTTGGATGTCATCTATAAGCTTATGCTCATGGTCTATTCCTTTATTTACTCCCTCTTCAGCTCTCGCTCGTTTTAGCTGAGCCCATCTAAGAATTTTTTCTGCCATATATGCTAGCATACTACAAAGTTGTTTAAGAGGCAAGTTGGGAGCAACAAGCCACAAAAAAACCCGCCATGTGGCGAGTTTAGAACTGTATTAAAAAAAAGCATACTCCTCCCTGAAACAGCGCAGAGAAGGGTATTTTGCTCTGCTTAACCCCCTATGAGGGCTTTACAGAGCTCTCTGGCGGTTGTGTCGCCGCCGTTTGCCAACGTGCATCTCACGTTGGAAAATACGACCCCTATTTGAGGTCCAAGCAATGCCAAAACGGCTATTATGACGATTGATACAAGTATGAGTACGAGAGCGTACTCCATGATTCCTTGCCCTTTTTCTTCGGGCATAAAACTCTGATTGTTTTCTTTGGGTAAGTATAACATTGTAATCTCCATCTGAATTCCTTGCCTCTGCCCAGCGAACTGCTGGCAGTCAGGACAAGCTGCTGTATGCCCCACTTACTTGTGGCACAAAGCAGCTTGTCCAATGACAAAATTCTGGAGAAAAACTTGCTATACAAACTTCCCTTTTTGCTGTGTATACAGGGAGGGGCGGAGCACTTTGGCTAGTAGTACCAAACGGCGCACAATCATCAGCAATTGACGAAGTGTACCAGGCACAAACCACAGTACTCAGGGCTCCCTGCATTCTTCTTGACTTGTTAAGGTAGTTGCCTTTGCATATCGGCTGATATGTTGGTCGTAACTGTTGATTATTATAACCTATAATATAAGTTATGTCAATAATTAAATACGCATTTAATGCGTATAATTGCCCAGATGAGTGCTTACTAACCACTGGCTCTTCCCATGCTATACTGAGCAATGCAGCGTTTTTTAGTCGTATGTGTGGTGCTCAGTTTGGGAATGCTTTTCTCTGGATGCAGGGTATTGGTAGACTCAGAAACAGGTAAATGGACAACAGAAATCGGCGCGCCAAAACCAACGCTTGAGCCAGGTGATCCCTGTATGCTTACGACATGCCATGGGTTAGACCTTGCTTGTGGTGAGACTGGTCCAGAGATGTGTACTATGGAGTACCAGCTTGGAGATTTTTGCAGAGAGTATGCGAGCTGTGGAATCGTGGATGGTCAGTGTGTGCTCACTAAGCAGAGACTAGTAGATGAGTGTGTTTCCTGTGTAGAGCTCTGTGACTCTGGGCTTGATGGCTCAGATCCTGCTGCCGCTTTTGAATGTGAACAATCCTGTCGTGAACAACTGGAGGTAATGGAAAGGTCATTTTAATCTATGAAAAAAACTACTACAAAAAAATCGACACAGACTCGAAAGCAAGATTCACCAGCTATCAAGCAACTACCAGGTATAACCGAGTTGCTTCGTGCAAGTTGGCAGTTGGTCACCACACGTTTTGGGGCACTACTTGGAATCGGCGTTCTGAACTCCTTGCTTCAGATGTCTTTGGTGGTTGTAGCCAGTATGCTAGCACTAGCGGCGGGAGTTGCGCGGGCTGTTGAGGCATATTCGCAGGGGACACCATTAACTGAGCTCCTCAATATTGAGTTACTTCGCCCAGTTGCTTTAATTTTTTTGGTTCTGATCATTGCACTAATAATAGAAAGTTTGCTTGCTCAGATCACGATACTTCGAGTGCTATTTAACCCAAAAGAAAGCATTATGCATGCATTTCGGCGTGCCATTAGCAGTTTCTGGATAGTGTTGGGCGCTTCACTGTTGGTTACCTTCATTACTTTGGGAGGTATGATGGTGTTTTTACTTCCTGGTTTGATTTTTTCTATTTGGTTTATGTTCTCAGTGTTTGAAATTGTGTTGTTCGACACACCTGCTACCGCTGCTCTAGAGCGCAGTGCAGCCGTTGTGCGGCGGCATATTGGCGGCATCTTGGGCAGAGTTGCTGCTTTGGTGTTGATTACAATGATAGTGGGATCTATCTTTGATGAAGTGTCTAGGAGTATGTCTGCCGATTTGCAAGGTGTGGCTGCACTAGCCTCACTGTTGTACCAGGCTTTAGTCAGTTGGATCTGGGTGGCATTTGTGGGTAAGCTTTACCTAGCAGTGCGGGATGAGAGTCTTGGTCATAAAAATAGCGTGATGGTCGCAGTCGCTGTGGCTGGTATTGGATGGTTCATCTTGGTGGTTTTGGCAGCCAGCATTCTACCAACAATTCTGACTTCATTGCCATCAGCTGACACAATCTTTTCAACGATCCAAGCAGAGATGACTAACTTCTAAAGAAACGCGCTTAATATTAGGGCCATAGTCACTAGTACTACCAACTGATGTAGCGCATCTATCAAGTATAACTTCAAGGTGAACGTGCGTGTGTCAAACAGTTGTTTGGTGAGGGTGCTGGTTGCGGTGAAGCCCAGCCAAAGCCAAAATCCCAACAGCACAATTTGTCCAACCTCAGACACTCTACTAGAGTAAATTATGAGTGAAAGCACAAAGGCTTGCACAAGTGCTGCCAGTAGTTGAGCAGCATACGTACGGGTCATGTTCTCTTTGTTCTTCGCCATAGATTGGGTTGTAAAACCCATGAGCTTACTCCACTGTTTGCCAAAAAGCACCCCATACCAGAGCATGCCGATAGGCATAGAAGCAAGGCCAGCGAGTAAAATAGCGAGTGGGTGAATTGTGGTGAACATGGTATTCTTTCGGTACACGTACCATAAGTATATGCGGGATTTAGATAAACAGTCAAACCAGCTAACCCCTCCTGAGTTGATATTAGGTTCTCAGTCAGTGCAGCGGCGGGAGCTATTGGCAACTCTGGGCATACCATTTTCAGTGGTAGCAGCTGATGTGGACGAACAAGCCATCAGGGATACTGACCTAGCACGAAGAGCACTGCTGATCGCCAAGTTGAAAGCTGAAACAATTGCACCACAGTTTCCTCAGGCCTGTATTATCACGGCAGATACTTTTTTGGCTTTGGGTGATGAAATTTTAGAAAAACCAAAAACCTTGGAGGAAGCTGAGACTATGTTGTCTCGCCAGTCCAACAGTACCATGAGTCTCTATACTGGCTGTTGCGTTTGGCACAAGGATACATGGGAGGTGTCCACGACTGTTATATCAAGTGTGTCGGTTCGGCCACTTTCGGATCAGGCCATTTCTAGGTATGTGAGTGAAAATCCTGTCACTACTTGGGCAGCAGGTTTTTCACCTGCCTTTGCATCTGGAATGGCACTGATCTCAGATATTCAAGGCTCGTTTACCAGTGTGCTCGGTCTTCCTGTCGAGCTGATAGTGCCTGTATTGCAGAAACTAGGCTACTCACTTTAGAACGATAACCGATCCAGAAATCTACTAATTATAGTCGGTTTCTCAGTCATTGTTTCTGTGACTTCACCAGATTGGTCGTCTACACTTACTTCTGTTTCAATTGGTCTCTCAAACATGCCAAACAAACGCTTGACTCGGCGTGCTTTGGTAACGTATTTTAGACGGCCATCCTCGTCTTCAATTTCGACGTTTTCTGCGTCAATTTCGGTAAGACCTTTGATTTCCAACATGCGCTCAACAGCTTGGTCAGGTAGGGTGGTCAGCACTCTTTGCTCACCATCTTGTGTGGTGAGGATAAGGCTATTTGTTTCAGGGTCCAGGGTGACTGCTTTGTTGCGAAGTGCTGCTTTTATTCCCCTGCTTTCTAGGTTGAGCTCTTGGCCATTTGGACCAATGTTGTTTTTTATTTCGAGCTGTTCCTGCGCTCTATCCTGTCTTTTTTCTTTTTGTTCTTCATAAAAAAGTTTGCGTTTTTCACGCTCTTCTGGGCTGAGTTTGCTCAGTTCCAGCTCTCGCTGTTCAACTTGTGTTCTGACTTGTCGCTCAAGTTCACTAACTGACGTATCAGTTTTATTTGCACGCTGCTTGGCCATTTCTAGTCGTTGCTGTTCTTCAGTCTGGCGAGCAGGCATTTTTAACCTAATTCGGTCTGTATCCTGAGCATCAAGTATGTACTCTTGTTTATTTGCTCGATTGATTGTCTCAACTTTCAATTTCTCTGCGTCAGTTTTTATTCGAATTTCTTGTTTGTTTGCAGGTGCGATCACTCTAGAGGGATATCGTTTAGGTTTGTATTCATTTTCACTGTCAGTCCCCAAGACAGAGTCTGTGTAGACTTCTATTGATCCGTCTGGGGTAATTGAGATATCAAGCGCTTGAGCAGTTCGCGCGCTTGTGAAAAGCTGTAAGGTAGCAAGTGTCGCAGCTGAAAAGATCAGTTTTTTCATAGCAGTATTTTAGTGAGTACAGACTATCATGATGACAGAATTCACAGGCATGTGCAAGTTTTTGCGGTATACTACATCCGTGACTGATACAGCATGGATGGGACTTCGACTAGCAGTAATTGGTTTTTGCCTAGGATTAAATGTTATTTTGGGAGCATACTTTCTGGCACAGGCTGGTACAGCACTACCACAGTGGGCAGCCGAGTTGCTGTATACAGTAGGGTTTGTGAAGGATCGGCAATCAGTGCAGCAGTTAACTAACCCGATAAAATCAGAACCTGATTTATCTACATTTTCCCTCTTATCTGCCCTCAATGAAGCACGAGTGACTGAAGGTGTTCCAGAACTTATAGAAGAACCAATTTTATCTTCTGCCTCTGAAGCCATAAAGCAAGAGTTAGCAAAGCATGATTATCTCCAAGAGAACGCCGAAATAACGAAGGTATTGGAAGCAGAACTAAAGGCTGCAAACTACACATACGAATGGGTCAGTCAGCATACCCTAATTGGACCTTTTTACACGTCTGCAACTACTCAGGCAATCATGCAATCTGAAGACCAGAGTACGGCACTCTATGAACCTGATTTCTCTCGTGTTGGAATTGCTACTGAGATTATTGATCATCCTAAGCTGGGGAAAGTAGGAGTGACAGTGCTATTATTTGCTAAACCAGCTGCATCAAAAGGTACGGTATCACAGAAGATCTCGGCACCAACTCCCAAACCATTGGTATTCCCTCCAATTGCTGACAGTGAAGTAATTCAGGCTTTAAACCAATATCGTTCCTCACACAACGTGCATCAACTGGTGGAGCATGCTGCATTGTGTAAATACGCTGAGAAACGAGTGGCAGATTTGATAGCGTATGGTGGGTTGGATAATCACGAAGGGTTCAAAAAAGATTTTGCAGATCCTGAGAATCCACCAGAGCAACTCAAAGATTATTCTGGTGCACGCATAGGGGAAAACTTAGCATATCAACATTGTAGAAACATGCAAACTGGAGATTCTTTTATTGCGCAATCAGGTGCTGCACTCATTGAGTGGTGTTTTGACTCCTCTACAAAAGGGCATCGTGAGGCGCAACTCGATTCGCGGTACAACAATGTGTGTGTACGGCACAGCCAAGGGTACTACGTTGTGGTGTTTGGAGAGTAGGTCTCTTTTTTACTGACTAAGTAGAGCAGTAATCTGAGATTTATACTCTGGATGATGTTTACCAACCAGCAAATTTGCTCTAAGCCAACCGACAGGATCACCACCATCAAGGTACTCACCAGTTGGGGTATGAATTACCACACGCTCTGTCTGAGCAATTGTTGTGATTGTGTCCGTAATGTATAACTCTCCAGATTTGGGATCAGTGTTCTGTGCTGAAATAACAGCAAGTACTTGAGGAGTGAAAATATATTTACTAATATTTGCTAAGTTCGATGGCGCAGTGCCTATTGCAGGTTTTTCAATTAAGTTTTTTAGGAATGTATACTCTTTTTCTTTTGTGATTTCTGCAATGCCGTATTTATGAAGGGTATCGGGCTCTTTTTGAATGCATGTTGCTAGGGCAGTAGCACCTGACTTTGTGAATAACTCAATCATAGCTCTTGCCTCAGAGGTGTCGTCAGTGTTGAAGATAAAATCATCCCCCATGAACACTAAAAAGGCATCTTCGTTGCGAATATGGTCAGCTGCTAGCCTGACTGGTACTGCTGTTCCGTACTGGTCAGACATAGATTGTGTCACAAATTGGAACTGAACAGGATACGCTGGGCGAGTGAATTGCTCGAGTTTTTCATACTTTCCCATTTTCTTGAGATACTCCGTGAGTTGATCAAATGCAGTGTAGTAGTCACGAACCATGTCATGACCTTCTTTGACTACAAAAATAATTTCCTCAATTCCAGCCTTCACGCAATCCTCAACAACATAATCTATGAGTGGTCTGTTTAGGATAGGCAACATCTCTTTTTGGATGGTTTTAGTGATAGGGAGGAAACGCGTGCCAAATCCTGCACAGGCAATTACAGCTTTTCGTATGTTCATATAGTTCCTCTTTTCGCAGATTCAAGATAGTGCATTATATGAGTGTAGTGGTCAAATGCAAAGGCTGATTCTTCAGGCAGATCAGAGAGTTGGAGCCAGAGCTGCTCAGTAGACTCATGATCTGGTTCACCTACTTTTTCAAGTGCGGTAGCAGTGTACACAAAGGCAATATTTTGCCTTTCGTCTTTTGGTCGAGGACCATCTAGAATTTCCAGCAGTTCCAAATTCACAATGGTATATCCTGTTTCTTCAAGTACCTCGCGCTTAGCAGCATGTGCACAGTTTTCATTTGGTTCCACGTATCCACCAATTACTCCAAGTTTTCCACCGTTATTAAGATTTGGAGATCTGCGAACTAGCAAAATTTCAGACCTTGCTGCATTGAACAATAGTACATCAACAACTACATGCCTGAGTTGCGCTGTTTTGCCGTCTTCAAATGTGCATCGTATCATATGTTTTTTTCTGTCCAACTACTCTATGATACTGCATACTATGACAGAGTCTATTGGATCAGTAACTTTACAAACAGAAGATGGCCAAGAGAAGTTACAAATAGTTACGAATTGGACTCAAGAGCAACAACAACAAATTATTGAGTTAACCAAAAGAGATAGCCAGGTGTGCAAACTGACTGATGATCCCGATAGATTTGCTGATCAGGAAACGCTCACACAGTGGTTAGCAAGCAGAGATCGAAGCACGTATGCGGTGTTGGATTTGGAGAATCAAGTTGTTGGTTCTGTATGGGTGACACTCAAGCAGTGTGAAAACTCAGCTATTCCAGAGGAGTTTGGCTGTACTTTTGCCATTCGTTTATACGAGAAAGCTCGGGGTGCAGGGCTTGCAGTTCCAGTGTTACATATCGTGATTACTCATTTTATAAACGGGCAAATGTATAAAGAAAGTCAACATCCAGGGTTTTGGTTACGAATAAAAATGGGTAATGAACCAGCGTATCGAACGTATTCCAGATTTGGTTTTACAACCGCCGTGCAAGACAAACAATTCATTTGGATGACTTGGATGCCAGAGATTACTTGAATAATCCCACGGTTTTGGCAACTTTCACAGCAGCTGTAGCAAACTGATCCAGTTCTTCAACAGATTGTTGGGCATTCAACTGCACTCTGATTTCATCTTTCCCTTTTGGCACAACTGGATAGTTGATGCTTGTGGTGATGAACCCTTCAGCGAACATACCGTGCATAAACGCCTGGGCTTTTTGTGCATCACCGATGAGCAGTGGTTGGATTGGGTGCGTAGAATCTGCCGCAAAGTTGAACCCTTTAGTTGTCATACTAGCTTTGAAGTGGATGATAAGTTTTGCCAAGTGGCTCATCAACTGAGTTCCTTCTGGACTATCTACAAGTTGCACAGATGCGAGTGCCGCACCCGCCGTACCTGGCGAAATAGAGTTTGAATAAATATACGTAGCTGCTGACTCTCGCAAGTAGTTAATAGTTACTTGATCAGCTACAACGTATCCACCATCTGCACCAAACCCTTTACCCATAGTGCCAATAAGTACATCAGCTTTGCCTCCGCTAGATTCTTCTGTTCCACGACCTGTATTACCGAGCGCAGCCACCCCGTGTGCATCATCCACGATGAGTAGCACACCTTCAGCGTACTGTGAATCATGTGCAGTACAAACTTCAGACAGGGTCTTGAGATCCTGGTACTCACCCAGCATGCTGAATACGCCATCGGTGACGACTATGACTCGATCAAACTTGCCAGCGTTGTCATCTAGAATCTTGCCAACAGCTGTTGGCTGCATGTGAGGGAAGATGGTTTTTTGTTCAGAGCTCAGGCCAGCGACTCGTACGCCATCGATGATGCTGCGGTGGTTGAGCTCGTCGGAAATAATCAATGTGTTGCCAGAGAGTAGTGAATCCTTATTTTGACCTTTTGCTAGGCTGAACAACACTGCCATGTTGGTTGCAAAGGCAGAAGAAAAAATCATCGCATCATCGCGGCCGTGGAATTTTGCTAGGGCTTTTTCTAAGTCAAGATGAACTTTGAGTGAGCCAGAGATAAAGCGTACCGCACCTGGTCCTGCACCGTAGGCCTGGGAGGCTTGGTGTTCAGCTTCTTTGATTTGGGGGAGGTGGCGGAGGCCTAAGTAGTCGTTGGAGTTAAAAATTGCGTACTCTTTGCCTTCAACGATTGCTTTGGGATTTTTGCCCATTGTGAAGCCTTCGATTATGCGCTCATTGCGTTTGGTGACTTTGGCGTCATCGATGCGATTGATCTCTGATTGTAGGGTTTGGAAAAACTGCAATTTTGGCATGCTGCCTCCTAGCTACTAAAGACGAATAGCCGAAGTGTACCACTTCACCCTGAAATTAGGGAGTGGGAGGAGCTACGCACTTACCGCTGAGTAGTAGGTAGTTAGCTGGGCAGCAATAGATTGTTGTTCCATTATTTCCAGATCGGCAGGCAGTTGCACCTGATACAACATATGATGCGCAGTTGAGACCTGATCTACAAAGTCGTAGGGGTGGAGTGCCAGTCTGTGATACCTGTGCTTGGATGATTGCATTGTTTCGGCAGAGTTCGATGACTGGCGACTGTCCAGCTTTCTGTGAGTTCCAGATTGGGTTCACACCCATGCCATACGTACCAAACGTGAACTTCTTGATGGCATTGAGTTCTGCTGAAGTAATCTTGCAAACTCCGCCAGAACAAGTGCCAATTCCACTAGCGTCTGTTCTAGGAACAGTCAGGTAGTAGTCAGAAGCTGCGTTGTACCAACCATCTGCTTTGTTGTCTAGGCGAACTACATATCTGTTTATCAGTTTATTTGTAGAATCATTAGCTTGTTTGAACTCAAACACATAGTTAGTGCCAGACTGATAGCCACGCAAGTTTTCTGCTCTGACATTGGTCTCGAAGTCAAAGCCTTCTTTAGTGGTGCCTGCGGCAATGTTTAAGAAGTCGCAGAGTTCATAAGCGTAATTGTCATAGCAAGTTACCCCAGCAAGTGAACTTGGTCTCTTGCGGTAAAAAGAGAAGTCATGATCTTGGTTGTTGTTTGAGACACGGACTGTGAACTTAGGACTTTCTGTGGTCAGACTCATGCTGTAAATACCTTGTGCATTGGTAGTTGCGGATCCAATGACATTTGTTGGTACTGCACTCCGACCCCAGAATGTACGGACAGGTACATTAGCAATTGCGTATGGCTGATTCAGTGGTGCTGCCATGCCTGCCACGTTCGTGCATTTGATTTGGCCTACGATGGTACGAGGGCCCCAAGTGTTTCCTGCATCACCTCCGCCGCCACCCGTGCCGCCCGTGTTGCCACTACCTCCGCCGCCACCCGTGCCGCCCGTGTTGCCACTACCTCCGCCGCCTCCGGTGCCGCCAGTGCTTCCAGAATTCGTTCCTGCTACAGGACATTTGATTGGATCTTGAGACGCACAGTTCCATCCATACTTGATGGGTGTTCCGTTACTGCCACCGGTTAATCCGACACATTTGCACACATAGCTGTTGGTGCGAGTTTGATTGGGATCCTGACAGAAATCTTGACTGTGTACAACACCAGGGGTACAAGTCCCAGTTCCCGCCCCAGCCACATCTTCCCAGCAATGTGTGAGCTCATATCTTGTAGAACTAATTGGATGACATGCTTCTGCAGGATTAGTGTCAGAGGTTGTTATATATTGCACATACCCACCAATTTGATTACTACAGTCCGCTGCTGCAAAAGTCTTTTTCTGACATAACCACTGTTTCCCAGCAGCCTGACTCCGTGTATCAGTATCTCCCTGCGACAAATACTTCCCCGCTGCCAAAGCACTAGAAACAAGCACCAAAACGGCAACCCCCAACATAATCTGCAGTACTGGAAGCCTTTTCCTGGTGCGAGAAAGTGCAGCGTGTGAGGATTTCATATGTTCCTAAGCGTAGATAAATATTGATATGAATAAGTAAATGCTGTTTTTAGTATAGTGTCAAGTATCAGCTTACCTGATGGAGTATACTGTCACTGTGTATCTCTACCTTTGAAAGGCAAAAATGTCAAAAATTCTCGTCACTGGTGCATTTGGTTTAGTCGGCAGTGAACTAGTACCAGAACTGCAAAAGCGGTTTGGCAAAGATAACGTCATAGCTTTAGCTCGCGAGACAGTCGCACAAGATTTTGACGGCATTTTGGAAAAAGGTGATGTAACGGATGCAGGTTTGTTGGCTGCACTCATCACCAAGTATGGCATTACAGAAATTTATCACTTAGCTGGTTTGCTATCCGCAGGTGGGGAGAAAAACCCAGATTTAGCATGGAATGTTAATGTGAATGGTCTCAAGTACGTACTAGATTTAGCCAAAGATCATAAACTGAAGGTTTTTTGGCCAAGTTCTATTGCAGCTTTTGGTCCAACTACGCCAAAGCACGATGTGCCACAGCACACCGTTTTGGAACCCGTCACGATGTATGGGGTCACCAAAGTTGCAGGCGAGCTCATGTGCCAGTACTACTGGAAAAAATACGGTGTTGATGTTCGCAGTTTACGCTACCCAGGACTCAATGGTTGGAAGGCAGCTCCGGGCGATGGAACCACTGAGTATGCGATCCACATTTTCTACGGTGCTCACAAAGAGCATAAGTACACTTGTTTCCTGAAGGATGATGCCGTTCTGCCTATGATGTATTTGGACGATGCAATTCGCGGTACAATTGATTTGATGCAGGCTCCTGCCGAAAAAATTACGGTTCGTACTAGTTACAATTTCTCCGCAATTAGCTTCAAACCAGCTGAACTTGCAGCTGAACTAAAAAAACTTGATCCCGCTTTTGAGATACAGTATGAACCTGATTTCCGCCAACAGATTGCCGAAGGTTGGCCGCAAACTATCGATGATAGTGTTGCTCGTGCTGACTGGGGATGGAAACCACAGTTTGAGCTTGCTGAAATGACTAAGGCACTGTATGAGAATATTGGAAAGAAGCTATCGTAACACAAGTAAAACTAGCTGGGAGTACGGTTGAGTCAGAAAAAACCAAGTTCCCAAGCAAAAAAGTTGCCAAGCAATTGTTATATACGCATGGCGCGTCTGCGATGGCAAGTTTGTTAATGGGTGTCATTATCACCGATGTTGATGGTTCGTGTGTGTACGCAAATGCAAAAGCTTTAGAGGTTTTAGATCGGAGTTGGAAAGAGCTGAGAGGTATCAATCTGCATGACATAGTTTGTTGTGCCCCTGGGAAGAATGGTACACATATTGCAGATGAATGTGTATTTACCAGGCCTCTCAGGACTGGAAAAATTCGCTTGAGAAGAATACAAACAATGTATTCTAAATCTGGTGACCCGTGCTGGATAGAGTACTCTAATTCAGCTATCAAAGAGAAGAAACAAATTGTTGCCTGCTTGCTTTCTTTTGTCGATGCATCCAAAATTCAACGGACAAAAAACGAATTTGCTGAAGCTCAGGCATTATTTAAAGCAGTATTTGATGCGTACACAGATTCTGTTTTTATCATCGATAGCCGTGGAGTGATTATTCAGTCAAACTCTTTGGCAGCTCAGCTTTTTGACCGTATAGAGTTTGGTTTCACAGAGTTCATTACTGTGCTTGATCCAGTTGACATTGGGGAGATTGAGCTGCAGATGAAAAAGATTTTTTCTCATAGAAAACCAAAAGTGTTTACAGTTCAGAGTAAGCGCAATGGACATTTTCATTACTACGAAGTGCGGTTTGTAACGCACATTTTTCAGGACAAGCACGTTGCAACTGTGCGAGAGATTACGAATCAGCTCAGAGATCAATTGAAAAAAGAACGTATGATGGCGATTGCTGGACATGAGTTGCGAACACCGATAGCAGTGATAAAGTCATTCACTCAGTTAGTGAAACGGCAGCTTAAAAACACTATCAGCCTCAAGTACCTTAACTACCTAGATAGAATTGATGGAAAAGCCAGTGTGCTTTTGCAGTTGTTTAACAATGTTATAGATGAAGTTCGAGCGGGCGAGAATAAACTGATTTTTGTTGATGAGTTGGTGGACATAGATACCTTAGTTGCCGAAACCGCACGAGATATGCAAATAGTTGTTAAACAGCATAAATTAGAGATAACTGGCAGCACTGGTGTGCAGATAAAGATAGACAAGGGTAGAATGACTCAAGTGTTAAGCAACATTTTGACCAACGCAATAAAGTACTCGCCAGAGGCGGATCGTGTCACCATCCATATCGCTACTGCAAAAACAAAAGTGTTCATATCAGTTACTGATTATGGGATTGGCATACATGAGCAGGCTCAGCGACATATTTTTGAAGCGTTTTATAGAGGAAGTAAACGGGCAAATGCTGAGTTTCCTGGACTTGGTTTGGGACTGTATCTTTCCAATAACATTGTGCAGTACTATGGCGGGAAAATACTGTTTGACAGTGTGCAAGGAAAAGGTACCACAGTTACAATTAACCTACCCATAAAAAAAGCTAGTATCAGCACTCATTTACTCAGCTAGGTTTTAACACGTATCCAAATCCTCGCTTTGAGTGAATTAGTTTTGGACGGCTACCCTTGTCAATTTTCTTGCGCAAGTACCCAATATACACATCAACAACACGAGTTTCTACATCGGGGTCTTGTGCCCACACATGTCCCAGTATCTGGTTGCGACTTAGAACAATATTTTTATTAATCATGAGGTGGTACAGCAGGTTGAACTCGGTTTGTGTGAGATCAATTTGGGTGTTGTTTCGTGTTACTTCTAAGGTGTCTGTATTAAGTTTCAGATCAGCAACCTGAATTACAGGACTACTTGCTTTGTTTGTACGTAGTTTTGCTTTAATCCGAGCAAGTAACTCATCGGTTTTAAATGGTTTATTTATATAGTCGTCTGCGCCTCTCTCAAAACTGCTCACGACATCTCTGCTGTTATCACTGGCTGTCAAAATAATCACAGGCATAGAAGGGTAATTTTTTTTGATATTTGCACACACTAACTCACCACTCAAATCAGGTAGGCCCAAATCCAGAATAACCAAGTTAGGTTGAACTTTATCCACTAACTGCAAGGCCGTTGTGCCTTTTGCAGCAGTATGAACAGTAAACAGCTCTTGCTGTAAGAGTTCTCGCAGAAATTCTTGTAAATCAGGGTCGTCTTCGACCACTAGGATAACTGGACTCATGTTCACCATCATACCTCTCTTTTTCTCATGCACATCTTTACTATTTACGGCCCTGTAACAGGCTCATTGCTAGAGCCTATGCGTTGAGCTTGATTCTGTACCTGTTTGCTTTGTAGATTTTTAAGATCAATTCCCTCATGCTTGGCTGTCACCAAACCCATAATGATTTCTTGTGCTCGGACTGCTGCATCTTTAGTTAAGTATTCAACTTGCGGTGGATTCTGCTCATATCCCCTGATCTCAAACTGTAATGAGGCAAAAAACGGACTCAAAGTTACCCTCATGGTTAGAATGTTTTCTATTAATACAGAGTGCACAGTTTTTGTAAATAAAAAGTGCGAATAAATGATATCGACCTTACTGGGGGTAACAATGACTACATCAGGAAAAAAATCAAATGGAAAAACTGTCCTGCATTTAAAAAGCACCTGATCAGCCGAGTGTGCGAGTTTGCTAAATTGTAATTTGTCTTCCTGTTTAGACTGACTGGTACCTGTTTGATCTGGCATACGTGTAGAGTAATAATCAGGCTTCCTTATCCTTACATCCTTTCCAGCAGTACTATGCTTGTCTTGCTTTGTACTTGATACAAATATTCACTTTGCTTTTTACCGATCAGTCATTGGTGCCTCCACGGACAATGCGAGCTACAAACAACACAACTATAGCGCCGAGAATAGCAACTGCAAAACTGTATATATTAAACCCTGTTACACCAGCTTCTCCGAAAAAATTCATGATCATACCTCCTATAACTGCACCGACTATACCCAATATCATGTCAAGCAAAAACCCTTGCTGATCGTTAGTTTTCATGATCATTGAAGAAATCCAACCAGTTAATGCTCCGAAAATGATCCAAACAAGTATGTTCATTCATTCCTTTCTGTACAGGTTTGTACTACTAGGCAGCGCACACTCACCACTCTAGTAATTCTGTATTATGCGGAGTACTTCACATAAAAATGCAAATTATACGTAAGAGTCACGTAAACATTTGATGTTTTCAGTACACAATAAGGCACTGTACTATGAAACAGTCAGAACAGTTACTGTTAGTTTTAGGGAATAACGTACACTGATTCTACAAACGACCGACCGCCACTCATATAGATATCTTTGTCTTCGTTGAACTGCAGCCAATCAATCGTTCTTGTTATGTTCTCGTGTTTGACTTGTACAACTGTTTTGTCATTGTAGAAAACAAGACGATTGCTGACCATACGTACTGGAGTGATGAAGGTAAAAAAGTAGGGCTCGTACTGAGAACCACTCTCAAATTGGGTGACTACGAAAATTCCAGGACCCTGATAATTAGTAGTGTCACTATCAGGCTGTTGGGACTGCTCCCAATTGATCTGTAGTGTCAGTGCTCTCGCTGCATAGTCATAAAAATTTTGATCAGTGTTATGAAATTGGGCAAACGTCTGAGCTCTGTGCACTGCTATTGCTTTGTCTGTATCAAGACTCAGCAAATCGATCTTCCAATCTGGCGAATGTTGTTCAAATTCTTCCAAAGATTGATGAGTGGGTGTCTTAAGAAGGTTTGGCAGTATGTTCTCATCTGCGATACCTTTTGCAGCGTCTACGAATAGCTCATTGATAAGAGCATTGCTGAGTGTGTACTCGAAGGTATGTCCTGAGGATGCATCAGTAAGATGTAAAGTGAATAGTAAGCCATCTTCAGTTTGTTCGGGCACTCCGATTTTATACCCAGTTCCATCTCTGTACCAATTCTCACTTACTGGAGTAATAGAAATCGTGTAGTTTCCAGTCTCAAAACCAGCAATTGCACAGTAATTTTTTTTAAATGTTTCTGGATTTGCTTTGACAGTAATAGAATCAGAAGGAGGCAGGATAGCTTGTGGCAGTCGGTCGCCTGAGAAAACATGATCACCCCAAGTGATGTTTAGTGGCGAATTACCTGTTCCGTTTGGATCAAAGAAATCAGGCATGACTGCCTGTAAGTTTGCAAAAAGTCGTGTTCGGACGGCTGTGAACTGATCGTACGCATCGGAAATCTCATCTTCTGGTGTCACGCCTGATCTACTATCTAGTGGAGTGAGTGTTGTGTTGACAGTACCATCAGAGTGAATAGCGAACTGCACAGAATGGGTTTCAGACCAAACAGTTTGCGAGCGGTAATTTTTTAGTTCAAATGTATAAGTGCAGGTAGTTGTAGGCCCTGCATGGGGTTCAGTCGCGGTGCTTTTATCTATTGCTGTGCTGCTGCCATCATCATCATCCTTGCAGCTAGCAAGGGTAATGAGAGCTATCCCTAACAATGTTAGTCTAAAAATATGGGTAAATAATCGTTCGTTTTTGTATCGCATGGGGCGATAGTATATCAGAAAAGAAAAAAAATATACTTTTTACGTACTGGCAGTCGCTACACGCCATACTCAAAACTTAGCATGATTCTACGGAATAACTCTGAATCCTCTGCTAATGTCTGTATATCTTCTGGGTAAAATGTGCCGTGCAAGACTTGAGTGTCTAGCGGGTCAGTTCCATTTTGATTGAGTGTCAATGTGTAGTGTTCAACAGGCACACTGCGCATGTACTCTTCTGCAATTTCCCCCTTGAAGTACTCAATCAAACCATCCTTACCACTTAGGGTAGTTGTTTGAATATTTGTATACTTCGCAGAAGTTTGATCTGCTTTTAGCATGGCAAGCAATGCTGTTGGGTCATTGCTGCCGTTGTAGATAGTTATGGTAAATTTGCCCAGCTGATTGCCACGCGGTGCAGAATCGATAGGTAAGGGGTGCATGATAAGGCTGATACCTTGTGAATACTCGTTCGGCCACAGAGTAGCCACGTGCCAGCCCGCAGGATATTGATACGAAATTACTCCATATCTTGCAGAGGTTAGCTCGTCTGTTAAAAGAATTTCCTCATTTTGTATGGTTGGGGCTATTACTGACTTGGGATTCTTATTTGTCAGGTAAAAAGTTGTAGCCGCGAAAAAAGTTGTGGTGATAAGCAGAGCTACAGTGAGGATTGTATGGATGGTATCATTGTTATCTTCGTTCCACATATAAAAACTGTAGCATGAAACGAATGGTAAGTGCACGATATAGCATAGTAGAAAGTACTATGCTATATCTTTACCACGAAATATTTGCATTGAGTAAAGTCTGAGCTTTACTGCTTCAAGCTTAGTTGGTGAATGATTTGTTTGCGTTTTCCACAGTCTAGTTAGTAAATAGTTTTCTACCACAACACGAGACAGGCCATCCTCCAACGTACGCAGAATGGAATGCAACGAGTGGATTGTAGTGTGATTAGCTGTCGCCTGTAGCTTTTCAGCAAGTTTTGGATTGCGTTCCACAACTGTGGCAAAAAGAGCAGTGAACAACTCACTTTCATCGTGGACGGTACGTAGGTTTCTGAACATTTTTATGTATCTATATGCCCAAAAATTCTTGTCTTTGCCTCTGAGAACTGCTAAGTCGTCACTACGTGTTGAATCAGTGTGGGAAGTATGCAGATTCTCAACATAAGTCAGAAGTATTTCATCAATTTTCATGAGGAGATCTGAACTGATATAGCGATTTCTTGTGACTTCATGCTCGGACAGTGCTTGTCGCAACCACTGTTGGCGCAGATTGCTATCAGTTAAAAACAAGTAAAAAAAGTGTTTATGAGCAGCAATAAGTGAATCGAAGTGTGCCGCATCTCTAGGTATGAGAGAGGGTATGGCATTTCTAAACTGTTCTGCAGTATCTAGAAATCCCTCCAACTCCAGATTGTGCACTGTATGCGGTGATTCTTCACGCTGCAACTTGCGTAAAACCCACCTTGATGCAGCGTTGAACATATTTTCGGTTTGGCCATCAATTCTTTTCTCCAGTTCTGCAAGCGAAGAAGCTACCTTTGTCTCAGACTTAGATTGTTGTAGTGTGGTTTCTATCATGTTTGCGTACAGTAATGATAGAGACGTACAGATAATTAGGAAAGTAACAAAATGGAGTATATACTCGTGATATGAAATTTCTACGTGATTATGCAGTATTACTGTTGCTCATGAGCATAGTCTTAGTGATTATTTCAGTGCTATTTCTGCCAATATTTATGAATTTATCTGGACAATTGTTTGATTGGAATGATTACCCCTTAATAGTATGGATAATTGATCAACACATTGATCATATTTCTTCTGGTACTGTTCACTTGCTATTTCAGTCTAATATGTTTAGTGGGTTTCGAGACTCACTTTTGTTTAGTGACTTACTTTTGCCCACAGCTTTTTTGACAGGAATGGTATCAATTCTTGGTGTTGATAGAGTAGCTGCGTTCAACTTCGTATTTTTTACAACCTGGCTGTTGAATACCTATGCTGCTTTGTTCATGTGGAGAAAAATCTGGAGTGGTCCACAACTTGTTGCTTCAGTGCTTTTTACTGTTTTTATGCCATTTGTAGTGATTAATTTGTCTCACTTTCAGCTAATTGCTCTGTGGCCATTTTTATTTGCACTCTCATTATTATTTGAAGCACAAAGGTCCTGGAAGCAGGCATTTTGGCTAGGCGTATGGACAAGCATCACGTTCGTTTCAAGTGTGTACCTTGCAGTATTTTTACTGTATATAATTGGAGTTTGGCACCTTGTAGAGGTGCTAAACGGCAGGTCCCAATTGGCAAGTCTTGTGGGGATATACTCAATGTGGCTGGCGGTATTTATTGCTACTGTGCTGGTATTGGCGGGACCGTTTGTGCTGCAGTACTATCAGATGCGTGAGTTTTACCATGCAGAACGAGCGTACAGTGAGTATGTAAATTACTCAGCGGGGTTATTGGATTATGTATCAAGTTCGAGCTACTTCAGCATCTTTTCTAGTGTGCCATGGATACAACATTGGAATGCTACTATTGCCTCAAGCGCAGGTGGGTTTTTCCCAGGTGTAGTTCTATTGGGTTTATCGCTTGCAAGTCTAACTTTCAGTAAAAAATCACGACCTCTGCAGTATGGAGTTGGTATGGTCGTCAATCGGAGATCCGTTTTTTTTGCGATTCTAGTCATTTCTGGTTTTGTTTTTTCACTTGGGCCACGTCTCAAAATTGGGACTGTATATGTTGGACCACCGCTTCCATATAGCGTTCTTTTGAAGTTTGTGCCACTTTTTGAACCAATTCGTGCGCCCGTCCGTTGGCAATTATTATTGTCGATTGGACTGGTATATTTTGCCACGGAGGGACTGGGAAAGTTGTTGCAGCTTCAGTCTACAAAATCAAGAAAATGGGTGATTACGTGCATGGCTGTAGGATTTTTTTTCCTCGAGTTACTTCCTGTATACCGTCCGATACAACCACCAGGCGTTGGGCAGGTGATTGATCAGCACCTGGTGCCACTGTGTAAAGATGCTCCAGTGTTACTAGAGTACCCAATCACACATAACCCTTATGGGGATCACCGTGGAATTGTGCAGATGTTGCAGCATTGGACTGGCTCCACACTGGATGCAATTGTGCATGATTGTCGGGTTGTAAATGGATACAGTGGCTATTTTCCTGCTGAGTACACACAGTACGAGAACAGAGTGAGAGAAGCACTTGAAAGCGGAGATGTAGGGGGTTTTGCTACTGCTTTGCAAGACCGTGGTGTGCAGTTACTTCGTATCCATACGGAGAAGCTTACTGCTTCTGAATCTGCCACACTTGCTGAGTGGGCGGATTTGTCAGAGCCTGAACAAGTTTTTCAAAGTCAGTATGAAACCATGTTTAGTATCTAATTATTTTGATGTAACAATAATGTAGTTAAGCTTTGCGTTATCTGCACTTTGTGCTGTTCGTATTGTCAATTTTCCATCCGTTACAGTAACTGTTGTTGTGTAATAGTCAAAGTTATCTCGGCCGTCATCTTCTAGTACTGTGTCTTCAACGCGCAGGCTGTTTAGTGAGTCAGTAAAGTTGGGGTCACCTGCCATGATCGAAACTTCATACGTGCCATTTGGTACAGCTAGATCCCATCGATAATTACCATCTAGTTGCATATGAATGAGTGTGTCCCGTAGTTGGCTTTCTCCAGAGTTGCGCTTTCTAGTAGCACTCTGGATGTCGTAACTCCAACCGTAATTCTGACCATTTCTTCTTCCGAACCGTTCTCCAATGTCTGCTATGTACCCACCAGGCACATCTGCATCTGCTGGCTGGAAGTTAAATTTTAGATCGCTGATTGCTGGTGGTGTGGCACTTGGTGGGGATGAAGGAGATGGGACTGGGGTGGGAAGTACTGTTGGAATTGGTGTTGGTATAGGTGTGGGAACTACAGGAGTGGGTATAGGTGTTGGCACAGGATCAGGTTGAACTTCAACAGCACCAATATCGGGCTTGGTACCTCTTTGTCTGCTAAGAATATCTGTACTTGGTGCTAATCCAGCATCCGCAGCATCGGCAATACTACTAGTTGGTGTTCCATACTGTTCAACCAAAGTAATAAACACAGATCGTATATTTGTATGGTTTGATCCACCTGATACAACTGACCTAAATTCCGAACCATTCCAGGTGGGTGTGATTAGTCCTGCTGGGTTAGGAATTCCTGGGTCGGTAAGTATCGGTTCACTGTCCTCTGTGAATTGGGCAAGAAAGTTAAGAACGTTGGGAATTGGTAGTCCTGCATTCCAAAACACGTTGCGTTTGAGCTGTCGCTGATTTGTTATAGTTGTGCTATCTGCAGATGCAAACAGTGGTATGGCACTGTCCTCAGTTCCCATTGTTCCAGTTTGGTCCGACCAGATATTATTGGCCAGGGTAACTAGGGTATTTGGAAATTTTCTGGAAGAGTCCTGTGTTTTTAGCCGATATCCAAAGTGCTTACTTGGTAAGTTGCCAGTTATGGTGTTGTTACGGAAGGTGAAGTTCCGCACGCCTTCAAGCTCAAATACAGCCCTTGTAATTGAGTTACTATTGCCAACAAATAAATTATTTTGAACTAACCCGTGATTCAGAACATACGCAAGCGTGTCTTCCGCACCAAACTGCAAGAAAGGAAATTCTTTTTTTGTATTACTAAAATTGAAAAAGATATTGCTATCTATAGTCACTGTGTTTGAACCTACAATAGTATCGCAGTTTGAGCCTGCTGGATTGCAAGTATTGGTTCTTGTTCCCGGGCTTGTTGTGCTCGGATTTACAGAATATGTATTATTGTTGGGGTGTGGTGTTGCGACATCGCCGTTCTGATCTATGAGGCCGAAGCGGGAGTTGTCGTTGGGCACACCAAGACTGCTATCTTTTACCACAATAAATGCGCCTGGTTCCGCTGGCTGAGTAAATTGATTAAAGAAAATATTATGACTAATATTGACGTTAAAGACACTGTTGGCATCAATAAATTCTTCTGGGGTGCCACCATTGTAAATGGTACCAGCAGCATTATTTCTAGTTGCTTGGTTATAGAACATGTTACCAATGATATTGATGTTGCCACCATTTTGTAGTTTTATATGATCTTCGCAAAAGCTATCATGGATAATGTTATTTTCTATGATGATTTCACCTGAGTAATCTGTGCCGTTTGGGTAGAGTTTGCCATTCGCATCGTAGTACACGTTGTCAGGTCCACGTTTTGAACCGAATGGACCATTCGGATCCGTGCTGTCGCTGAGTTGGATGATATATGCGGAATTGGTTCCAGTATCACATACCGGAACGGGTTCGACCTGTTTCATCTCGAAGTCTTTGATGTGCAGATTATATGCATTGCGCATGGTGAGTACGACACCATTATTTTGCAGGATTGCTTTGTAGGGGTTAGCTGCTTGGATGGTAACTGGGTTTGTAAAGTGCTTGTTTACTATTCGTTGCTGTCCTGTGTATTCTCCATCCATGAATATGATGGTGTCTCCAACTGCTTCGCCTAGGTTGGGTATGTTTAGTGCAGCTTCCAACGAATTGCAAGGCTGGCTTGCATCACAGGTAGTATTTACTGTACCTGTAGGGGAGACGAAGTATTGTGTTCCTGAGCCAAGGATACTTCCCTGTGAGGCACGTGAGTTTGTTTCAGTTGGTTTAGAAACAGAACGTAGTGTCAGTGGTATCACAAACAAGCCAAGGACGAAAACTGGCAGGAGAATTTTTAATTGTGGACTGAGTTTTCCTATACGATGAAGCCACCTATTTTTAGTAAACTTATGCAGAGGAAATTTTTTTTCCTTGTTAGGTTCATCATTGAGTGTCACCACCTGGTGTAGATCTTGACTGTTCACAGTGTCAGTGTGGCAATGATATCTAAAAATGTCAATGCTGATTACTGTTTAGCATTGATTTCTCCTGAGTAAGATATGCTTGCAAGACAGAACTTACTACTTCCATGTCAGCAATAGAGCACCGCTCGTTTACTCCATGCATGTTGGAGTCATATCGTCCTACACCAAGACCGAAATGCTGAATTCCTAACTGTTTAGTCCAGCTAGCTACGGGAGTAGATCCCATTACGCAATACTGTCCAGATTCTCCAGAAATTCTATGTAGGATAGATTCAAATCGGTCAATTTCTGGATGACTACAAGCATAGCCTTCAAATACTTCACCATCTACTATCTCAATGTTTGCTCGAGATGTAGCAGTTGCGTTTTCTAATTGCTTGCGTACCCAAGACCTTTCTGTTTCTACATCTAGCTCAGGGGCAAGTCTCACATCAAGCAGAAGTTCTGCGTAATCTGGCACAACATTTGTGGCTATTCCACCTGAGATCATGTTCGCATTGAGACCACTGCGGACCTCTTCAGTAGTTCCATCCTTTGGAAATGAAATGGCCGAGCTTTTTAGAGAAGTGTACTTATGTTTGATTTTTTCTAGGGATGGCCAGAGTGCAAGCAAGCTTTCTACTGCATTTACTCCCAGGTGACTCATGCCACTATGTACAGAGGTACCATGCGCGATCACTTTGCATTGAAAAATTCCAAGGTGCGAAGTGGTGATACCGCCCGCAAAGGTATCTGGGTCGAAGCAAAAAGTGTTGGATGGGTCTATCTGTAAATGTTGAGCTAGATATTCAAGTTGAGGCAGTTGTGATGTTTCTTCATCCGTAGTGAGTAAAAAAATGAGGTTAAAGCGCAGTTTTGCTTTTTTTACAAAGAGCTTTTGTAATCCGTCAAGCACAGCAATCGTTGAGCCCTTGTGATCAGCTGCACCACGGACATACACATATCCATCTTCAATGCGGAAAGTAAACCCGTTTTTGTATGGTGCGGGCACAACATCCATATGATTATAAATCAACAATGTAGGTGATGTAGTATCCACTATTCTGCGAGCAAGCAGGTGAACTCGATGTTTCTTTCCAGCTATCGTTTCTGGAATTTCTAGCCGTTGTGTTTTGAAACCTATTGATTCTAGTGTTGGCTCAAGGATGTTTATAGCTGTTGCATATGTAGAGCCGTCTGACAGCGAAGTATCAAGTTCTGCATACTGTTTAAACAAGTCGAAGAGTTGGGGGTTGATCTGCATATCTGGCAGCAGTATAGCATCAACTATTTGATACTGGTGATTCAGGCGTTTTGCTCTGCAACTTGATCTTCAGCTTCAGACATATTAGGTGTCACAATCGTGTCGGGAAGTTTTGATATGATTTCGGCAAACCAAATCCTAGCTTTTGGTTTCAGTTCCTGTACGTGACGAGGATCAGTTGGTAAGGGAGTGAAAAAAGGTTGTTGCAAGGTTGCTGATAGTTGTGCTTGTTTGTTCCAATCGGTGTATTTGATGTTTGTGGTGAGCATGTAGTCGACATCCTGTAGATCAGCCTCAGGATTATAAAAAGCAAGTTGAATTGAAAAGCTATCGGGGTTATTATTTATTGATACAAAAGCAACACCAAGACTATTGCTTAGTGCGTATTCAGTGTAGGCAATTAGGTCAACTCGAGCTCCTTTGTTTGGTTTATCGATTTCACTCGCTTCTTTATCTGTAAGATCAATCCAGCTAGTAAGATTAATTTCTTCAGCAGTAAGATACTTTCTGTGAAATGGAGAGTGATCAACATACTCCATGATTCCATCACTTTGTGGAGCTTCAACTAACACCCTGTAGTGGTCAGTAGATCTTTTTGAGTTACGAAGACCATCGGAAACATCTAAATATTGAATTGTTACTGTAGCTTTATCCCCAAGCTTGTCTTGGATTGCGCGTGCACTTAGTACAGCATCCTGCACACAGTTGCCGTGCCATACCGCATCATCTACACTCTGTGGTTGCCTATACAGCTTCCAGACTCCGTTCTCTTGTACAAGTGTGGAAGTATTTGCGAGAATACCATACCGAAAACCAAAATCAAAAGGGTGAGATCGCACTTCAGCAATTGCAGACAAAATTTCTCTCTTAATTTGTTCGGGAGACTGGGACTCACCATTCGGTGAGGTTTTTAAAGATGGTTGCGCAGATGATTTAGAAAATTCATGCATAGCAGAATACATTGAGACTAACTTCTCGAAACTTCCAGCTTTTCTACATCTGGCAAACCTAAGATGGACATTAATTGTAGTGGGGTTGCGCTTAGGAAAATGATTGTTTCGAGTCTTCCATAAACTTGCGCAATGTCTGTTAGGTCAACCTGACTATTGTATTTCACTCGAACCAAAATTGGTATAGCAATTTCATCAGGATCGTTGCCTGTATCAACCTCACTAGCAAGTAGGTGCAGGATGTAGGGGTCGAACTTTGAGTCAAAAAAGCCATTCACATATAATTGTTTGAGGTGTTCGTAGTGAGTACCCTGTTCAGTTGTAAGCATCCTGCCTTTCTAATATGTTATTGCTTTGATGCAATAATTGTATCAGCATGATTTTTCGATTTAGACTTACTGCCGAGTCTTAGTACTGCAAAACCAACAAGAGCAATACCTGTAATTGTTGGCCATTGTCTTAACCCAAATAGTACTCTATTTGCTGCTAATCCCCCAATTTTGCGTGCAGAAATTGGTTCTTGATCAGTGGTGTACTGAGCTATCAAACCTGTTTGTGGGTATAGTATTACCTCATCAGTTTCACCTACTTTTTCAAGTCTGAGTTCTACGGAATATGTTTTTTCTTTTGATTCAGCTTGAGTTGGGAAGCCAAATGGGAAAAGCGGTTCACCTGCTAGTTCTTGAGGATGACGGATTGAATGCACAATCTCGTTACTCGCATCGTCTGTGAGTGTGAAGTGCAGCTCAACTGGTCCTACGGACTCATCTCTTGGTACGTTCGGATCCTGAGCGTAATCCATTGCTAATTGTATGGCGCTGAGCTGTGGGTGTTCTGCTACAAATGTGAATTTTTGAGGTTTACTGCCTGTGACTTGAATAATTGAAAGAGGAGTATTTTTCGTGAGTGAATGTGTGCTAAGCAAAAGGGATGGAACACTGTCACCAGCAGAAAATAATAGCATAGTGAGGGATATGAATGCTGCGCCCCCATATAAGAATTGTTTAGTGCCGAGTTTACTACATAGTGTGCTAAAAAATGCGTGAATGGAGCTTGATACAGTAGTGGTAGGCCATTTTCGGAAATAGAGTGCTTCAACGAGATAGTATAGGAGTGTGGCAATGATCACGCTGCTAGCAAGTAAAACTAAACTTCTAGCTACTGCAAAGGCTGGTGATGACAGCTGTGATTGCAGTCCAGATACCATGGAGCTCGCATCCATTTTTTCCATAACAAATGAGTGGGTGAGGTATAACGAGTAACTAATCATTCCCATAAAGACAAATAGTTTTTTCTCGAATATTCGTTGAATGAGAGAGCCTTGTACTAGTGCAGCAGCAATAACTAGCGAAAACAACACACTGAGTCCGAAATAGTGAAACATGACAAAATGACGAATTTGGTGATACCTGTCTGGCCACTCAAGTGCCATCGTGACGGCGAAAAGAAGCAAGAGTGGTATACCTAAATAGGGTTTGGCAAGTAGCGATGCTGCCTTTTGCCAAACATGATTTTTGGTTCTATACAGTGAACCAAGGACAATACCCATCACAAATCCACTTGCTCGCGAAATAAAAATACCATCTATGGAAAATACTCCTCTGGATGCTGTATCAAGTTGAAATAAAAGCAAGAGTATTGATGCAACAAATACGAAATTCCATTTATATTTGAGAGACCTTCCTACAGTAAGCACTGGTACTACTACAACTGGGTACATGAGATAGAACATTACTTCGGGAACAAGGCTCCAAAAAACACCTTCCAATACTACCAGATCATTTTGCCAGTACATCGTCATGCTTAGGTTTGAAAGCATGTGAAATGCATTTTTTTCATACACATCTAATGTTGCCAACAGCTGTGCACCTGGGCCAAGTGCTGTTAGCAGAGAAATTCCCAACCAGCTCAATTTGAATATGCAATACGCTAAGAATAATATGTGACCAATGTTTGGCCATTTTTTCTGTAAGCGGGCCACCAGTAGCCAAATCAAATGCGCAGTAACAGCAGTAGCTAAAAGCACACCAAGACCAACCCAAGGTGAAGCGGAAAAAAGATACACTTTTGAAAGCCACAATCCAACAACCACTACTGCAAAAACGGGCATAATTCTCAGGTAGCGTTTTTGCCAAAACTTGAATGGATCAGCAACGGTGGGGTATAAATATGCCATCAAGAATCCGCTAAGCACAAAGAAAAGTTGCACAGCTGTAGGTCCAGCAGAGAAAATCCTGAAAACATAGAGAACAATTGGAGAGTCAATTACAGCTCGTGTGTTGAATCCAATGTGAGAAATGACAACGGATAATGCTGCAAAACCTCTGATTCCGTCAAGTGCAAGTAATCGACTTTTGGGTACAGAGATGTCTGCTAGCCGTTTTCCCATAGGTTGCATTCTAGCGTACATCATTGTGTGGTTGCACAGTGAAGTAGTAGTTATTGTTTTCCCTAACGGACAGTTCTGTTATTGTGAATACTGAGATGCAATTAGCAAGAACAATCATTGCTGCCAGCAAGAGAGTTGCTGATTTCTTTATACTTGCGTTATTCAGTACATCTCCCAATATTGGTACCAATCCAAACATGTAAAGTCCTCGAATGTGAATATTGGATAAGCTGTCACGGATATGCAACTGGGTAAATATATTGTTACTAGTCGGTAGGAGCAGAAACCAGGTGATAGCTCCTAACAGTGCGTTGCCTGCATATATTTTTTTCGCTAGGCTAACAAGGACTATGCTGTAGAGGGGAAAAAGTGTGTAGCTGTACCAGCCATGATAAGAGAATTCTTCAACTGTGGTTAGAATAAATCCCAAATTAATAATGAGTAATAAACGCAGAAGTATCGAAAGAAGCTTGTCAAGCGTCTTCACTGTATTAATTGAGTAGGAAATGTACATGAGTGAGGCAATGAATCCAAGTACTAGCCACCCGTCTGTAAACACCATTTTTGCCACAGTGGGATGAATAAAGAATCTACTATAAAGCGTAGTGAGCCCAAGCAATCGGTCTGCTTGAGCTACCTGTATAGACAGAAACAAAGGCAAGTCTATCGTAGTCATATACAGTAGTAACACCAATATACTGAGCAACAGTGCACTCAATCCGACTTGTAGCAGTCTTGGTATCTTTGCTATGAGTGCTACAGCGATTAGTGTAATGGGCAAAACAATCCCAGAAATTTTGGTGAGGATGGCCAACATTGAAATTAGAATTAGAAGCACGGCATATTTTTTCTTCTGATGTGTGGATTGCAACCAGCTTTCAAGTGAGAGGATAAAGAGCAGTGTCCAGGTGATCAAGAGGTTTTCAGCCACAACTAATCTGCTAGACAACACAAATATTGGGACAGTAGCGTATATTGTCATAGCTACATATGACCAGTTTATTGAAAAAAACTTTCGTGCAACCAGAAAAAGCAAAAATACATTCGCAGTACCCAAAAAAATCATGGGAAGTCGAATAACCTTTCTTGAAGGAATTGCCTCCCAATCCGATGTAATGGCATGTATAGTCCCAGGAATGAGAGAGAATAAAGGTGGATGGTCTACCGCTGGTCTTACCAGTGGTGCGTTCACAACACCAGTTTTGTAGATGTGTCCATTCTCGTATTGTGAGTAAAATGACCATGAAGTGGGTTGTCCTTCCTGTAACAAACTTGCTCCTAACCACGTCCAAGCCATTTCATCAGCTGTTTCGTCTGTGAGTGGCACGATCCAGTAGTTGTGTGCGCGTAAACCAAATGCAAGAAGCAGTAGCAGTACTAAGATAAAAAAGTGAATGGTGTGTAACTTCGTAGAAAAAAATTGTCTTGCAGAGTTGATCATAGTTTTAAAACTTTCCAAACTTCGTACACAACTTCATTTTCATCGTACAACACTTCTAATAGTTGCCAGTGTTCTGTTGTACGGAGTGTATCTGATATTTCTGTGGGTCTAAGAAAGAGAATCTGACTCTGAATTTTTGATCGCTCGGCAATATCATCCCAATTGATTACCTCAAACGAGATGGGACCAATTGATTTGATGTGTATAAATCCTTCAGAAGTAGGTTTGTACGTGACACGATTTTCTTGCAGCCAATTGGGGTCAATTTTGTTTTCAAATAAATACCAAATGTATGGAGAGCTTGATGGTGATTGTGTCACGAGCGGCAGGTTTTGTGATTGGTATCTGGCAAGTGCTGCAGCTAATACGTGAAAATGTGTTGTTCGTACTGATGTGTTTGGGGAAATATATATATATTGCAAAAATGTGCGAAAGCTGGCTAGTGAGAGCAAAAGCAGTATTCCTGTGACAGCTAAAATAGAAAGTGTACGAGGAATTTTTGAGAGTATAAAAATTATACCCATGCTGGCAAGTAGTTCCATTACAGGGAACACAGTAGACATTCTAATTTCATGCAATGGGGAGATAGTTAATGATGCTGGGAGTAGTCCCAAAAATAACCATGCGTATACTGTTCTGATTTTGGTATGCTGCTTCCATTGCCGCAACCCTATCAGCCCGATTGCAAGGAATGGTGCAACAAGTAGATTGCTATTATTTGCATTTCCAGGGTTGTGATCACCATGGTTGCTGCCATGTACAAAGAAAAAAGTGCCAGAAAAGCTAGTAAGGTAGTTTTGTGTCAGCTTTACGAGTCCCTCCCCATACTTATTAAATACTAATTTTTCTACCAGCGATGGCAGTTCAGATGCTTGGCGAAATAAAGTAGCCTGATTAAGTAGGTGAACGGTATGGAGCGGTGATATGCCAGTATTTTTAACTTTATTTGCTTGTAGCACTCCACCTGAGACTAACAAACCGATTGTTAGCAGGCCAATACTTATTGCACACACTAAGCCGAAAAGGTCAAACTTTTTGATTTTCTGCCAATCAATTAGAGCTACTGTTATCAGAAACAATGGCAAAAAGATATGGTAACTGTGGTACGTGAGCAAAGTTGCAGACCAAAGTATAGCTGTGACAAGCAGCCACACACGCTGACGAGATTTATGGACCAGTTCTACCGAATGCCAATAACAGCAAAGTCCAGTTAAAAAAAATGCCATGGCAAGATGTGCTTCGTATGCAACTCTGGAAAAGTGCATGCCCCATGGGCTGATTGCAATGAGGAGCATTGTAAAAAAACTAGCTGCAACTCTTAGCTTTGGTGACCAGGGAATTGAGTGTGCTAACTGAAGCGCAATTACACCACCTGCAATCACAGTAACTAAACCAGCTATAAAAGACGGTAATCGTACTGTAGCTGTTGTTAGGTCAAATAGTGCTATGAACGGTATCAGGGTGTACACATATCCAGGAAGTTTTTGATCACCGAATGAAGTGATACTGACTGGCCATCGGTGTCCCCACTCATCAGCACCTGTTTTGAGTAGGCTGTACGCAGAGTAGCCAAGTGCAGCTTCATCTCTGTTCAAGCCACTTGGTAAATGTCCAAAGCTAGGTAGACGCATCGCTAAAGTGACAAGTAACGCACAGGCGGCAAGTATCAACCAAAGTTGGGTTACTGAAATTCTGCTATTGATTTTCATCAAGCTGGTACTTATCTAGTAGTTTCATGTTGTATGTAGTATGCAGTGAAAATATGTATACATGGAAATGGACTAGATAGGCGCAGTATATTTGGATCCGTCTATGACATAAACTTTTGGGACTGCATCACAAAACTTTGGAATATCCTGCACGAATATTTCCCATTCTGCTTCTATGATTGGATATGGTTGTCCTGGTGAACCAAGCTCCGATAACTTGTTTGCTTTATAAATTAGGTCCACCACCATAAGTGGGCGTTCAATACCATTTTCTTGGGCAATTACTGCCATTTTTTGCTGCAGTTCATGAAACTTGCCTGTCTCTAGCAATCCAATTTCAATTGCTCCGACAGTAGGATCCAGCAATTCCTGACTTGTCATCAGATATTTTTTAGAGTGAAGTAATTGCTCTTGCGACATATTGCTCCTTAACATTGATAGGTTGCATCCATTGTATAGTGTAGATGTTGTTTTTACATTTGCAAATAATACTTTTTTTTTGTATACTTTTGGGATCTTCGTATGATCAGTAGCAACCAGAAATTTTACTTTTTCTATTTTTACCCCCAAAATGGGAGGTTGGTTGCTGGCGTAACGCAGTAAAAATAGTTACAGAAAAATCCAGACAGAACCTCCCAAAACGGGAGGTTTTTTTATGGCAAAAAACTATGAGAAAAACAGAAAATGGATCACATGCATTAGAAGTAATTGCAGGTCACTGCTCGCTCAATCCTGAGCATATTGCTGAGTTGTACGAATTATCAGAGCTGCAGGTTTCTGATTGCCGTGGTGGAAAACAAAGAGCCCTTAGTGCTGTGCGTGTTGTTGGTCTGAAATCTCGTACAGAATATAACCCTAGCGGTGAGGGTATGGGCATAGACTTTCCAGTGATTGAGCAAGCAGTTCTTATGGGGACAACAGGTGAAGTCCCACCAAGTGTGTTGTTTGCAGAGCAGTTTGTTCAGGATACGGGTATGGGAGTGGCTGCCGAAATTATGCTTCCCAGCATACAACTGCCGTTTTATGAAGGCCGTGTTCCAAAGGGACAGTTTTTTCCATGGAATCCATCAATTGACCAATTGGGTTGGTCTGTGTGGCAAATGGCTTGTATAGCGAGTAGAAATGATTGGACAGTTGGGCTAAAAAATGGTAAGTGGCTTGGAGAAACACTTGATGAGGCTGTTGGTGTAGGGTCAGAGACGATAACATCCATGGAAAAAACTTGGGTGGGTTTAGCTTCTTTTGCAGCTGCATCAAAGTGTTCAGTAGCATTTATCCATCGTGGCGTTGATGTGCCAGAAAAAGGTGCACATAGAAATGCACTAGTGCATGAAGTGGTGAGAAGAGTAGCCAAGAAAGCTCCCCATGCTGCTCGGTATTTTGATCCGAGTCATAGTTTGGGACCAAAGTTGAGAAGTGAAATTGTGGATACTACTATTGAAGCTATGAGGATGACTGTAGGCAATGAGTTTTTATACACAGGAATTCTCATTGAGACAGGAACTTCTACCACAGATACTGGGCAGCATATAACGGTCGCTGAACTGCAACATATGCTGAATGAGATCAGTAAGTTTAGAAAACTGGGTGGACCATTTTTGCCGACTGAGTGATGTCTATGACAGCAAAAGTATTGACTAATACATCACTACCTTTTGTGCTCATATGTAGTAACTCCCGCCAACTAGACTGTCAACAGTAAAAACCTAGCGTGTTGGGCAGCTGTATACTATCACCATGAAGAGCATTTATAGTCTGGGTGCATTGCAGCGAATTCTAGATCATTGGGGTGTAGGAAAGATCGTGAAGTACACATACTTTGATACTGTAGGAAGAAATATTTGGCGGCACTGGCTGGAGACAAATCAAGGTATTTTTGAACTGTACTCCTATGTTCCTGAAGAGTCTCAATATGCTGAGCAGAAATTGCTGGAATATTTCCATAGCTCCAGGGGTCTTGAAAATCCCAAGAGACAGCATTGTTTTGATCGATATCATGTCTTAGTACAGTTTACCCGCAAGGTATTGGTTACCGCTACCCAGGTACGAACTGATTTGGATCTGCTAATTGGTCAGTCATTACTTAACGCTTTTCGAGTGTATGGTGCCCTTATACAATTTGACCTTGAACAAAGCACACTTGTGGCAAATGGTTGGAGTATCCAAAAATTGGTTGTAGGCGAGCAGCGTGTGCTAGTTCACTCGAGCATGAATAGTCTAGAACAGTTGGATGCGGAAATTGAAAAATTAGTAGCAGCTCACCCAAAAGTTCAGAAGTATGTGCTGAAACAAGAATGGTTTGAGTTGTTCTTAGTTGGAGATATCAGCATACATTTTAGTGGGTCTAATAGTTCCGAAGCTATTAGTGTCAACAATCAGCTGAGTAATCATCATGTTAGAATTTTTACTGAGAAAATGATATGGTATCAGTGGGATTTTGAGTAAGCTTCATTGTACTTACCAATTTTATAATATCATCGTTTGAAACATGTGGTCCAAGTGGAAAGTGCAAGACTTTTTGTTTTTGACTCCATTCACAATCATCAAGTTCATATCTCAGTAGTATTCCCGCTGCGCGCCATGTGTGCAATAACGCATCAGCATGTGAAATATTGACCCCAATTGGAAAACCTCGCAAGCGTGAATAATCATTTGTCTTAAACGGTATTTGATAAAAATACCCAGTGTTCCAAAGCGAACTCAAGAGTTTCTGATACAGTGTAACTTGTTCTATTTTACATTCACTAATTCTCTGATGATCAACTAGCATTCCCCGCGGCTCTGCCGCGTGGCCCTTTGTAGGAAGGTGCGGAA
>CAZSJW010000014.1:0-29629 GCA_964607285.1 uncultured Pseudomonadales bacterium
TCCGCACCTTCCTACAAAGGGCCACGCGGCAGAGCCGCGGGGAATGCTAGTTAAACCTTTTAGTTAAATCTGCCTAATCCTAAGTTTAAACTATACTTGAAACTCCTCGCGAAAAACCAAATGGCAAACCCCACATAGAGAATATTCAGACAAAAACTAATACCCAAATGCACCCAATTGACTGCTAACCCATCTAAAACTGTTCGCATAGCTTCAAATATGTAGGATGTAGGAACAAGCATGCTTACCCCCCGTGCCCACGGAGGTAATTGGCTGATAGGAAAGTAAATTGCACTAAACGGTAGCAGCATCCCTGGCAAAGTCCAGATGACGGTCTGCATTTTTGGGCCATACCGCAACACTATCCCCGCTGATATAAAACCGACCCACCAACCAGTCATTGTTGCTCCCAGGAAGAAAACCGCCATCCACTGTCCCAATGCTAAAACATTGATTTGATAGAGAACAAACATGGCTGGGGCTAATAGGGCGATAGTCACCATCGTCTTAACCATGGATAACAGGATGACAGCCACTAACCATTCAAGTACCGAAAGCGGTGTAGAAAATAAATTAACTAAATTATTATTCCATATCTCATCCATGAGGTTTCTAGAAACTTCAGCTTGAGCCCGCCAGATCACGTTCCAAAGCAGCAAACCAGACATTAACGCGAGCACAATCCGAGCCCCATCAGAGGATGGGGCACCAAGCCACTGCCCTGTGATACCCCAAAGCAAAGTATCTATAATTGGCCAATAAATCAGATCGGATAGCAAATCAAAATCTCGTTGCAACGGATATAAATGCCTGAGAAAGAGCGCCCAGATCATGTGTAGTCTGATCACGAAGTTCCCCCTTTTTCTGCTTTGCTCATCTGCAAGAAGTAGTCTTCTAAAGTAGGTTTCTCGATGAGTATATGGGTATATGAAATGTGCTCACCTGCAAGCTTGGTCAAAAAAGCAGCCACAGCTTGCTCATCGATTTTGAGACTGACTTCACGACCAGTAACATTCGCGTCTAGACCCTGCTCCCGCGCAAATCTTTGTATTCGTTTCAATCCATCCGATACCGTCAGGACCATTCGTGCACCAGATACGGACTGGGCTAGTCTTTCTGGTGTATCAGCCGCCACAATTTTTCCATTGCGCAAAAACAGCACACGGTCACAAACTTCTGATACTTCATCCATATTGTGTGACGTATACAGAATGCTAGCTCCATACTCTCGCTGCTGTTCAAGCACAAACGCACGTACTTCGTGTGCAATATCTGGATCTAACGATGCAGTTGGTTCATCCAGCAACACAATCTTTGGGTGAGGAATAAATGCTTTAGCTAACATAACTCGGGTAATTTGCCCTGCGGACAACTCACTCATTGTTTTGTCCTTTTGAGACCACACCCCGAAAAATTTAAGAAATTTCTCCATCCGACTATAGAATTGCATTGAGGTTAAGCCATACAAATAGCCATACACTCTCAGGTTCTCAGAAACTGTCAGTCGCCATGGCAATTTGATATATGTACTAGCAAAGGTCACATACTGCAGTACATCAGTACGATGTTCAGTAAAATCTTTACCAAAATACTTGATTTCGCCAGAGCTAGGTGTCAAGACACCCAGCAGTATATTAATTGTTGTCGATTTTCCAGCACCATTTGGTCCAAGCAGTCCGAGAACCTCTCCTTGGTGCAGCTCAAAACTAACTGTATCTACAGCCTGAAAGGCAACTTCTCCACGCCGTTTTGCAGGAAATCGCTTGGATAGGTTTGAAACTTCTAATACACTTCGCACAATAGCTGTATTTTAGGGGGAAATAACTAGTTTAACTAGTATTGATCCTCTTTGCCTGCAAGTTTCTTCCACTAAAAACTAGGGATGTCCCCTCTTTGAGCACACCAAACAAATAATTAGCAATCTTGAGTACATACATCCCATCATGTGTTAGCTCATATCGAGAGTTTGATGATTTAAGCTCTTTGCCTTGATATAACACTGTCGTTGGGTTTGTATTTTCATTAATATGTAATCCAAAACCTCTCACAGCGTTGTAGAGAAAAAGCCCGTGTGTTCTTGAAACAGCTTGTTCAGTCAACTGCAGACCCGCATCAACACTTCTACCAAATGGAATCACATTATGTTTGGTAGCATCTATCTTTACAACCTTTGGACTATCAGAATCTTGTTCATCTTGCGCAATACCATTCATGCGACTCTTATCAGCTAATTGCATAATCATTACAGGGTTTTCCCCTTGCATATATTGTGCTATCGAACTGCGTATAGCGTCATACGAAATTAGCTCAGCAAGCCTTCCAGCAACACTATAGATTGAATCTGAAAGATGTGAACTATCTAATCTACCCAAAGCTGAACTATGTTTGACTGAGTTCTCTAATCCAACTAGTTGCTGCAAAATACCTCTCAGTGTTTGCTTTGCAACTTCGAAGCTCCGAGCGTAGTTCTCGTCCCGCACAGCCATAACACTACTGAGAGTCCTATCCGATAAACTGACTAAACCTGGAACTTTAACCAAAGATGCTAACAAATCACGATCATTCGGGATAAATTGCTCTTGCAAAGGTCTAGCAGTTCGTGGAGTGTGTGAGTCTTCTAGCACCTGTGACATGCTTATTTGTTTGATTTGTTTCCTAATGTACTATACAGCCAACTCAGAACCGCCACAACTGGAAGCCAAATCACAGCGTATACTGATACCCAAACAACAGTGCGCACAATTGTCCCAATTGATATCCATACTGACCTCAGTGCTTCAGAAAAATCTTCCCTTGGGGACGGTTGATGTCTCCCGCCAAAATAACGTTCACTATCTGCCACAGAAATTGAAATAGTAGCGTACTCAGTGCGCTCCGTCACTTGGTCAACTGCTCGTTCAGCATCCGCTAGCTGTCTGCGTAGTTGTGTTAACTGGTTTTGAATACGAACTTTTGCTGATTCCGTTGTTGCCTCTGATAAAGCAGCCTCCTGAACTGATACCTCGCCCTTAATTCGTTCAAGTTCATCAGTGCTGTAGACTTTCTGTCCAGTTATATCAGCCATATTCTGATTCTCAGAAATAATGTCCTCCACCCCTTCAGTAATCTTTTGCAGCGCAGATTCAAACGATGGTACTGGCACCTTTGCCGTCAGAGTACCATAGCGATACAACTGCAATGGTTCTTTGCCTTGATGCCAATATAAAACTTGGCCCCCAATGCCTTGTACGTAGGCACGAATCTCCTGCATGTACACTTGTACGTCTGTAACTACCAACTGGTGTGAGGAACTGTACTCAATTGCACGATCAATATCACCAAGCGCATCACCCCCCATACCACCTGGATATGGAGCGATCATTCTGTCCACAGCAACACCAGAATCAACCGCGAATTTTTCAGCTGTGTCAGCGCCGTACATCCCCATAGATGGCGCAAACTCTCCACTCTCACCATCAAACATACCAAACTGCCTAAACCTTCCTGAGGCTAAAAGGGTTAGAAAGCCAAGGATCGCTACCACAATAACGAGGGTACGTTTTTGCATATAGCTCATTGTAGCAGAAGTGCTATGCAAAGAAAATCAAATGAAACTACTTGCTTGGATACTTGACTACAGCTGTTTTTCCAGTAACTGTAATTTCGAGTTGTAATGACTCACCATCATCATTTTTTGAAAGCTGAAATGTATGAGTACCTTCTGATAGTGCATACGGTTGACCTTTAGGAACTCGCTTATTGGTATCAAGATCAGTCACTTCCGTAGTGGTCCCACCAAAAATTCTCAGTTGAAATTCTTGAAATTGCGGATTGTGGTCATACTCTAACTTGCCAAGCTCAGCAGAAACCCCCGCTCGCTGCGAACCAACTTGAATATCCTGATTCGAGCGACTACCAATTGATTGTGATCCATCGCTGGCTGCAACTTTCTTCTTTTTAACTTTGAATTTTTCGCCATCAAACATGACTTTCTCTGAACCAAAGCTTGGCAGCATGTCTCGTAGGGTACCCGCAATCAATGAAAATTGCTCGCCAAAACTAAAACCTCTTTGCGGTACAGCCCTATCCACTGGCGGGTTATTCTCTCGCAGAATCAACTGCGTAACTAAGTGCTTAAAAACATCAGGTGCCTTGAATAGTTCTGGCTGCTTATTAATTGCATCTATAATCTCTTGCCGAGAAAGTGGCTCAGCGCTCTCATTCATATTTACAAATTCAAGATCTGCAACCACAGTTTCAACTTCTTTTGCAACTGCATTCAACCCTTTGTTTCGTAAAAAATCAATGACTACTCCAATCGACGCTGCGCCACTAAACCCAATTTTTTGCAACTCTAAACGAGTGTTAGGTCCTGAAGAAACTTCACGTGACTGAGGTTTACTGGTGGTGAGAAACTCCCGTACCAGCATTGATTTCAACTTCTGACGATCAATGAGTGGCGAGGTAACACAAGCTACATTAATCATTTGTTCGGTGACCTGTACACTCGAACTAAACATCTTTAACACATCTGTTAGGTGTTCTACCAAGTCATGCACAGTAGCAGGTTTTCCTTGAGCTGTAGCTAAACCTGGAATGGTGATAGTGTCATCAGTTGAAAGTGACTCTAGCCTAGTAACCACATCTTTAAGCGAGCAAGAAGTTTCAAAAATGGCGTGTATTTTGTATTCAACTTGCTCATTTGTACTTATTGGTTCTGGAACATACACTCCACCAGACCGAACTTCTTGACGTTCATTCACTCTCTGGGTAGCTTTCAGTACCATAATTTCTGCTAACGCAACAGCAGCTCTGCTAAAGGCTTGCCTATCATAGGGAATAGTACCCTCAGACATAGCATGCAGTTGGTGATCAAATTTTTTTGCGACACTTGCATCAGCATTAGCCAAACCATTAACGTCTTCCTGGCTACACTCAATTCCAAGCTTTTTAAGCTGTACTTGCAATCCGAAAACTTTTACTTGTAGTTCTTGTCCATCAAGTTGTTCTGTCATAAAGATCAGTGTACCACCACGCACGAACAAATTGCAAACAAGAATGTTATCAATTAGACAGTTGGATACGTTATAGAAACACCGTCAGGTGTCACTTCTACAGAAATTCGTAGAGAAGTAATCTCTCCCCGGGAATGAAACGCAACTCGGTACTCACCACCTTCCACAAATAGACCCTTCTCACCACCCTGGAATGGCTCACCAGCAAAAAAGCCTTGTTCATTCACTAAGCGAAGTTGCTGCTTAGTGTAACCTGCTTCAAATACAACCCCATTGTTTCTCATGGTAATCGTACATACGTTGTCATCAACCAGCTTTCCATACAAACGAATATCGTTATCTCTCCCAGCACCAATACGCAGTACTTTGCCTGGAACCAATGGAAACTTGACTACTTTGTACGAATACTTTTCATTATCCACCTGTGTGGACTCACCTGTGAGTCTAGCACCAGTTGGTGATAACAACTCACGTGCACGATCACTAATCCATCTTAGATTTTGGCGAAATGTATCAGGCTGTATCGCAGCCATAGCCTCTTTGACAATTAACGGAGCTATTGCGCGATAGATTACTTGGGGTACATTTTTTTGTTTTAAATGAGATTTAATTGTCGAAATAAATTTGGCCTCATCGGTCTTTGGTCCTGCAATCGCTTGTGCATAACCTCTGGAAATTGCTATCGCATCCACGATGTGCTTAGTTGCTGCATTTCCTTCAAACGCTAGCATATAATCTTTCAGTGAAAGTGCTCTACCAGTGTTTTGCTCTTGTTGTTGCAGTTGCTGAAACAGTTGCTCTGCCTGGAATTGATGCAACGGACCAGCCTGCCGTTCTGGTGGTGTAATGTATGGTGCAACTGGATCGCGCTGAGCTTGTTCTATTTGTGTGTACTCAACATTTGCAGCACCCATAATCATCAGTTCAAGTTGCTGTTTGACAATCGGACTTATTTGCAGATAGCTTAGTGCCAACTTGATGTACTTGAAAGCGTCAACATTTGTTCTGTTTTTGTCTAGCAAAATCAATCTTGCTGTATTCTTGATATCACGACATCGGGTAACAACATGCTCAAATGTTCCAAGAGCATCAAGCCGTTTTAGATAGTCTTCTAACACATACCCATTGCCAACCGAATCTTCATTTAGTTTATTTAGTATAGTCAGCTCAACAGGTGTCATTTCAGTCAGACGGGAACGCTCTCTGGGTTTTTCTTGATTTGAGCCAACTAGATTCCATAAATCTAAAAGTTGCTTTGCGGCCTTTTCTGCTTGATCTTTGTATCCCTGATTGGAAAGCTCCGTAATCCACATCGAAACTGTTGCAAACACATTGCTATCACCAGCTAACAGATGAGTACGTGCCTCACCTACAACCTTTTTGTTCGTAGGCCCAAGCATCAGATTGAGATTCTCAATCATGGATTGTACTTTTGCTTCTTCAACTAGATTACTCATACTAAATATAGTAGCAGATGTCACACTAAACATACAATACTCGTTCACAAAGAAAACTATCCTGCCTGACCCTCAACGTTGCGCAGGTACTCCATTGCCTTTGCAGTATTCACATCTCTTGGTTTACTGCCATCCTGCGGTCCCACAATGCCAGCGGCATGCAGCTGATCTAGAATACGTGCTGCGCGATTGTACCCAGTTGAGAACTTGCGCTGAATTGATGATGACGAGCCACGGCCTTCACGGACCACAAACTTTACGACTTCATCAAATAAATCATCATGTTCGCCTTCGCTTTCAGCACCTTCACCAGATCCACCTTTAATCGTGACTGCCTTAAACTTGGTCAGAATGTCTTCCTCATACTGTGGTTGTTGACCTTGCGATTTGATAAAGTTAATCAGCTCATGAATCTCTGCATCTGAAACATACGTACCTTGGATACGCAGTGGTTTGGCTAGATCAGGCGGAATAAATAACATGTCTCCCCGACCCAACAATTTTTCCGCGCCTGGTGTATCCAAAATGACTCGAGAGTCTGTCATAGATGACACGTTAAACGCTATGCGACCAGGAATGTTAGCTTTAATAAGTCCAGTGATAACATCCACAGAAGGTCGCTGTGTAGCCAGCACCAAATGAATACCAACAGCCCGTGCCATCTGGGCAATTCTGGTGATACTTTCTTCAACTTCACTGGGGGCGAACAACATAATGTCAGCCAACTCATCAATTACAATCACGATATTTGGCATGGCAGCATAGGCTGAGAGTTCGTTATACGTGGTAATGTTCTTGACACCTGCCTCCGCTAACTGCTTGTACCGCCTTTCCATTTCGTGTGTTGCCCACTTTAGTGCGGAAACGACTTTTTTGGGTTCGACAATCACAGGAACTAGTAAGTGAGGAATATCGTTATATCCCGTCAACTCGACTCGTTTAGGATCAACTAGAATCAACTTTACTTCTGCGGGACTAGCACGGAACAGTATTGAACAAATGAATGTATTAATTGCTACAGATTTACCAGAACCAGTTGCACCAGCAATCAGTAAATGCGGCATCTTGGCAATGTCCATGACTACAGGCTCACCAGCTACATTAATTCCAAGAGCAACCGCTAGCTTAGAAGGATGCTTCTTCATCAGTGGACTCACCAACATTTTACGCAGGGTCACGTACTGTGCTGAGTAGTTTGGCACCTCAATACCCACCAACGAGCGACCCGCAATTGGAGCTTCAATTCTGATCTGACCTGTTGGTGCAGCCAATGCTAGAGCCAGATCAGTTGCTAATGCAGTGATCCTTGATAACTTAGTTCCCCTGGAGATTTCCAATGCATACTGAGTGACAGATGGTCCGTAATTGACTTCCTTCACTCCCGCTTTAATGCCAAATGACTCAAGTGTAGCTTCAATAACATGTGCGTTTTTCTTTACATCACCACGATCTGCTTCACCACCCTCAGATGCTGATAGCAAGGAAAGTGGCGGATACTCCCAAATCATAGGTGCTACATTTGGTACTAGCACTTGGCCAGTGAGAGGGTCTGTTTCAGCTAACTCATTTGCTGCTGCAGGAGATGCAGACGGTACAACTGCTGTACCAGTAGGGTCATCATCTTCACTTCCCACCGTCCCTGTATTCTGGTTGACCGCAAAACCCGTTGGATTCTGTTTCTTACTAAACGGCATACTAAGTTTTGGTAAACGGAAGCGACTCCCAGTAGACTGCGCATCTTCTCCATCAGTATTTCTTGCTGTTGCCTTTGACTCGAGTGCTGCTTTTACACGGGCTGCACGCCAAGCGACTAGTTTTTCTAGTATCTCAGCAATAGATAACTGTGTCATGATAAGAAACCCACAAATAGCAACTGCCCAAAAAACAATATATGCGCCTGTTGCAGACAGCAGTGAAGCGGCATTCACGTACGTGCGCTCACCGATGGACCCTGTTCTGCCACCACCGAGTACCCCTAAAAATACAAGTAGTGTCCCGAGTAAAACGTGTGGTTTAGACCATGCCCATTTAGCACGAAACAGCATAAGTCCTGCCGCAATACAGGCAAACGGCAAAATCAAAAGTGACATACCTAGTCGTGCAACAAGAAAAGAATTGATATTCTGCAAAATCTTACCTTGACCCGTAAATGAAATTATGATTAACAATCCAAGAACGATAAAAAGGACTGCTACAACTGAGTGCAGTGTCTCTGGAGAGAGTGCAAGCTTTAGTGGTGAGCGTTTTCTGCGGCGTCCCATGCATTTCTTGGTCTGATACTCAGTTCAGACTAACCAATAATATTATTATAGGATATTACTAAATTCTGGCTTTTGCAAGAGTCAGTTTACAGCATTCTTTAGTGTTGTGCCAGAGAGGATCACAAATCCATGAAGACAGGGACAATCAGTGGTTCCCGTTTTATGATTTTGTACAATCGGCGTGATAGGCGTCTCTCCAGTTGTCGCTTCAGGTTTTCATCATCCTGTTTTTTAGGTGACTCGTTGATTACATCTGCTACTACTTCTTTAATGAAGTGGATCACCTCTTCGGCCTCCTTCATAAATACAAATCCCCTTGAGGCGACTTCAACTTGATTGAGCATCCATTGGTGACCTTTGCGAGGGATAACCACAACGACAATCCCTGCCTGACTGAGTGCTCTACGGTCCGACAAAACAGCAGGACCAACATCACCAACACCCAAACCATCCACAATTGGTGGTCTCAGAGTTAGTACTTCAGCCACACTGTACTTGCCATCAGAAAACGCTACAACTTCTCCTGATTCAGGAAGAAGTACATTCTCAGATTTAATGCCAAGTGGAGCAGCAACCAACTCGACAAACTTGACACGATGCCTATCTGCACCCCCAATTGGCATGACAAATTTTGGTTTGACTAGTCCTACTAACTCCTGTTGTTCGGGTGCACTAGCATGTCCTGAGCGATGCAAACCTGGTTCGACAGCAGGATACAGTACATGGACGCGATTGCGTGACAACTCATCTATTGCACCATAGTATGGAATTTCATTACCTGGAATAGCATCGGCTGAAAATACCACTGTATCTGTAGGCTTAATTCGCAACATAGGATGATCACCATAAATTGCGCGAATTAGAGAAGATCCTTCTTGCCCCTGGCTACCCGCAACAATCATACACAGTTGGTTGTCCTTGTAATCGTTTGAGTCGCGTTTATCGACTTGCATGCCGACAGGAATGTGTAGGCGATTTAGTCTGGTTGCAATCTCCACGTTTTGTTCTACTGACCGACCGATAAAGACAACCTTGCGACCATGTTTTTCAGCCGCATTGATGGTTTGCTGTATTCGATGAATATGCGAACTCATTAACGTTATAACAAACTTACCCGATGTCTCAGACATTATGTGCTCGATCACAGGGCCAGTTGTGGATTCAGATAAACCTTGGGTATCTTTCTCAACCCGCAAGCAGTCCACCATCATACACAAAACATGTTCATCTGCCAAAGCTGCAATACTCTCCAAGTCACTGCTTTGTCCATCCACCGGGGTTGGGTCAAGCTTGAAGTCACTTCCGTGATAGATTATTCCCTCTGGAGTGCGAATAACCAAGTGGCGTGTATCGGGAACTGAGTGAGTTACTGCAAACAGTTGTACTGTAAAGTACTGTCCTATCTTGAACGGCTTTGTTGAGTTAATTACTTGCACGGTTCGTTGTGCCTCACCATCACTCATCCGTTGCTCAGCGAACCCTGCTGTCAGGGGTGAACCATAGATTGGGAACTCAGGCATGCTTGGCAGTAAGTACGGCAAAGCAGCAATGTGATCATCATGACCGTGGGACAATACCATACCAGCTATATGTGCACCTTCTTCAAGCCTGCGCATGATGTAACTTGTGTCTGGGATCAACACATCTACACCTGGCATGTACATATCGGGGAAACCGATACCACAGTCCACAAGCAATAGCTCATCATCATATTCATACACGAACATATTCTGGGTAACGTTTCCCATACCCCCTAAAGGTGCAATTTTGAGTTGTGGCATACAGTTCTTTCTAAAACTATGTACTACTTATACTAAGCTCGTTTTCGGTATCTAGCGCCTAACGCAACAATAAACCATGCAAACGGAGGACTTTCAACAGTTCTTTTACAATTTTTCTAAACTGCGAAAATCGGAACACTAGCGAACAGAACACTGTGGCAAAAAACATATTGAGAACAGCCCAATACGCTGCGTAATTTGCCGTAAATTGTGGACTCACTAGAAAGTACAATAACACATGTATGATAAAAAAGACGGCAAAACATAGTTTCATCACTCGCAAATAGTTTGATTGTAGTTGTTCAGAATCTAAATAAGTTCGTACTATCACACTAAAATACAATACCGCACCTAAAAATAGTCCGCCAATGACAGACCAATAGGTCGAAAATCGCTGTGGATCTATGTTCATCGGGAAAAATACATTTACCACTGAAACAAATACCAGCAACAGCATAACCCCTATCCAAATAATTAAATGTGACCACCATAAATGGAAGTACTCTGATAATTCAAACAAATCAAATAACGGATCATGGTCCTTGTGCAAGCGAAATGTTTTAGTAAGTGTGTGAATTGCAATGGCTGAAAAAGTGTAAAACGAAATGACACTAAGGACAGTGTCAATGATAAACAGCTGATTCACTGTAAGGCTGGCACCTACCTTCCCCCGCATGATGTAAAACAAGAAAGTCTTGACCCAAATGAACAAAATTGGACTCACTACAAATAAATACACAAACTGCACTAAATCGAGATTAATCAGTTGTTTTTTTCCTTGATGGGTATATAACACTAAAGAAAATATTGGAACTAAAAAAATGATGCTGAGGAGAGCAATAATCATGAATGACCTAAAACCATATGTACTCCAGCAAACCTATTATAGCAAAACTGACTTCGGTATCTTTTCTTGAATCCACTCTGCGAGCTGGTTTGTGTAGTTGTGAAATGCCATGCTATCATTTTTCTGTAAATCAGACCCCTGCAAATCGGCCTGCATGAAAATTGCAAGTTCGTATGCCCCACTTCCCACACTTTCTACAAACATATCCCAAAAAAATGTTGCTTTGTCTGGCTTAGCTACAGCCTGGGCAACAATGGCTGAGATAAAACCATGATGTAACACCAGATTTTTTACATACGAAGTGTCAGCCACATCTAAGTCGAATACATCTGCAAATTTGTGCACCATTCCTGCAGCAATGTGCTCATGGCCAGGGCAGTGTGCTGTACCATTTTCAGCAGCTATGAGGGTATGTGGTTTAGCTATATCATGCAATAACGTTGCAACTTTGAGATTCTCTAGGCGACTCTTCTGACCAACAACTTCACCTAAGAAACGCAGCGCAGCTACTTTGTTTTTAGCTGGTACTGTTTTGAATGCTAGTTGTTCTTCTAGTGCTGCATACACGGCAATACAATGTTCAAAGACATCCTGGTGCTCATGCCACGAGCCATGCTCGACAACTCCTTGCAAAGCATAAAACTCAGGAAACTCCCGAATGAACATGCCATCCTTCAGGGATTCAGAAGAAATTTCTGAGATTTTTAGTGCTTGCATACAGCGTGAAGAACCGTGTACAGCAGAGTATATCATAGTGAACATGTGCTAGACTCTACACATGAAAATCCCCTTATTCGACCTAGATAAAACACTAATTTCTAGCACCAACAGCATTCATGATGCGGCATTTCGCTCGGCTTTTTTGGAAGTGTTCCATGCACCTACAGCCAGCACAAGTCAGATTGTCACATCAGGAAAAATTGATAGTCAAATACTCTGTGAAGTACTTGCACTACATGACTTTCAACCTGATGCTGTGATTGCGAAACTACCTGAGGCTTTTGACCATATGGCTAAGTTTTTTTCAAAACATATCAATGAAAAAAGTGACTACACACTAATGCCAGGTGCCATGCAGTTGCTAGAAAAGCTGTCCGATACACATACACCACTTGGTATTCTTACAGGTAATGTGGAGTCAATCGCTCAGAGCAAACTCAAGCTGCTAAACATCGATCACTTATTTTCTTTTGGTGCATTTGGCAATCTGGCTCTTCGTAGAGCCAAGTTAGTTCCAATTGCTCATAAACGAGCACTGGCAGCAAGGATCAGTTGTGATCAAGATGATCTCGTTATAATCGGTGACACTCCACTGGACGTTGCCTGTGCTCTTGAAGCCGAAATAGAAGTCATCGGTGTTGCTGCAGGTAATTACTCAGTACTTGAGCTTCAGAATGCGGGTGCGAATCTTGTTATCGAGAGCTTAGAAGAAGCTGCACCAGTTCTTGATTTCTTATCAAGATGAGATTACGTAAGCGCAGAAGTAACAGTCTCAGCAAAAACTGAATCTTCTATTTTTTCATCAAGCCACTGCATAATTGCAGGTAACTTTTGAAAGTCTGACACGAAAGCAGTCTTCATTGCCACTGATCGTAAAGCAGCCGCGGGATGGTACATAGGCAACACATAGATTTTTTTCTTCTTCCAAACAACTTTCTGCAACCGTCCATGTATCTGAGAAATTTTTACATTAGGCAAAAACTTCGCCATACTAAACCTACCCAAAGTAACGATTATTTTCGGCTGGATAACATCTATTTCTCTATCCAAATATGGTTTGTACGCTTTAATTTCCTCTGGGGTGGGATCACGATTATCAGGTGGTCGAGCTTTGACGATATTTGAAATATAGACAATTTCAGGGGATAGACCAACTTCTGTTAGAGTTTTTCTAAGCAGCTTTCCTGACACACCAACAAATGGCCTGTGCTCAACTGACTCATGATATCCAGGAGCTTCACCAATTAGTAACACAGTAGCATTTGCATTTCCTTCGCCTGGAACAATGTGCTTAGCGTTGCCAGCTAGTGGTAATACACTTGCAGCCGACTCTAGATCAGCCCGAATTTGTAGAAGCTGTTCCTGCTTAGACATGTGGATGAATTATACCTCACCAGAACTCTCTATCAATATTGTGGCAAGAAAATTTTCTTGTTTTCAGAAGTAATCACAACCTCTTTATATCCACGCTCTACAATAATTCTAGCCGCTTTGCGAACAGCACCTTGCAGAGTTCGCTGTAAAGTACGAATACCCGCATCATATCCTAGCGGGCGTGTTATGACTGGCCAAACATCCTCATGCAGTATGAACTGTTCTGGTCTCAACCCCGCATCCTCCAATAGCTTTGGCAGAATGTATTTCTGAGCAATAACAATTTTTTCTTGGTCGGTGTATGATGGCATGGTAATTTTCTCCATACGGTCCATCACAGCAGTGGCAACTGCTACTGTATTGTTTGCTGTTGCCAAAAAAATTGCGTGTGAAAGATTCACTGGAAAGTCGATGTATGTATCCCTAAATGAGTGGTTCTGAGCGGGGTCGAGTAATTCAACCAATACACCCATGATATCTTTGTTTGCTTCTTCACTTCCCCGATCAATCTCATCTAATAAGATAATTGGGTTTCGTACACCAGCTTCACAGAGACCTTTTATAACCTGACCAGGTTCTGAACCTAACAGTAATCGAGAGTCACCTCTTAGCTCAGAGGCTGAACCCATACCACCAAACGGAATACGAACTAATTTTCTGCCCAGTGCTTCAGCTAGTGAAAATGCAAATGTAGTTTTTCCAGTTCCAACTAAGCCAACAAGCAAGAGTACTGGCGAGCGAAAATCACTATCGGCAAACTGATCCTTGCGAAGCTTTAAAACAGATACATACTCTAGAAACCTATCCTTAACCTCTTGCATGCCAAAGTGGTGCTTCTCAAAAATGGAAATTGTTTGCTGCAAATCTAGTGAATCTTGTGATTCAGCCTCCCAAGGAATTCTCAGCACCCAATCTATGTAGTTAGAAACTTTTTCATACTTTTCATCGTAACTACCCAACGCAACACTTCTTTCGAGAGCGAGAATATCTTTGTCAACTTTTCGTCGCATCTCCTCGGGAAGTGAAGCTTTAACAACTTTGTCCTTGAGGTCCTGGATTTCTTTCTGCAGCAACTCCTGAAAGTTACTCGTATTCATTGTTGGTGTTGGCTGATTGGGAACAGGAGTATTCATGAATAAATATTGTTCTACAGATGTAACTACAACTCTTCATCAAAGTATGCTGGAAACGTAACATAGCTCACAGCACCAACCCCAAACAAAATGACCCCAGCAAGAATGAAAAACACAGCGGAAGATGAGCCACTACTTGGTAAAGCAGTGGGAAGTGCAGGTTGAGTAGCTACAGTTGCTGAGGTTGTACTAGTTGCTCCACCACCTACTCCTACACCAGTAATATTCAAAGTGAAAATTAAGTTTTCAATTCCTGATGTGACTACCATTTCATAGCCACCATTTGCGGCCAGAGTGGTGGGAGTATAAGACCAATCTCCAAGAGTATCAGCATAGGTGGAATAAGCTGTGCCATCGATTGATACTTGGACAGTGGCAGATGGCGACGCCGAACCAGCAATGATTGGGTTGCTTCCAGCATGAGACCAAATAGTAGGTACAACAGTCCCCACAGAAATTCCCCCAATAGTTTCCACATTCAATGTTGCCGCTTGTGCAACTTGCACAGAGGCAAAACTTAAGCAGAAAACAAACAGAGCGATTGGCAGAATTTTAAACATAGTATCTGCCATTATTACACAAGAACTATAGCTTGCTCTAGTGCTGATTTAGTCAAGAGTCCTGGTTTTGCTCCGATATGCTGAACAACAGAGCGACTATTTACAGTGGCCCACCTGATTGCAGTCTCAGGCAGTTCACCTGCTAAACGACCAGCAACATACCCAGTGGCAAACGCATCACCTGCGCCAGTGTCATCGAGTGACTCAACTCTTTCGATTGAAAACTGTTTTCGCTCTCCTCGTACAATAAACTGGCCGCCAGCATCTCCATCAGTGATAATAATTTCTGGGACTTGCTCTAACAACGATTTCTGCACTTGTGTAACCATATCCCACTCTTGCCGATTCAGAATGAGAACCTGCACGGGTAAGTCCGACACTCGCACATCTCCTTTCGCCAATAAGTCAAGTTCACGCTTGCCAGGATTCCAGGACATGCCTTCCAACCCTGACTGCTTGCGAATGGCAAAAATATGATCTAACGTATCTTTTTGACCAGAAATACTAGAAAGATGAATCCAATCAGCTTTCAGTAACGGTTCCATGGGTATATCTGCAGGATCAAGCAGAGAGGCCGCACCACGGTGCACCAACACTGTTCTACCGCCATCAGCACCGACCAATATCACTGAGCCACCAGTTTGCTCCTTCTTCTCAAAAATTACATGGTCAATTGACACATGTTCTACTTGAAAGTCACGAACGATGGTATCAGCCCAAGCGTCTTTACCCAACTCAGTAACACACTGTACCTCTTGCCCTAACCGAGTAAATCCAACAGCAGTGTTACTCCCACCGCCTCCCGTTCTCAGGGTAAAATTTGAAACCTCAATTTTCTCCCCATATTTCTGACAAAGCAATAGTCCCTCATTGCTTGGCTGTAAGTGGAATTCATCTGAATGAACAAAAATATCAACTAAGCTTGAGCCAATGGTTACAACTGATCCCATACTATTTCCCCCCCATTCGCTGTTCTAGTTCCTTTTCAAATGCATCCATTGCAGCAATCAACTCCTCTTCATTTTCGACAATAGTGTACACCTTTAATTCTTTCTCTCCAATGAAAAAATGGTCATTGATCACCTGCATTACTGGTCTCCAAAATCCTCCGTACAGCAATAATGGTTTATGATTGCCATAATACAAATGGGCCAACAACCAAGCCGTTGTCCACTCGCTCAAAGTACCTGTACCTCCTTGGAAACAAATAAAGGCGTCTGACTCTTCCATCAACGTAAACATACGTTCGATGTAATTTGCAGTTTTCACTTCGCGATCAACTGAGTTTTCAGTATCTCTGCCTTCAAATTCTGGCATATCAGCGGGGTAAAACGTCACTCCCACAGTTTTCCCACCAGCTGATGCGGCACCTTGTGTGGCTGCTAACATCACCCCAGGACCACCTCCATCCACCACTATTTTCCCATGGTAGGCTAAGTATCGAGCAACTTTAAAAACTTCTTGGTAGAGTGGGTGCTTTTCATCTACGTCTGCACTCCCAAATATAGCAACACGCTTCAGCTGTGTATGTATTTTTGGCTTGGGAACCTGTACTAATCGTTGCATGAGAAACTTTCGTAGGCGTTAAGCCAAGCCGAGTAGTGCGTCAGCTGCTTCTGCAAAGTCAGGAGCTTTCCAAAGTGCGCTTCCCACAGCTACCCCTGTAGCTCCAGCTTTACGTACTGAATCAAGGGTATCACGGTTGACACCTATATCACAGATGATCTCCCATTGATGCTTGTGCTTTTCTGCAAACTGTTGGACTTCCCGAAGGGTTTCAAGGGCTCGCGGATGCAAAGGTAGACCTTGTTCTCCTGCCTGGTTGCCCATAACCTGGATACTGTCTAGTTGCGGCAATAATTCTGCATCTATAGCATCTAAAGTTGTAAATAAATCTAGTGAAAAGCCTACCTGCCAATCATGATGTTTGATCTCAGCAATAAATGCTTCAGGAGCACTTAGTTTCTCTACTTGGGTAATAACTGATCGAATTGGCAGCAACTTTTTAAACTCAATCAATTCGTTCACATAATCCATAGGATCTACAGTGATAAGATGAATATCTGCAGTCAAATCACCCCAATCACATTCAGACAAATCTGCGGGCGTAAGTGTTATAGAATCAGCAAAGTAACCATCAATGATATCAACTTGCACAGTCTCAAAGTGACCTGAGTTCTTTACCAGATCCAGTTGCTCTTGAGCTGTCCATAAACTGTCGGTTAAGATGGCAGGAAAAATCTGCATAGGTTACTTCCTCTGTTCGTACGCTGATATCTGGGCAACCCTACGAGAATACTCTTCTGTTGGGTTGAATTCCGTTTGTAAAAATGCTTGGATCAGTGGTTGAGCTTCAGAAACTGTCTGATCAGAAGATAAGCAGAGTACTTGAAAATCGTTATGTTGTCGATCTTCAGCAACCTGTTCTACCGATATCCCCTGTCCTGCCCGTATACCTACCACTTTGTTCGCGGCAATGCACATTCCAACAGCCGAGTGGCAAATCAGAACACCACGGCTACCCGCCGTATCTCTGACACTTTCTGCAACTGCAAAGGCAAACTGTGTGAAGTCGTCATCTGGATCAAGTACAGTATTCCCAAGGTCAGTCACCATCCACCCCGATAATAAGGATAACCACTCGTGCAATTCTGCTTTTAACGCAAAACCCCTATGGTCTGCGCCAATAAATAATGATCGAGACATACTGCTGATTGTACTACGCTTACTGGGTTGAAACACCAGTAGGTGCGTCACTTTGTGATTCCTGCATAGCTTTTTGATCGGCTACGGGATCTGGTAGAGCAACTGGCAGCTCAGCTTCTGGATTCTGAGCGCCAGCATTGGAATCGGGTGTATTTTGTTCCTGGACTGTCCCAGTAGTGTTTTTCTGAACTGGTGTGGGTAACGTTTCCGTATCGCTACTGTCAGAACCAGATAATAGTGTACAGCCTGAAAGTACAACAGCCGCAACTATAAGGCACGAGGTGATCAATATTTTTTGCATGAAATTTCCTTTCTGCATATCTCACTCAGTGTACCTGATAGTCGCGGCTGAGACAACTGCTCTACAACGGTAGTTTGGAACTACTCTATAATGAGCATACCCTTCATCCCCATTTGGCGATGTTCGCCTACACTACAGTAGTACTCATATGTTCCAGGTTTATCTGTGGGAATCAGTAGTTCCTTGGTTTCACCTGCTGGAATCATACCTGAGTTGACTTCTAGTTCATCAATGACGAGATCGTGAAAGCCCTCTGCATTTGTGACAGCCATGGTTAGTGGCTCTCCAGCTTTTACCCTAATTTCAGTGACATCATACGTAAAATTGTCAGCCGTCAATGCAACTTGACCATTTTCTACTGTCACACTTGTTTCTGCCATTGCTTCGCCTTCTGTTGGTTCAGCAGTTCCACCTTCCATTGAGGTTTCTTCGTTGACTACTTGAGGGGTGGGTTCTTCTACCACCGGGTTATGGGTACATGCTGCCAACATAGTTGCAGCAATGACCAAGAAAAAAACAGTTGAGAGTGCTCTCATAGTAAACCTTTCTTATTGGTATATTCGGTGAGTGTACGCACATTTTTACAGTTTGGCAACCCGAAAACTACAGAATGTAGTAGTAGTAGTAGTAGTCGTCATCAAGATCTTACTCCCAACCAACTGCAAACACATCTCTCAAAGACAAATACCGACCTATCAACTCATCCTGGATATCTTCAAATTGAATTTTAACCCGAAAATCACGATCAATTTTTTGAGTTGCCCATTGTCGAAACTCATCGTATGTCTTGTTCTCTGGTAAATGTTTCCATGCGAACTGCAAATAGAAATCCGTGTTGAGATGTGCAAGTGCATCTGCAGTAGCAAGCACTTTGCCCTCTACTGTTTTGGGAAGGTGACCATCATTGCATGAATGAGGAGCAATAACTTCTAGAATAACTCTCTTGATATCAGTCTTTGTGTATCCCGCTGCACTCAGTATTTTTTTCACTTCCCGTTCCGTTATCTCTGCATATTTAGAGTCAAATCTGTCCACAAACACATCACCGAAATCGTGTAGCCAGGCACCAGCTACGGCCAAATCGGCATCAGCGGAGTACTCCTTAGAAAGTTCTAGTGCTTTGGCAGCCACAACGGGTACGTGATGCTGCCACATCCATTGAGCAAAGTCTTGTTCTGAACTTGCATACGCTTGTTGTACCAACTCGGCAACTTTAATGTGTTTTGACATCTGGTATAACTTTCATTCTGAGAATTGATAAAAGTTTTCTAAGAACTCCAATGGAATTCTACCACTGTATTCTGGGTACTGAGCAAGTTCATCTAGTGCAATCTTGCCAACAAACAACCTGTATCGATCCACTGCCTGCAAAGCTCGCATTTTTTGAGCATGATAAAAATACATACTTGGCTTCATGATGTCACCTGGCTGACTTGTATCCTGCCACCCAAATTTGTGCCGTATTGCTCTCTGCCATGCCAAATTTTTGGAAAAGCCCAGCTCTCGTAAATATGTGTACCCTGCACGAAATGACCCCGCAAGCATAACCTCTGTGACGGCATACTCCGCCGCGTGTTGAAATTGCGACTCTGGTCTACCTCCATCAGTGTAGTCCTGACAGAACACTGCGAGACCTTCCTCTGTAGGGAGATAATTTTTTGAATATTCAATACCGTTGTGTAGCCCATTTTGGTATCGAATTATATGTGCCAGTTCGTGTTTTACTTCTCCCACGAGTGTCAGATACCCAAACTCAGCATGTGAACTCATGACTAGAGACTTTCGAGATTGATTCGGTCTAAAGTTAAAACCAAGTTGGTCAGTTACTTCTACTGTATACTCACCCAACCCAAGCTGAGCAAACGCTCTCTCAAATGTGCTAATGATGTTCTGAACAGAAGGTTGAGACTCTATGACTGGCGGTGAAGCAAGGATTTTGGTAGCCGTGCTTAAAACTACTTGCTCTATGTCGGTTTGAAAAAGTTGTTTAGCTTCATGAACGGCAGCATTGTAATTTTTGTGTAGCAATGCATCAGTTAGTGTGCTGTACTTATCTGAAGCCATAAATTTCTGTGCCGCTGGAGATTCCCAATCGTAAGTCAGCTGAGGATTATATGAGTTTGAGCTAAAAAATTTTTGCTCTTCAGATGCCAGATTTGTTGGTGTCAGAAACGAAACAATTTGCATATCAAAATAACTCTGCTCTTGCGTCTTCGCTCATCATGTCGGGAACCCATGGTGGGTCAAACGTCAATTCAATTTGAACCTGACGCTGTGTGTCTAATCCATCTATAGTTTTCAGCGAGTCACGAAGCATACCATCAAACACTCCCGCCAGTGGACAACCTGGAGTGGTCAGTGTCATGGTAATATGCACATGCTGTTCAGTACCAGATTTGGTTTGCACAGGATACAAGGAAACATCGTAAATCAAACCTAGGCTAACAATATCTATACCCAACTCTGGGTCAATCACGGTACGCAATGCATCAAATATGCTCTCCTCAGATATTTTCATAGTTTCATTATACCCTTATACAACAAATCCCGACTTGTTTTCACAAATCGGGATTGTAAAAATTCAATTACTTTAGCAATTACTTGCTGCTTCTCTTGAGCACTGGCATACTGGTTCGTTTGGTCTCCATGACCTCGTATCCAGCTGGGACAGCGTCGAGTGAACCATCGCGAACATCGCGAGCGAAGAAGAAAATGCGTTGGACACGACCGTTCTTGAGGGTCACGTCTTTTGCGTGCAGGTAGTACACTTGGCCTTTGCTATTTGTGTAGCTGAATGCTTTTGCTGCCATATGGCTTCTCCTTTGTTCGAGGCTACTATGCCTCGAGTAGTTTCGTACTATTACTACCACTTGGGTTTGTGTTCCCCTGGTGTGTACTCTAGCGTACCACACTCGAGGAACAGATCAAGGAGCAAATTACTCCTCAGTCTCTGGTGCGAGTGTTACTTCTGGTGCAGGGATGCTTCCACGAAGCAGCACATCTTCCATGTTTGTTGATTGCTTAGTAACTAGGACTTCAAATGGCAACAACTCAGCTGGAAGAGCTGCACTTCCAAATAAACCTGCTTTCCCTTCCTCTAGAGTAAAAGCCAAACGATTTCCCTCTCCATCAGCTTCTTTCAACCAAACTTGGTATGGACCTTCAGACTGATCTAAATCTGCGGAAACAGTAAATCTGACTCTGTCGTCTTTAATTTCGTACTTTATCTCGCCTGCAACAGTTTGTGCATCTCCAGCTGGAGTCAAAGCAATAGTTTCATAGTCACCAACACCAGTCAATGCATCACGCACTTCATCTTCACTTAAGTTCTCGATCTGCACACCTTCACCAAACAGTTGCTGTTCAGCTTGTTGGGTTCGCATATTGTACCAACGGAACACAAGTAAAAAGACTATGCCGACAACAACGATTGGAAAAATGTATGGAGTGTATTTTTTCATCCTGTCCCTTATATATTGTTACTCTTGTGCTGCGGCTTCAGAGGCCACGGGCACTTCAGTTTGTTCGAGCAGGGACTCAACTGCAGTTAACAGTTGGGGGACAGGCACCTGCTGACCATTTACATAAAATGTTGGTGTAGCGCGGACGTCAATCTTGGCGCCGTAGACAGCGTCTTCGGAGACAGCTGCCTGGAGGCTACTGTCTTCTATTCTCTCCGAGAACTCGGCTTTGTCAATCTGTATTTGTTGCGCATACTCGGCAAACTTCTCAGCTAACTGAGACTCTGAGTTAATTTCTGCCCATTCATCCTGCTTTTCGAAAAGCAAGTCGTGCATTTCCCAGAATTTACCAAACTCACGAGCTGCTTCTGCGGCTACTGCTGCAGGGCGGGCATTTGGGTGAATGTCATCGAGTGGGAAGTGGCGGAATACTAAGCGGGTGGTATCACCATGTTTAGCTAAGATTTGCTCAACAAGCGGCTGGGCTGCTCTACATGCTGGGCACTGGAGGTCGCTGAACTCAACAATGGTAACTTTGGCACTTTCTGTGGCACCAGTTACGTTGCGCAGTCCGCCCACCAGTTCCTCCTCTGGGATTATCTCTGAGCTAGTTGTCTGGTCAGCAGGGCCAGAAAATGCAAAAGCAACGGCTACGATTAGGACTACTGTGCCAACGATAGTGCCAAGTAATAGAGGTAAATTTTTCATAGATTCCTTATACTTGCGGATTTTGTAGTGCTTTAGTGTAGCATAGGATTCTGAATGCACAATTCTCTCTTGGGGAGACTATTCCCACACTTGGTGGGCAATACGGGCTTTTTGTGGGAAAGTTATTTCACGCATACTATTGTTGGGATCAAAAACAATTGCGTATGTCCAAAGTTCTCCTGGCATTGCGAATTGGCGTTTAAAATGTCGCTGATTTCCAGTGGCCCCAATTCCACCAGTCAATATGCGTTTTGCCTTAGGATACACACTAGCAATATGTTTTGCTTGCCAGAGATGTGATAAAACACATAGTTGTTTATACTCTGTACTTCCAATTCGCCGAAGATTCTGGTCGACTGTACTAATTACAAACTCTTCAGATTACGGGTGTTGCTGAAAAATATTCAGCCCTACAACTTTATTTCCTTGCAAGGGATCACGAATAACGCCACCCTGTAGATTTTCGTCTCCATAAAAACGATGTAACAATCTGAGAGGCAAAGCTGGATTAAGACCGGACTGTGTCTGCCACTCACGTAAAAATTCTAGAATACTATCGAAGTCTGTTTGCGTACCTTGATTGAGTGGTTGGTACTCAAGCTGAGGCGCACTGCGCACTGCCTTTTCTGCTTTCTCTACTAGTTGTTTTGCCTGAACAGTAATTGGCTGCAAACAGGATGCAGCCACAAGCATCTCCAAATCACACTGCAACTCAGGGTACTGCCAATCGCTCCAATCCATGCCAGCAATCTGAAAATAATAGGTGACAAATAAGGTATAAACAAAATACGACACATTTGTGTCGCCCTTTAAAATATGCGCACTAGGTGGGATAGTGCCATCCCAATTTTGCAAAAACAGATCTAAAAAATCAAAATCGTAAGTGAATGATGTACGAAATCTAGCACAAATAATATTGGCCAGACCCTCTTTAAACCAATCGGGATGTACTAAGTTTCCATTCAATAAAACTTGACTCCCCTCATCTTCTATTGTTAGCGGTATTGCTCGTGAGTACACAATATGCATCGGTTCATGCACTTCGTTACTTATAAGTAATCTGGTACTCTGCTTCAAGATTTTGAACCCTCCTGTGTGTATAGAATTACACCCGAACAGGGCACATTAATTACCCAGAAACTCTCACCATACGCTGTGCGCAATACGTCACTGCCAGGACACATGTTATATAACTTGTCTTTGCTTTTTAAAACAAAGGTATAGTTTGAGATGGCATATTTCAGCTTTGAGTACTCGCTATCAGGGTCAGTAGTCAAAGGTGATCCGGGTCTATCAAAACTAAATGCTGAAAGTAAACTGTGATGAATTGAAAGCGATACTGACTCACCATAACCTCAGCTACTTTAGACCGAATGGCAAGCATATCCCGTAGTTTCAGAGTAATATATATGAGGTTCTCTTTGTCAGAAAGCTCTGCTTCAGAAAAAAAGTCAACATCGATAATCATGTGTTGTGCAATTTCGGGACCGAATGTCTTCAGAGTAAACGCTCTATTACTTTCTGCTTCTTCTGAGTTCATATATCGAGATACCCAAACCTCTGCTAACACATTTAAGCAAGCACTTTTAGGTAAATATTCTCTGTATAAAGCTATTAAAGCCCGCTGTTGATTGATGTATTGATTAGGACAATCAACTAGGAGGGCATCGATCATTGCACGTTGTAGCTCAGACCCCACATTTTACTCGAGCGCTGGAGAAGATCAGTAAACGCCGCATGAACTAACGCAGTATCATCAGAAAACTCTGAAAAATATTGATTATTCAGACCCACACGAAACTCAGTAGGTGTTTCAGTCCCCATACGGGCATATTCTACTACAGGGTTAGAGAAGCAACAGTACTACCCCATCGGCCAAACCTGTTGCCCAGTTGTAGTATCAGTCACCGTTATAGCCGCTGTAGGACAACTCTGCGCCCCAAGCAACTTAGTCTCGTCATCATTCCCATCTTGGGAAATAACATTAGCAATATTTTCTTCGTCTAGTTGAAACACCCCTGGCGCAATTGCCACGCAACTTGCTGCCCCAATGCATTTGTCGCGAATAACCTCAACCTTGTACTTTCCAACTTGTTTGGACTGCACAACTGTAGGTGCTTGACCCGCTGCTGCAGGTGGAGTCACGCTAGTTTGCACCCCATTTGCGTCAGTAGTGACTACTGGCTGCACAGGTGCTTGAGCTGGAACTTGAGTCACTGGCTGCTGAGCTACATCTTGATGATCATTCATACAACCTTTCAAAATTAATAAAATTTTTCATGATGAATATGCTCCACTGGCACACCTGCTTGCTGCAACAACGCTATAGCGTCTTTTACCATATGGTCGTTGCCACATAAATAATAACCAGTAGTTGCTGGAGCACCATGCACAGACAAACAATCTGTCACTCGACCTCGGCATAACGGCCACACGTCAGGTGCTTTTGACAATACTGGATGAAACTTGAAGTTTGGAAACGCTTCAGCCAAATCCTGAAAATCATTTTGCCAGAACAAATCTTGGGCGTACCGTAAACCCCAATACAGAATGATCTCTCTTGAATCCTGTTGTTCTTGAAGTAAATGTAAAACCATCGAGTGAAACGGTGCAATTCCCGAACCAGTTGCCACAAATGCCAGCGCTTGCTCTGTCGCAGGTCCGTTCAAAGTGAACATACCCATGGGTGCTAAAACTTCAACCTCATCACCAAGCTTGAGACTCTGCAAATACTGCGTGCCAATACCATTCGGGGTGATATCAATCAGTAGGTCAAAACCATGATCATTGATTGGCGAACTGCTGATTGAGTACGAGCGTCTCTCACCAGTTGGAGCCACCTTCATAGAAACATACTGCCCAGCAGCAAACTCCAAACGGTGAGGACTAATCAACTCAAAATGATACTCAATGAATTTTTCATTGTGAATTTCTTTGTCTTCGAACCGAGCTTTATACAGTTGTGGAGGCATATTTTGCCATACTACCATTATCTGAGGGGTTTTTCTAGCTACACTGAGGAAAGACTTTTATATGTTTCCAACATATTTTGAGCGCAACTGAGCAGCTTCATACTCTTTCAGAAAGCTGCTCTCATCAATAATATTGTTTATTAATTCTTTGATCGTTTTGGTTACAATTGCCGCATCAAGCTCACTGCTATCTTCTAAACCTAGTGCAAAAGCTGCTGAAAATAATCTTGTTTGAAGTAACGCAAACAATTTACCACTTGAAACAGCATGTAGCTCTGCACTAGCATCCTTCCCTGAGCCAGTCTGTAAGTACTCTGCTACAAAATCTTGAAAAACATCTTGAGAAGATTGCTGGTTTTGCATACTATTGAGCTTTCCTCATGGAATGAAAATCGTCTAGATAAGACTTACTGAATTCTTCCTGCGGTTCGACAGCCAAACGAGAGAAATCTTTATAAGCTTGATGCTGATCTGCTTCCACCATTGGATACACGTTTTTAAGATTATTTACAAAGTCAGAGAGAAGTATTCTTTGTGGTCCATACACATCTATAACAGTCACTTCTAATTGCAACTGAGATCCTGGATTTTTCTGCATGACTACCTGATGCATCATTTCCAGTACCGATGCTATTGAAAATAAACTGGCACGATTTTCAGCTGCAAGATTTGTATTTCCACTTAGTAGCTCCTGCTGATTCACTTCGGCAATCAAATTTAAGAGTGGCTTCATTGCCAATGAAATAAGTTTCTCCAATTCGTAACTTTTCAATTGCTTTAGCAAATCAGGATGCTGCGCTATTACATTTGTCGCAAGCTCTAACGGTTTTAATATTTTTGCATCTGCACTTATAAGCAATGTTTGCAGCTCCCTATATACAGATCGCTTAGTTGCATCATTTTCCTGTACCGTATCAAGAAATGAGACGCGTAGAGAACTTGTAAGTAACTGCCCCAAGGCAATTGGACTCATGGATGTTCCTCGATAATTTTTGTCAACAACATCTGAAAACAAATTGAGAGTCAGTTTTTGTTTCTCTCGTAGTTGCAACTGTTGCTCTTCGTCATCAAACAAAATAATAAAGCCCGTTACAGTAGACCAAGCAAAAATCAACAACATCATATATGCTGCCGGTGCTAGTTCTGAAGAGACGAGTGGCGTTTGTTCCAGCAATTTGGTTGACCAATATGCAAATCCATTCGCAATAAACAGACCAAATCCAGTAATAGCAGCCGACTTTAGCCACGATCGCTTGAGCTCTGGACTCACATATTTCCGTAACGCAGCTATATCTGCAGCTAACACTTTATCTATGGTTGCACCATGAGGAGAGTGTTCCATCTGGGCAGTCAATGCATCAGGTCTGATACCTAACTGCGTAAGCAACTCGACCATCTGTTGGTTCATCGATGCTACGAATGCTGCAGCTTTTTCTGTTTCCTTTGCAGTAAAAGTACTCTCCTGTGCTGTCTCCTGAGTATCTACCATGCGTTTATCAGAGAGTGTCAGAGCTTCACTATTCACGTCATTTTGTGACACGACCTCTGGAATACCTTGATTTTTCTGTTGCAAACGCAACCATTTTTTGTGAATGTTCTGTACCTCAGAAAAGCTCGCCGGCTCTTTCCAAATTCCTAACTCTTTGTACACTCTCAACAACCCACCGTTCTCCCCATACCGCAACTCTCTAAATATTTTTTTAGCAATTGAAACCATAAATGCTTCAGCCAAAGCCCGCGGCGACTGCTCCGAATACCCCTTCCAAGGAAAATATGCTGAAAATGTTCCAGATTTTATAACTACTGAGTATGGAACGATTGGTGAGTTGTGAGTTTCACTATCATTTTTCAGTAACTCTGGATGAACAGTCGTTGTGACAGATGCCATCTGTAAAAAATTGGCTGCGTCCACTATGCCAGCATGCGAATCCGCATCTTCGTCGGCGTTTGGTTCAGGAAAAAAAGTCAACCAAAGTCTTCCCTCTGGGGTAAACATCAGTGAATAGCTTGGACCTTCATTGGGAAGATCTCTTGCTAAACTTTGCTCAACACCAAATTGTGGAAGAGGTCTGGTCATTCCATAATCAGTCTTCACTTCACCCTGTTGTATATTAACTCAGTGTAGTAGCACCGAAAGAACAAAACAAGTGTTACTAATTTACAAAAGAAAAATCACTAAATGAATTCTTCCATCTGCTGTTGCCAAACCCTGCCATGCCACAAACCCAGCGCCATGCAGGCAAGATTTGCATACTCGCTACTGCGCGTCACCCAACCTTCAGTAATTTGTCCAATGAATCCTTCTTTAGAACGGATGTCGTCTATTCCAGTAACTTCAGCTAATAATGGGCCCATTTCTGCGCCTTGCCTAATTTTTTCCGCCAATCCTTCAGGGATTCTGAATTTTGAACCATTGGCGGTATATATGCTTCCATCAGTTGCTGCGACACTAGCCCAGACTGTATTCCACAAACCGTCAGCCAACTCCACGACGCCGCCTTCGAGTCCCATGCCTAGAATGATGCCTGTTGAGCCTTGGGTTATGCCATGTTGCAATGCAGCCTTTGCTCGCCCCTCCGCGCCCGCCCTGGTTTCCTCGTCAGTCATGGGCTGTTCTGAAACACCACTCGCTACAGAAACACCAGAAACCATGCCCTCAGAGTGCAACAAAAGCGCAGTCTGCGCAGCAGCAATTTTTGCTGGATTAGTTGAACCCAACCAAAGACTAATGTGTTGAGGAATTGAACTCATGTAGCGCCTCCTGAATGACTTTTAACCCAAGCAGCATGCATTTTTTTCGAGCTGGCGAGATTGCTTCCAGTCCTAAAAATTCTAGCATGTTTTTTTCTGTGAAAGCCAGAATGGTAGCAACCGACTCATGTTGGATTGCTTCGGAAAGCGAGCTCAGTGATGCCTGACTAATGATGCACCCTGCGCCCTGCCACTTCAGTTCGGCAATGTGTGATTTATCCGAGCTCAAACGTACGCTTACCTCAACCCGATCCCCACAAGATGCATTCGTGCCAGCTGTGCGAACATCAGCATCAACAATTACACCCTGGTACCGAGCATCTTGAGCTGCCTCGAGCAGTGATTCGTGGTAGAGATCGGCAATATCTGACATTACTGAAATACTTTCTCGACTTTAGCAAGCGCTGCAACTAGCGCATCTACATCATTTTTTGTGGAGTATACCTGGAAACTTGCCCGCAAGGTTGCCTGCCAACCACACGCTTCGTGCAATGGCATCGTACAGTGGTGCCCGGATCTGACCGCTATGCCTTCGCTATCCAGGACTTGGGCGACATCGTGGGCATGGATGGTGTTGTGGATGAAAGCCACTGAGCCGACACGCTGCACTTTCCCTGTTTCGCTAAGAGATTCTGGTCCAATGACTGTGATGTTTGGAACTGCGCTTAGTTTTTCGAAAGCGTACTGAACAAGTTCTGCGTCATGTTTGGCAATGGTTGCCATACCCAGCTGCTTCAAGTAATCACATGCAGCTGCAAGTCCTATTGCCGATGCTACATCTGGTGTTCCCGCTGTAAATCGTTCGCTGAGTTCTGGATGAAATGTTGTGCCGCGCTCATGCACTTCTGCGATCATGCCGCCGCCAAATAGCCATGGACGCATCTCGCCAGATTGCATGAGTTCTTTGCAAACAAGTAGCGCTCCCACTCCCATTGGACCAAGCATTTTGTGTCCGCTGAATGCGTAAAAATCGACTCCAAGTTTATGGAAGTCGACTGGCATATGAGGTACTGCCTGAGCACCATCAATCAAGATTCGCGCTTGTGGTGATTTTTGTCGAACTAACCGCACCAGTTGCTCAAGATCTACTACTGCTCCTGTGGTGTTAGAAACATGCGTACTTGCCACTAGCTTGACGTTGGAATTCAGCATTGATAAAAGTTGCTGCAAATCTAAAGATCCAGCTTTCGTCACAGGCGCAAACTTAACCTCAGCACCACTGCGCTTAGCCAACTCCTGCCAGGGCACAATGTTAGCGTGATGTTCTAGTTGGGTGGTTACAATCACATCACCTTTTTGCAAAGCACGATCACCCCAGCCGTATGCCACTCCATTAATTGCTTCTGTAGCATTTCTGGTTAGTATTAGTTCGTCAGTATCAGCACCAAAAAATGCAGCGATCACTGCACATGCCTCGACAAATAACTGTGTGCTTTCGTCAGACAACGTATGCACCCCACGGTGTACGTTTGCCACATGGTTTTGGTAGTACTCGGTGATTGCGGAAATGACTAAACGCGGTTTGAGGCTGGTTGCAGCACTGTCTATGTACACCAAAGATTTCCCGTTGATTGTACGGGTTAGTTGGGGAAAGTCTGCAGAA
>CAZSJW010000015.1:0-28670 GCA_964607285.1 uncultured Pseudomonadales bacterium
ACTCTGACCAGGGAGAACGAACTGCTGTGGGGAATCAAGCCACTGTTTGCAACAAACAGCCCAGAAAATCTTATCTCCCTTCTTAACGCTCTTAACGAGGCAATCGGAGAAATCAACAAACGCCACCCAGGAAAACTTATAGGTATTGTCTTGTATGGGAGTACAGCAGAAGGTTATCGAAAAAATGATAGCGATGTTGACCTTGCTTTGGTTGTTAACGACACTGAAATAGTGAAAGATGTTAATGCCGAACTGCGGCTCAAGTTGGGAAGTACATGGCATATTGATCCGTTCTCTCAGGTGGTCATAGCAGACTCGAAAAACCGAACCGACACCAAAGGAGCCCAATATATTTTTCAAGGAGTATTCTTGGGTGACAGAACAGCCTTAACACAAATTCAAAAAGCCACTTTGGAAAACATGTCCCGCGAGGAATGGGATTCAGCTCGGCGAGAAATAAACGCAATGATGGCGGGGCCACACACGGTGGGACATTTGAAAGATAGACACGCCATCAGAACAAACGCTGGGACAATCGAGCAAGCTCGCACTTTAATCAGGGTTCCTTATGATTACGAGACAACACTGGGGCAGTTGAAAAAAAGAGGTTTGTAGCTTTCATCCTAAAACCGACTCCATCTCAAACGTATATTTTTATGGGTTGGGTTTAACGAGCCTTCAGAAAGGTGTCACTTGACCTAATTTATGATTGTGATAAAATATTATAGGTTAATTATTGATTGTACTGCACTACGCAGCACACATCAAAAATAACCACTGTTCATTAATATACCGCGTGATTTAGTTAGGTTTTTGGATGGCCCGCTCTTCTTGACTGCATAAATTGTCTGACGTATTTTTATAACTTTTATGTGATCAATAAGGGCGAGCAACAGTCCAAAACCTACATCCTGCTGTTGCTACCCCCTAAGGAAAAACAAATGCAAAAGTTGAAACTCGCTGTTTTTGTGATAATTTTATTGTTGGCCGTTGGCTGTGGCGCAGTGCCTGCCGAACAGTCGGCTCCACCCGTCGAACAACCTGCCTCCCCCCAGACCTACACGGTGGTCAACGCTGAGAGCGACGTGACCGCTACGATAACCTGGAACGGGACAGCATGGGCGTGTTCCACAGTTCCAGAAGTGGATGGGACACCTTGTGCGCAAGCGACGGGGTTTTTCTACCACAGCCAGAAAATCGGCACCCCTCATTTTGAGGGTGGTAAAGAAACTGGTCGGATTGACCTAGAGCCAGGCTGGTCCCTGGCTCAATAAAAATCTAATTCTCGATCTTAACCCTGCGTGGTCTTGAACAAAGGCCACGCAGGTCCTAAGGGATTACAACAAAAAAATCACGCGGTGTTTTGTACCTGTATTCAAAAGTAAAAGTTGACTCAAAAACCCAATTCTTTTTTAATACTAGCTTTTTCTTGATCTGATATATGATCTAAGAACCATTCTATTCCCTTTTTGACTTCAGAATTTCCATCTTTAGCAAGAACTTTCAATAAGTTTATATCTACTCCACCGTTTAACCAAAAATATTCAAACAGTAATTCACCTAATTGTAATGGAAATTGATTAATATAGAAATCAATAGCTTTTTTTAATAATTTTTTTTGTTCTGGAAAGGTCATTTTCCCGAAAGCATATATTACACTTGATCTAATTTCCTCTTCAGTAGAATAAAGATGCTCTTCCATTAAACTAAAAATCCTAGATTTTGGAATTTCTTTTCGAAAGTTTTCAACTACTTCGTTAAAACTTCTTTCATATCTTGAAGTAATTGAAACTTGTCTAAGAAAAAACAAAGCCTCAAATACTTGAAGAGTATCTGATTGAAGCATTTTTTCTAACTGAAAGATAATTTTTTCAACAGAATAAATTTTCGAAAGCTCTAAAATATAAGCATTTCCATTCGAAATATTTCTGTAATTTAATAGTTTGTCTAATAAGGTACTCACTAAGTTGTGATTATACACAGCTGTCGTGAATTTAAGGTTTATAGCTCATCCAAACTTGCCAATGTGGAGTAAATGGGTCTGAAACCATTCCACACGTGCTAGTTACAATGTAAATCAATAACTGGTTATTGGTCTTACAGATTAGATATACATTATCAAAAACACATCAGACACTGAACATATCAAGAAGTCTCGTGACTATATCCTGCTGCACTGTAGAAAGCGATCCAACCTCAGCATCTATACCCTCCACTGAATCTAGGGTAACGGGGAACAAACCGAACAGTCTCTCCCGTCTTTCTGTCTTAATTCTATATTCAAGTCCATTGCCGCCTTCCTCCAATGAAATTGAACCTACCCGTAAATCTGCGTCTGTATCTTTATCCTTGATTATCTCAAGCGCTTTATCTGGAGAAATGGCAACTCTGATTAATCCCACAGTAGTCTCCACAAACACCTCACCCGTTGCTGTATTGATTGTAATTGGTAGTCCTACCTCAGCAGATTGGACTCCGTCATCTAACAAAAAGTGATCATTCTCTGGGGTTATCACTAACGCACGGCTCTGTGCTTCATCAGTTATCTTGAGTTCCTGTTCCGTTGGGTCGTATTCTACTTTACTTGTTATCTCTGTCTGTTCATTTTGGCCATCTTCACGTAAGGTGATCTCTAACTCCTTACCTAATGAGTTTTTAATCTTCAACTCCTGGAGAACTCCATTGTTTGTTAGATACTGTTCGAGTTCAAGTTCAATTTCTTTTGTTTCACTATTTTCCAACTCCTGTTTGAGTTTGCGCTCTTCGATTAGCTTTCCAGAAGCATTGTATGTTTTTAACTCAACCTCAGTCTTTTCGCTATCACTTTCACGCTTAATCAACGTAGTTGTCCCATTTGCATTTCTAATCGTTTCCTCAGTATGTGATTCTCCCTGTTCCTGTTCGTCATCATCTTCATCGCGCTGTTCACGTTCACGCTCTTGTTGTTGTTCCTGCTCCTGTTCGTCATCATCTTCATCGTGCTGCTCACGCTCTTGCTCCTGCTCCTGCTCGTCATCATCTTCTTTATTTTCACTAGAGTCATCATCACCCAGGACACTTCCACTCGTACCAAAAATCATTGTGAACTGTTGACCCACTGTTGCAGTAGCTTTTGTGAGCTTGCCTGTCAGTAAAGTTAGAACTAGAAAAAACACGAAAAAACGGGGGAAAATTTTCTGCATAAGGTCATTCTAGACCCAATATGCATGAATGGAAACATGCGGAGGTGCGTTGACCAAGTTAGAACTTATTTTGATAGAAACTCAACTATTAATCGTGATTATATACCAATGGTTTTATAATTTCGTCTAACAAATCTAAAGGAGGAATCATTACTTCTCTGCCAAACATTCCAGGTAGGTGCTGATTCTCTTCTGTTTTTGACTTCTCACTTAACGGAGAACGTTTTGGAGGATATTTTATATACTCCCAATCAATCTTAGTAAATTTTCTAATATCTTGGGTAATCCAAGCAAGTTGTTTATTATTAAATCTCGTTTCCGATTCTGCACACTTTTTTCTTAACTTCTCTAAATCATGTCCGTACTTTTTTGACCTAAGCTCATTAATTTGCAGAGAATTAATAGCTAAAAGGTAAGTTTTCATGTATAACTCCAGACATTGAGCGTAAATATGCCACATAACTATTCCAGACGCTAACGGTGACATACGATCAATGTTATGTGACTTACTTTGTAAAAATTTTTCAGAATGGGAAAACAACAATTTGAATGTGTTGCAAAAATCCAAAGACCAAAGATACCAATATCCTGGATCTTCGGATCTATCTTTATTGACGTGATCAATATTAATTGTCATCAAGCGGAGGTGGAGGCAGCTTCGCTGCATTAGCCTGGCTCACTTCGTTCGCCATGCGGCAGGATAACGCCTTCGGCGCAATGCACAACCTACCCACTCTGTCAGCTAATTCCTGCTACGCAGGATTACCTGCCAGAGCGGAGCACCCGGGTCTGGAACCCGTGCGTCGTTATAACTGTCCCATTCCAGAATTGGGCTTCCAGGGTAATTTTAGCAAAAACGGGACAAATGGGACACTATAAAAAGGGAGTGTCTTGTTTTAAACTGAAGCCCAAAGCTCAGCTGGAGCGTACGATAATGAGAGTCGAGCAGTCTTAAATGGTACTTGCTGGTGCATGTCATGTACTTCTTCGTAATGACAGTTGCGAAGCCGTAAACCCGACCCACAATGACACCTCCAATGACCTTTTAACTGTGGTGCACATAAATATCGAAGAAAACGGAAAATTACCTTTTCATCCGTCGTTTGCAATACCTCACTATAAAATTGGACAATTCCTCGCCACCCGTGTGCTCTTTCGCCAAACGGCATTTTTCCTGTCTTCTCATAGTAGATTTGTGCCATCAAGAATGGTTCTACGAGCGTCCTTATAAAGTCGATAATAGTTGATTGAGGCGTATAAAAGCGCCAATATTCGTCTGGAACGCAAAGACACAAAGTGCCATCTACGTAAACATGTCGATCCGCGATCCTGGGAAGCCTGCCAGCAATGTCTCTAACAATTGGAACGCCAGTGGGATAATTCTTTGGCAGCTCTATCTCAAGTGTGAATGAATCTAAAAGCTTACCATCCTTCATTAGATCTATTGGGCCTCTAATAAATACTAGTGACTCCTTCGTATAAACCAGCAGGGCTGGATATGATTGCTTTAAAAGTTCGGTAAGTGAAGTTAAAGCACCTGGATTGAGCTCATGCCATCTTTTCATTTTCTTCCTAGCCAAGGCTTTGGAGCGTTTGCATAACTAGGCGCAAATCTCTCGACGATGACAGCTTTCTCTGCCTCTTCAATGACCTCAGTTGGACCAAAAATTGATTCCCATGATCCTGCCTCAACAAGGTTCAAAGCACTTTTTGCGAACATGCTAAGGAGTGCCTTGGTACTGTCGGACAAAAGGACAGAGAGATCATTGCCCCCTGGGTTAGCAGGGTCTTCAATTGTGATGTTGTCGCCATGGTCACGCAAATATTCCCAAAACGAAACAAGTCCAGTCTCTAGGTGGTTTTTCTTACTGTTGGTCGCGTACTTGATTACCAGCAGCTCCAAACCAAAGGTTTTCAAGTCGATACTATTTCTTACTTTCCACAACTTAGCAAGTTGAATAACATCTACTAGTCCGCTGTCGCGAATATGAGCAATGTGAACGTCCAAATTTGTTTTGAGACGGCCTTTTTCTGCACCGGATTGATAGAGAAATGTATCGGACTTTGTGTCGTCTGTGAAGCGACCTGGTACAACATCAATGTGAAAATCCTCGTGGGCTGAATCTTTGCTCCGTATTCTGATTGCTGATCTGCGCGGCTCAACATAGTACTGCTCCGCTAATGCATTTACAGCGTTGTCATATATGTCTTTAAGTGTTTCACCAGCACAAATGTCGTCGTGTGGAAAATAGCTGACAATATCGAGGTCGTACGCATCAATAATCATGGTGTCTTTAACCTTTGAGCCACCATATCGAATGGTGGGCGAACAATCAGCAAATTTTTCTCGAATCAAAGCTTCAACATCTTTTCTTGTTTCTTGAAGTTTCTTCATCTCTGGTGAATCCACGCCGATGGAATGGTTCTTCAAAATCTGTTTTAAGTATTCTTCTGGCTCCATATTAGTTAACAGTCAGCACATGGCTGAAGCCTCCATTCTTTTTATTGTTATCAAACACCTTGAGCGATGGATCAATTTTTTTGAGAAGATCTCTGCCGCACGCCACAGCTATTGGTGCTGGAATTGCGGGAAACAGCGACAATGAGTCGACTTTTCCATGTTTATTTTTAAGATCTCTAATAAGAGTCTGGTATTGAGTCTGAAAATTGAGCAAACTTTCTTTGCGACCAAAAAGCATTGGGTTAGGTGCAATGCCAGAAACGGCAATCTCATAGACTGTATAGCCTGTGCGTACATCTTCAGGCAAATCAGTGAAAGCAATTTTGCCACTTAACGAAAGGATGAGCGCAACATTGTTCGATTCGCTTTGCTGTAGACATCGGGTCTCAAAGTTAACAACGTCACCTTCTGATTTCCACTTCCAATCCTGGGTATCACGATGTCTTTGGAACAATTCGGTTGTGATCTTATTGCTAAGTTTGTGACCAAGATAAACTAGTAATGGGATAGATCCCATTGCGAAAACTGAGTAATGGCCATATGGCAATCTGCCAATTGCCGGTGCATACAGTTGCTCGATTTGCTGATCAATAATCCGTACTCCCATGTTCCAGTATGCGGGGTCTTCTATATCTGGTAGCTGAGTCAAATCTACTTCTGTTCCGTCGTTGTTCAGTGGATACATTGGAGCGATAGCCTCACGAATTTGGTGATCTGGAATTTCCACTGCCTCACCAGCAATTTTTGCTTTCACCCTAATTAAATGAGTTCTGGCACCATTGTGGCCAGTGAAGTAAAAGATCCGTTCTTCGTGCTGTTGCTTGTAACGGTAGAGCAGTTCGTCAGGATATTCTGCTCGATGTTCCTTACTATCGATAAGTTTGTGGTGATCAAGACATAGTAGCATCAAGTTTTCAGCCTTGTTTCTCTCCGAAAGCGGCAAGATGCTGTTTCCGCGAGGACCATCCAAGCTTCGTGCAGCGACATGTGCATTTTCACCAAAGTTTGCCTCTGACAACGTTAAGTCGTCTCTCCACAAATATTTGTTGCACCCAGGAAATTCACAACGAGCACCAGCCTTTGTCCAAAGCTTTATCACCTCTAGTGGTGGAATATTTTTAGGTGCCGAGGTCGATTTTGAGCTTTTTTTCATAAACGAGCCTCCAACCAGTTGTGTGCTGACTCTGGCATCCAAGCCGAGTAACTTCCTCGGGCAAGTCTAGCAACAAAGACAAAGTCATTTCCGTCAATTACAGACCTAATCTGGTCTCTAATGGTGTCGGCACTGTGTTGACTATCAAGCAACCACAAGTTCTGCAGCGGACGGAGCGTTACTCCAAGGCTGTTGATCTTTCGGTAGAGGGAGTCATAATCCTGACCTGTAGCGTTTAAGTCATATGTAAGTGCGTAAATCATGATACCTTTCGACTGATTACTATTTTTGTGTTGGAGTTTTACAGAAAGAGTATATACACTAAGAGGATTGCTTGTCAACAAAAAAAGTAATACAATTCCAGTATATGAGTAAAACTGCCGACATAAATGTATCAAAACACGTCAGTGACAAGATTCGAGAGCTCCGACTTACCTTTGGAGGCCACGGCATTTCGCAAGAAGAGCTCGCTAAGCACCTCGATGTACAAACAAATACTGTTTCTAGATGGGAAACGGGTGCATATAAACCAAAGCTTAAAGATCTTGATAAACTCGCTGAATTTTTTGCAGTCTCAGTTTCTGATTTCTTTCCTAAAGAGGACTTTACCGAACCTGTAACTGCTTTGCTTAGAGCTGCCAAAGATTTGCCAGAGGATGACATTGAAGTTTTAAGACAGTTTGCTGAATTGAAACGCGCTCAATTAAAGCTGAAGAAAGCGAAGTAAAATGACACGCTCAGAATACTATGACGAAATGAGACGCCTCGCCAATGAGCAAAGATCATTATTTAATTTGTCGAGTGTAAGAGTCACGTTGACTGATCTGAGAAAAATTTTTAAACATCATGATATTTCAATTAGTTTGTGGCCTATGCCTGGCATATCTGGCGACCATACGAAAAAGATTAAGGGTGCATATATGCATGTTGATGGACAACCTAGTGTTCTGATCAGCAGAAGACTCCCAGACGAACAGCGTATTTTTACAATGGCTCATGAGCTCAAGCATCATTTAGCCGATTACGATGATGCGGCTAAAGGGATAACTTGCCAATTTGAAGGAGCAACAGATGCCAAAGAAATTGCTGCTGAGGTATTTGCTGCAGAACTTATTTACCCCGATACCATTTTTATTAGTGACATGAGTGCGAGATCAATTGCACAGGGAGCATGTACTGATCGTGACATAGTGAGCCTAAAACGTAGCACCAACACAACACTTAGCTTCACCTCTTTAGCGAAAAAAGCAACTTTCCTTGGGTATGCACCTAAAGGATCATTTGACAAAGTGAAGTGGAAAAAATTAGAGGAAGAGATGTTTGGAGAGCCCCTTTACAAGAGAATCAATCGTTATCGACAGTTTTCTCGGAATTAAATTTCTTTTCTTGGATAATTTTCAAGGAATTTCTGATTCTCACTCACCAAAAAAACCGTCCAGTAGTTGTTTCCATTCGCATCTTTCAAATCTCTTCCAACCAACACTCCTTCTCTCCGTAACTTCTTAATGGACGATGGTTTTACACCTCGTTTTTCTACGTCATATTTATCAAAGTGTTCTTCCTCCCACCACTCTTTATCGAGATCAAGAACAGGGATGACTTCTTCTTGGATGTTTCTCCAGCAATCTCGGCACCGCAAGCCATCTGGCCGCCACCAAATGTCTTCACCATTGTGAGATCTTCTGCAAATCCCACAGGTGTAACCTCTGCCACCATCATTGAGGAAGAAACCGTCTGATTCATTCTTTAGTCTGCGAGTTCTAATTCGTTTTGTAGCTTCGTATTCAGCCTCCATTCTGGCGAGCTGCACAAGGTTGTGGTGCTCATACTTTACTCTAAATTCTGGATCGAGCTTAGACTTCGGTTTCTTTGGCTCTTCTTTGCCAAAGAGTTTGAGTAGGTCGTCTTCTGATTCATAGCCTTTGAGTTTGCCACTCAGAAATCCCAATCGATAGCTAATCAAGTCTTTCGGTGCTCGCCAGTTGGTATCTTTAAGAGCAGTTTTCAGTAAGTCATACAAATCAGCAACACTTTCCCGATCCCGACGCTTTGGTTTAGTTTCTTGAACAGTGAATGGCACTAGCACATGAAGATCGATGTCTGGCTCACCAATAGACAGGCGAGTGAAACCACTTTCCTCCAGTGCTTTATTCACTAAAGCCTCTAAGTCTGTGATTGCGATTTTATTTACTGACAAAAGCTTCTCATGAGCTGGCGTATCTAATTCAGCCAGAACTTCTTCTTTCACTTCCTGAGCAACTTCCAAAGCTTCGAGGGTTTCAACATATTCTTTGCCTTTTTCATCAGGCAAACAAAACTCGGCTCTATATTTCTCTAGGAGTTGTTTGTCTTCCTGCTCTTCTTTGGCATGTTCTTCCTGCCACTTTTTATGCTCTTCATCACTTTTCTTCAAATCCCAAACGTCTTCTTTAGAGTAGCCACAGTTTTTGCAGCTGTAATGTGTAGTAATGACTTCACCCTTCTTACTACTTTTTCTCTCTAGTTTTTGTTTACATTCAGGGCAGAAGTCAGACTTAGAAACATAAATCTCACCATCGTCATATACACCTTGTCGCTTCTTGCACTTTGGACAGTTGAATGTGAATAGCACCCTCATGGGTTTATCGTCATCCCAATCTGCTAGGTGGTGAGAGCCATCATCGGTCATAGCACTGCCACACTCAGGGCAATTGGCTTTGGGAACTGGAGCATTGTCTTGATTATCCTGTTTAATGCGATCTGACTCCATCCATTTGGCAATAGTGGAAGCCCTGTGTTTATGTCGCTGAGCCTGAGTGAGAAAGAGCATTCTGCCTCGAATCAGACCCATGTTCCGTTCCTGTTCTGATTCGGGGTATTTCTGAAATTGAGGCTCTTGCTTCATCTTTTCACCGATAGCATTCACCATACCAAGAGTTTCTAAGCATTCTCGGATAGTGCCGATGTCATAGCGATCTTCATACTCTTGTTGTGGTTTTAGGTATTGAAACGACACATCTCCTTTCGCTAACTATCACTTAGCAATAGTATATTCGCTTTTACCTGCTTTACCTATATAATTCACTTGATGAAACTGACCAAATCACTCTTCTTAAGCTACCTAGAATCACCACTACATATGTGGTTGTCAGTTCATAGCGATACTCCCCCAAAACCGCCATCCCTATACGACCAACATACGATGAAGCAAGGGTATAGTGTTGAAAAGTTGGCGAAGGAATTTTTACAGCGGAAAGTTGCCACAGAGTATCCTGCTGGCACCACGCTCACCTTTGAAGCTACTCTAACCGATGGCGACTACGAGTCCCGTATTGATGCATTAGTTCATGACACGGTGAACAACACCTATGATCTGTACGAAATCAAAAGTAGCACCACCATTCATACTGAGCACAAATATGACGTGACGTTTCAGTATTTAGTGGGTAAAGCAACACTGACTATCAACAAAGTCTATTTAGTCCGAGTCAACAGTGATTACCAGCGTGCTGGGGAGATTGATATCAATGAACTCTTCATAGTGGAAGACATGACTGATCACATCGCCAAAAAAGAAGATGTGGTTTACCAGTTACGATCTGATGCTTGGGGAACAATGAGACTCACGGCTGAACCTTTAGATGATCACTGTTTTAATCCAAATACTTGTGTATTTCCAGATCACTGTTTTGCCAATCTGCCAGATTACTCCATCTATGATTTGGGCAGAGCTAGCAAGAAACAATACCGAGAGTTAATTGATATGGACGTGAAGCTGGTCAAAGGAATTCCTGATACTTTTACTCAAAACTTTAAACAACGTCTTCAAATTCAATCAGCCCGAACAGGACAACCTATTATTGACCGAGAAGCGATTAAGCGCGAATTGAACAAGCTAGAATTTCCACTCTATTTCCTGGACTATGAAACCTATGGTGAAGCTCTTCCTCTCTACGATGGATATAAACCTTATCAGCAAGCAGTGACACAGTTTTCGATCCATGTTGCTAGGAATCCTGATAGTGAAGAATTCGAACACTATGAATGTTTAGCAACAGAGCCAGGTGATTCATCGAAACAATTAGCCACTGAGTTATGCAAAGTTATAGGTGACACTGGAACAGTCATTGTGTGGAATAAAGGCTTTGAATGCGGTAGAAACGAAGAGCTATCGATACTATGCCCAGAATTTTGCGATCAGTTAACGAGTATTAATAGAAGAACATATGACCTGATGGAGATTTTTTCACTTGGGTTATATGTCGATTACCGATTCCATGGTAGTGCATCGATCAAGAAAGTCTTGCCAGTTTTATGCCCAGAACTGACTTACAAAGAGCTTGAAATTGGCGAGGGTACCAAAGCCATGTTGGCTTGGTATGAAATGGTGCATGGAAACTTAACCTCTGAAGAAAAAGAGCAGATTAAACAAAACTTGCTGACTTACTGCAAGTTGGATACCTGGGCGATGGTGGAGATTTGGAGAAAACTCAAACAAGAGCTTCTGAAAAAGTCAGCTTTGTAGCCTCATCACGAACAACTAAAACCATTCTCATACTTAAATCGGTCGGAAGAAGGTTTATTGCTTCTGTTAATTTGTGTGCTGATATTTCTACTGGAATCTGATTGATGCCAATTCCCAAAGCTGGAAAGGCAATAGATTCCAAGCTATCTTTTTGAGCCAGCAAAATACTGTTTAAGTAACAATCGGAAAGAGTATCTACACCATGTTGATAAAACTTTGGTACAGCGGTATGAATAATACACTTGAGTGGAAGATTAAAGGCAGGAGTGATTATAGCTTTACCGAGTTCTAGAGTATTCTTATTTATTTTTTGTAATTCTAAGCGACAGTGTTTTTCCAATTGAATTTTTCCAGCCCTCCTAAATATTTCACCGCACAAACCGCTTCCAGCAAGCAGACTTGGGTGTGCAGGGTTAACAATTGCATCGACTTGCTGTTCAAAAATGTCGCCTAACAAGACTTCAATCTGCATATGAGAGCAATTCGATAGGAACGTTTTCAGGAATAATGGTTGGAATCTTATTTTCTGTTGTTCTGATTCTTGGAAACTTGCTTGAGAAGATTGAAAACAGCCTACTCAAAGGATCTAAAGCTAATTTATTCTCATTGAAATAATTACTTGCTTCAAGCAAATCTTGATCATTATTAGCAATTTTTTCTAAATGATCTTGATTACGCTGATCCCACCTTGTTCTGGATTCTTCTACCATTCTTTTTACTTCATCTTCAGGTGTTTGAAATGTTTCAAGTTCATTCCAATCGAGTGTTTTCCAACTATCATTCTCTAGTGCTGTAATAAACATCGTGTTGAGGTGATCATACCCATCTGCTGTCTTCACAAGATAGTCATGAAACTCTTGGTTGACGTGGTCTGCCTTAAGTAGGCTATCAGCATTTTGTTTGATTTTTGTAACATCTGCTGGAAGTTGATCTAACGTGAGTAGCCAATTGTCATAATCCTTAATGTTGTAAATGGAACGATCAATCTGAACTACCAGCATTAAGGTCTCAGTCATCAAATGCTCATTTTGTTTGCGGTTACGAAAACTCTCTGAGAGCTGGTGATACTCCAACAAACTCGACTGCTTTAACTCAAGGTACTGCTTATATTTATTTGGCAACAAAAAAGCCAGTTTCTCTTGCTTAGAGTTGTACGAAGAGGCTTGTTCTAGTGATGAAAGGGCATTATCCAATTCATTCTCTATGGCTTTGCCTAAACTGGCAAAGGTTTCATCATCCACACTTTCAGGACCTTGCTGTCGAAGTGAAATGCCTTGCTCTGCTTTATCTATGGAGATGTATGCACTAGAAAAGCTCTGCCGAAAACCCAGTTCGAGTTCATTGAAGTAGAACAGAGGAAAGTATTTAAGAAGCAAGATTAAAAGTAAAACGAAGGCAATTACAATGTAATATTGTTTCTTCATTGTATATTCTCTACCTATCAGTTGATTTGGCAGCTAAAAATTCATTTGAGATCAATTCTCTATAGTTTGGATCAACTTCATACAAATCATAGACTAGATTGTTAATTGATTTAAAATCGTTAGGATTTTTACGATCGTGCATTAGAACAACCAGTTTGATTAATTCATTAACGATTGATTCAGGAAAATTATTTGGAAGTGGAATTTTTCCAATATAATAATTATCTAAGTGCATTGTTCTAATAGCAGAACAGTAAATAAATTTGTATACATACCAGTTTATTAAGTCAGAGTTCAGTAGTGCTGCCAACACCTCATACGATATTTTTGATGTATCTGTTATTACTGTGTTTTGTACAGTATCTAATCCTATAAGACTTTCGGTGTAATCAATCGCGCTAGTTATTTTGATATGTGGTTTCGGATTCTGAATATGGGCAACCAAGTCTTGCGATACAATTTTTTTCTGTAATAAGAAATTCAGTTTTTGAGGACTTAAGACCGCGTTGTCTGTGCTTATATATCCATAAATTCCGTCGACATTAAATCTAGATATATTTCTTCCACCAATTAATGAAATCTTTGATTCACTGCTAGTAGAGTACTTTTGCAAACCAAAACCACGTTTTGTAACTGAAACATCTTTTACAAAAGTATTAAATACAAAAAAATTTTCTAAAAGTTTAAGTTCCCAGTCTTTCACATCACAAATCCAGGCATTTAACTTCATCACATACTTATTTTCAATTGTTACAGAATTTATAAACAGATTATTAATAAACTTCCTCGCCAGATAGCTCTCAGTAAATTGATCTTTTTTTGAGACAAATACCACCTGTTCAAGTTTCACACTCTCAAAAGCTTTTTCTACGTCTACAAGGATTGAAGTCCTTGGAAGTAAATAATTAACTAAACTACCCCATTTTTCAGAATAAAGAAGAGATTTAGGGACAATGAAAGAAACTATGCTATTTCTCTTTGAGAAAGTTGAAAAAGCATAGTCAATAAACATGCAAACAGAATTTAGATTTGTGGATATTTTCAGATTGCTCTTAATGATCTTTTTTGCACCCTCATTAATATTAGCTCCATATGGTGGATTACCAATCACAATATCAAAATCGGATTGTCCAAAAATGAATTCCTGATCAAAGAATTCCGTCGAGTTTTCAGGATTAAAAGGCTGATATGATTCAAGTTGCAGTTGCCTATTTGATTTAAATCCCGACAGTTGTTTCCCATTACTACTGTAACCAATCAACTTGTTAAGTTTGTCTTTAAGGCTCTTCTTTGAATTGTGAGTTCGCGCATTGAAGTATTTTTCTCTAATTTCTACAAGCTTTTCTTCCAAGTCAGAATCATCAAGGAGTCCTTGTGCACCGTTCTGATCAAGTGGAATTAAACTGTTTGCACAAACAAATTTAAAATCTAAGTTGGGCAATGGTTTCACTTTATTTGAATCAACCTCTTCATCAACAATAATGGAGAGCCAAGTTCTGAGGCGTGAGATCTCAACTGCCATTGGTTCAATATCTACGCCATAGATATTATTTTTGACGATAGAAACCTTTGTTTCATATTGGTCAAAACGGGGTTCTAATCTCTCATACATTTGGACTAAAAGCTGGAGCATACCCATCGGAAATGCTCCAGAACCACAGGCTGGGTCGAGTACTTTCAGATCGTCTAGGGCATCGATGATATCTGACTTATAATTCTTTAAATACTGCCTAAAGTTCTTTTGCTGATCCCTGTATTCGTGGGACTTTTTATCCAATAATAGCTCTAGTTTAGTGTCGCGCATTTCATCGTAGGGAATTTTTGCTTTCAGATATTCACGCAGACTTTCACGACACATATAGTCAACGATTTCTCTTGGAGTGTAGAATGCGCCTTTAGCTTTTCGTGCCTGCTCGCCAGTTTCTTCAGATTGTTCTGCAAGTAGATTTTCAAAAATCCTTCCCAACATTTCAGGATCAATAGCAACTTGCTGGAACGAACTCGTGCTTTCATCAGTAGTAAAGTTGTAGTGGTTAAGGGTCTGGATTAATCTATGAAAATAATCTGTGGGAAAAGTAAGATTTTTATTCCCAACAAAATCAGTTTCTCTCTCTTCAAATAAACCACCGTTGAGAAACGGCGTTACCATATCAACACCAATGTTGAATAAATTATTTTCTCTCTCATGTGAACTGAATAAATTAGACTGAACTGACTCAAACTTAACACCTCTTTCCTCAAGTGGAGTGTTCAAAGTTGCGAAGAACAGCTTTTCAAGTTTGTTGTGATAATAATTAGTGCTGTCTTGTGAGACATCGAAATACTTCATCTCAGGATTAATAAAACCTTTTTTATCAATGAACCAACAAAAAATAAGTCGACCAATAAGCCTGCTTGAAAAGTAGGCTGCATGCTTATCGTCAAATAAATTCAGACCTGCGAGATGTTGTTTAAGCTCAACAAAGTAACTACTAATTTCCTTATAGAATTCTTTGTTAACTGGTTCTAGATCGAAGCTGTCCCACAGTATTTGATGAAGTTGAGATTTATTAGCAAAGTCAAAGGACTGTGTCCATTTGATAAGTATATTTTGCTGTGTTGGAGTCAAGCCGCCATCTAGCTCCAATGTTCTAATGATGTAGTTGTTGCTGAGGGCAATGATTACTCTGTCAGATTTCTTGGGAATAATAAAATCAATACCAACGTTTTTATTAACATTGTAAGGTTCATCTTCAAAATTGGGAGTTAAAGCCACTATCCAACTAACTATAGATTTAGATGGCTTTTGCACCCAGAATGTTTTGAAATCGATGTTCTTATCGTTATTTTCTGCTAGCTTATATGCTGCTCTACGATCAGCAAAGCCTTCTGCTAACTCAAACCAGCTTGCGTTGGCTTTTATCTTACCTCTGCTGTCGTTTATTAATGACCACGACCCAGCAGAATTCACACCAAATAATGCCACAATCTCATCTATTACAGCCTGAGCGTGAGTAAATGATTGTTGTTCTTTTAGCGCCTCAATTTTGGAGTTTAAAGAATCTAACTTAGCTGGTATTTTATTTGTTTTCCCGTACATAAAAAGCAATTTGCGAAACAGTGTCGAACTGGATCAAACTCTTGGGTTTACTTAATGTTTCCTTAGACACTTTAACTAATTCCTGAAGTAATTCAAGATGTGGTTCCCCGATCCTACTTAACCTAATAATATCTCTCTTTAATTTGGCAATCTTTTTTAAATCAAATTCATTGGTAGTTGTGAAAGCCTTCTCAACTACTTCAATATCTTCAGGGCTATATTGATTTTCGTAAAGAATTCTCAGGATATCTCTCTGTTGACCTACAGGCGCACCCAGCTCTTCATCTTGAAAGTAAGTTTCAACTCTTTTGTCCGCTGTTTCAGCAATTCGTTGTTTATCAAGAGAAATATGATCACTTTCTCTCTGATTATTGCTTTCATCACACCTCAACCACTCGAGTGCTTGTAATGAAGTGACTGCCTGCAGTGATTGGCCTGCTTCATCCATTGATACAAAGAGATGCGAGTTAAATTCATGCTGCTTGCTTTTTAGCTCATTTAGAACCAAGACTTGAGGACGGCTTTCACCACGATGTATATTGCCACACATAACTCCCCATTTGCCGTGGGGAATCTTTTCATAAATTGATTTTTTATATTCAACTGAAAAATCAGGGTTGTTATGGAATTTTTTAAGGTCGGTAACAAATTCATCCTCTGCCAAGAGCATGTCAGCATCTTTTTCTGCTGATTCATTTGCCTTGATTCTGGTTAAAAGATCTTCGCTGTAAATATCTTTAATTGAGTCAGTAAATTCAAGTGGATTTTCCGTTTCGTCTAAAACAGGACTATCAGTTCCAATTGTGTTTCTGATTAAGTTAATTTTTCCTTCCAATCGATTAACCAGTTGCAAGTATTCTTCGAGCTGTGACTCTGGTGCAATGTTGTAGATATATACTTGATCAAAACTACTACCCAAACGATTAACACGACCATTTCTTTGGATCATCCGAACAGGATTCCAATGAAGATCAAAATTAATCAGAACTCCGCAATCTTGTAGATTCTGTCCTTCAGATAAAACATCAGTAGAGAGAAGATAGTTCAATTCTGATTCGTCAGCGGTTATCTGATGCTTTTTGGAAACTGGAGAGAACCTACGCGCTAAATCCTCCGATTCAGCACCATTCTTTGAAGAAAGGAAGGCAGTATTCGTATCATTAATAAGCTGGGATTCAGCTGGTAACGTCTTTCTTAGGTATTCAATCGTATCAGCATAGTAAGAAAATACTAATACTTTTGAACCAGCGGGCTTGGTGGTTTGCAGTTGTTCGATTAAATTGACAAATGCTCGTGTTTTTGAGGGATCACTTTGAAGAAGATCAAGTTGATGATGCAAGATATCAATGAGTTGCTTCTCTTTTTGTATATCGTTTTTTAAAGCACTTAAGTTGTAAGTAATATCGTTAACTTCATCGTCTAGTATGTCGTCTTGATCTATCTCGATATCGTCAAATAAATAATCTTCATCACCAAATCCAAGCTGACTTTCAATGTTTGTAAGGTTCTTGAGACTGATTATTTTTCCATCATCAAGACCCTTCTCGAAAATGTCTAACTTACGTTCATATGTATCGAGAGAAGATTGAATTGCGGCAACTGATGACTCCATGCGTTTTAGGAACATCGTTCGGAGAATTCCATAGATACTTAATTGAAGGAACAAAGATTTGCTTTCCTTAGAAGGGAGTCTTAGTTCACTAATTTGAGATTTTGTTTTTCCATAAAACTGTGACTGATACATCTTCCAGCGATAGGGAATGAATCCAAGTAGGAGAACTACTTGATAGACAAAAAAGATTGGTGATTTATCTGTAAGTAGGGTTTTATCGTCACCGCTAAGCAAATCAGTAATTTGATCTAACGGATGTGCCAGTTTTTTTGTATGTTCAATAATCTCATTTGGTGACAAACGATATAGCTTCTGGAGATCAATTGATGGATGGGTAAGTTCTTGTATAGTTGCGGTAACATTTGGATCGTACGAGTATTTAACTACTTCTGGTATAACCTTTGGAAATTTAAGCTCTCTACCATCTTCTAGGATTGTCCCATACTCCTGAAGAATCCCTTGTCTGGTGCGTCTAACAACAAATGTTCGTAAAATTGGTCTCATCACTTGTTGAATGTAATCGTAATCAATCTCTTCACCTGATTTTATTTCTTTTGATATTTTCTTTCTGAGATTTTCAACGGCTTCCTTAAAGGAAATTTGTACTGTCTGCTTAGTCTTTTTATCGACTACAGTAACCTTGAGAACCTCTGTTTCACCTCTGGTTCCAAGTAAAATTTGATTTGTCACGTCTGTTAACTGGTTATTAATTGGCGTAGCAGTAAGCAAGAGGACATGAGCATTGGGGTTATTTCTAATCCACTCCAATATTTTTTCGAATCTTGCCCCAGAGCTATTTTTCAAGTTGTGGGACTCATCAATAACAAATAAACTCACGCTTGCAATGTTATCTAATTCAATTTTTTCTTCTATTTCTCCCAGATTTTGCAGTGTTGTTGGTGTTAAATACATCACCTCTTGAGATCTAAGTTCTCTGATCCATTGTTGCTTCAAAGATTTGGGGCAAATGACCTCAACTCTTTTTTTTCCTTGATCAGAATCAATGTAGTGTTTAATAACTTCAATAGCGGTAACAGTCTTTCCGAGACCAACAGAGTCTGAAAGCATCGCCACTTTGTATTTGCTCAAACGCCTGCGTAAAGCGTTAACATTTTTGAGTTGAAAATTGTAGAGAGTGTATTTACCACCTTCCTTTGGTGTTAAATCTTCATCTTCCAGTTCATCTTTATAAAGCTCGTAGAGAGTTTTAATATACATCTCGTAAGGAGAGAACAATTTGTCGCCAACGGGTGACGTTTCCAGAATCTGCTTAAATTGGCCAGACCATTCGACAGCACCATCAGAGTTCCAAAATTTATCAAACCACGCTAGGTGACCAACCTCTTGGGTTTGGCTCATTGGTTGAAACGTTACGACTCGATGATCATTTTCAAGTGCGTTGAGTTCTGTGTTTTTTGTTAAACCATTACGTGTGAAGTTAGACGATCCAATAATACCAAGAGCGATGTCTGATTCGTAATTTCCGAAGATATAGCATTTTGCATGTAAGAAATCAGATTTATAAACTTTGACTTCTAGCTTTCCTAAATCAATCCATTGTTTAATTTTTTTTACAACTGCTAGGTGATTTGATGAAATACTTAGTCTTTGTAAATCTCTGTAAAAATCTTCATCAGGGAAGTCTGGCTCAATTTGCTCTCGATTGTCTCTTGGAACAGCAGGCTCTCTTCCAATTAAGAGTCTAATTTTGTCAAAATGTTCAAAGGTTTCTAGTATTAACTCAGTTCCAGGTAAGTCCCAATAACCAGTAGCAATAGAAACTTCTTTATGGTCTATTGAAACTGTTTCAATAACTTCTAGTAGCGATTTTCTGTCATTATCAATAATTTTTGGCAGATTCATATATTTATCTTTGATAGTTGTCAATGTCTTAATCATATTATAGATGAACAATGGCTCTATTAATATGCCAAAGCAATTCCTTTTGATCGAGGCTAACACACGAATCTTACACAAACCTTACAAACACAAAACAATGACTTGACGAAGACAAAAGTCTAATGGTACATTAGGGCTAATTATTAAGCAGCGAGCTTAAGATACCGTTTGTCTGGGCAGACAAACAAATCCCAAGCGGATTCAAGTTAGCCAACCTCTCGCGGTTAGTTAACTTGTGTCCGCTTTTTTGTGGCCTCAAGTTGGAAGGAGGCCACGTGCCCAACATCAAGATAACAGAAGTAGACATTGAGCTACTCAAATTCAGTGAATTCAATCCGAGATACCTGTCGGATAAGGCTGAGGCTGACTTAACAGCCAGCATAAAAAAATATGGTTTGGTAGACCCCGTTCTGGCGAACTCAAGTCCCGACCGTAAAAATACTCTGATCGGAGGAAATCAAAGAGTGTTTGTAGCCAAAAAGCTCGGTTACAAAACTGTTCCCGTTGTTTATCTTAACCTTTCCCTAGAACTAGAAAAGGAGTTGTGTCTTCGTTTGAACGCTAACCATGGCGAATGGAGTTTTGACCTTTTGAAGACTTTCGATGTGTCAATGCTTTTAGACGTTGGCTTTGCTGATGAAGATTTACAACATATATGGTCAGACACGCTTGAAATCGAAGACGATGAATTCGACGTAGCCAAAGCAGTCAAAGAACATACAGAGCCCAAGTCAAAAACAGGTGAACTATACAAACTTGGAGAACACTTTATCCTGTGTGGAAATTCACTCGACTTGCAGAATGTCGAAAGATTGGTTGGTACAAACAAGGTCGACCTTGTCCTCAACGATGTGCCATACAATCTCGGATATTCATACAACAACGGCTTTTCGACCAAAGGTAAGTATGGCTCGAAGATGACCAATGATGCCAAGTCTGATGAAGAGTACATGGAGTTTATTCGCCAGTCGATTAAGAATTCTCTAGCGTTTACAAAACCTGATGCTCACTTCACCTATTGGTGCGATGAAAATTACATCTGGTTGTTTCAGGAGCTGTACAAGGAGTTAGGAATCAAACACCAGCGGGTAAACTTCTGGGTGAAAAATGGGTTTTCTCCAGTTCCCCAGGTCGCTTTTAACAAGGCAGTAGAAGTATGTATTTATGGGACAACGGGCAAACCATACCTCAACCCTAAAGTTACCAATCTGACTGAAGTCATGAATAAGGAGATTGGCAGTGGCAATCGATTGATCGACGACATTTTGGATGAAATTAACCTATGGCTTGTGAAGCGTCTACCTACTGCCAGCTATACTCACCCAACTTCTAAGCCGCCAACGCTTTACGAAAAACTTCTACGGCGATGTACCAAGCCAGGTGACGTTATTCTTGACCTCTTCGCAGGTTCGGGGACAAGCATCATAGCCGCCGAGCAGCTGAAACGACGAGTTTTTGCCATGGAACAGGAACCCTTATTCGTGGATGTGATTATCGACAGATACCAAGAGCTTACTGGCAAGGAGGCAATCCTATGCAAGTAAAACGGAACATGATTTATCAACTTGGCGAGCACACCCTCGGCTGTGGCAGTAGTACTGACAACGAGTTTGTGAAGCGAGTGATTGGAGACAACAGAATCAACTCCATAAACTGCGATCCTCCTTTTGGCACTGCGGTCGCTGATGCACCACTTAATCCCACGAAACACAGGCCGCTTGCCAACGACCACATTCAGTCGGATGAAGACTACGCAAAATTCACTCAGGATTGGCTGGATGCGGTCAAGCCGTTTCTCGCAAAAAAGAACTCGCTGTACTGCTTCAATGCCGACAAGATGGTGTTTGCCTTGCGTGAAGGCATGGTGAGGTCGGGTTTTAAACTCTCTCAACTGCTCGTGTGGGTGAAGTCTCAACCTGTCATCGGCAGACTAGACTACCTCCCCACACACGAATTGCTTATATATGGTTGGTATGGAACGCACAAGTTTTATAAGGGGAAGGACAAGTCAGTCTTGTACGCTCCCAAACCGCAAAAAAGTAAGTATCACCCAACAATGAAGCCACTCTCGTTGATTCGGCGTTTGATTCTGAACAGTACCGAGGTGGGAGATACCATCTATGACCCCTTCTTGGGAAGCGGTACGACTCTGTTAGCAAGCCATCAAACTCTACGTAAGTGCATTGGTATCGAGCTGGACGAAAAGTATTGCCAAGTGATCATTGACCGCTGGGAGATGCTCAGTGGCTTAAAGGCTACGGTCAGAGAGGAGACACATGTCTAAGGACATTCAAGACCGCACAGCCCAAAATAGACAGCTCATGCTGGAGCAGTTAAAGAAAACGCCGGTGGTACAAATCTGCTGTGAAAAACTGAACATCTCCCGATCTACATACTACCGTTGGCGTGAGGAAGATGCTGAGTTCGCTAAACAAGCCGATACCGCTTTGGCTGAAGGCGTGGCTTTGGTTAACGATATGGCAGAGAGTCAGCTACTCTCTGCTATTCGTGACAGAAACATCAGTAGCATTTTCTATTGGCTTAATCATAGACACCCTGCTTACAGCAATAAATTAGAAATCACGGCAAAAGTCAAAGATACCACGCTAACTGCTGAGCAGCAGGAGCTGATTCAAAAGGCACTGCAACATGCTGCTCTTTTATTAAAAACCGACGAAGGAACAAATGATGACAATTAATACACCACTCAGTCCAGAAGAAATACAAGCCATTATCAGTGATAAGTCTGTGAGGATAGCTCTCGCTAAGAGAAATCCACTATGGTTTGCATCGATTTACTTCTCACACTATTTTCAGTATGAGTTTGCACCCTTTCACTACGATCTCTTCCACATGATCAGTCAAGAGGATCTGAAGATGCTGATTGCAATTATGTTTCGAGGTTCGGGCAAAAGCACTATCATGACAACCATCTATCCGCTGTACGCTCTTTTTGGGAAGCCACAGAAAAAGTTGATACTGATTGTCAGTCAAACCAGTGACCTTGCTCGCACTCACCTAAAAAATATAAAGGGCGAACTAGAGAATAACCCACTTCTCAAAGAAGACCTAGGACCATTTAAAGACGTGGAGAATACGTGGAACGCCCAAGCAATAGAACTTCCCCAACAGAATGCCATGATTGTGGCGATCTCCATTGATCAAAGCATCCGAGGTATCCGCTACAAACAGCACCGACCAGACTTGATTATTACTGACGATATTGAGGACAGTCAGTCCGTAAGAACCGAGGAGGGACGGAACCGTACTCATAACCTTTATAGTGGAGAAATTGCCCCTTTAGGTGACGTAGGGACTCAAATTGTGATGGTGGGTAACTACTTGCATCCTGCTGGCTTGCTTAGCAAGCTTCGTAACGATGTAAATTCGGGCAAGATTAACGGGAAAGCACTCTTTGTTCCGTTGGTTGACGATGTCGGCAGAATCGCTTGGCCTGCGAAGTTTCCGAGTATGAACCAAGTCAATGAACTCAAAGCACTCATTGCCGATGAGATAACTTGGCTAAGAGAATTTGAGTTGAAAATAGTAGCTGAACACGATCGTTTTTACACCTTTGAGAATATCTTGTTTTACGACACTTTCCCAAGCGGTTGGGAGCCCCATTTTCAGTACCGAATCATGGGTGTTGACCTCGCCATCTCGAAGGAAGCTGGCTCCGATTTTACGGCAATGGTCATGGCAGACGTATACAAATATCAGGACACGTATCATATATTTATCCTGCCTAATTCGATAAATAAAAAGTTGTCATTCCTTGAGATATGTGCGGAGATCGAACGGATTGGTAAATACTCGCAACCCAAACCCTTTATTTATGTGGAAGATACCAGTTTCCAGCGATCTGTAGTCGAAGAGCTGTTGAGCAGAGGCACGATAGCTATAAGCACCTTTAGTACAAAGGGCAAGAGCAAGCAGGAAAGACTTTCGCTCACAGCTCTCTGGCATCACGATAAACAGATCCACTTTCCTACACTGGGAGCTGAGTTATTACTCAACCAGTTAATCGGATTTGGTAGAGAACCTCACGATGACCTTGTTGATGCATACTCCATGCTCGTTATCCAAGTGCAAGAGATGGTTCAAAATCAGGACTCTCCACGAGATCCGCATCAATCTGAGGTGCAAATTGTGAAAGGAGGGATTGTATGGCCAAGGGTCAGTATGGACGATGAAAAAATGGATTTCAAAACACTCAAACGTGACAAATGGGGCTGGGACAAGTAGCTAGACCAAATCGCCGAGCTTCACTTTAAGTACTTTGGCAACCTTTTGTAGCACCTCCAATGAGGGTGCATTGCGACCTTGTTCGATATAACCCATGTAGGCACGACTAATGCCTACCTTAAAAGCGACTGCTTCTTGGGAGAGACCAGTCTTTTTACGGAATCGCTGAACCTTTTTGCCAAGCACTTTGGGCAATTTGGCATTTTTCCTCATGCCCTTATTGTTCTGGCAAAAGGCTTTTCACTCCACTTAGTGACAGTTAGCAATTTAGCCTGGTATTGAGCTTGCTTTTATGCTAACTCTGGCTTATCATTTAGCCAGGAAATATGCCAATAATAGTCTCCCAAAATGGGAAAAACGCCACGAAATTAGACAAACTGAGCTTCGGTTTAGAGGATCGTCTTCAGCAGTACATTTATGACAACCCTGAGAGCATTCCCCTTTACGATATTAAAGATGATATTCAGCTGCTGATTTTGGCTCGTGAGTTTGGAACGAATAGTGGGCCAATTGATGCGGTTGGTATTGATCGGGACGGCGAACTCTATTTAATCGAAACAAAGCTGTACAAGAACCCTGATAAGCGTACCGTGGTGGCTCAAGTTTTAGATTACGGTGCCTCACTCTGGAAATCTCACAGTGACTTTGATGAATTTCTTCTCCAATTAAACAGTCATGTGCAAAAGCAATTTGGTCAATCAATGACGGACAAAGTTAGTGAATACTACGGTTTAGGTGATGATGCGCTTCAAGGAGTGCTGGAGCGAATGAAAAGCAATCTCAATGAAGGCAACTTTAAATTTGTTGTCTTAATGGATAGCATGCACGACCAATTGAAAGACTTGATCCTCTACATGAACCAAAATAGCAAGTTCGATATCTATGGGGTGGAAATCGAATATTACCAACATGACAGCTTTGAAATCATGATTCCTAAGCTCTTCGGAGCAGAAGTCAAAAAAGATGTAACAGCTCGAAAGAGTAACTTCCAAGATGTCATTTCTGATGAACAATTTATTCAAGCCTTTGACTCCACTACTCAACCAGTCATTAACGATATTCTTAGCCTCCATGAACAAATTAATAATGGAGCTGTCTTAATGAACGGCTTATCGAGTCGAAAAAGCCCTAAGAATATCAACTTCTACTTCACCTTTGGGAGTAATGAGAAAACGGCACTGACGATTACAATCGGTGTAAATGGTGGGATCGCTGGCAAAACACTCGATTTCTGGTGCAATAATCCTGACAGGCAACAGCAGGTGCTATCTGCGATTCAATCTGATCTGAACCTTCAGGCAAAACCATTACCAGCTGGTTCTAACTATGGCATCGTAGCGAAGTGGGAACTCTCACAAGTTGATATCTCTAAACTCATCAAATTCTTCAAACAAATGTCTGAGCTTTCATAAGCTTAAAGAGTCTGTTTGATAAAACGTCCAATTGATTGAAAATCGTTTACTGTTAATCCATGTGCAGTTGGATGAGGGGTAATTACATATAACGTATCCGGAGTTTTTTTCCAATAAAAGGAAAATTTTTCAGAAAGTTTTTCGCTAGTAAAATCAGGAACAGAACTAATCTCTCTCCAGTGAGGGAGATAATCTAGTTGTGTGCTGTAGAACATAACTAACTTCGGTTTATGCTGAGCAATCAGCTCTTTGATTGATTGTTTTCTCTGTGGAACTATTTTTGAGAAGTAATCACGGCGATTTTTAAGATTGAAGTATTCATTAAAAATCTCTTTCCATAACCATAAGCCTGTGCTTCTAGATGCCATTGGCATGAGCTCAATTACACAGTGATCCGAATCAGTTCTCCCAAGTAAATGTCTTTGGTAGCTACGTCTAAGCTCCTTATCTAGGGAGTTTTTACCTTCAAGCTCAAGTAAAACTTGTATGAGTTTTGTCCAAGTTGGTTGAATCTTTTGTAACTCGCTCTCCGAAAATCCTAAAGTTTGATGGTACTGAATGCTGTCTACAGTGGAAGGCTTTCCGAGCTTCTCCCAAACCAAGATTCTCTGAAAGTTTTCTTCTAAGCTAGCGCCTCCACCTTCTTCTTTACCAATAAACCAATAAGGCGATGACAGATTCCCATAGCCAAAAAAGCTACTCATGAATTCTGATAGGAGTTCTTTTGAAATTGGATAGTTCACGATTGTATTTTAGTACATTTTCCTGGCTAGACTTACCCAGGAATCGCGGTATCTTGTGTCCTAATGAAAGACACGATACCAGATAAAAAGCTCCAAAAAGCAGTCGATATTCTCGAACAATGTTCACTAGCACTTAAGTTTTATGTAGGAACTCGAAAACCGAAGTATCTACATGAGCTTGAATGGTCAGTTAAGCGACTTCACCAGTTACTAACAAGTGCAGAAGGTCAAAATGAGTGAGCTTAAGTACTGTCTCTACGCTCGTAAATCATCAGAGTCTGATGAGCGACAAACCATGTCAATCGACTCTCAGATTAAGGAGATGCTGACACTAGCTGAGCGTGAAGGAATTAATATTGTTGAAACGAAACGAGAAAGCCATTCTGCAAAAGCATCAGGAGCAAGACCATTATTTGTAGAAATCCTACAAGAAATCAGAGAAGAAAAATATAATGCCATTCTTACCTGGGCACCTGATAGGTTAAGTCGTAACGCGGGTGATTTGGGATCACTCGTTGATCTGATGGATCAAGGCAAGCTACTGAAGATTCAAACGTATTCTCAAAGCTTCACTAATAGTCCCAATGAGAAATTCCTTCTGATGATTCTCTGCTCTCAAGCCAAACTTGAGAACGACAATCGAGGAGTGAATGTAAAACGAGGTCTCAGAGCTAAGTGCCAAATGGGTATCAGACCAGGAGTTGCTCCGATTGGATACATCAACATTCTGAAGGAAAACAGAATCAGTACTGTTGTTCCTGATCCAGAGCGAAGCTGGGTAATCAAACAAATGTTTGAGCGAGTCGGAGAACAAGGTCATAGCGGAAGAACGATTAAGAAATGGCTCGACAGTATCGGATTCACTACTAAGATAGGCAAACAACTTTCACTCAGCCGTATCTATGCCACACTCAATAATCCTTTCTACTATGGTGAGTTTCAATACGGTGATGATTGGTTCAAAGGGACACATGAGCCATTAATTACTAAAGACCTTTTCGAGAAAGTACAAAAACAACTCATAGTGCCACCAAAAAATTGGCACAAAAAACAATTTCCATTTAAGACACTTTGTAGGTGCGGAAGCTGTGGAGGTGGTGTCACCGCAGAAGAAAAATACAAAAAGCTAAAGTACGGAGGTTTCGCAAAACATGTTTACTACCACTGTGCGCGGTCAGTCGACTACGATTGTAATGAACCGTACATTACTGAATCGGATTTAATCGCCCAGCTACTTTCACACTTAACCAATGGAAACATCCAAATCAATAAATCAAAAATTGCCAAGAAACTAACCGCAGATATTGAACGATTCCACAAGCTGCGTGAGCAAGTGCTTCATCAAGAATATTTATCAGGAAATCTAGGCGAACTTGAAAACTTAGCAATCAAACCGAATGATGAAGAAATGGGAAAAGATTACCTGAGACACATATTAAAAACAGGAACTGCTGACGAACGACAAGAAGCTTTGCAGATGATAAAAACAAAATTCGTCTTATCTAGTAAAAAGCTGGAAATTTAAGAAAGAATTAGCTTCCCATCCTGATATAATCCGATCTACTATGAACGGAGATCCTCAGACATTCACGGTTAGATCTACCTCTCGAAACCACGCGGAAGGTATTGATATTCCACTGAGGGAAAATACCAATAATCGACTTATTTTTAGAGCGGAGATTGTAAATAACCCAAGTGACCCAAGTTCATGTGTTAGAGGCAGACTTCTTTACCAAAAAAGAGAAAGTGGACAACCATGGGTTGACTCTGAAAAAATTGATTTGAGAACTTTGAAATCTGGTGAAGGTGTACAGCTCGAGCTCCACTCAAGCGAAATTAAAAAATTACTTGATGGCATCCAACATCACAAAGAAATTTTTGAACAATATGGAATTCCATTCGGTGAAGCTGAATATGTCCTCGCACCTAATGAGGTAGCCACGCTTGTTAAAAAACTTGAAACCGATCCTCAGTATTTAAGTGACTTTCTATCCGTTGGTGGTTCAGATATTTTGCCACTAATCCTCAAGTGGCTTACTGACGCTGATGACAGCCAACAACTGGTAGAAAAAATGAGTAGTTTGAATCCGGACTCGCTCACAAAGGTAAATAATGTTTTGGGAGTATCACAATTAAGGCAGGTCCTAGAAATATGGGAAAGTAATAAAACTAACCAGGATGAAGAGTTTTGGCAATCAACTTTTTCCCAGTTTTCATGGGTTTTATCACAAATATTCGCAAGTCCCGTAATTATTCTTCATGAGAAAGCATATGTCGGTGGAAAAGGTCTTGATAATTCTGGTGGACAAGTGATTGACTTTATAGTTCAAAATCAGCTCACAAAAAATATCTCTCTAATTGAGATTAAAACACCTGCTTGTGGATTAATTCGCGAAGAGTATAGACCGCCAAAAGTTCACAACCCTTCAAAAGATATTGTCGGCGGAATAAATCAACTGCTTAGTCAAAAGCACTCATTGCTTGAGGAAGCTCAAACATTACAAGGAAATACTACTCAACCATTCATTTCCTTTCAGCCACGATGCATACTAATATGTGGTTCTTTTGACCAACCCGCACTCACCACGGATGAACTAAGATCATTTGAGCTATACAGACAAAACTCCAGAGATATTGAAATAATAACTTTTGATGAACTTTTTAAAAAAATAGAAAGTATGATCCAACTTCTTGATGGAAATCTTCCAGATGCTCCCACTCCTGTCGCAACTGAAGATGATCCTTTTGGAGATATTCCTTTTTAGGGTAATCATCTTATAAGGGTAGAACCTCCCTTTTACAGGCTGTTGAAGTGAAAAATGTTGTTATTTAGGAAATTTAGCAAGCACCATTAACCCATTCGAGGGTATTAGACGGGTCTATCAGAACTTTTCCATTGTTGCGGAGGTGGAGGGATTCGAACCCACGGGACCGTTGCCAGTCAACGCTTTCCAGG
>CAZSJW010000016.1:0-26192 GCA_964607285.1 uncultured Pseudomonadales bacterium
CACTTTTGGAAGACTTAAAAACTACCCCACTGACGCTCTAAACGTCACAAGACCCCTATTAATAATACTGTGACAATTATAACACAATTAATTAAAGTTAATTTACATTGATATATCAATTCTTTGGGTGGCATACCGGGCTCGAACCGGCGACCTTTGGGATCACAACCCAACGCTCTAACCAACTGAGCTAATGCCACCAAAAACTGAGAACAGGGTATTATACCTCATTTTTTTAATTTGGAATATTTCCTTCTTTGCTATCTATTTCTAATTGGCACAAACCATATCTGGCAAAAGATGCCATTTATTGATATAATGGCACGCTATAAACGTATTTATTTATCAGATTATCAAACATATGAGTACAACTATCCCAAACACAGCCTATATCCGTCGACTTATTAGACAAGATATTGATGAAAAAAAAATCGCTTATGGATCGATGGAAAATCGAAGAGCGGTACTGGTAAACGTGGCAAATGAACTCAAGGGGGTACATGCTGCTTCCTTACAAAGTGTAGAGGACGAACTTTCATCAACTTTTATACAGTTGACTAAAATTCAGGATAAGTTAGTATTTTTGCGAGAACTCCTTGAAGAAGATCAAATATCACCTCATGCAATTGCAGAGGTATTATTGAAAGCTCTCTCCTTGGAGCTAAACCAAGAGCAAGTGCATCAATTTGTTTCCGCACTCCTGGATTTAGCAACTGAAACCGAGCCACAAGTAGCAGTGGCTCAAAGTAACAAAGAGGTTGAACCAACGGCTGTGGTCTCTCCTGTAGAAGTAATGCCAGTAACACCTGAAGCCCCTCCTACTGAAAGTGTGGTAAAAACAACTAGTGTCACATCACCACAACCTTCGATCGAAACAACAGCAAGTCCTCGGAACAAATCAGAGAAACCAACGACAATAGATAGGCTTTCTTACTATGATACAACAGTGCCTATAAACTGGAACACATTGACGATTGGCACTCAATCCACTGAGCAGACCGTCATGCAGCGATTCAAAAAGTTGCACGAAATATTGTTAATCAAGGGACAGGGTCATGGTTGGAGGCTGGAAAAACTTCCATTATTGGCGCAGCGTGCTTCATACGAACACTTGAAAAAGTTTGCTATAAGAGATCCAGACGATCAAATTTTCATTGAAACAGCGCTAGGATTACTTACAGTGTATGATCTGACAGTGGCTGGTGGTTTACTGCACCAGACGATTTCAGATTTATTTATTCGTGCAAAAGCACTAATCGCAAAAGTAGCAAGCTCTACAAAAGAAAGCGTAAAAGGTCATAAGATAGATCCAGACATGCCCTTGGCTCCACAGCTTCATGCGCTACTGGTTGTTCAAGATCAGAGGCAGAAAGCTAAAAATGTTGCAAGTGCAGCAGCAAATAAAGGTGAAACTTTGCCTGTGTCAAAATCGGAATATCCACCAGTGACACAATTTGAGCATGTAGAAGTTCCTGGAGATATTCTGGCTTTCGTTCAGCAAAATGGCTTATCAGTGAGTACGTTTAGAGATCAGCATATTTACGAAGAAGTCAAGCAAAAGGTAGATCAATTCGTGGCTTACATTAGAGGACAAAGCGATTCATTCGCTACTAACCTGGTCAAGGTGTATAAAGTAGGAAGAATCAGATTTTTGCAAATGGAGTTTGGTCGTGCTGATCACCGATTAGTATTTAAAGTAAGTCAAACAAAAGCTTCACTTTTTATCAGTGTTGGAACAATTGGTCGCAGAGGTGATCAAAATAAATTGATCAAGCGAACAACGCATTGATGGAACACTGGTGCGCCAAGTGTGACTCGAACACACGACCTACTGCTTAGAAGGCAGTTGCTCTATCCGACTGAGCTATTGGCGCGATGGATGCTATTATAACTCAAATGTTAGCATTTTCAGTAGTTACTACACAGTCTTCCCGATTATTCAAACTGCTCAAGGCACATGGTGATACTGCCCTACTACTTTGGAGTCTTTGGGTGGCAGCTGTTGTGACCTATCTTTGTGGTTTTTTAGGGCTTTTGTATCCGCCACTTGTTCTGATTGTACTCTTACCACTTGCTACTGGGCTTCATGCACTGAGAAGATTGTTTTTGGTTGCTAGTAAATACCCAATGAAAACTAAGATTGGTTTAAGTTTGGTTGTTTTTATCTGGGTCATGCACGCTGTGCAAGTTTTTACTCCTGAAACAGGATTTGACGCGTTGTGGTATCACTTACCTGTTGCTCGGGAAAATGTATTAGCTCATCAGTTTGTATTCCAGCCCGCACTGTACCAGTCTGCTAATCCGTTATTCTCAGACAGTTTGCTTACGGTAGGTTTCATGGGAGCAGGAGTATTTGGTGCTAAGCTGCTTGCCTACATGATAGGTCTAGGCTTAGTAGCTGTTACTTATCGAATTGCTTTACTATTTGTATCCCGTGACTTAGCGGTTGCAACCACAGTGTTAGTTTCCACATTTCAAGTTATTGCTTGGCAATCTGCCAGTTTTTATATAGATGTGGCAGTTGCCCTTTGGCTTTGTGGAGCCATTTGGTATACCCTGCTGTTTCTGCAGCGTAGAGAAAAAAATGTGGCTTTGGCAGTTGGTTTACTGCTCGGTGCAGCGGTAGCAAGCAAGCTTTTTTTAGTGGTGCTACCCGCTGTGTTATTTTTCAGTTCGTTTCTTGTGCGGGACACTCAGACGAAGAAATTTGTGGGTTTGGTGTGTGTAGTGTCCTACAGCTTGGCTGCACCGATGTATATATTTGCCTGGAAATTTTTGGGGCATCCATTCTATTCGCTGGTGCATCATACAGAGAGTATTGCTGCTATAGGAAGTGAACAAACGCTGCAAGCTCATCTTGTGCAGCGAACGCAAGATACCCCACACTTTCTCTGGCAAATTGGGATCAGCAGGGACTATACTACACCGCTCCTTTTGTTGTTTTTTCCTTTGGTAGTTTGGGCTCTTTGGAGAGGCACAATGCAAGCAAAGCATAAGCTGCTATTGTTTTTTAGTGTCATTCTTTTAGCATTGTGGTGGTATATTCCTCCACTCTCTACACGGTACGGACTTGGAGGGTTTATTACAGCAACTATTTTTACAGTCTCACAGCTGGAAGTTTATTTTGCAAAAAAAACGCAGTTTGTCATTTGGGTAGTTGTAGGGTTGGCACTGATTTCACTTACCCCAAGAGTGTTTGTTGTGGATCGAAGTATGCAGTACCTCACTGGAGGTCAAACTAAACGAGAATATCTAACCCAGTTCTTAGATGGCAATATAGATGCAGTACTGAAGAACTGGTACAGTGTGGAGTTTGCAGAATAACAGTTACTCAATTTGTAAAATGGCAAGCGTGTTGGTCAATCCTGGTTTTTTCCAGAATGTACCATGCACAAGCAGTACATGTTCAGATGGTTTGGCTATACCAAGTTCTCGCAGCATTTCCAGCAAGCGTCCTGAACTTTCCAATCTATCACCTTCAGGTAGCTCTACAACAAATGGCGTGACACCGTACAGCAAACTCAGTTTTTGATATGTTTGGACATTGCTAGTCAAAGCATAGACGGGAATGTGTGGTCTGAAACGGGATATGAGTCGGGCTGTTTCGCCAGTTTCTGTCAGACACACGATGCTATCAATTTTGAGGTTGTTGCTTCTTAGCTGAGCAATTTCCAAGAGTGAAACTGCTGAGTGTGTGATGTATGAAGCTGGGGTCGTATCTGCAGTGCTTAGAGGTGCGGGACGAGCGTGTGGTTCATTAAACTCTACAATGGTTTTTTGTGTGCCAACTGCTTCGACAGGATACTTTCCAATGGTAGTTTCTTCAGAGAGCATGACAGCATCTGTGCCGTCATAGACAGCGTTGGCAACATCTGAAACCTCCGCTCGTGTAGGCCGTGGTTTTTCAACCATAGACTTGAGCATTTGTGTGGCAGTGATGACAGGTTTCCCTTGCTCTCTAGATTTTTGGATAATCTGTTTTTGCCAGTATGTCAATTCTTGATAGGGAACCTCAACTGCTAAATCACCACGAGCCACCATCACTGCGTCGCAATGTGAAATGATTTCATCTAAATTATCCAGAGCTGATTGGTTCTCGATTTTCGCGATGATACCCGCAGTACAGGATCTCTTCTTGAGCTCATCTTGCAAAATGTGGATATCCTTAGCATCTCGAACGAATGACAAGCCTACGTACTCTATGAGATGGTGAACTGCATCCAGCAAGACAATATCTTGTGGTATCAAGGATGGCATATCGATGATTGCCCCTGGGGTATTGAGTGTCTTGCGGTTGCCTACAGTAAATGCTCCTTGAGCTGCAGCATGAATTTCATTTCCAAGGTTTTTAGTGACCAAGAACTCACCCAGACCATCATCAATAAGAATAGAGTTGCCTTCATGCAGAGCATCCACAACAATCTGAGGAATCATCGGAGTTCGGGGATTTGTAGATTCCATGTTTGCAGTAAAGGTCACTACTTCTCCCTCACTTACTTGAAAGCCTTCTCCTCCTGGAATAGTGATGCGAATTTCAGGTCCCTGTAGATCAAGAAGAATTGCTATGGGTGTTTTGAGTCTCTCTGCTACAGTTCGCATGCGAATAATTCTCTCGGTGTGCCACTCAGCTGTACCATGCTTCGTATTGAAACGTGCCACGTTCATGCCCGAGCGAATGAGCTGCTCCATAATTTCTTCAGTTTCTGTTGCTGGTCCTATTGTTGCCACGATTTTTGTTGCTTTTGACATAGAATCCTATTATTGCTCGATCTATCCTCTGGCGCAAGTCTGAATCCCTGGAAGGGAGTAGCTGCTCTACTTGTCAATAGATCAGAGATGCGGTACTGTGGAGTCCTGTTTGTGCAAAGAAAGGCAATATGGATACAAATACAACTACACAAGATGCGGAGTTAACGCCTGATCAAGCTGCAGCAGCAGCATTGGGCCAAACACCGAATCCCGTTACCTCAAGAGCTCCGAAAGTTGTCGCGGGAGATGATGAAGTAGCCGCTTCGGATGAACTCGCCCAGACCTTGAGTTACTTGCAAGGAATTATTGAAAGAAACGCAGAGCAACTCAGCCGTTTGACTGATGAACTCAAGGAGCAGAGAGACAGTCTTCGTAGTGTGTACGAAAATGATGCGCAACTAACCACTGTTGAAGATGAAGCTGAGGTAGCTAGTCAAAAAGTCAAAGAGCGCAAAGCGCAGGTGAAAGCAAGTCCTCAGGCTATGACACTTGGCAATAAAATTGCTGAAATTAACGAGCAGAAAAAAGAGATTGAAGAAACACTGAGTAACCACTTACTCAACTATTACCAGCTCACTAACTCTACTAGTTTTGACACAAGTGATGGTGACCAATGGGAGTTTAATATAAAAGCTCGAGTCAAACCAAGAAAAAGTAAAAGCGACTAACAATTTTTCTTTTGGTGGGTAGGTTAGAGGATTCTATAGCCTTTTCCTCTGCTGCTTAGGATACACTCATCTGCAGATATACCGACGGCTAGTAGCTTTTCTCTCATTCTTGAAATATGTACAAACAATGTGTCTAGTTTATCTCTTCTCGTACCCTCATGTCTGGCAAAAATTTCAGCAAGAATTGTGTCATGGGGCACCCATGCTCCCTTATTTTTCAGTAGTTTGGTGAAAATTATTGCTTCTTTTGGTGAAAACTTGATAGTTTTGTTGTCAACTTGGATTGTATTGATTGTTCGTGTTCCCAGTCTGTTTATGATAGTCACTTTCCCATTTGCAATTGTTATTTCATTAGATCGCTGGGTGTAAAACCAGGAGCTTTTTAGAATGCAGAAGACTTTATGTGCAACAAAGTAGGCAAGCTCCTCTTCAGTAGTATTTATCGGAACACGAATAACATCCTCAAACTTTTGTAATGATGCTAGTTCTGGATCAGCACTCGCAATTGTTTCCAGAACTTGCGTGGCCTGTTTATGGTTAGGAGGAAGTACTCCATGTGTTTGTACGAACTCCCAGGCTGGTAGTGCAGCAAGTGAACAAGCCTGTTTTGTATCACTTCTTTCAATCAGTACTATTGGAATACCCATCTTTTTGTATTGATTGTGCAGTGTGTTTACTTCTGTAGCACTTTTCGATATGCCATCAAGCACAACCACACTTGTTTCTTCGTTAAAAGTATTAGTTGTTCGATGCTTTCCGCTTAGGTGGACATTAAACCTAACCAGTGTGGATGCTAGTAGTTGAAAAAAACTGGAGTATTCAGCTTGCCCAATGTAGGTAGCAACTCTTCCTATTTCCAGATGCTTTCGTATGGGCATAGAGTCTATTCCAAAAACACCTGCTTTTGGCAGGTGTTTTTATATACATTTCTTGGCTTAACTTGCCAGACGTTCGTTAATTCTTTGCAGAGCTGCGGGTGAAATGTTTTTAGTGCGTTTGAGTGCACGTGATCGTTTTCTCAAACGACTCATTTCAATCTTTTTTACTGCTCTAACCTGAGAAGGTTTTTTGAAGTAGCGACGATCTTTGGCTTTCTGAACGATATCTGTGGTTGCAATTGCTTTCTTGAACTTCTTGATAACGTCATTAGTATTTTCATTGCCTTGGGCTTTGATAATTATTGCCATACTTCTTCACCTCATTTCTCAGGTACCGTGTAGTCTCTGCTGCCTCCGCTCGGTAATGCGGAAGGATCATATTATATCATTATTTATCGCGAACTTGTTGGGCTAAGGCTGCAAGCTCGGTATCATCTGCTCGGTCTGAGTCATTTGATGCAATATACCCTGGGTATTGATCAAAGTATGTAGTGATATGGCCACTTTCCAACGGCTTCCACCCTGACTCACTCTTTGTCCCATGGAGTGGGAAAAGCTTAGCGTGCAAATGATCTACGCCAAAACCTTCAAAGACAACACCACACCGATCCACATCACTGAAGTGCGCATCAAGTTTTTTTGCAGCCTTTTGTGCAGCCATCATTAGCTCAGATATGACAGTGGGTGTTTGATCAAACACATAGCTAGAGTAATGCGTTTTGGGAATTACCACAGTCACGCCTGCCATGTTTGGGAATATACTAAGAAACGCAAGGTGTGTAGAACTAGACCAAATCTCATGACATGGAATGGAACCTGCAACAATTGCACAAAATACACAATCAGTTTTTGTCATGTCTATCCCCTTTTGGCTACGTGTATGTTTCTTTGACGAGTGTGATAACTTCCTGCAGAGATAATTGACTTGGTTGCTGGTTAGTCGATTTTCTCGAACCATTCAAAAGCATTTTGCCACTGGGGTGGTAAAACCAGTAGGCCGACTGATCTACCTCACTTATTCGCTCGCTTAGTTTTTTGAGATCAATTGGACAATCAGGGCGACATTTAATTCTAATGATACCCTCATCTGGATCCTTGCGGATCACGAGCATTGTGCCCTGGCGTTGGGCAACTTTTATGGTATCGTCATTGTTTGTTTCAATGCCCAGACATTTGCCAAAGGGCATGTTGAAGGATACAGCTCTTTCCTCAATAATATCCAGTGCGGAGTAATGCTGATGCAAAATTGCATATGCACTATCCAAGCATTGCATACCAAAATGTACTTGCGACTCATCAGTATGTAACTCCTGAAATTCAAGTCCGCGTATCAGCTCGTGGATCATAAAAAAATAGCGAGGATGTTCAGCCTCAGGCCAAAAAATTTCACCAAAATGGTCGATATCTGTTGTAAATGCCACTATTGCTTGCAAGGCTTTGTTCTGTGAGAGTTCAGGATGAATCTGGCAGACATGGTCGTACACTAATGATGTAGCACAAACATCACGCTGGCCACCACCAGGTTGGTGATGGTCAAACGGGCCACCTCCCGTATCTACATGTGTAACTGTTTCGTGAGTTGCATGTAGTTCAGCAAGCTCATCTTCAGAAAGCATTGTTCCTGGATTTGTAAAGGCTACTTTGGCCGTTCCAAAGTGCTGTGTATCGAATCGTTTCAATACCCATACAGCTCCAATTGCATCTAAATCAGGCGCGTGGTGCGTTACAATTAGTCCTCTATCTTGCATGTGGGCAGTATAGCATGGGAAAATGGTCAGCAGCACCCATAGGAAGTGGTCGTTTGTATGGTAGAAACACAACAGTATCCCAAAGAGCTGCAGGTCAAACCTGATTCATTACTCAGTAGATGGCGTGATGTACTAGTGACAGGGTTTTTAGGCAGTGGTATGCAGAGTACGGTGTATGCAGTGGAAGCTTTGCACAGAGCGGCAGAAAGACAACACTTGGCTAGTGCTTTAAAAATTTATCATGGAGCGTATGCAGAAAGTCGATCATTGGTCAAAAAAAGTAAGGAGTTACATACATTACTTGAGAGACATGGCATACCAACGTATGAGTACATGACAGCCTCCAAAGCAATAGTAGGCGGTGAGGTGAGAGCAGCTTTAGAAATGCCTAACCTAACTCAGGATGGTGCAGTAGTGATTACCTCCAACAGTTTCAGGGAGTTACAGCATGCTGATCAGGCAGTGCTTGCACTGATTGCCAAAATTGATCGCGCGGATTTGAGTAAGCAGCTGGAACATATAGCTCGCCGCTGCGCATTTTTAGGTTTGGCAGTAGCTACCCATGTCTACAGCATTGTTGTTCAACAGGATGGAAAAACGGAAGTTATAGTCGGTGACCTAGAGTCTTTCTTCAAATTACCACCAGACAGTGCGTTACCCTACAATCTTCAAGATGCTGCAATCGTTAGTGGGTATCCAAATGTAATACTGGGAATAGGCAACAGGTGAGCCCACCGCAGCCACCGAAATTGGTTAGTTGCAGTGGGCTTTCCTCACCGGATGTATTGGGTACTATAGCGTATGACCCTCAAAAGGACAGTCGCAAAAAGGCGCGATGTTGGGGGTTATAGATTTTACACCAGAGTAAAAAAATATTATTATATGGGGTAATAAAGTACGTATTGCTTACATCATATTCGCAATTTGCTTTTTGTGGAGGAGGTTGGCGCCTTCTCCAAACTCTCGGAAACACTTTGGCAGTTCCTGTTTCATCTCATACACAAGCAGAAGTAATCGCATCAATGATATCTAAGCGCATATGGTGTAAAATGAGTGGCAATATGACAGAAGAAGTACGACATGAAGAAGAAATTCATAAACTTTCTGACAAAAGACTGTACAACAAAATTGTGCAATCTTTGCATCCAGATTTATGGGTAAAGTATGGAAATTCTGTTATATTGGCGGATAACACACATACACTACAAGTAGTTAATGTCCTCTACGAATTTCTGAAAAATCCAAACGAAAAAAATGAAAAAATTGATTATAAATTTAAGTTGTGGATACTTGACGAAAACAGTGAGCCATTTCCTTTTGAAGCTACAATGGATGACGTTTCATCAATGGAGGGCGAAGAGAGAAAAAAATACATACGCGTAGCGTTTGAAGATTTTGTGGAATTGATCCAGTCTCATGGTATTCTAGCTCGCCTGAAGGCAGCAGCAATTCCGCTCAATGAAAAACCGAAAATGGCTGAACTCACTCAAGATGAATACGATTATTTGATGCTTTTGCAGACTGTATTCAGTGGGATGCATTATGGTGATATTTTAGCTGCAAGTCCATTTGACAAAACTCAGACAAATTCATTACTACGCCGATTACGAGAAAAAAAGTACTTGATTATTGATTCCAATCAAGATGTTGTACTGACTAACTAGTTAGTATGACAAAGTGATGTTACCACAGCTTTTTGACCACCCACCACACCAACCTAAAGGGCGCCACTAGCACCTGCCACAGCAACGGCACCCGATCCTCTTCCCCACGCACCCAAGTTGAAACAATTAGCGTTTTCTTCTGCTCAGGCAAATACGTTCCAATCACATGAAAGGTTCGACTGCTTATTTGTCGAATAAATCGGGTGGTATTTGCCTTACCTTCAGGACGCGTGCGGTCGGGGTGCTGCAGCACTCGCCACACTGCGTCCTGGGAAATAGATCGATCTGACATGCGCTCGAGCGCGTGTTTGGTGAAGATGAGTGATTTGTACTCGCGGTCCATAGTTACTGTTCTAGTCGACGAATAACTTCGGATTCATCTACTAGCTCTGTATCAGGACTTGTTCGCAGTTTCCACTCAACTTGCTCGCCAGTTTTACCGGACACCACTAGTCGGACTGGCATACCCATCAGGTCTGCATGTGCGAACTTAGCACCCGCTTGTATCTCTCGGTCATCCCAGAGTACAGCAACACCAGACTTGAGCAATGCCTCGTAGAGTTTTGCAGCTTTCTCTTCCCCACCTGGCAGGGAAACCAGCTGCGCGGCAAAAGGCGCAACAGTTTTTGGCCAAATAATGCCTCGCTCGTCATTCATTTTTTCAGTAATTACACCCATAGTACGGGAGATTCCAATGCCGTAGCAGCCCATAATTGGCTGTGCTTTTTCACCCGTAGCAGTGGTGAACGTAAAGTTGAAGTCCGTGCTGTACTTGAGTCCAAGATCAAAAATGTTTCCAACTTCCGATGCTCGTGCCATTGCAAGTGTGCCCTTGTTACACTTGGGACAACTGTCCCCAACTTTTTGCTTGGCAATTTCTGTGTTTACACAGAACTCGCAGGTGTCGCAGTAGAGGATATCATCCTCTCCCGCATCCGTGAGCACCATGAACTCGTAGGAAATTTTTTTGGAAAAATTGCCGCCTGATGCTTCGGTGACTTTGGCAGTTAGTCCAATACGGTCAAAGACGCGCAAGTAAGCTTGTTTAGCTAGCTCATAAAAGCGCGCAAAATCTTCCTGAGTTTCATGAAAACTATACATGTCTTTCATCTGGAACTCACGACCTCGAAGAATGCCAGATTTGGCACGAAGCTCATCGCGAAACTTCCACTGGATTTGATAGACAGCCAGCGGGAGGTTCTTATAGCTCGGGACGAATTCCTGTACTAGAGGCGTGACGACCTCTTCGTGACTAAAGCCCAAACCATACTCACGCTCAGTCTGACTGTGGAGTTTGAAGAGAATATCGACATTGTCCCATGATCCAGATTGTTTGAGATTTGCTGAAGGAATAAGCGCAGGCATCAAAATTTCTTGGCCACCAATGCCATTCATTTCTTCGCGGACAATTTGGCCGATGTTTTGCAGCACACGCAGGCCAAGTGGTAAGTACGTGTACACCCCCGCCATCAGTTGGCGTACATAGCCAGCCTGGACTAGTAGCGCATGGTTACGAGTGTCTGCGTCTTTCGGCGCGTCTTTGAGCGGTTTGCTCAAACTCTGTGATATTTTCATGGTTTCTTTCTGAAAAGTATGTTACATCCAGGGCTTCAGCTCTGGAACAAAAATGGAAGCCGCGTCAAGTACGGTGACTTGAGGCGGCAGCGTAGGGTGGTAAATTGAGTTGGTGATGATGACGCTGTCAACGGTTGAACTCTCTAGTTTTGCAACAGCATCACCAGTGAACAAACCATGTGTTGCCACAAAATGCACGTCATTTGCCCCCTGCTCTTTGAGCAGTGCGGAAGCTTCAACCACTGTGCCACCAGACAAAATGCAGTCGTCAAATAGTACTACTGACTTACCCTTGACTGAGCCACCCTGCACGCTGTGGGCAGTTACTGCACCTGTGCGGAGGTCGCGCTGTTTATCGATATTAACCAAGTCTACGTCCAACAACTCAGCAAACTGCCGTGCGCGTTTGAGACCACCAAAGTCAGGGCTGGCAACGATAACTTGTTCCATCGAGAATGATTGTCTGACATGCTCGGCAAACATACTGGCTGCAGAAATGTGTTGCGTGGGAATTGAGTAAAACCCAGGGATACTCGAGTTGTGCAGGTCAAAAATTATTGCCCGCTTGACGTAGCTGTTGGAAATAATGTTGGCAATCACTTTGGCAGAGATTGGTTCGCCTGTCCGAAATGCCTTGTCCTGAAGTGAGTAACCCATCCAAGGAATAACAGCCGTGATATGACGCGCACCTAGGCGCTCCAGCGCATCCACCATTAGCAAAAACTCCATAATATGCGTGTCGGCTGGATTGGAAAATGACTGGACGAGGATGATGTTCTCACCGCGCACGTCATCTTTGATCCAAACACGTCGTTCGTCATTGGCAAAGGTGGCTAATTCAGCGGCAACTAGAGGAACGCCAAGCTGAGTCGCGATGTTTTCTGCAAGGATGGAGTTGGAGGAGCCGGAGAGGACTTTCATAGTTTCCTATTGTACTTGACTTTAGAAGAGTTTGCCACCAATCACTGCTTGCTCATTAGCTGGTTGAATCAAGATGGCAGCACCTTCCTCATCTGGTACACCCAAAGTTAGGGTCTCAGACATGAAAGGTCCAATTTGTCTTGGTGGGAAGTTCACCACTCCCAGTACTAGTTTGCCGAGAAGCTCTGCCTTGGTATGGTGTTTTACGAATTGACCACTGGTCAGTTTGGTACCTATTTCAGGCCCGAAATCGATTGCAAGTTTATACGAAGGCTTACGAGCCTCAGGGAAGTCAATCACTTCTACTATCTTTCCAACTCGAATATCTAGTTTTACAAAATCATCGTATGTTGCTGTCATGTTTTCCTTTATTTTTTAATTTATACATAGTATACAACCCTGCTTGAACACTTTGGTCCATAATTTCATCTATTTTTGAGGCAGCAAGAGACCCCAACATTTCCTTAGTTACACCTCCTTCCGTGGCTATTATTGGTATGAGGTGTGCAGTTGAACCGGCGTGTTCAATGAGAGTAGCTGTTGCGCGAAGGAGAGTGGCAAACAGTTGATCATACTGTTTAAATGATACGCCACCTCTTTGTTTCACACTGGCTGCCAGCTGCTCTAAAATGTATGCAATGATTCCAGGAAAGCATCCTACAGCTACTGTAAATACTCTCATTTCTTCTTCTGTATCTAACCTCAGTGCGCAGTTGGCAGCAGAAACTGCCTGGATTACATTACGTACTTGCAAAGCAGTCGCTGTGTCATGCAAATCTAACTGATATGCAGAAACACCCATATTTTCTTGAACACTTAGTGTTGTCATTAGTTTAGCCACGGGAGTATCTTTTGACTGTAATGCTGAGTTTACTTCATGCGAATCTGCTTGAGCCAAGCAAGAAATAATTATATGACTATTAGTGAGGTGATCACTCAATTCCTTTCCAACAATGCCAAGTTGGTCATGGCGAATGCAGAGAAAAATGATAGAACACACTCGGGCAATCTCAGACAAAGTAGCTGCTTCTTCGTTAATGCCTGCCTCACTAATTTTCTGTTGTGTTCGCTCCAAGCTACCATTGTTAATAAGTACTTTGTATCCTGCAGTTAATAACCCACGATACAGCGCTTTGCCCAAGTGACCGAAACCAACAATACCAACTACTTCATTTGACATAGGAATCTCCTGCTAGAATTTGTACCTTAGTGCCAACTTCTTGGCCTCTCACTGCTTTGAGCAAAACATTTTCTTCTTGGCCATTGACGATATAGGTCGACCTACCAACAACAGATTGAGAGTAGCGAATGGCAGCATGGAGCTTGGTTTCCATTCCACCCGTGCCATTCCCAGTACCGTTTTGGTAAAAGGTGATGTCGTTGAGTTGTTCGAGACTTTGAAATTGACGAATTGATTCACCATTCTTGTCTTGAACGCCATCAGTGTTAGTACAGACAATATAGAGACTTGAAAATAGTTGAGCCAATCGCTCACCCACAACATCATTGTTTGCTGCTTCTTGATGGTACTTATACCGACTTAAGTTTAGCCCGTCATGAGTATTCACTACAGCGATTTTTCCACTAGTGACCACTTGCTGTTGGAGTTGTTTAGAGTACTTTTTGTTAAGACTTTGCCCCGTGACGGCAAGAGTCATAGCTAACAGACCAACACTTTCAAAAGCCCGTTGCCATTCCAGCATCAAAGCATCGAAGCCAACAAAGGCTGCCTCAACTTTGGTAAGCTCTCGACCTTCTTTCCTGCCAATAATCCGACCGTATTTTACTGCACCAGATGTAACGACTACCAAGTCTTTTTCCTCTTGATGGAGTACGAGGGCTTGCAGCGCTATCTGCTGTAATAGAGTGGTGTTAACATCTTCGTCACCCACTACTAGATCACTACCGAACTTAACTGTTATGCGTTCTCTATCAGTTTCGGCCTGCTGGAAGACACCCTTGCCGCTCACTTCTTGTGCGACAAAGGGCACCTTTCAGGTGTTGTGTAGTTGTTTCTATGCTTTTTTCTTTTTGCATATGTTCCTTTTACTACTTTTTACAAATAAAAAAACCCTTGTAACTTCTCAAGCTCTACAGCTTAAAAACTTACAAGGGCTCATTTCTACAATGGGCGGTACCACCTTGCTTTGAATAATTGAAGGACAAAAAAACGCACTACAGTGCGTGTTTAGTACTCAACTATTCCTCATGTGAGTGCTCCGCTTGCGCGACACACTTTGGGTTTATTTTTACGGTGCCCTTCCGTCGTGCTCATCGCACGCAGCTCGTTTGGCGGGGGACCAAACTCGAATGCTTGTATTAAATTGTAAAGGGTATTATAAGCTTAGATGCAAATGTTGTCAAACTTAAACAGCCTACACGAACTCTTACACACTGCTACTCCTTGCAAGAATCTCCTGCTTAGCTTCAGTGATTGATTTTTCTAAGACAGCAACTAACTCATCATCATTCATTTGTTTTGCCTCCTCAGAAGATGTCAAAACTCTTGAAAGCAGCTCAACATACCCTTTCTTATCTGCACTCACTGACTGAACTTCTTTATGCAATCTTTCTGCTGAAACTTGGATTCCTAAATATCGGAAGTACTTGAACATTAGAAATACTAAAAACTCAAGTGATAAGACTTCCCTGGTCTCAGGCGATAGTGGCTTAGATGTGGTTCCATCTATGTATGCATGTACAAACTCAAAATACTCAGAAAGTAGTTGTTGGGTTTTTTCGGTTGTCTCGTTCATACGTAACTTACGTTCAAAATGTTTCAGTCGTGAGGTGATCACGAAGTTGGTTTTTAAGTATGTTTGCTTGCTTTGTATCTTCACTCCTCACGGACACGTGCATGAACTTTTGACATAGCGCGAAACATTTTTCGTTTGTTTGAGCAAAATGTGGACTTATTGCCAAAATAGACGTCACAAAGTTCTTAAGTATGGCGATGGGCAAGAAGTAGGAATTTCTTTTTAAAATTGAGTTCCAACGGTTCACAAACAGATATTCTACTTTGGGGTCGGATATCGGCAAGCGTTTATCTGATGCAATCTTAATTCTTCGTGCAAGCAAATCAGAGTACGCAACATCTGGATTTTTATGCTGAGACTCATTTTCAACAAACTTAGATTGCAGGGTTTCCAAGTGACCTACTACTTGCTCGAATCTTTTTAATTGTGCATTTCCAACTTTGAAAATATTCTTCCATCCTGTTTTCAAAATGCCTTGAATCAAAAAAACAGACGCAGATATTGCTAGTACTGCAACGAGAGCTGCATCTGGTTCAAAAAAATGGGCATCAAAAGGTATAAGTAGGTAGTGTATACCCCTGCGTTAAAAACGTACTCATGGGCTCGGCCTACTTTCTTTTTTCGGTCTGGAGCAAGAGCAGTTTGGTCTACTGTCGACAAGAGTAGTAGCTCAGCTAATAAACAGGAAGTAATTACGCTAGATGCCTTGACTCCTTCTAACTCAGTGGCAATGGCAGCAATATCTGCAGGTATTCTTTCAGCAGAGGGATCCTCATGTAAAAATCTAATAAAGGAACGAATCACAGAATCTTCTGAAGTAGTTTATTCTCTTCGTGATGTGTCGATTTCATTTGCTGGCATTACAGAATGTATACTATTGCTTATTTTAAACAACAATGTACTGCATGCAGATCTACGCAATTACTGACAATAGGTATAGAATAGTTAGTACTTGTACGTAACAGAGGAATATATGATCAACTTAGAACTTTCTTTTAATCCTGACGCTCGAGAATCGCAGAGGAAACGGATAGCGTATGCATTAGCAAATTTGCCAGATATAGATGCCCTTCTCCTTGAAATTTCAGAAGCACTCGCTCTCAAAAATGCGGAAACTTCACGCTCAGCTGTGTCACTGACTGCTATTTCAGAAGAGATCAGTGATGAATTAGCAGAGGTGCAGGTTCAGCTTGATATTGATACTGTTAACAAGGATTACTCTAATGCGCATTGGGAAAGAGGGAGCCGAAAGATGCTGTTGCAACAGGTACAGAGACTCGTTGAAACTGTACACACTGTGTATCCTCAGGAGAAACTAGTTTTTCTATCTGGGCCAAATAATAGCTGGGTGCTAGACCCCACTCGTTTGTCACTGGAAAGTATTATGAATGTTCGTTCACAGGTTTCAGCATTGTTGGACGAGTTCGATACTGAAGTGACAACGATTGCTGAAAGAGATGCAGGTTTGATGAGAGCATCAATCACCAGTGCTGAAAATTATTTATCAGTAGTGCTCGCGGTGAGAGACGGGTATCTGACATTTAATCTCACTCCTAATATGGATGCACTTGAAGAACTTGGAGATCACGCTGATCGTCGGGCAAGGGATTTGGTCAGGCTTTTAAATGATGAGCTGAATCCACAACAGAGTGTGGAAAGGAAACAAGCAGAAGAAAAAGTTGTTTGTGGCAGTTGTGGGACCATTTATATGATGTCTGGACACTACTATTCATGTCCAAATTGTGGATCAAATGAAATTAAACCTCCCAAGCAGCCAGGCAGTATTTTTAGATAGTCTGCACTGTGCGGCTGTTCTTTTTTTTGCTTACTCATGTTTGCGATTGCGCTTACATGCTATCACTTAGTTTACTGCTTGATCAGAAGCGGATTGCTTCACACACGATGTTTTGGTCCACCAATTAATCCACACTTCTTGTACTTCAAGCCACTTCCACAAGGACATGGATCATTTCGCCCAATTTTGACAACTTCACTTCCTGGAGATGCTTTTTTTGTAGCCTGAGCTGAACCAAACGCACTGGCAAAGTCAGAAACTGAGCCTTGGGTAGAGGTTGGTTTAGGTTTTGCAGGTTCCACAGCAGCAATTTCCTGAGCAAGTGAGCCTGTGATGGCTTGCTTTTGCTCGATGGCTTTATTCAAAGGATTTGGTGCTGCAGGCATTCTAGCGGGCAAAGCTCGATACACAGCACTCACGATTGCTGATTCAATTGAGGCAATCAGGCTTTCAAACATACCGAAAGCCTCTTTTTTGTACTCGGACAGGACAGTTTTTTTATCTCCTCGAAGCCAAATGCCCTCACGAAGCGAGTCCATGGCATCCAAGTGATCCATCCATTTTTGATCAATGGTAGTCAAAGTGACCACTCTCTCCATTTGTCGCATGGAATCAGAACCGAGTTGTTTTTCCTTAGACTCGTACACATCGTGGGCAATTTCAGTCAAGGTTTCGATGATTGCATCAGTGTCAGTCAATGTGTTGATGCGGCTGAGTAACTGCTTTTGTGAGGCTACATCAAATGGAATGATTTTAGCAAACTCTTTGATTATAGTGTCATACTCGTCAGCAGTGAACCCCTTTGGTGCGTACAGACTAACCGTAGCTGATACTTCATTTGCCACGTAGCTTTGGATGAGTTCAGTGAGTGATTGCTCGTTTTCCAACACGACATCTTCTTTGCTTGCTTGCTCAAGTAATCTGCGGCGGCGCATGTAAATTACTTCACGCTGACGGTTCATGACATCGTCAAACTCCACAAGTCGCTTGCGTTGATCAAAGAAAAAGCCTTCTACCTTGACTTGCGCTGACTCGAGTGACTTGCTTACCATGGAGTGCTCAATTGGCATGTTTTCATCGATTTTGAGGAAGTCCATGATTTTAGCAATTTGTTCACCACCGAAGATGCGCATGATTTCGTCTTCCAGGGACACGAAGAATTGGGTGGTACCTGGGTCACCCTGGCGACCAGACCGACCACGTAGCTGATTGTCGATGCGGCGGGATTCGTGGCGTTCTGTACCAACTATATACAGACCACCTAGTTCAATGATTTCATCATGGGCAGCCTGCCACTCAGACAATGCTTTAGCGTACTGTTTGAGTTTATAGTTGGCAGGGTTGGCTGAGGGCGGCAGTTTTATACCAAGCGCTGTGGCTTCTGCGCGAGCTTCTGCAGAGTCTTCAGTAGAAGAGGTTTTCTTGCGGTACTCTTTGAGTTCTGGTTTTGAACCACCAAGCACGATGTCCACACCACGACCTGCAATGTTAGTAGCAACGGTGATTGCACCTTTCTTGCCCGCGTCTGCGATGATAAAAGCTTCTTTTTCGTGGTTTTTGGCGTTAAGAACTTGATGTGGAACATCTTTGCGCTCCAGCAGATCCGCTATGATTTGGTTATTTTCGATGGATCTGGTACCGATCAAAATTGGGCGGCCTGTTTCGTGAATTTCCGCAACTTCGCGGACGATCGCGCTGTATTTGGCGGCAGTGGTTTTGAAGACTTGGTCAGTTTTGTCGTCGCGAACCACTTGGACGTTTGTAGGCACAACTAGCACCTCGACGTCATAAATCTTTTTGAACTCTTCTGATTCAGTAGCGGCGGTACCAGTCATACCGCTGAGTCGTTCATACAGACGGAAGTAGTTCTGCAGGGAAATTGTCGCCAGAGTTCTGGACTCTTGCTGAATTTGTACGCCTTCTTTGGCTTCGATAGCCTGGTGCAGACCGTCTGAGTAGCGGCGACCGTACATGAGGCGGCCTGTGTGCTCATCAACAATAATGACTTCTCCCTCGCGCACGATATACTCTTTATCTCGGATGTACAGTGATTTAGCTTTGAGTGCGGATTCCACGTGGTGGATGATGTCAAAACTTTGTTCGTAGAGATTGTCCACACCAAGCTTTTGCTCGATGCGTTTCACACCCAAGTCACTTAGGGTGACAGAGCGAGCTTTCTCGTCCATGTGGTAATCGACGTCTCTGGTCAAACTAGTAACCATCTTGGCATAGTCGTAGTATTTTTTAGTTGGCTCCGTGTCGGGCATGGAGATGATCAACGGCGTGCGAGCTTCGTCAATCAAGATAGAGTCTGCTTCGTCAACGATGGTGTAGTGATGCGCGTTCTCAGTGCGCTGCACCATGTCGTTTAGGTCACGCACCATGTTATCGCGCAGATAGTCAAAGCCAAACTCGTTGTTTGTGCCGTAGGTGATGTCCGAGGTGTAGGCTTCACGGCGGGTGATTTTTTCGAAGTGCTCTAGGCGTTCATCTCCGCGCTCTTCACTATCCACATCGGGGTTGTAGCGGTGGGACACGTCATGGATAATGACCGCACTAGTTAGTCCAAGAAAGTGATAAATTGGTCCCATCCAGCCAACACCAAGCTCAGCTAGGTAGTCGTTGACGGTGACCAGGTGAGCACCTTTGCCCAGGAGAGCGTTGAGGTACAGAGGTGCGGTAACGGTGAGTGTCTTGCCTTCTCCAGTTTTTTGTTCAGTGATCGTGCCGTGGTGAAGCGCGATGCCAGCCAAGAGCTGGACGTCAAAATGGCGCATCCCCAAGACACGGCGAGAAGCTTCGCGCACAGTGGCAAAGGCTTCGGGGAGAAGTTCATCTAAGATGGCTTTGTCTGATTTATTTGCTGCTCTGCCCTGCTCTATAGTTGCTTTGAATTTTTTGGTCTGAGCTGCGAGTTGCTTATCGGTTAGTTTTTTAATGTCTGGTTCTAGGTTGTTGATCTGGTTTACCACAGATTGATAGCGGTCGAGAGATTTTTGATTTTCGTCGAAGAGTTTGGTTAGGAATTTAAACATAAGGGTTTGTATTATTGCAGAGAAGCAGTGATTTGAGGAGGGTGTAAATCAGCCTGGATATGATGACGAACTACTCTATTTAGTTTATGATACAGAGACATGAATGAAGAGACACTAATAAACTTTGCAGTGGATGCGGAAGAATCTGATTTGGATTTGCAACTAAAATAGCAGCTAGCTTGGACGTATGTGAAAAACTTGATTAGCAAGTATGGCAACGCTACCCAAGCAGGAAATCTTTCTCCCAACATTGCCGCAGAAGCAGCTGAAGCATTTCGATTCCATAATCCACCAGAAGCATCTAGAGTATCGTATCAAATACCCGAGATGTATCTGCAAGACATTGTTCGCTAAGTTCCACTCAGTCTTACCCAACTTGTACAAGAAAAGTTACTAAGTGTGTTGTATGGAGGTGAGTCCATTCCTTTTCATACTTCAGATGTGAATCTACTCCTTGATGAAACTTCCGAACAAGCTCTTAGCAGACGTAGAGAGCGGACCGTGTCCGCTAGAAGAACAAGAATAGAAAATATACTTCTAACTGCGCTCATTGGTTGGAGTGCACTTGCTGAACTGAATTTATTCAAGCATGGTCCTGTCAGTCTTTTTAGTACAATATTATTTGGAGAGACAATCAAGTTACAGGAGGATGAAGAGATTCCACCGCGTGTTATAGGTACGCCAACTCGAAGCTCCGTCACCCCTCCAACAGTGATACCACCAACTAACGTGCCAGAGACATTAACACCGTTTCCCACTCTGTCACCAACTGAAGTACCACCCTCATTGTATCCAGAACAATTTGAAATTGTGAATCAGGGTGACAAAGGAATTGTTTTGCAAATCTTAGACACTGCTTGGAACCCTACTTTGCAAGAGGACACATTTACGATACTTGCAGCAAATGTTGAAGGACCAAAGTATATAAACGTTGAAATAACCTTTGCATTGTACTTTGAAAGCACTGGGTTCATAGAGCAAGTTCGCTATTTGATGCCAGGTTTAGAACCTGGACAGTCGCAAACACTCACAGTTGCATTAGGCCAGATTTCAAGAATTCTACGAGCAAACCCCGAACAGCAACCGACAGTGCAGATGCTTGTTTCCTATGTATGGGAAGACTTTGACTAGTGTATTTTTTTGTCAATGCAATATACTTGGAACATATGATCGAAGATAACGTGGCACATCCATCCACGACAAAAGATATACCCGTTTCAGTTGGAAAGTGTGGTCGCCTGGCAGTAGAGCTGAGACAGCTTTTAGTGAAAAGAATTAAGGATGCGAGCTTTTCTCGAGAGACTAAGCATGATGTGCTTTCAGTAGGTTTACTTTATGATAATGAGGAAACTGGAAAGATTTCTGCCATTGCCGAAACACATTCAAATTTCTTACAGGGAAAAATAGATTCCATACTAAAAGATGAGGATTTTAAAGGTGTGACTATTCAGACTGCTACTGTGACGATTTCAGAGAAATCTACACTATTATTTGTGATTCTGAATGAAGGTATGGGTGAAAAAAAGCAAATGATAGAGTTGCTCAATACCGTGATCGCTGATGTGAATAGACAGCTAGAGCTGCTTGGAGCTACTAAATTGATTTCGCCACTGAAGCTACAAGCTTGAGAATCCACAGCTATTGTGCAGTATCTCTGGAACTAACACTGTGCCATCTGCCTGCTGATAATTCTCAACAATTGCCGCCAAAAGCCGTGGGGTTGCAGCCATAGTGTTGTTCAACGTATACACAAACTTTGACGATCCATCTTTAGCCTTATACTTTATATTCAGCCTCCGTGCCTGAAAGTCATTGAAGTAACTAGCTGAGTGCGTTTCTCTGTACTTTTCCTGTGCGGGGAACCAAGTTTCAATGTCATACTTTTTCCGTTGTCCTGCCCCCATGTCACCTGTACACATGAGCAGCACTTGGTATGGCAGACCCAAATTTTGCAACAGTTTTTCAGCATAGCCCAGCATGCGCTCGTGCCATTCCTGGGTGACGGCTTCGTTCGCTACAGTGTAGACTACTTGTTCAACTTTGTTGAACTGGTGCACCCGAATAATGCCTTGGGTGTCTTTGCCGTATGATCCAACTTCACGACGATAACAGGGAGAAATCCCTGCCATTTTGATGGGCAAATCTTTTTCATTGAGCGTCTCATCCATGTAGTAAGACGTTAGAGCAACTTCCGCAGTGCCTGCAAAAATCTGTCCATCCTGTGTTTTGTAGTGATCTTCAGCTCCCCAAGGGAAGTACCCAGTACCCAGCATAGCTTCAGGATTTACCAAAATTGGTGCAGACATTGGGGAGAAACCCTCATCAACTAACAATTTGATTGCGTACTGCAATACTGCTTGTTCAAGCAGCAATCCTTTGTTTTTAAGAAAATAGCCACGAAAGCCTGCAATTTTGGTTGCATGCTTGGTATCTAAAATGTCTAAAGACTCCATCAGCTCCTGGTGACTTTTGGGTTGGAACTCAAACTTTGGCAAAGTTCCTTGTGTGCGCACCACGACATTTTCGGCTTCGTCCTTGCCAATTGGGACAGAGTCAGCGGGCACATTTGGCACTTGGTACATGAGTTCAAGATACTGAACTTCCAAGTCTTTGAGACCTGGCTCTAGCTCCTGCAACTGCGTTTTGAGAGCTTTCCCCTGCTCGATTTGCTCGGGTGTTGGCTTGTTGCCAGAGTGGACTGCGAGCTTGATTGTGTCTGCATGTGCATTGCTCTGTCTACGAAGCTCATCCACTTGTTGTTGCTGCTCACGGCGGGCGGTGTCCACGGTCAGTAATTGATCAATCACCTTTGGATCAAGATTTTTGTTTGAACAGGCAGTTTTGACTACTTCTGCATTTTGGCGAATATAGGTAATGTCTAGCATTAGTCCTTTGGTTTGCCGAGCTTGGCTCGGGTGTAGTCTACTAAAAAACCCTCTTACACTCACCTAGTATAGATGAATATAAGAGGGTCTTCGAGGGCGAAGACGGTGCCACCTCTTTACTTTCCCGAAGTACTTCGAGAAACTTATTTCCAGCGTTAACGGGCTTACCCGGATCGGTTGTTAACCCCGATCAGCTCTCATACCCACTTGGTATGAATTGGCAGGTGCTAGTTGCCTTGTGGAGCTCCTACAGGGTAGTATATAATAAACTGCTGAGAAAACAATCGTAAGAAAAACCATTCTTGGGTAGAGAAAGCATACAATGGAATCTGAAAGAGAACAAAAGCGAATATTTGAAGATGCCTCAAAAGAGGTTGAAGGTAGAATTGATGCTTGGAGCGTTAGCTCAGGGTACAATTTACGAGAAATAGATTTGCTTTCTCCGCTGATTGCTTCTAGGAAACAAACAGAGGATTCAGCTGGACAAGAAGCTCAGTTCAACGATCTTTTTGCAGACCATCATCGGTACTTCCCAGTAGCTCCACTCCAGGTTTCTAGGGTACTTGATAACTACCTGTCAGATCCTGAATTTTTCGTGTATGCGCAAGAGACGGGTGAAATCTTTGATAGTTATAAGTCGATTCTGACAGCCGAGACAACCTATGAATCAAAGCTAGAAAGACTTCGAGGTATGGTTGCTGTGGCGGGAAAACAATTCCAGAATGCAGGAGAACCAGCCAGTATTGAAAAATATCTTAGTTCTCCATCAATCTCAATGTTCGGTGAACTCATCTCTGAGATGAGTATGCATAGTGTGCATATGATTAAGCGGCTTGTGTTATTTTTGGATAGTAGCATGGCTGAAGATATAGATGGTTTACCTTTGGTGCAGGGTGAAGATGAGGTACCTAGAGAAGTGAGAATTGAACAGAGTAAAGCGTATTGGACAGCCCTATGGCAGATTTTCGATAGAGCGAAAAAAGGATCTGACGATTTGGAGGTCATCAGCAGATTTTTAGATGACGCAGAAACAAAGGGCTATTACGCAGATAAAGTAGGTATTCAGCGGTTTAGATCTGTGCCAGAATTAATCGACATACTGTCAAAACATCGATTATTCAAGTTCAGCACTCAAACACACGGTCGATTTATTAAAGCTGACTTTCCAGGAAAAAAATTAGAGGAAACTGATACCATCCACTCAAAATTTATTTCTATTGATAACGAAAGAGTTTTTAAAGATTTTATTGGCAGTGACATCACAATTTCTACACATTTTTCACTTAGGATACCTCTTAGTCTGGCAGGAGTCAGAATGTTGTTGGAGGACGCTGCATTAAAACAAAGGTTTGCAAACATTGAGCAAGAAGTTGCAGCACATTTCATTGAGATAGTTACCCCATTGGTCAACGAATACATTTCTGGTCTAACCGAAAGTAATATGATTTTCTCTTCACACACGCAAGTGCCCTCTATGAGGATTGATACCAGCACTGTGCAAAGTCAGTTATTTGCCGCACTCCAGGCGAGATTGCCTGAGGGGATGTTAGCTGAAACCAGTGGAAATGACTATCTTGAAGCTCGAGTATCGAATCCGAAAAAATACGGAGAAAAGTTTCAGTGGTCAAACATTACTTTTTGATCTGGGCTTGAGTAGTTCCAACTATTCCTGACAAGCTAGTACTAATAAATGTGTTCAAGCTAACACCCTCTTGTTTGGCTCGATACGTCAGTGAGCGATGCAAATACTTTGGCAGGCGAACATGAATCTTGCCGCTAAACTCATCGTGGGCGGGTTCGGGAATGGCATTGCCATCTTGCAGCGCTATCTCGAGCCAAGCATTTTTAGCGTCTTCAATCATATCAAGTGCTTCATCTCTGCTGCTGCCTTCAGTCATGCAGCCAGGAAGTTCCTCGATTTGGGCAAAAAAGCTGCCGTCGCTGTTTTGTTTGAGGCGAACAGTGTAATCCAGATTTTGGTAAAATTTTAGATTTTTTTTCATCAGTCTTCTCCTATCAGCTCTAGTACTTGTTTGATATATATTTCTTTTATAAAGGGTCGTTTGAATGGCACGGTAATTGCCTGAGTATTACGAGTGTACACGAAGTGACTACTGCCCGATTTTGGTTGTTGGCACACGAATCCGCATGATTTTAGAACGGTTTCGAGCATTGCAAAACTGACGTTTTTAGGATTGGCAAAGAGCTTTTGAATGCGCTTTTGCTTTTTAGTCACTCGAAAATGGTATCATTGGTGATACCAAATGTCAATCGTTTTTTTCAGCCAAACACCCTAATCAGCCACCCAATCCACTCCTCCTCTGTCTTGCCAATCAACCGCATCCCCTCACTAATATCAGCTCGACTCACATTAGCAGCAAACGACTTATCTTTCAGTTTTTTCTTGACTGACTTGACTTCCATGCCTGCAAAACCTGTAGGACGCATGAGTGAGATCGCATGCATGAGTCCAGACAGTTCATCAGCTGCAAACAAGTAACGCTCGATCAGTGTCTCAGGCTGCTTGCCCGTTCGATCAGGTGCATGCGCAGCGATTGCATCTCGCATTGCTTGTGGGTATTCGCTGAACAAGTTTTCGAGAGCATAGTTTGGGTGTTCGTCAGGATATTTTTCCCAATCCAGGTCGTGGAGCAAGCCTGTCTGGTACCAGAGTTCCGAATCCTCACCGAGTTCTTTTGCTGAAGCTTCCATGGCAACAGCAACCATGCGGCAGTGGTGGCGGAGTTTTTCGTTTTCGATGTATTCCTCGAGCAATGCTTCCGCTTGAGCACGTGGCGGCATGACAACAGGCTCTGAAGGTTTAGCTTGTGTAACCGTGTTTGCAGGTGCACTCTGCGCAACTTTGACAGGGTTCAACGGCCGCAGAGTTGGAAACGCAATCACCTCTTTAATACTCCAAGTATTGGTCAAAAACATCACTAGCCGATCAATACCCATACCAATACCACCAAGTGGTGGCATACCGTACTCCATAGCTTCGATAAAGTCCTCATCTAGTGGATGTGCTTCGGTATCTCCCGCTCGCATATTTTTCTGTTCGTTCTCGAAAATATTTCGCTGATCTAGTGGATCGGTGATCTCGCTCCAGCCGTCAGCCAATTCTTTGCCACCAATGTATGCCTCGAACCGCTCAGCAAGTTCTGGTCTGGTGCGATGCTGTTTGGAAAGTGGACTGATGTCGCGTGGGTAGTCAGTGATCCATGTGGGTTCTATAAGTTTGGGAGTGACTAGCTCATCAAACAGAGTAAACATGGCTTTGCCTCGGGTGAATTCACTGTTGAGTTTGATGTGGTGTTGTTCGAGCAATGCTCGCAGTTGGTCATCTGTCTGTTCCGCAAACACAATATCTGCGTGATGAGCAAGTGCTTGTTCCATAGATATTCTTGGCCACGTACCACCAATTTCTAAGGATTGTTCGCCAACCTGAATAGTCGTATTGCCATACAGTTTGTGCGCAATATGCTTCAACATGCCTTCTGCTACATCCATCATGCGGT
>CAZSJW010000017.1:0-23644 GCA_964607285.1 uncultured Pseudomonadales bacterium
AGAGTGAGTAGAATGGATTGCCCAAATGCCACCATGCGAATCCATAATGGGGGAGCACAGTCATTGCAACCACAAACCAAAATAACCAGAAGCCTCGGGCGTTTTGATTCCTTTTAACAAGTAGCAGCAAAAATATGAGTGGTACTAAAACGATCAAAAATAATTTGCTCGCTATGACGGCTCCGAAACACAAGCCTGCTGCCAACCAAGAGGAGACATGATTTTTCTCCCACAGTTCCAAACTAAACCATACGAAACCAATCAGCCAAACCGCAACGGCAACGTCAATATAAAAGCTCGATGCTTGCCAAGCTACAACCTGAAAACACGACACCAACGCAACAAACACTAACCCAACAGGTCGATCGACAAATTTCGTTGACAAAATAAACGAAAGAAATACCAGCGTGAGAGCGAAGAAATACCCAACCAGTTTTGTACCAAACTCACCAGCCCACATATACCCGAGTGTAAAGATGCTATCAGAAAAAAGTGGGTTTACCGATTGGTACAGAGAAGGGTTGAAGGTAAATTTGTGAGCTAGAACGTTTTGATGGGCGACTGGCAAGTGATACCAGACTGCATCAAACCCAGTTTCAGGAACAAAAAGTTGCAGTGAATGCAGTATCCAAATGCTCATCAGCACACCGATTGTTAACTTCTCAGTCAATTTGAATTCAAAAGAACATATAGATCTAAGCACCCTGAATACTAGTACGCCAAGAATTCCTGCCGGTACAATCAAAATTAACGACAACACTGGATAAAAAAGCCCTGAGAAACCCGCAAGAGTGGCAACTAAACCACACCCCAAAAGCGACCACAGGAGACACAGAGTTAGTTTTTCCGTTCTGCATTCACGTATGTAAGAAAAAAGTGGTAACATGCTACTTCCTGATGGCACAGTACGGTATAATACCACTCATGAGCATAGAGCTCAGCTCGATAGATCAATCTTGATCATATCAAGCACCCATAGCTTAATGGACAAAGCAACTGCCTTCTAAGCAGTAGAGTGAAGGTTCGAATCCTTCTGGGTGCACATGAATATCTCTACTCGGCTGCCCTTGCCAAATTGCCAGTTATGTCAGAGAAACTTTCAAACATTCTCGAACAATTCCGACACGCGGTAGTATTACCCAATGCTGACTTGAAAGAATTTGCTGCAAAGGCAACAGAGTCTCGGGTACATGTAGCACGCCACACCTTCCAGGTTACCGAAGAAGACTTTGGCAAGCGGTTGATGCTCTTTCCAATGTACGTTGACGCGAATCTTATTTTACAACCCAACAAAAACAGATATCTGCTTTCCCTCACATCAAAGTTCGTCATACATGCCGACGCATGTTTCGACAAAGACAATATCATGCGCGATCTCAATATCTCGAAAGTGAGACAACTCGTAACAGATGATTTTGCCGAAGAAGAACAACTACCTGGATTTGAGTGGTGGTATGAGATGTATGCTACCAGTGTCGCTCTAATTGCAAACATTGCATCTCAACCAAACTATCTAATAAGGATTCTGTTCCCATTTCGAACTCATCAATCTCAAGCAGAGTTTGATAAACGAATGGAGCATCAACAAGATCAACAAGAGCTTTATGAACTTGCCATTGACCCAGGAGAGTACGAGACTGATGAATTCACGTCCCTAGTCGAAAGCAATTCAGATGAGTACAATAGAGTACCATGGAACGATCCACACTATTTTGTTCAGGGTGGCAGTTCTTTGCAATTGGCCAGCACATCCACGGTGCCTGTCTTTGATAGTGGGCTACTGCAAACACTTATGGGCAGTACACATATCCCCGTTGATCAGATATCAGACTCGTTTCCTCAGATTTATACTGACTTTATAGCAATTACGAGATCGTTTCATAAGGCTATGGCACGGCAGTTCGGTTATGGCGAGGAACAGCTGGTTGAAGACTCTTGGGCTCGGCAACTTGAATAAAATGCAGTATAATTGCAACCTAATCGTTGGTGGTATTAGCTCAGTTGGTTAGAGCGCCGCTCTGTGGCAGCGGAGGTCGCCGGTTCGAATCCGGTATACCACCCATAACGAGGGTCTAGTACCCTCATACTGCTTGATTAGCTTGTAAGATCGGCCTAATTGAGCAGTTCGAAATCCTGGGTAATGGTAAGTAACATTTTTAGGGAAAATCGAACTGGTAAGCATTTTCTGTTCTTCTAGTGTACCTATTTTCCATGCCTTATCCAGATTCCACAGGAAGTTATTCATAAAATTAACAAGAATATCAATATCAATCTCTTGTAGCTTTGCTTCACTCTTTATAGTCTTCTTTACAAGAATCTCGTCCTCAATAAGGTGTAGTTGCTCTTGGAAAACTTCGTCGGAATAAATACCCTGTAGGTGTTTCTGACCTAATCTTTTCCTAGTTTCGTATAAAGCCTCAATATCTTTATCGACATCTTTCTGCTTATTAGCTAAGTGTGAGTACCTACTTTCCCATTTTTCTTTTAACATCTCAGTAAACAAACTGATAAACTCTTTTTTGGGTTGGACTCGTCTCACGAGCAATAAGAACTCTTTTTCAAAATCGTCTTTCGGTTTCGATGGGCTGTAATGCAACTTTTCCTTACTTACTTCGGCCTTATTTCCACAGTAATAATAGGGGTAATCGCCTCTCTTCTTTCTAGTATTTGCACCAGTCATTAGTTTGCGACATGTGGCGCAGATTACATGACCTCTTAGAGGAAATTCAGGATTGTATCGTTGATACTTAAGACCAGCAGTTCGAGAACGACCGTCCAAAATCGCTTGAACTCTATAAAATAAATCTTCACTAATCATTGGCGTGTGTTTACCTTTTATATCTATCCCAAACTTTTCACTCACAACAAACCCTGCATAAAATTTGTTTCGAAAGATTCTTTGTGTTTGTTGGCTTCGAGTGATTGGAATTTGACGACCTCCGTACTTGATTTTTATTCCTAATTTCTGCATTACAGGAATGATTGTTTCCAGGGTATATATGCCTTTGTCCATTTCCTCCCATGACTTCATTACAAGTTCAAATTGTTCTTCGTCTGTTTCGAAGAGCTTATTAACATTTAGATAACCTACAGTTGCCTTACCGTTGGCTAGACCTGACTCCAGGCGTTTACGCATTCCATCAAGAGAACGAAGACTTTTTGTGGCGTTATCTAATTTTGCACTTGCGGCAAGTAGTGTCTCTAAAAATTCACCCGTGGGATTATTTTCAGTTGGTTCAGTAACAGAAATGATTCTGATTCCATATTGTGCAAGCTTTTTCTTAATTGCTAGAAAGTCGTAGGTTTCTCTTGAAATGCGGTCAAACTTATATATAAATACCGTGGATATTTCTTTTGGGTTTTTTCTACAGTCCTCGAGTAGCGTTAGTAGTTCTGGTCTATTCAATGTTTTTGCACTTACACCTTCTTCACGATATATTTTTACTAAATCGTATCCTTGTCGCTCAGCCTCCTGTTTACAGTAATCAAGCTGGTTATCCAAACTGAAGTTGGTAACTTGTTCTTCTGAACTTACTCTTAGATATGCGTAGGCCTTTTTAATCATATTGTTATTATAACTATTTTTGATCTGATTTTTTAGACTTATTTATACTAACTTCTACTTTATGTTTTCTTTCAAATTGCCTGATACCCACTTCGATTAGAGCGTTAAAACAAGCCATGATTTCTTCAACCTCTTTATCAGTTAAGGACTTTGCACTTTCTCCTAGTATTTTACGTGCCTTTTCTATAGTCATATATTTTGAGAAAAAATGTCTTTAATCTCTTCTTCAGTAAGGTCATTAATACCCTGCGGATTTTCTGTCCCACTAAGCTTTTCAACAAACTCGGCTGGTGGAAATAGGATGAAGTCACTATATTTCTCATTAATTTTGTAATCTGTGGCTGTAATTCCCGTACCTTTAATTTTGTCTAACACCTTCAACGCACAAAGTTCTTCTAATAGTCGCCTTGATGTCTTAGAAGAACGGTCGGATAATTCAGAAAGCTCTTTAGCAGTAATCTGACCGTCATGTAACTTTATAAAACGTAATGCTTGAGCTCGATCAGCGGGCATTGATGACAACACTACGTCTTTAATAATCTGTAGTTCTTCAGCTCCAACGCTTGATTTGCTAGTAACAAAAGCTAAATAGTGGGAAAGCATAATAAGCTGTTGAACTGCTCTCCAAGGAGATTCAACTTGAATATCGCTTACATCGTAATACTTAACTTCATTGCCATCTTCACCTTTGAAACTTGCTGCTTGTAGGGAAACGATCCCTCGGCACTGAGCCACAAGCTCAGACGCAATCTTAAAGTAACTTTGTGTATTGTCGTCGAAGTCTTTTATTTCTAGTTTCTTTTGTGAGAGTTGCTTGAGATAAGAAGATGTATGTTTGCGTGCTTCTAACTCCAAAACTGACCTATCGCTATGCGAAAAGATTATTTCGTAGCTGTTATCTTTATCTTCTTGCGTTGCCTCGGGCATGATATAGCAAAGGAAGCGAGGCCCAACCATATTCATATATGAGCTGTGCTTATTTAGCGTGGAGGGTGTAATTGCGCCAAGTTGAGAAAAAGAACTCACATAACTGATATTTCCTCGACGAGAACTAAATTTGGCAAACTCCTTATCATAGATCCCTACCAAATCACCAAGAATTTTTCGTGTCATCTTTTCATCAAGAGAAAAAATAGCTGTCCAATCTTTTATGATTAAGCACTTCTTGTTTATTAGTGGGAGCAGGTCATAAACCTTATGGCTTGCAGTAGCCCTCTCACCAGATATAAAAGCATTTTGAGTAAGATTGTCGAGATAAAAAGCAATGTCAGAGTCTTTTATTAGTCTCACCAAATCAGTCTTTCCCGACGAAGGAGCTCCCACAAGCAGTAGCCACAACATGTGTGGATTCTCGAATTGAGAAGATACAGCTACCGCCAAAATAAGCTTCAGACCTATCCTGTAGCCAGGAAGGAAATCAAGAACTTTTTGTTCGACCTCCCCATAAGTCAGTGGCTCGGTTATTAACGGTAGCTGTTTGATACCCTGCGGATTTTCTGTCCCGCTGTCATTTTGGTTAATCATGTTTATTTTTGTCGATCAACATCGCCTTAATTTCTTCGATTTTGTCTTTAATTTCTTCTAACATCCCATCAAGTTCCTCATCGGAGAAATTCTCATAACCTTTGAAACCTACTGTTAAACATTCTTCTAAGCCGTCGTAATTGCGGGCATAAACCCAATCCCACATTCGATCTTCAATTAAGATTTCAATTTTTTCTTCTCTTGTCATATTTCTATTCACCTCCTTCCTCGTTATCTTCCTGTGATTTGGTTGAAACTCTGGCGAGCATAATTGCCTTTTTCTCTGCTAAACCTCTTTTAATTCGCTCACTGCGGATTTCTGAATCCAAAGAATGCAACGAAAGAAAAAATAATAAATGGCTATTGGTGTAAGTAATTTAAGGGGTAATAATTTCAACTTTTTTACTCTTGATTAAATCAAATAGATCTAAAGTTGAGTTAAAATTTCTGACCAAGCGATCAACTCCCATACACAAGATTCCTTTTATCTGACCGCTTTTAAGATTCTCCATCATCAGATTAAATCCAGGTCTATCCTTAGAATTTGCTGAACCTAAGTCACTATAAATATCAGCCACCGACAGATCGTTTTTATTTGCAAATTGTTTTAATAGCTTTATTTGATTCTCGATACTAATAGTTTGGATATCTAATGCTTCACTAGCTGATCTTGCATATATAGCGTATTTTTTAGTTTTCATAGTCATATTCACCTCCCTTTATATTGAGTAAATTCGTGATTTTGCTTCACGCATTGCATTAAAATAACTTTTAGGCGAAACTAATCGGGTATCATTCCAGAAATTGGTAACTGATTGGTCTAATTCAGAAGTTTGTGCAAAGGAAAAGGTAACTCTTTTTGAAGAAGTCTTGTCAACTGAGATGATGGGGAAACCCCATGCAATAAGCGCACAAACTAAAGAAAGTTCGTGGCTTTCAAAAACTTTTTGTATTAATCCTGTCTTAATCATGAATCTAACGATTCATTTGCGGGGAAACGATGTCAAGCGTTTATTTTCAGGCTAAATAGAGAGGATTCTTGTCGCAACCACCGCATACTGTTTGCGGTATTATTCCCAATGATAATTCCACAACTTAGTTTTGCGATCAAAATAAATTCCTATCCTCGATTTAAGATGAGGCTTTTTATTAATTTTGGTCGTTCTTATATGAGACACATAGTCGGCAAATGTATCTTTATTAATGTCTTCACCATGTAATTCTCGGTATAGCGTAAACACTTTTGAATCGGACACTGTATTTTCGTGAGTTCTTTTCCAGTTTGCCCAAAAGACTTCAAAGACCATACGTATCTTCGGCGAAGTGCTGAAATCAATGAAGTCATGTGTGACATCGCTTAGGAAAAAATACAAAGTCCCTTTTCGATAAAGAACAGTTTCACCTTCTGGGAAAATTATTGTAGAAGAAACATTCTTATTAGATAGTGCGCTAAGTAAATATAAGTGTACTTGAGATAGGTAGTTTTGATATTCGTCTTGAACAAAAATGGAGCGTGGAATAGCTTGCATGTTTTCTTTTCTTCCTGATTCTACCCAAAATTCATATTCCTCACTATCTCTTTCGTTTGCCTTTGTACTTAAAATCAAATTCAGCTCTGTAATAGTCTGGTCATATTCTTGCAGACCTCTTGGAGTTTTGGAGTAAATATTTTTTGCCTTTTTTCTATCGTGAACGAACATTTCTAAAGTCTGAAGCTTCATCCACGCATGGCTCGTTTCTGTCTGCTCCTTTATCGAGACATCTTTAATCGCATTTAGTTTTCTTGCTAGGTCTGACCCTGCTTTAACAAAATCAGCCATTTTCCAGTCTTTTTTAGAATCACCGATGGAATCCTTTTCATTAACAACTTCGATCGTCTTGTCATAATCAGATAAAGCTTTTTGAGATAGTTCAGCTCGTATTGAATCTAAATCGGGATTGTCCAAAACCGAACGTACATAATTAGCCAAACCAACGAAAAAGGCCTTTTCTGGAAGAGATATTATTGTCTGATACTGACGTGTTAAATCGCCAGATAACTGATTGCTAGCCATATTAATTTTAATCTTTTTCCTATTATACCTAAGTATGTATAATTAGGTATAACTTATGAATCAGAATCCTAAATTACTACGCATTAAAGAGGCTGCAGAGATGCTAGGAGTTAATCCAGAAACCCTTAGGCGTTGGGACAATGAAGGAAGACTTAAAGCTGTACGCTTTGGAAAACGAAGGGATAGAAGATATGTATACGAAGATCTTCAAAAGTTCATTGCGGAGAGTAAGAAAGCCCAGAGATGAATATAAACTAACAGTAGCCTATTCTTTCAATTCGTTAAGTTTTTGAAATTTCATCCGGTGTGTCAGAATTAGTCCAGACCATCGAAATCCTCAATTGTGTGTCTCTCAATTTCCGTTTTCGCTTCATCGTGTAGGTTTTTGTAAAACTTGTGAGCCGGAGAACCAGGAGATAACTTAGACATTATTTCAAAAGACTTATCCCGTTGTTCAATATCTTGAGGAAATGGCTGACCTGGAGTACCAGATCTGACGCCATGCAGCAGAGAAGAATGGAAACAAGAGCATACTCTTCTGTAACAGGTGTTCCCAAATTTCTGTGCAGCCTCAAGGACATTATCAACAAACTCTTGATGTGTCCAAACGAAAGCATTGTCAGCTTCAGTTAATAGTGATGCGGCCGATTCCAGTTGATGCTGATCAGCTGATGTTATCCATTCCTCCAATACTTTTAGAGTGGATGAATCAAATCCTGCAGAAACCGACTTAAATAGGTCAGCGCCGTAGTGAGAGCGAATCCAACTATTTGTCTTTTGACTTGCCCAGTCTCTAACTTGTCTCAGTACTTGTTCATATTGTGGAGTTTCGCTAAACCTCAACCCTTCGCTTTCTCTCCAATCATATGGTAGCGGAGTGTAATCTTCCAATTTCTCGTTATTTTCTTTGAACTCAACCCTGTCAGTCAGCAACTTTAGTGTTCTAATCGGATACAAAAACGACAGTTTGCTCAAAAATAGGCTGATATTATAATCATCAATTGTTGGACATCTAACGAGTTGGTCGAGGACATGTTGGATCTGATCATCGGTTAGATCTTCCACTTTGAAAGTTCCATATCTTTCCTCAAATTCTCCCAAAACTTCGTCGGCCAGCTCTTTAGAATCGGTCATATCAATACTTAAAAGTATCTCGAGTGCTGTCGGTCTGTCTTCCGGGGAAAACCGTTTGATTGCTCGAACGATGTTTTGCCTGACCCAAATATCAGTTGACTGGGCAAGCCCTTTAATTATTTCAACTTCTTCAGGTAATACTTCCATGTTATACATTCCCCACCCAATAGCTCGTGAGATTCGCCGTGTAAGAGTTTCATCATTTTTTACCAGGGCTTGTTTGATCAGGTCCAGTGCTTTTGTGCGATCATGTTTTGCCATGACGCTTACCACAACTCCAAACCAATCTTTTAAGGGAGATTGGGATTCTGAGAGAAGATATGAAGCCAATAATTCAGTAAGCTCTACTGAGTCTTCCATTAACACCGCGAGGAATGGGCCGGCATCTGAATGCTCTGGTATTGCCGCGGCATTTAATGTGGAAATTCTCTCCTCTAAAACTTTTATTAGTTCAGGTAATGATGTGCGATAGTGCCCTAATATTTTTTTAACCAGTTGCTTACGCCACTCTGCCAGCTTGGCCTCGCTGTTTCTAAATCTTCCATCTTCTCGTTCGAATGTCCAGCCCCAGGTATCAACTATTGCTCGAGAAATTTCGTAGTTGAGATCGGTGGGTATTGCAGCAAGAATCTCTATTGCCGCTGCTTTGGTTTGTGAACTTCCTCGACCGGCATGCCACGCAACATCTCTTCGGATTTCAACTGAGATATAAGGATCTGCTTTTGGATTCTTAACTACTTCTTTTAACCCATTTAAAACTTCAAGAATACTTGGATCCCATCCTTTCCGGTCTTCATCGGTTATGTCTTGACCTAATAATCCCATCGGGTAGTGGATTGCTGAAGTTAATGTTTTCAAGGCACGCATTGTTTCATTGATGGGCTGTGTTTCGATCACTTTAAAAGCGGCTGCGATAATTCTTTGTCTAATTCCGGCCACTGCTTCAGGACGAACCTTAAAGGCTCTCATGGTCATCGTGAAGCCAACTGTTTCAGTTTCATGACCCTCAGTCTTAAGCAATATATCGAGGACATCAAATGGAGAGAAATTTCCCGTAACAGGTGATTCTAACCATCCAAGGACATGAGCAGCAACTGCTTCATTGTAAGCTCCCGGCTTTCCTGGTTCGATTGAAGCAAGATCTTGTAATACTCTTACTGGGTGATCGGGATAAGGGTTGGTGGTTCGTTTGTCTCGTTCCGCAAGTCTTTTTAGTAGGTCCAATGATTCTGGCAAATAATCGACGTCATAGGCTGTATATTTTAGTATTGGTGGAATTTTATTTGTGACAACGTCGTAAGTTGTCCGGAATCCTTTATACTTTTCTTCGACTTCATCGCTTGTTTCATCAAGCGCCATTTGGACGAACTCTAAAGCTTGTTTGGGTTGGTAATATGATATCTTCCCAAGAGCTTCAAGAATTGCAGAACGCTCGTATATTTTTGCTTTCTTAAATTGCTCTTTAAGATTGGTCCAAATTTCATTTAAAAGAGAAGGTTGTGCTCCATCAGCACTAAGTCTCCAATCTAATTGACTGACGTTTACGAGTAGATTTGTTGCTAAATCGTCTTGGAGAGCGTTAAACACACGGTCTGCATACTTTGTTGAATGTTTTCCATTTACATCATACGCAGCAGTAGCTCTTATATAGTCAGCAAGCAAATCAGGGACGATTCTTAGTCGAGATCCACGACGAAGAAGTACTCCAGCATCCTCAAGGACGCTCATGTCCCTAAGAGTTTTATCAATTGGTCTGCCTAAAATATTTGCAGCTGCTTCTTGAAATTTGATGTCCATGGGATTGAAGGGTTGAATAGTTGCTAAGAGGGCTAAGAGGTCACGTACTTCGTGTGGATCGGTTCCATCGATATTACCAGTGACTACTTCATAAAAGCGCCCAAGTAGCTCTTCTTGAAATTGTTTTTCATTATTGAGTAGTTCTGGCCTAATTTGACCAGTTCCAACCAATTTACTTCCGATTACGGTTGCAAAGGGGCAATCTTTTGTTATTTGTGCGATCCGTTTAGCGTGAATCGTATCCCCATTTACGCTGGGATCTTTAAGAATTTCCTCTGAGAGCAAGGTAGCATCTTCCAGGGAAAGATCGCTTAACATGAGGATCTTGTCCTGGTCATAAGCGAAGCCATTTTTTGTCAAGTCAGACTTTATTCTCGCAACTCCATATGGTCGTGTACTAATAATCAATTTTATTTCAGGCCTAACTCTTGCAACACCAAAAAGGATTGTGGGTAAATCCGAGCGATCGTGAGCGTCGTCAATGACTAAGTACGCTGGACCGGTAGGTAACTTATCCAAATCTTCTGGCTTAATGTCCACACCCGATGATAAAAAGCATACGGTTGTTGACCTGCCAGTGCTGTCAACCCACTCTTTAAGTAAACGACTTTTACCAATGCCACCCCGACCGGAGATCAACAAAGCCCTGCTCTTTGTCTGGTCTTTAAATTCATTTAGCGCTGTTTGTTCCTTATTTCTGCCAACAAAAGTCCATCCATGGCTAAATAATTTCAGTCTATCCACCAATGGTTTGTAAACCTCACCAACCGTTAACCATGGGGACGGATCCACCCCCAAAAAGCTTTTTAATTTTGATGGAAAGTAGGTATGTACTATCCTAATCTTCACATCAAGTGGGAGCTCCCGAATTCTGTTTGAAATGTCTCTTTTATCCCAAAGAGTCCACCCTGGATGATTTTGCATTTCTTTGCGGGCTCCTGAAGTGGCTTGTCTTGCTAACAACAAATAATGATGATCAGCCTCGAGGGTGTTTTTTTTAACTGCCGCTTTTATTTTTTCCGGTCCAAACTGCTCGTGGCGCTTGCATTGGTAATCGTATTTGAGCGAGGGTAGTTGGGCGTATAGATCGATTCCTTCTTGTTTGTCTCCTGGTCTGCCGTACACATGAACGTCTGCCTGTGGATGTAGCGCTTGAATTAAATCCTGACAAAAAAATTCAAAATCCGCTGAATTGAATATACTTTGTAATGGCAAATAGGGTATGAGCGGAGATTCTACGTCATCAACATCGCGTCCAGCCATCAAAAGCAGGTCATTTTGATCTAAAGAAAAAATTTTGGCAAGCTTCTGTAGGTCTTTGCTCCGTGGTACCGAATCTCCACTTTCCCATCGACTCACTGTCTGTTGCATAACCTCCATCCTGGAGGCAAAATCAGGTTGATCCCAGCCTCGTTTTTCTCTCTCCTTTTTGATTAATGCTCCCAAGTTGTTGTCCATTACTTGCTATCGTACACATTTATTGTGTGCAAGTCAATAGTTTATTAACTACTCGTTCGAAAGAGACACACATAAGCCTACCAACCCAAAACACAGAATGCCCTTAGAAGAAAGAGCATTCTGTGTATCATTTATTGAGTTGGTGTCGTTTGATTATTTTGCCCAGAAGGACCTCCACGAAACATCATGTTTCCACCAATAGAGACATTTTGAGCAGTAATACTACCATCAGAATTTGTTGTTCCAAAAGCAGTTACTGTTTCGCCAGTTTTTAAATCTGACTTTGCGCCTTCTGAAGATTTATTGATGTTTGTATCATCAGATAAGATAACAATCTTAGAACTGCCATCCTGCATTTTAACTGTGATGCTTGTATCGTCTTGGCTAATTATTTCCCCGCTTACAGGCGTCATTCCTTGACCAGCTCCAGCTCTTCCCTGAAAACCTCCTTGTGGTCCACTTCCATTTGGTCCTCTGAATTGTCCTTGCATTGGACTACTTGCCTGTGTTTTTTGATACTGCATACCACCAAAGAATGCAACACCTCCCACCACTAAAGCTACAATAATGGTCATTATCATTGGATTTTTCATATAATTTTCACCTCCTTTCAAAGTTATTCATAACGTAATGCTTCAATAGGTTGTAAATTGGCTGCCCTTCTTGCAGGATACCAACCAAATAGGATTCCTATTCCTGCTGATACCACAAAGGCTAAAAACACTGAATTTGGGGAAATAACAAACACAGAAGCTGTAAAGTACGAATAAAGGTAAGAGGCTAATATTCCTACACCTATCCCTATAACTCCACCCACAAAAGTTAATATGATTGATTCAACAAGAAACTGAGTGATGATTGTTTTTTTCTTGGCTCCAAGAGCTTTTCTTAAGCCTATTTCTCTGGTTCTCTCGGTAACAGTCACTAGCATGATATTCATAATTCCGATTCCACCAACTAAAAGAGAGATTGCTGCCACACCCGCCAAGAGAGTTGTAAATGTGCCCGTGGTTTGATTCACTGTATTTAATAGGTCTTGCTGGTTAAATATAGAAAAATCCTTATCTTCTGCATTTTTCAATTTATGCCTAGAAAGAAGTAGATAACCAACTTCATTTTGAGCATCAATCATCACATCGGCGGATTTCGCCTCCACGGAAATTGAGGTCACATGAGATGCGCCAAATAGTTGTTTTTGTGCGGTTGTGATCGGAACCCAAACCATGTCATCTTGATTTTGAAAACCAGTACCTCCTCTTGATGCAGTTATGCCAACGATAGTAAATGTTTGTCCACTAATTCTCACTGTTTGTCCGATGGGATTTGAATTTACTCCAAATAGGTTTTCAACAGTTGTTGGTCCAAGAACAGCAACTTTCGCCATACTATTTACTTGAGAATCGGTTATGAAGTTTCCTGATTCAACAGTGACATTTCTTACACCAGCATATGCAGCGGTGACTCCTACTACTTGTGTATTGGTGTTTGTCCTTCCTGTAGTAACCTGAGTCCTACTTGAATATTCAGGTGAAACTTCCTGCACGGTGGTGATTTGAGAAGAAGTTTTTATGGCTTCGGCATCTTCCAAAGTTAATGTAGTACCTCCACCAGCAGCTCCTTGAACTCCTCCTTGACTCTGTCCCGACGGCTGCACTGTTAAAAGATTAGATCCCAAAGATTGGATCTGAGATTGTATCGCCTGTTGACTTGCTTGACCAAGAGAAACCAAGGCAATAACACTTCCGATTCCAATGACGATTCCAAGAGTAGCAAGAGAAGTTCTCAACTTATTTACAGTTAATGTACCAATTGCTTCTGTTAGGATTTCAATGTCCATTAGTCCTCCTTTGCATATGTTTTGAGGAGTCCTCTGCAATTCGTCCGTCTCGGATATTAATAACCCTTTTTGCATGTTCTGCTATGTCAGGTTCATGAGTAATCATCACAATAGTATGTCCTTCTTGATTTATTTTTTGGAAAATGTCCATAATTTCTTCTGCTTGTGCACTGGCAATATTCCCTGTTGGTTCATCTGCCAAGAGAATTGATGGGTTCATAGCTAGCGCTCTTGCTATAGCCACACGTTGTTGTTGTCCTCCTGATAACTGATTAGATCCATGACTAAGTCTTTCCCCTAAACCAACCATTCTTAAGTATTTCTCAGCTCTTTTAAGCCGTTCTTCTTTTGGTATACCCGCATAACGCATAGGCAACATGACGTTGTTCAAGGCCGATGTACGGGGAAGTAAATTAAAAGCTTGGAAGATAAAACCTATTTTTCTATTTCTAATATCTGATAATTCATCATCAGATAATTTTTGAACTTCTTCTCCATCGAGAGTATATGTACCAGAGGTAGGAGTATCTAAAGCCCCAATAATATGCATAAGAGTAGATTTACCAGACCCTGATGGTCCCATGATTGCTACAAATTCACCCTTTTTAATCTCAAAGGAAACATCTGCTAAGGCCACTGTCTCTAGGTCACCAGTTTTATAAACCTTTGATAGATTTTGGGCTTGAATGATTGCTGACATACATTATCTTCTTTGAATAAACATTTGACCTCCACCACCAGCGGGTCCACTTGCTCCTCCAAAACCTCCTCTAGTGTTACCAAATGGGGAAGTTGCTGCGCCAGTTGATCCAGTAGTCGCTGAACCTGTTTGTCCAGTAACGACTAGCTCTCCTTCATTAATTCCAGAAACTATTTCAGTTTGAGTATCATTCGAATTACCAACTTCTACAGGTACGGAGGCAACTTGTCCGTTTCTCATAATTTGCACAGTTGACTGACCATTAGTAGTCTGAATAGCCCCAGAGGGGACTAAGATAACACTGCTCTTCACATCTGTAATAATTGTGGCATTAACTGCCATGTTTGGATAAATTGTATCTAAAGCAGTATCGAATGTTATTGTGGCAGGGTATGTAGTCACTCCTGAGCTTACAGACCCATTAGTGTTCACGGCCGAAACCTTTCCTGTAAATGTTTTTTCTGGATGCGCGTCCAATGTTAATGTGACCTTTTGACCAGCTTTAATTTTAACGACATCTATTTCAGTTAAATTAACACTTGCTTGAGGCGTACCATCTTTAAGCGTGATCGTACCAACTGTTTGTGAAGATCCTGAGTTAGAATCTGCGGTTGAAGAAGTTGAGCTATTTCCTGAAATAGTAAGACCAGGACTTATACTCAAATTGTTTACCAGCCCTGACATAGGAGCCGTAATTGTGGGTGAGAGTTGAGAATACGATAACCAAGCACTTGACAGAGATGCTTCTGCTTGTTTAATAACGTTTTCTTGATTTTTGTAATCGGCTTCTGCCTGAAGCCAGAGAGCATTTTGTTGAATGTAAGTTGGGTCGTCTGTTGCCAAATCCCTCGCCACAGCATCGTTTATAAATGTTTGATTGGCCTTAAATGCAGCTGCCTGCAGTGAGTGAATCTTAGCTTTGGCTGATTCAAGTGAGTTTTTGGCAGATAAATAACTAGCCCATGATTGAGTTTGTTGCTGCTGAGAACCTTTGTCCAGCTTTATGAGTGCAATTTGATCACCTTCTGAAACTGTATCACCATTTTCAACATATACCTCTTGAACTATTCCTGTTGCGCTTGAGGTGATATTTGCACTACTTCCAGAGGAAACCGTTCCTGAAGCTGTAATAGAAGTAATAAGTGTCCCTTTTTCTGCTTGAGCAGTTTGATATTGCACCTGCTGTTGTTGACTTCCTACAATGGCAGGTCTGACACCAAACCACCCGACAGCAGCGATTATTGCGACAATTACTAACTTTTTTATTAAAGATTGTTTTAAAAAGAAATCCTTAATAAATACGAGCTTTCCAAAAACCCCTCTTACGATATTCATATAATTGGTATATTAAATTGTTGTGCTTAAAAGTGGCTTAAAAAACAAGCAGCCATTTTAAGTTACTTAAAGCGTATAAAGTGAGCGCTTAAAGATTGCTGAAAATTTGAGCATTTAGTCTTGTGCTCTTTTCAGAGGCAGGCGGATAGTGAAAGTTGTGCCTTCAGCAAGCTTACTTTCAGCTGAGATTGAGCCGTTATGCACTTCTACTATTTCTTTGGCGATCGAGAGTCCAAGCCCATACCCATCTGTTTTTGACCGTGATTTATCAACTCGATAAAATCTATCAAAGATATGTTTGAGGTCTTTTTCAGCAATACCTACTCCATTATCTGAGACTGTTACAAGAATTTGGTGATCTGTTTTTGTTGAGGTTAGGATTATTTCAGAGTGCTTAGGATTATATTTGATGGCATTATCAATTAAGATTACTAACAATTGGGTTAAGCTTTGTTGCTCCCCAGATAGGATGTAATCATCAATCTGGTTGTTAATGGTAATTTGTTTTTGTTTGGCAAACGGTATGACTTTTTTTAAAGAAGCTTCAGTAACTTCAAGCAAAGATACTTCTTTCATTTTCATATGTTCTCGGTTTTTCTGTTGGTGTGTTAACTCCAAAAGGTTTTCAGCAAGACCTTGTAAACTAATAATCTCTTCATAACTACTATTTATTAGTGCGTTTGCTTCCTTAGCTGGAACGGGTTTACTTAGCATCGCTACTTCATACTCAGTACGAATCGCTGTAAGAGGAGTTTTTAATTCGTGCGAAGCGTCAGTTATAAACCTGCTTTGTTCATCCATCATTTCTTGGATCGGACGAAGTGTTCTGCCTGCCAGAATATAACCTGCACCACCAGAAAGCGCTAAGACCACACCATTCACGGCCAGAAGTGTGAGTAGAATATTCATTTTTGATTGCGCAACATCTAACTCTGGAGGTTGGGGGAAAGCAGGATTTCTTGGAGGGAATGAAATGTTATTTTGCTTATTAGCTTGCTGAAAACGCTCAATGCGATCTAACTCTCCTGTTAATCTTGTATAAATGACAAGACTAAATAGGATGGTAATGGTCATACTAATAAGTACATACCAGACAGTAAGTTTTAATCTTGCGAATTGAAATGTATGCATATGTTATTCTTCCTCAGACATTTTATATCCACTGAACCCTTTGACAGTATGAATTAATGGTTTATTTGAGGGTTCATCAATTTTTTTGCGTAGATGCCTAATATAAACTTCAACTGAATTTGGTAATACGTCAGCATCATAATCCCAAACATGATGGATGATCTGTTCTTTTGAAACAACCTGATTTTTGTGACGCATAAGATATTCTAGTAAGGCGAATTCTTTGTTTGATAGTCGAATTTTTTCCCCAGCTCGCTTTACCTCATAATTTGCAGTATCAAGAGTAAGATCGGCAATTTCCAAAACTGTACCAATTGAGTTCTTGGGGCGTCTAATCAGTGCCCTGATCCGAACTGAAAGTTCAGCAAAAGCAAACGGCTTAGTTAGGTAGTCATCAGCTCCAGCATTAAATCCGATAACTTTATCTTCGATTTGGCTTTTTGATGTGAGCATGAGAATTGGAGTGTGAATATTTTGCTCACGAAGTCTTTTACATATCTCAACTCCATCCATTCCAGGAAGCATAATATCAAGAATAATGGCATCATACTTTTCAACAACTGCCATATCATGACCTTCAATCCCATCATAAACAACATCTACAGCATAGGCTTCATGTTCCAAACCTTTTTGTATTGCATTCGCAATTTTATGTTCATCTTCAATAACTAGTACTCGCATACTTTCATATTATAGCTAAAGTGCTTAAAAGTAGCTTAAAGATACCAGGACTCCGTCGTGACAAAGAGCTTCATGACGATTGCATTATCTGCTTTCTTTTTACTAGGCTCGAATGTAATCTATTTGTTTTTCTAATTGTTAGCTCAAGCCTTGAACGATGATATCTTCTTAAGTTATACGTTAAATTTAAACAATGCCTGCACAGAAACATTTTATTCAGCGGTGGACGATAAAGCACGCCGACTCTTTTATTACAAGCGGGACATAAAAACCATAACCTATCCCCACCGTAGTTACATTGTGTTTTAGTAAGTTGAATCACCTGAGCGTTTACCTCAATTACTACAGAACCTCTAAAAGTATTCCTTAGAAGCTGTATTGAAAGCTTTTGGCATTCTTCAACGGACACTCTGTTCATAAATTATTTTCCGAAATCATTAAGCATTTTTGTTAAATTGTTGGTTTTGAGCTACAAATGCAACCTTTGGATTAACCCGTATCTTAATCGGCGGTTGTTTAGATTCTTTTAGATACGTTATTGCCGTCATAAATTGCTGATTTGCGAAGCTAGCTTGTTTGCCTATTTCCTTTATAAGATTAATTATTAATTGGTTGTCCCACTTTCGAACGTTTCCTGCGGAGTCCTGTATCATGCTTAAATGCGCCTGAGATAGACGAAGCGATCGAAAGTAGGCATTAAGAGCCTGATCAATCACAAGCTCTTCGGAAGCCGAAGTAGGAGCAAATTCTGTTAGTAATCGCTTTCTAGCATCGTTTACGGCCACTTGATCTAATGCGTGAACACTAGAAGCAAGTTGACCACCGCTTGAAACATTAGTTAAACGTACATATTTAAAAATTGACTCAGTGAGATGTGCTATTGCTGATTCGTCATTAGGTGAATGGGCCGCTTCCTTATTTAACTGTTGTATAGCTGCAATCAGTTGTTCTTTCTCATGCTGCATGCTGTTAACTACCTTATCTAGAACAAGTTCCTTTTCTTCAAGAGTTTTTGCGTTCGCAAGAGCTTCAAAGGGATTCTCTTCCTGGTTATTAGTATTTAATGATTGAGTATTATTCATAGCATTAAAAATGCTACGCCGTTGCGAAAGCGTAGTTCTTATGACCAAAGACTTTATACAGAGCGGTCATTTCTTGTATAATTGGTTCGAGGAGTTCATCGTTGAGCACCCATTAAGATCTTTTGCATTCTAATGTTTGCTAACACCACCTGTATCACATCGTCAAAGGCTAGCTGAATGCGCACTTTGAATTGAACAACACTTACACTTGTAATATGGGAAAGTACCAGTAACATCCCATAGTATTGTTTTCTCCATCGTTTCAAGGTATAATCCTGCTATTCATCGCAGTAAAGTCTTTTTCCTGCATGAATAGGCTTTCTCGATTGTGAGCAATCATTAGTTCTTTAACAACTCAATCGTAGGGAGTTTATTCATGGTGAGATATAGGCCTGATCTGGCTGTAGCACCCATTTGCTGGGTTACTGGGGCCTTTCAATATACCTTTTTTCGCCTTGAATCCGTCTCCCTATGAACTACTTACAATAACAATTGTGACTAATTGGTTGGTGGCTAATTGGGTGTATTACCTATTGCACCTAGCTAGTCATCAACCAAGCTATTACACATACATTAGCATAAGAGATAACTTTTGTGCAAAGTTGTAAGGTGCCAAATAGCCTTGGTGACCATGTGGTCATCCGATGTCAAACAATCGATTGTTTCAAAAAATTTTGACCTAACCAAAGGAGTTTAGGAATGAGTACAACGAATACAACCTATCCGATCGTTGCTGCATTAGTGAAAGCCGAGGACATTCTTGGCCCGAACCGTCAGTGGCAACCCGTGAACGAGACGCAAGCGCGTTTCCTGAAAGAGTTCTTCGCTCCATGTCGGGGTGAAGTTGGCATCCCTGAGATCGAAAGCATCGCTTCCTGGAAAGCCCAAGTCATCAACCAGTTCCTCCAAGAGCGAGGTTTCTCAATCCAGCTCGAAGAATTAGACGATGACACCTTCGGTGTCGCCAGCGTCCTCGACTTGCTCGTCGAGTGGATAGTGGAGGGCTTTGCCACCACAATCACCACCTCAGACATGAAGGATTATCCCGGAGTGCAGATCGATGCGAAAGGCATCAGCTACTTTACAACTCCTGGTCACTCAAACCCAATCGCTCAGATCCACACCAAGAATGACGATCGGGTCTATTTGACCATGATGAGCAATCCACCAGAAGGTTTCGACTTGGTGGCCCGCGCCGAGGAACTCACTACCGGCATGAAGGCATGCTATGAGTATGGTGACCTCGTATTCCCTATGGTGGATCTTGACCAGCGAGAGAATATCTCCTGGTTACTCAACATGGAGACAACTAGGCAAAACACGGGACAACGAGCATGGATCTCCCAAGCCTTGCAACAAACCAAGTTGAAGATGAACGAGATGGGTGCTCACGTCAAGAGTGCAGTTGCCATTGCGGTCTCATTGGAAATGTTCATCCAAACGAAACCAGATCACGTGATCAATCAACCATTCCTGGTCTGGTTCATGCGCGACGGTCTGAGCAAACCGCTCTTTGTGGGCCACATCACAACGGAAAGCTGGAAAAACCCAGGCGACCTGCAAAATATGTAGCAGGATGCCACAGACAGACATCGTAAGTAGTTCTCGTTAATGCGAGGGAGACGAGTGCCAAGTGTGGACACATTTTTTGCTTCGGCAACGAATGCATTCATACTTGGCCTCTTTATTATATGTAGGATCAATTCCTAGATAAAATTGAGAGTAAACAATTAAATCTTAAATGCAGATATCATCAACTTGTTACAACATACCCCCAAACTAGTTTGCTAGGAAATTGATATACTGCATTTATGCAGGAAGATGAGTTAAAGCACACATCGTCAATACACAATAAGGTAAGTATCCCTTTATGACATGTAGATGAAATATCTAACTATAAAATTACAAATCCTGCATCACTCAGCCATTTTGCCTATAACATCCTTATAAGTTAATATTGCTCAAAGTGATGATATAGAGTGATATTATAAGAGACAAACACAACATCTTGTATTCCTTGACAACCAACTACACAACGTGAGATGCTGTTTGGCATATTTCGCTGGACAGACAAACCACGAAATAACCCGCTTGCAAAGATGGGAAAAATACTGTAGTTTGAGTTTAACTAGTTAATACAACCTACAGTTGAATAACCCCCTAATGCAAGCAGGGGGTTATTTTTTGGTATTCTTCAAGCAAAAAAAGTGCCAGGTTGGCGAAATTGGTAAACGCGGTCTTCTTTAAAAAGACTATCCGAGCGGGATATTGCGAGTTCAATTCTCGTACCTGGCACTTAGTATTTAGCTGTATCGCCATTGTACACAATGGCAAATGAAAGGGCAATATGGATGCCAAAAGACCAACTATATCATGATTATCAGCATCACCCATCATTTATTAATGAACTTGATAACTTTATTCGTTCTCATTGCGATAGCACTAGTTCTACAGATGAAACGATGCAGAATATTGAAAGATTATTAAACACTCACTTTTTTTCTCCTTCTAAACAATTTACTCCCAAGCATTTCGGGAAAGCACAAGGATTTGGCGCATACGAGATGTATTGGATGCATCTGATTATTCCCCATGCCCGATTGAAAAGGACTCAACTGCCAAAGGTGTACGTAGACCGTGGAAAAGTTATGAGCTTTCTGTGTCTCGACACGCACTTAACTAATTATAGTGACTCAAAATTACGTAAACTGGCAATGCTAAGGTTGAGTGAAGTATTAGAAACTTTGAATTAGCTATTTAAATCTTGAGTGTCTCTGTATAGTGCATAATCATAAGGAATTAGGTCAAACATACTTACAGCATTCCAAGGTGCTTCAGCATGTGACAAATCTTCAAGTTGTTTTCCATTTAAACTTCCGTATTTAGTTACAATCCTTTTTAACATTTTTGCTTCTTTTTCAGAAAAATCAAATTCAAAGTCTTTTTTCAAACTATATATACATGTATCATTTTCATGCATTGGGGAAATTTTTACATGTTTAATATCGATATCATCTTCTAATTCTTTGAGAATATCATCAAAATACACTGGTGCTGGACCCATAGCAAGCTTCCGATAACTTTCACCTGTAAAAGACTCATTGTACGCTTCATAAAAATCAAAGTCTAAGAAATACATCAACTTATACATTTTCTTTTTTCCTTGAACCTTTTTCAGTTCATGTATAATGAATTTGATTGCAGATTTATATTTTGGAGGGTTAAGGACAAAACTTGACATATTCATTTTTGCTTATCCATAGCATATACAACATACCATAGAAAGTCCATAAGGATATCATATGAAAGATGTAAAAGCAAACAAATCTGATTTTCTCAATCTTCTTCATCGAGCAATTAAGCTCGAGCCAAAAGAAGCTGAAACATCGAAGACGAAGACTCACGATGGTTGTATCGAAAAACAAACTCGTTCAAATAAAACTGTAGGTACTTCGGAGAAACAGCGTGGTGTGTCCCAGAAATAGAACGCTTAACCTGTGACCAAAAACCCTCAATTGTATTAGTGTGTGCATTTCCTCTCACATATTCCTTGATACCGTGCTGCACAACTTCATGCAAGTAGCCATCTTTTGAAACACGGTTATACACTGGAAACTCATCAGTCATTACTGCACTACCTAGCTTCACATTGTCTCGAAGCATTGGCATTAGTGTTACTGCTCTAACATTATCCACATGCTGTACTCGTACACTTCCTTGACGCTGTACTATTCCAACAACAGCTTCTTTATCTGTGCCTCGACCTCTTTTACCACCTCGGCGTTTACCACCAATATAGGTTTCATCCATTTCAACAGTGCCATCTAATGGGTTTTTGCCTTGTGTCATTAGACTTCTGATTTGTTTACTCATTCTCCATGCACATTTATAGGTAACTCCGAGCTGGCGTTGTACTTCTTTAGCACTTACACCGTTCTTCGATGAGGCGAATAAGAATAGTGCATGAAACCACAGTGTAAGTGGTGTACTACTCTTATGAAAAATAGTGCCTGCCGTCGGATGAATCTGATTGCCACAGTGTGAACATGAGTAACATTTGCGTGTACTAACCCGATAGAAGCTTTTTTCAGCTTTACACTCTGAACATGCTGGATCAGGGTATCGCATGGAAAAGATATACTCTATACAAGCATCATCTGTAGGAAACTGCTTGAGTAGATCTCTAATGGTATACTGAGGCTGTGTTGATTTCATACATGTAGTATATAGCAATAACTACATGTTGTAAAGGGATAGTTACCCACAATAAAGATAGCATTAGAAGCACGGAAGGGCACTATGTTGATTGCAAACCAGATCTGCACAGTAGCAGTAATGATAGTGATGTCTTAAGATATGATTGGTTCCGGAGACAATTAGAAGAGCTTCAAGACCAAAACGTTGTTTTGTCTTCTATTGGCAGTAGTGAAGTTGGTGATAAATATACTCAGCAGGGACTACAGATACTCGCTCTAGATCTAATGCCACTTGGACAGAAAAAGGGGCAAATATTTATTATCGCAGGTCACCATCCAGACGAAAAAATGTCACAGTTTTCTGCTATAGAGTTTGGTAGGCGACTATTATCCAGCCAATCACATGAAGTTCAATCACTGAGACAAAATTATCAGATAACCATAATTCCAGTCGTGGACGTAGGACAGACAAATTTTAGATCAAAACTCACTCACGATTTTATAAACCGGGACTATGGAACTTTTAATAGAAGTGAGAGCAAAGCAGTTGCTGACGCAATAAATTCTAGGTCAAAAGGCCTTGACGATTTACTCGTGTTGGATCTTCACGAGCATTCTTATAGTGACGCTAGACGCTCATTTTTTGTAATTGCAGGTAGGCCTGATGTAAAAGAAATAACTGCTATAGCTGAGGCTGCTGTAAAAAAAACGGCAAAGCAAGGACACACACCATTTCCTGACACAGACCACCATGCAACGTTATCACACCCATTATCTAGTGTAAAAAATGGTGTCATGAACATAGAAGTTCCTGGTAATTTAGTAGAGTATGTTTCCAAATTGGGAGGTACAGCCTTTGCCGTTGAGTCGCCCACACTTGGGAAGATCGCTGATAGAAACCAGATTCAACTTACACTTATTGATGAGATTATTTTTAAGTTCGTTAATCGCACATCAAATTAGTTAGTGCAGATGCAAAGTAGAGACTATCACGAACAGGCTGTAAGCAGATGAATAACGAAACGAAGAAAAATGAGAAATCTATTCCCAACATTCGATAATCAGAACATCCTTCTTTATTATTTTTTAACCATCTTTATGAATGGTTGGTTTATCCTTCCCAACTGGGTTTTCTATTTTGCACAATTTG
>CAZSJW010000018.1:0-22233 GCA_964607285.1 uncultured Pseudomonadales bacterium
AAAATTTCAGTGTATTCCTCGGCGTGGCTTATGGCTTTTGTTGGCGAGTTGCCAAGTGGAGCGGGCGCGCTGTCTTTGGATGAAGCGTGATTATAGCATATCGATTTAGTTAGTGCTAGTCTCTAGCTGTTTTCTGAAGTTGAGCTAGACGGGGATGCTTTGAGCAACTTTCTGATAGAGACTAAAAAAGATATAGATCCGCAAGGAATTTGAATCATTAATGTATGTAAAGATGCTTGTAAAAGGCTGTATTCAGCCATTTGATCGAGCATCCCATTAATTTTTAACAGAGTGGTGGTCATAGTTGCGTCGCCATTTATGAGTAACTCAGTAAACGCAGGTCCTAAAGTTAAAAGAGTAAAAAAAACGAGAAGTGCTGCCGTATCAACGAGACCGAATTCTGCAAGCCTTTGAAGCTTCTCTGCAAAATCAATTGTATGAACATTTTCAGTGAGATTTTCTGTCATATATTGTCGAAAAATTCTAGCAGAATAATAAAAAATTGCTAGTACATTGCGATGCCTGACCGTCGTTTTAACTTAACACCTGATTTTGTTACAATCCCAAATTCTACGATTTCTTTGATTTTTTGGTTTTTCTACGACCGTTTCGTAGATAGTTTGCACAGATGAGAACCACCAATACATCAGCACCTACTACGCCGATGGCAATAACCAGATATATTAGTTGTACATCTATGGGTAAATTGCTAAACTCTGCAACAAATTCGGTCAATTTCTGATTTGTATTTTCAATTGGACGTAGTATTACTTTTTCATTTTAACATGGTCCGAAAAGTAGGCGTGATAATTCTAGGCTCTGAGACTTTTGGCAGCAACTACACTCGCTCCGCCACCACCACCAACCTGGTATCACTATTCCACCACAACTCACAAGTATACAACGTCAGGATTGGTTGGTTGGTTGGTTGCTCAATACTCAGGTCATCACTAGTAGTCTCAAACTTGGCTGACACTTTATACAAATACTTTTGTCCTTCCCATCGAACAGAAATCACGTTTCCCACTGCTAATTTATCTAAATGATAAAACGTGTTGGGGCCAGAGAGCCACTGCCAACGATGCGCAGTTAGCACGGTGTTACTTCCACGGTCTGGGGTGCTGCTGGTTGGAATGCGCCAGATGCCTTGCCGTAGCGCTGCTTCGCTTTCACCTTCATGAATAATTGCGTCCACGCCGATCTCGGGGACAAACAGGCGGTTTTCTTGGCTGTTCATTTGTTCTGGTTGCACAGTGGCCTCAGTTTCAAAGCCAGCAATGGTTGTTGCACCCAGTACCAGAGATATAGTATCTGTTTGCTTAGATGCAAACATCGCATTGGGAACAAGTGGCATCACCACAAAGGCAATACCAAGCATGAAACATAGCAAACTACTCAGTTGTATTAGTTGTCGAATACTAATGGTGCGTGAGAATAATTTATGCATGGGCATCAGAATCAGTGAGTTTCCGAACAGTGTAGCCAGCAGCTAAAAGGCCAACACCAAACAACACAGAAGGCCCTGCAGAGCTGCTTGTATTGGCTAACTGAGTACGGGCTGGCCCCACCGTGATCCAGTGGCTCCACAGCCCGGTGGCGCATCCATTGCCGGCACGAACTTTGAATGTGTATGGTTTTGTGGGATCGAGTGCATGTATTGTGTAAGATATAACTCCCGAACTGTCTGAATAGGGGAAGCTGGTGCCGTACCCTTCGGATGCATCTCCTTGGCCATAACTAATGTAATAGCTCGAGGTATTGTTTTTCACAGGAGTGAAGTAGAGCGTGGCGTCAGGACCATTTCTGGTGATTTGAAAAAGGTCAGGTATGCCGGCTGGGGGTGTATCAGCACATCCGGGAGTGGTGGGCGCGCTGAGACCTTGGCTGCTTTGAGTTGTAGTTGTAGTGCCTGAAGAGTTGGCAGTGGTTTCAGCAGCAAAAGTATACGTAGTCAGAAAGCCATCAGACGTGCCATATGCGGTGCGCTCATCTGAGTTGGTAGAAAAATCGAAGTCGACTTGATCTTGAAAGTAGCCGACTAAGCTCAGCGTATTTGCAGGTCCATATGCAGTATCGGTTGCTATGTCGCTACCAGTTCCACCCCAGACAGTGTGCCAATCATACGCTCCCAAGGTTGTTAGGCTGATAGCATACCCATCTTCTGCACCTGCAGCAGTGTCGGTATCCACATTGCCAGGATCAAATGAGACACTGTTTTCGAACCGTCCAGTCCCGTACAATTGTGCGTTTGCCCCATCTGGTAGTATCAATGCGTTGAGTTGGTCCGTGCCTGTTCCGCCCCAGGTTCGATGCCAGTTGTAGCCTAGAGTGTTATCGAGTGAGAGAATGTATGCGTCGTTATTGCCTTGCGTCGTGGTTGACTCTGTTCCGGCACCTGGATCGAAGTCTGTTGTAGTGGAGAAGTATCCGCTGATGTACATCTCGTCGTTTGGCCCAATTGCGATGTCGGTTGCGGCATCGGCTTCCGAACCACCCCAGTACTCTGCGGAGAGATAGAATCCATTGCTGGTTACTTTGAAGACAAACGCATCGGTACTTCCAGCAGAGGAAAATGTTTCCCCAGCAATTCCTGCTGTATCGAATGTAACCATGTTGGTAAACTGGCCAACTACGATGACGTTGTCACTAGAGTCAGTTGCAACAGAGTTAAATTGCAAGGTAGGACCGTTTCGTGTGATTGCCCAAATATGTGTGCCTGTGCTGTCCAGTTTGTGGATGTAACTACCGTAGTTCATTGACCCATGAACTGTCATGGGGTCGTGATCAAAATTCACATCGCCATTCATAGTCCCGACAACATAGACTCGCTCGAAGCTATCGAGTGCCACAGCACGTGCTGATTCGTCAGGATCTTCATTTCCCCAAACATATACCCATGCGTAAACTCCCGAACTGCTAAATTTGAGCGCGTAACTATCACCGAAGCCCAGAGAGGTTTGCAGTGAGGGCGCATCCTTTGAGGGCAGTCCCACTTCCTCGTCATTAAAGTACACTTCGTCCGAAAACGTGCCAACGATGTACGGAGCATTGTCATTTGGTGAAGTGACAACGGCGTTGGCGTGGTCTTCGCCGGTTCCTCCGACTGATACCACCCACAAAAAATCACCAGCGCTGTCGAACTTGGCAATGAAAATATCGGAGTCACCATTCGAGTTAATAGTCGTTTCAGTAGGTTCACCCGAGGCGAAGGTTGCTGAACCCGAGTAGTCACCGACGACTATCCGCGACCCTTCAGTATCCACCGCAACTGAGTTGGCGACTAGCTCAGTATCGACGGGGAGTTGAATGGTATTTAGGTAATTGCGCGTTTCTGCGAACACTTGGGTCGGTGTTGCGAAGGCAACCAACAGAGTGCACAGCAGTACAAGTGGGCGAGTGGCTTGTAATATATGATGTGTATATCGCATGGTCGGCAGGCACACAAAACAACTGCACTAGGTGCATTGCATCACGTTCATCAAGTATACTAGAGATTGCGCCATCAGGTAACCGCAAATGCTGCATCTCGTCAGCTGTGGGGGGAGATACACATTGTTGCTGCATTGCATTATTTGGTGATCTCCGTTACACTCACACCTAGTATGAAATTTATCTGGCACACTGACACACGATTTCGCCAAATCCAACTCACCAAGGGTGGAGGGGATTGCGACTGTTGAAGCGTACACATAAAACATACACGACAACACACGCAATCCCGCCAAAAACAGGCGGGATTTTTTGTAAAAAGTAGCAGCTGCGCGTGTGGGAAAGGAATGTATGAACAACGGAACATCCGTGCTTCCGTATAGTCTTAAAGGGTTGCAGGCGCTAGCCGAGACTCTTAAGATTCATCAATCCTTTCTGTGGATTGATCCAGTGACGCAGGCAGTCAGCGTCAAGGAAGTTCCAGAGCAACGCCCCCAACAAACTACCTGAATCAACAGAAAACGGTGATTGGCCAACAGACAAAGAGCGCTAGTTCGTGATAGCATAGCGGCATGCGTATTTTGTTAACTGGTTCGGCTTCGTTTGACCGCATTATGCGGTTTCCTGGCTCGTATGCCGAAAGTATCCAGCCGGAGAAGTTGCACGTGCTGTCATTATCGGTACTGGTATCTGAACTGGTGGTATCCCGCGGCGGCATCGCGCCCAACATCGCGTACACTCTGAGTCTTTTGGGAGAGCGACCGCTGTTGCTTGTCTCAGTCGGCGAGGATGCGCGCGAGTACATGGCGGATTTAGCTGAGCGTGGCATTGACATCACCGCTGTCTCGTACTCCAAGCTGCCAACTGCGACCTATACAGTGCTCACGGATAGTAAAGACTGCCAAGTTGGCGGATTTTACTTGGGGGCAATGGCGGAAAGCGAAGGACTGAGTTTGCGCCCCCACGTTTCCGACAAATCGTTTGTAGTGATTTCTGCTCATGATCCCGCAGGCATGCGTCGGCAAGTGGCCGAAGCAGCAGAGATGGGCTTGCGAATGTTTTACGACGTGAGTCAACAAGTGTCTAACGTTGATGCTTCTGATTTGCGGGCCGGTTTGGAGTCAGCTGAGCTACTAATACTTAATGATTTCGAACTTGGGGTTTTCGCTAAAAAACTTGGCAAAACCGAACAAGAAATTACTGCAGCGGTTAAAACCTGCGTGGTGACCTTGGGCGAGCAGGGGAGCCGAGTATTTAGTGGCGGAGCAGAGCAGCGAGTTCCAGCGGTGTCGGTGCAGCAAGTTGTAGATCCCACGGGCGCAGGTGATGCTTTCCGGGCGGGGTTTTTGTATGGCTATGTGCGAGGTTGGGACGCAGTGCGTTGCGCCCAGCTGGGTGCTGTGACAGCTGCGTACGCCGTGGAGGCACAAGGGACTCAGAACCATAGTTTTACTCGCAAGGAATTGGCTGCCCGGTATAAAATGAGTTTTGATCAGGAACTACAAATAAAAGAAAGCAAATATGGCTAAACGAACTGCGCCTCAGTCAGTAGACTACAAAGTAAAAGATCTCACTTTATGGCAGTGGGGCCGGACTGAAATCGATTTAGCAGAGAAGGAAATGCCTGGACTCATGGCCGTTCGTGCGGAGTTTAGCAAACAAAAACCCCTCAAAGGTGCTCGCATTGCGGGCTCGTTGCACATGACGATTCAGACTGCCGTGTTAATCGAAACATTGATAGCGTTGGGTGCAGAAGTGCGTTGGGCTTCGTGCAATATTTTTTCCACACAGGATCATGCAGCGGCAGCAATTGCCAAAGTTGGTACGCCGGTCTTTGCCTGGAAAGGCGAAACAGAAGATGAGTACTGGTGGTGTACCGAACAAACCCTTCAGTTCAAGGACAAATCTGGCAAAGTAATCGGCCCAAACATGATTCTCGATGACGGAGGAGATCTCACGCAGTGGGTGCACACTAAACACCCAGAGTTCTTGGAGCAGATCAAGGGTGTTTCCGAAGAGACAACTACTGGAGTGCACCACTTGTATAAGCTGCTAGAAGAAGGCAAACTCAAAATACCGGCGATAAACGTCAATGACTCGGTAACAAAATCTAAGTTTGACAATTTATATGGTTGCCGAGAATCCTTGGCCGATGGTATCAAGCGGGCAACCGATGTGATGGTAGCGGGTAAAGTTGTGCTGGTGGCTGGGTTTGGTGATGTAGGCAAGGGCTCTGCACAGTCGCTGCGCGGGTTTGGGGCACGGGTAATTGTGACGGAAGTCGATCCCATTTGTGCACTGCAGGCGGCGATGGAGGGCTACCAGGTTGCAAGAGTCGAGGATGTGGTGGAACAGGTCGACATTTTTGTGACGGCAACGGGCTGCAAGGATATTATCACCCTCGAGCACATGAAGCGGATGAAAGATGCCGCAATTGTGTGCAACATTGGTCATTTTGACGTTGAGATCCAAGTTGCTGCGCTCAAATCATTCAAGGGCATCAAACACAAAGAAGTGAAACCGCAGGTTGATATCTATCAGTTTCCGGATGGGCATCGAATAATTCTACTGGCCGAAGGGCGGCTGGTAAACTTGGGCTGCGGCACAGGCCATCCATCGTTTGTGATGTCAAACTCATTCACCAATCAAGTGTTGGCGCAGATTGATCTTTTTACGAAAAAATACGAAGTGGGTGTGTATCGCTTGCCTAAACACTTGGACGAGAAAGTCGCTCGGCTGCACCTGGAGCAAATTGGTGTGCGGTTGACGGAGCTCTCAGATGATCAGGCTGAGTACTTGGGAGTTAAAAAGTCTGGGCCGTACAAGCCGGAGCATTATCGGTATTGAGCACAGTTTTTTTGTTGCTGTGTTTGTGGTTCTGGATTGAAACCTCTATAGTAATAAGGTATGCATAGCTCAGGATCTGAAGCACTTCCTTCTGTCGACAATTCTTCTGAATTATTTAGGGATCGAGTACTGTCGCTAGTCCGTAAGCATGATAATCCGTATCTCAAACTATTTGCTTTCTTTGCTGTAGGGTCAAAAAATGAGTTCTCAAATGATGATGAGGGGGTGTATGGTTGGATTGACAAAATAAACCGTGGAGAGAAAAGTCAAATAAGCACAACGCTCGGAATGTTATTGGATCGGATGCTTAATGGTCCTCAATTTAGTGATCAGCAGTTGGTGGATCCAGTTTTTTTCTCGAATTTAGAACCGACTGAGCAGCAGTTGCTACTGGCGGAGTTCAGGAACAGTAGGCAAGCTATGGCTGAGTATATTGGCTCTGTTATTCGTTCTGATGTGGGCATCACTGGGTTTGACGAAAAATATCGCGCAATACTTTCCGGGGCTGTCGCGACAAGCGCGAGTAGAAGAAATCATACGCAGCAGGAGGCTAGAACGATTGCCCTTGAGCAAAATGGTTATCATTCAGAAGCTGCGTTGCAACAAGCAGTTCGGAGAATCATGACTGATCCAACTGCGGGGAAAGTTTCTACAAAACTTATCACAAAGCATATAGATAGAAAAGCATTTGTGTTAAGTGATGAGGAAAGCCCGTATGTGGCACGACAGGAAGTTACTGCTAAAAAAATCATAGATGAGTTAAGAACGCTTGAAGAGCGCTTGTTTGGAGAGTTGTTTGAGCGAACTTTAAAGCTAGTTGGTAGGATTCAGTATATTGAGTTAGACGTCATGGGTGAGCAAATGTCTTCCTCAGGCAAAAGAATAAGACTTCCGGAGATAACACTGGCAAACATGCATAAATTTCATGTCACGCATTTTGTTAAGCGGGGATATCGAGAGTATTCACTGTGCGAGGGAGAAAAACTGTTGGTAATTTATTACGAGAATATTTACTCTGGAAAATTTCGGGTTGCTCCAACAGAGTGGGGATATCCTTTTCTCTCGCCGAGGCAATTTGAAAAAGTTCTACAACTGCATGAAGATGCGAGTAGTTTAGAGCCCGAAAAGCTACAGCAACACGTGGTTATTCGAGCTGAATTGGAGCTGCTTCGCCATCTTAGACAGAGCATCACCATCTTGGAGAAAGGATTAGCTGCGAGAAATCCATTAGTTCTCAGCTCTCCAGATTTTTTGGGTCACTGCGCATCGGTACAGTCAGGTGTTCTTAACTGGTCAGAATTTGTTAGAACGAAAATTAATCAGGAAGTTACCCCAAAACCAACCTATGCAATGCAGATTTTGGAGTACATATCAGAGCAGCTAGCGTTACGGCAAAGAAAAATAAATGCAGCTGCGGATGGATTTGCAATTACTGAACTAGGCATCGTTGATCCAAAAGATCTTAGTTTGCAGAAAAAAATCGAGTTGTTAATCAAAAAAAACTTGCGCGAAGCGTGGTTTGCCAACATACAGCAAGCATTCCATGATGTGTTTGTGAACTTGATGGGGAATACCAGTCATGAAACGGGTGCAGATGAAAACAGTCAGAGCAAAACTGAGAAACCTTCACTTGTGCCCTGGTGGATTATTGCAGCGTCGCAGCTTCGCACAGTTCTCAACCCAAGATTCATCCTCCAGTCTAAATCAGCTTCGCCAGTGCAACAGATGAAGGCAATGCGATTTAACGAAGTTTCGACATATACACCGCAAAGTATAGCCAAGTTTAAAACATATATTTTTCCTAACGGTGATTCCCTTAAGGGCAGGGATGTGTATGTTTTAAAGAGCCATACACCAGTTGCAGCTGGACGTGAAGTTATTGGTAAAGTCGCAAGTGGCATGGTGCTCAGGCTGTGGCTGCCGCAGTATGCTGAGCTCTGTGCTCTCAATATTATGTCCGCAAAAGGTGCGGGACAAGTTGCGTTTGAGTATAAAAAGGATTATACGGTTCAGCATGATTCTGAGGTAGGTTACTACAGAGTTGTGTTCACGACTGCCGGGGAGCAAAAACTACTCTTAGCTGGATCGCAACTGTTGTACGAAGCGGAGATAGCTGAGTCAACTTCAGTTGCCAATGTGCGACAGTTCACAGTTGAGCAAGAACAAAAATTACATGAAGTTATTTCAGCGTTGCGCGATGCGGGGTATGTAAAAATTGCCGATCAATTACAAAAACGATCAGTCGAAAAGAAGCACCCAACTATCTCTGCGAGAGTTGCTAAAACACTATTGCAAAAGATGCAAGTTGATACTGATTCAGGCACTTCGTCATTTAAGACTAAGATTGCAAAGTTACTGTCAGGAATAGTGGACAGAGATGCATTCAACTCATCAGACATCGCATACGCAGTAAAAGCTGGTGCCAGGTATTCATTTCGCCAAGACCAAGAGTTTGAGCAGCTTAGACTCTGTGATCAGTTTGCAACCTTACCTAAACCCGATGAAAGTGGAAGACTTGTTGGACAATGCGTCCACTCCTCAATACTGCTTGCAACAATTCTTAGATATATTTATGCCGACGGAAAAGTTGATTCAACACTTGTAACGCCTCCGTTATTCACAGGTCTACCAGTTTTCGGCACATGGAGAGTTCTTTATGGAGGCGGTCATCAAAACCTACGGGGTAGACAAGAAGACAATGTTCTCACTCATGATGCAACTGCGCCACTTCTCACGGCTGTGCATGATTTATTTCGAAAAATAAAAGTACTCGAAGACGCTGAAGGTAATGATGAGGCCGCATTGAGTGCGGTACGTTTATCACAGCAAGAGAAAAAGGTGGATGCAGATAAAAAGAATATATTTGCGGAGATTGAGCGACTGAGTAAGGAATATGTGTCTGCGATGCTGCAAACAATATCATTGCAGCACACTGGCGCGATGCTCGGTTTGGGAAATACGGTTCCACAGTATATTCGCAGGACAGGTAAAGTGTTGCACGATTTGCAGAAATCGACGGTTGGCACCGATCCAGTTTTCTTGGATGTTGCTAATCGCGGTTCACTACTTCTTGAATTGAAGAGAGTTGCGAGTGAGTGGAATACCATTCAGCTGGGATTGGTGAATCAAGGTATTGGCACCAACGCTGGAAAAAGATCTCAGGTTCGACAATTTTTAGGTCCAGGAATTGAGCATGCAAGTTGGGTGGCTAGAGAACTTGCCAGTTTAGTCAAAAAAATTGAAGAATTCGAATGAAATCGTACTGCGTATGCTATAATCTCGGTAATGTTATTTGCTAATCTCTATACCACCACAACTACCATCCCGGCCTAGGGAGTAGTTGCAGTGGCTGCACAAGCAATCGCAACCTCCCCAGGACCGGGAGGTTTTTTTATGCTGTTTGCGCGGAATGTAGGTGCCGCCCAACTAACAAATAATGATACAATCACTTACATAACTAGAGGAAAATATGGCAAAACAATCACACAATCATGAAAAGGAAATGCAGGAGTTAGACAATTTACGTCACGCAGCTTCACATCTATTGGCTGCAGCCGTCGTGGAATTGTATCCAGGGGCAAAGCAAGTAATCGGTCCGCCAATTGAGGACGGATTTTACGAGGATTTTGATTTACCGCAGGCAATTTCTGACAAAGACTTTGAAAAAATCGAATCCAAAATGCGAGAAATCGTTAAAGGTTGGCCGCACTTCGAGCGAATTGAAGTAGACAAGCAGGCAGCACTGGATCATTTCCCAAACAATGAATACAAGCAAGAGTTGATTGAGGAGTTTTCTCAGGATGGTAAGCAGTTATCTTTGTACAAATCAGGCACGTACATCGACTTGTGCAAAGGAGGGCACTGCGAACACCCCTCCAAAGAACTCAAACACTTCAAGTTACTCTCTGTTGCTGGCGCATACTGGCGGGGCAGCGAGAAAAACAAAATGCTTACCCGAGTGTACGGCACTGCTTTTTTCAGCAAAGCTGAATTGGATGAGCAATTAGAGCGCAGAGAACAAGCAAAACTTCGAGATCATCGCAAGCTTGGTCAAGACTTGGACTTGTTTGTATTTTCGGAAACAGTTGGCAAAGGCTTGCCGCTATGGACACCAAAGGGTGCAACTGTTCGACGAGAACTGGAGCGGTATATTGTGGACGAAGAACTCAAACGAGGCTATCAACACGTCTACACACCAGATATTGCCAACTTAGATTTGTACCGCAAATCAGGTCATTATCCCTATTACAAAGACACAATGTATGCACCCATCAAGATCGATGAGGAAGAGTATATGTTGCGGCCGATGACGTGCCCGCACCACTTTGAGCTGTATTCCAGCAAGCCGAGGAGCTACCGCGAGTTGCCAATGCGTTTGGCGGAGTTAGCAAAGCTCTATCGCTACGAAAAATCTGGCGAATTAACTGGTTTGCTGCGGGTGCGCTCGTTTTGTTTGGCTGATGCGCATATAGTGTGTCGCAAATCACAAGCTGAGTCTGAGATAAACGGTGTGTTGGACCTGATTGATGATCTCGCCACAACCTTTGGTTTGGATGTGGGTGAAAACTATCGCTACCGCTTATCTCTCGGCAACCGAGCAGACGACAAAAAATACTACAAAGACGACGCCTCTTGGGACTTTGCAGAGGGCGTGTTGCGCTCAGTCTTAGAGAAGCGAGGCGCAGATTTCTTCGAAGCCGAAGACGAAGCTGCGTTCTACGGACCTAAAATCGACATTCAAATGAAAAACGTCAACGGCAAAGAAGATACAGCGTTCACCGTCCAGTATGACTTTGTCATGCCGAAGCGATTCGAGCTCAAGTACACAAACGAAGCTGGCGAGCTCGAGGAGCCGGTGGTAGTTCACCGGTCGTCGATCGGTGCAATTGAGCGGGTTATGGGGTTCTTGATCGAGCATTATGCTGGTGCATTTCCGCTGTGGATGGCACCGGTGCAAGCTGTTATTTTGCCTGTCTCGGAAAAGTTTGTAGACTATGCCGACAAAGTTCGAGCAGAACTTGTTGCTGCTGGTTTGCGCATCGAAGTTGACACTCGTGATGAGCGTCTGGGTGCCAAGATCCGTGATGCGCAGATGCAAAAAGTACCGTATATGCTGGTTGTGGGTGAGCGGGAGGAGCAAGAAGGTACGGTGACGGTAAGGGAGCGGGGGGTCAAGGAGCAACTAAGTCAGTCGCTTGCTGAGCTAACTCAAGTTTTGAGGCGAAAAGTGAGTGGAAAAGAGTAAGTGTTTGCCACATGATATACTGAAATTGTAGTTGGCAAGTATGTATGCATTCTAGAAAGAAAGAATATGTCCGAATCAGATTTTAACTCCGCACATAGAGACGATGCCGTGAAACCAGACCTTGTAGTGGAAACTTATGAGGAGAAACTGAGGGAAGAACTACTTGAAAAACTTGCTTTAATTGAGGAGGTTTATGGCGCTGAATATGTGCAAAAATTAAAGCAGTTTGGAGACTTGAATCATGAAGAGCAGGAGACGCTCAAAGCTTATTTTTATGATCAGCAGCCAGAAAAGACAGAGGTTGAGCCTGCACGATTAGCAGATGTAAAAGCAATGATATCTGAAGTGATGGATAAATTGATACAAAAACCTGGTTTTTTTACAGCATCTGACTCCAAGAATGATGAGCAATAATCAGTATATTGTGATCAATTACAGCGAATCTTGAGTCAGTCTAAGGTGAGAGAAAACAAAGTGGAAATGGTTGGTTTTGTGCTTGCTAGAGTTGAAAGTGGTGAGATGAGTAAGCAAGAGGCTAGGTCACTGCTTGAGAAAGTTGGTCTGGTTTCTGTTGAATCATTAACTGAGCAAAATATTCAGTCATACTCTAATCAAGAATTACTTGAATCAATTCTTCTATCAGAATAGTTGGATTGGTCTTCTTATTTACAAATCTTCAGGAGTAATGCGGAGTAATCCTTCATCTACATCCTGGTAGCTGATGTGTAGGCGGACTGGCTCTTCAGGTTCAAGATCGATCGTCAACGGATTCTGTGGGTCAAGCTCTGTCAGTTCCATATCCTTGAGGAGAAATGCTGATCGGGTGACAGCAACCGTGAATTTTTTTGCTTCTAAGTGACCAATCTTTTCGCCTTCGTTTGGTTTAAAGACTGCAATCAACTCTGTTTTGTCTCCAGGCAGCATGTATGGTGTGGCCGTAAGTTCAACCAGTGGTATGGATTCACAATTTGGGTGTTTTGAAAAAAGTAATACTTGCTGAATTTCTAACAGTTGAGCAGGTAATTCCTTTTGTCCTGAGATTAAAAGTGAACGCGTCTTCACTTTTTCTCTTCTGGATTCGGCGGAAGCTAAGCTGAATTCACCAGCGAATTTTCTTACCTGTGTGGGCATAGTGCTTGTTTGCACTGCAAACCAGTTTCCAGGTTGGTATGGGATGGGGAGGATGCTACCCACTTTATCCCAATAATAATCGGGGAGTCCCTGATTGCCTACAAACCACCGATACCCAGAAAAATTTCCTGCATTCAATTTAGCCATCGAACGTAGTATGAAGTTATCTCTAATTACTTGCAGTCCTGGTATATAGGTCACCGTAAGGCCTAAATTTTCTAAGCTACAAAGGATTTCTTTGGTGACCCACTGAGGGAGTGGTGGAACCTCTACCTGTATACCAAGTAGATCCTTGAGTCTCTCAGACTCTTCTTTCCAGACATCTTTGGGGTCGCGAAACGAAAGCCTTTCTAGCTGATCGCTGAATGAAATAGTCTCAGGTACCATCAATAATTGTTAGCAAAGCGATCACTAGCCGACCACTTGCACTTTCACACTAGGACTCATGCTAGCAGAAATTGATGCCTTGAGCAATCTGCCTTTGAGTGCAACGAGTAGTGCATTCAGATTCTCCACGAGATTTTTTGATTCCATGGTTGTCTTACCAATTGAGACGTGGATAACAGGTGATTTTTTCTCAGTTTTGATAGAGAGAGCACCTTTTTCTAACTCTTTTTTCTTTGCTTCAGGGTTTGGTGTGAGGGTGCCATTCTTTGGGTTTGGCATCAGGCCTTTTGGACCAAGGGTGCGAGCAAGCTTAGCCAATTTCCCCATAAATTGAGGGCTACTTACCAAGACGTCAAAATCGATAGTGCCTGCTTCTATAGCAGCTATGACCTCATCTGAAGCTATAGCTACTCGAACAGATTTGCCAGTTGAGTGAGGAAGTGTGACGGTCGCCTGTGGACCAACTTCACGGGTTACTCCATCTAGAGTTATTGTGCCATCAAACTTTGAGTAGGAGAGCTTTTTAATCAGCTCAATAGCTGCAAATGAGTCATACATACGAGTTTTATCTACTTGGGCACGATGACTAATGTATCGTTTACTACGAGCGCGGACTGAAGGGGCTTTTTTTACAACTTTTTTGTCAGCTTCTACTATCTCAGCAGACTGTTTTTCTTCTGTGCTTGCTTCATTCTCGTCTGCGACTATTTTAATAGTATCTGTATTTGCCGACATGTCGACATTGCGTTTACTTGCCATATATCTCCTTAGACTTGGGCGAGTAGGTTGCTGCTCCCCAGAGCCAAGTAATTGATTATACTGTTACTTAACTTGTACACCCATGCTGCGAGCAGTGCCAGAAACGGTGTGCATGGCTTGCTCAACATCTGTAGTGTTTAAGTCAGGTAGTTTTTCGGTTGCGATTTCACGAACTTGATCAGCTGTCAGGACACCAGCAGAATCTCTGCTTGGGGTTTTGCTGCCAGCTTTAATTTTGAGTTTCTGCATGATCATGGCAGAAACTGGGGGAAGCTTGAGTTCAAACGTGAAGGAGCGATCTTGGTAGACAGTAATTTCAGCAGGAATGATCTGACCTTTTTTATCTTGGGTTTTAGCATTGTACTGCTTGAGGAAGTCCATCATGTTGATACCAGCTTGACCAAGGATTGGACCAACTGGAGGTGCTGGAGTTGCAGTACCTGCTGGTAAATTTAGTTTGAGGACATTAAGGATTTTTTTTGCCATGATTGATTACACTTTCTTTATTTGTAAAAAGTCGAGCGCAACTGGTGTCTCGCGACCGAAGATATTGACCAGAACTTCAACTTTGCCTTTGGCTTCGTCAATTGAGTTGACTGTACCAAGGAAGTCGTTGAATGGACCATCCACAATGCGGACTGCTTCGCCTTCGACAAAGTCAGCTTTATACTGTGGAGCTGCTTGGCTCATGTACTTTTTGATTGCTTCGACTTCATGCTTGGGGAGTGGAGTTGGTTTATTGCCAACGCCCACGAACCCTGTGACACCTTGGGTGGTGCGAACAGCTAGCCAAGAGTCATCGTTCAACTCCATCTGCACAAGCATGTAGCCTGGGAAGATTTTTTCGTTGACTGTTTTGCGTTGGCCACGTTTAATTTGAATTTTTTCCTGAGTAGGAATAAGTACTGACAAAATTTTGCCAGTAAGATTGAGCGTCTCAGTGCGTTGCTTGAGTGTTTCTGCCACTTTATTTTCGTGACCAGAGTAGGTGTGGACAACGTACCAGCGAGCCTTTTTATTTTCCGAATCACTAATGATGATTAGGTTTGGCGTGCTGACTTTGACCTCTTGTACCTCTGGTGGTTGTGGTACTTGTTGCGAGTCATTCATACAATGTATTCAGTAAATAAGTACTGGTGTAGATCTTAGATTAGCGCTGTCATTATCTGCGCAAAGATAAAGTCGAGGGCCCCTAAATAGGCTCCTACTGCAACACTAACGACAATGACCAGAAGCGTCATGTCTTGTGTTTGCTGCCGAGACGGCCAAGAAACCTTACGCATCTCAACTATGACTTCACGCATGAAAACTACAGGGCTAACCATAGACTTTGCAGTATACCAGATGAGTCAAAAATAGTCTATAAGAGGGAAAGTCACTGGTCAAGAGGACTGAAAACAACATTTGGAGAAGAATACTCTCCTATTGAATTGGATGTTAGCTTGGCTGCTGTACGCCCTTTTCTTTTATGCGATCTAGCATTGTGCTTTGAGACTGTTGTGGGGCATTCTCTTTCTGGGCTGGAACATCTTTTGGATATGACGATATAGGTGGTGCTGTTTCTGGTGCTCGTCCTGTGAAAGAAGGTCGTGGCGGCAGTTGTGGGGAAGGTGGTGGCGAAATAGTAGATGTTTTTTCAGCAGGTGTTGACTCGATTGGTTGGGCAAGTTGATCAGCGAATCGGCGGCGACGGCGACTCAGGAAACCACCCACAATCAGACCAACAATAAGTAGAATGAAACCTGCAATTAGAACCTTGAGTGGTAACGAGTATTCAGCGTTCATAATCATTGATAACAAAGTATCCTGAGCCGTTTCTTCACTGGGTTGTGGTTCTGCAACTTCGCCACTATTTTCATTGGGGAGTACAGTCAGCGGAGTACTCTTTGGGGTTGCTTGCACTGTGGCCGAGTTGGTGGCACTGCCATCATTGTCACCTTTATTGGGTTCCTTGTAGCTGTCCGATACTTTTTGGGTGGTGGCAGCAGAGCAGCTTAAACTGCTTGGGTTAGAAGCTAAGCGGCAGCGACCTGAGTGGCAACGAAGGTTGGTAGCACAGTCACTGTTACTTTCGCAAGACTGATTACAGCTAGAAAGTGATTGGGTTCGTTGGGTTTGTGTTAGTGCTGTACATGAGCTATTGTCTACATTTTCTGGGTTGCGACAGCGATTTTGCCAGCAGCTAAAACCAGTTGCACATTCACGACTATCAGCACAATACTCGTTGCAGCGTCTGTTCAATCCACCATCTGGAGCAGATTGACAGGTTGTACTGGTGGGGTTTGTGACTAGACGGCAACGACTTTCGCTCCCTAGTGAGTAACAGCGATAGTTAACTGGGCAATTGTCGTTGCTTGAACATGCTTTGTTGCAGCTACTACTTGGGTTCGGAGAAGGGCTAGGGCTAACTTTTGGCGAAGGAGAGGGTGAAGGAGTGACCGTAGGACCTGAGACTGAATATGTAGCAGATGCAATTATGTTGAGGACATCTTCTGGAGGATTGTTGCTGTATTTAGTTACGATAGATTTCTCTGAATCAAAATTAAGCGTCAGAGTACCAGCAGAAGTTGGTGTAAAGTTTAATTCAAAAAAACCGGTTGGGGTGTCCGTATGAAATTGCTGGCCGTTGGGAGGAAGTGCAATAGCACCTATTAGCGCGCCATCCGCTGTTTGTTCAAGTTCCAGATACGCAGATTGCAGACCAGAACTGGTGAGCACTTGTGCTGTCATATTTTGGAAACCTGCCGTACTGTGAACGTTAAAAACTAACTGAACCCCCGTTGTGGGGAGTGATTTTGTGTCTATATCAAGTTTGATAGAAGCAGGTTGATTTACAGTGATACTTTGATTTGGAACAGCACTGATGATGACACTCCCATTATTTACAGCCGCGCTTGGGCGTACCTCTTGTGTTTCTTGTAAAGGCTTTTGTACAAAAAACAAACCGAACACGCTGAGCAACAGCAATCCAACAGCTGCCATGATGCCAATCCAATGTGGCTGCATCAGCTTACGTTGCGGTATGGTAGTTGATTGTTGTTCTAACATATATCTGTACTATTACAGTTGGTTTATGAGAACTGTGTAATCCTGCAAGTCTACAAAGCCATCGCAGTTGAGATCAGCATCTAGTTCTCCAGTCTTAAAGAAATTGTCAGAGAGGGAGTCTATGTCTAGCATGTCAACATGTTCATCTCCAGAAATATCTGCAGGTCGTTCACCAACTTGCTCACAGTAGGGTGGATTTCTCAGGAAGGTTGCAAGAGAAAGGTTTGTAAAGCGAATAGTAGCTGCTTCTGCAGGATCAGTGCTTTCTAGTGTAAGCGTTCCAAGAAAAGTAAATACGTTACCAAGTGCGGTGTTAATTCTATAGCTAGCACCTGTAGGATCATTTGGTTGTCTAAAGGTGATCCAGTCACCAGGAGTATTACCATTGTAGACACGGATCTCATTTACGTACCATGTGTTAGCTTGGGGATTGCTCAAGAGATATAGATACAATCGCATTTCTACTCCCTGTTCGTACCAAGTACCCTCAAGAGTTAGGTAGTTTGGTCGGTTGATTGAAATGGGGTCTGAGGCAAGTCGCACTACTATGTCTCTAGTAGTAAATACGCGTCCGTCTAGTAATGTAATGACTAAAGCATCTGCCCGCATGTGTACATCTTGCGTTTCCCAAATTATTTTTCCATCAGAGCGTGCTGGTGCAACAGGTATAGGAGCAGTAGGACATTCTAGTTCATATGTAGGGGTGCAGCCTGGTTCAGTGCAAGCAATTGGTTTGTACCAACAGCCTGGTGGTGGGTTCGGAGGTGTTGCTGGTTCGGACGCTTGACTGCGTGTATCTGCAGATTTTTTTCGTTGTGAAATTTCTGAAGAGGTTGTCAAAACACCTATAATGCCGAACAAAATGAGTAAAAATCCAAAAAAAGCCATCCCTGTGGGCATTGCTTTCTCGAGACGGCGCAAAGCGCGAGTAAGTTCTAGCATAAATTCTTACTTTATAGTACACAACTTGAAGGTAGGTTTGAATAGTCAGTTTTTTTATCAACTCTACTGAGACTTCTAACACACTCAGTGAAATGGTTGTGTTATCATTAGCGGTATCTGTACTCAATATGTATCAACGACCTCTAGAAATCTGATGCACACGAGGAGAAAATTATGAACGGAGTTGTTCGCAAGGCTATAGTTACTGATGCTGGGTTTGCCAGTAGATACTTACCGATTACAAAAACAGTCCCCAAGGCAATGTTGCCACTTGGCAACAAGCCCATCATGCAGTTTATCGTAGAAGAGTGCACACAAGCAGGCATATCTGAAATTATTATTGTGGCTACCCCAGAGGGAAAGCCCGTCTACGAAGATTATTTCAATAATAGTGTAAACCGTATTCGCAAGCAGCTTGCTGTGCAGGGCAAGGAAGATCGATATGCACCCGTCCAGCACATTCTGGATTTCCCAAAGATTGTGGTAATTACCCAGGATGAAAGCTTGCCATACGGAAATGGTTCACCAGTTGCCTCAGCACAGAAGTTTGTAGAAGGCGAAGAAGCGTTTTTGGTCCTGTACAGTGATGACATGGTATTTGGTGACCAGGGTGATGCAAAAACATTAGTTGATCGGTATGCTCAAGATCCCACAGTTGAAGGCATCATCATGGCTCAAGAAGTAAGTCCCGATGTTGTGGATAAGTACGGGATAATTAGTTTTCGCTCAGATGCACCTGGCGTGCTAGACAATATCATCGAAAAGCCCGACAAAGGTACTGAGCCATCCAGACTAGCTTCATATGGCCGATACCTGATGAAACCATCAGTTTTTGAGTACTTAAACCCTTTAAACACTGGTAAAGATGGTGAGTTGTGGACAGTAGATGCATTAACACAAATTGCTCGTGATCGCACAGTCTTGGTAGAGCATACCAGGGGCGAGTGGATGACTACAGGTGACCCTGAGAACTACTTCCGAGCGCATCTAAAGTTTGTACTTGAGCATGAAAAATACGGAATGAAAGTTCCTAGCTGGGTAGCTGAGTTTGTTCGCTGATTGACACAGTCTGATCACCTACCGAGTCTAGAAATTACCCCGTCAAAGTGTATACTACGGATAAAGATCCGTGACAATCGAATGTGAGGGGCACACATATTTTCCTCAATAATATGCCTACGGGTTATGGATAGTTTATGTGCGCCGTGGTGTACATAACGTCCTACCCACCTCGAGTTTCGAGGAAAGAGGCTGCCTCTCACGCTCGGAGGTTACGGAATGGTGAACTGTATTTTTCTTAGTATTCGCTCCTGACTTGCTGCGCTATAATTTCTTTTGTGTTTACTTTTTATGTAGTGTAGTCTTTGTATAGTAGTCATAGGCTATCGCTAGGGCAGGGAAGATGGTACAATCGCTCGGTCTAAAAAATGAAGTGAATATGCCCAGATAGTTCAGTGGCAGAACGCTTTCTTGGTAAGAAAGAGGTCGAGGGTCCGATTCCCTCTCTGGGCTCAGTGCTCTGTTGATGTAGCACTACACACTAAACCGCGCCAGGTTACCCAAGCGGTCAACGGGGACAGACTGTAAATCTGTTGACAATTGTCTTCGTAGGTTCGAATCCTACACCTGGCACAAGTAATCATTTTTGCATGCAGTTACAACTTCCGTTTGCACTTCCGTTTCAACACCTACTACAATGTTGCTATGGCCAATCAGCAACTGCTTGAATTTTTACAACAACAATCTCAACAAGGAATTCCAGCAGAGCAGGCAAGTATTGCTTGCAAATGGTTGGACTGCACCCGATATTGACCAAGCACTCAAGACTACCCGTGGTCATAATGCCAATCGACTCAAGGCAGTTTTAGTAGCTTGCTTGGGTCTGGTTGTACTAGGTGTTGGAGTTGTGTTTGCTCGCCAACTATTTTTCCCAACCCAAAGTATGTCTGAACCAAGTGAAGTGGTCTCAGATGAGTTAGCTGATCAAGTGGGTGTGACAGTTTTGGCTTCACCACCAACCGCTGAGCAACCAGCATCACAAACAGAGGAAGTGTTGTTTTCAGCGAATCTGGCTGAGTGCACGCCATACAAGATGCAGTTTGCACACCTCTTAACTGGAGAATTACTAGAGAAGGAAGTGCAAGGTATAGTTTTGGGTAAATGTGTGTATGTGGAGCAAATGCCAAATGGAGGTACTATGCGTTGTGCGTATTCTGAGACCGAAAGAAGAACAATTGCGCAATTTTATGCAGATATTGCTGCGGCGGATTCAGTAAAAACGGAAGTTAGTGCTGATCTGTCAACTGGACAGCACGCTAAAACATACTTGATGAATGGCAACCCATAAGAGAATCCATTGCAGGCAGTAACTGACACTGGCGTTTGTGTAATCTCTGGATACTAATCAGAACAGCGAAATATACAGGATGTACAGGTGACGCTCATTTTTGTATAATCCCCCTATTCACGCCATCTTAGCTCAGTTGGTTAGAGCGGCGGTTTTGTAAACCGTAGGTCCGGGGTTCGAATCCCCGAGATGGCTCCAGGGAATATGGTATACTACATGTTCTTGATTTATTGACAAAGGAAATTATGGCAAAAGCAAAAAAAGGCCCTCGACAAGCAACGGGACTCAAGTGTTCAGTTTGTAACGCATTTGGGTACATCACTGACTTCAACAAATTGAACGAACAATTGAAGAAACAGACCTCAGGGGAGGGTACATTCCCACTGAGTAAGTACTGCAAAGTTTGCCGCAAACATACTGATCATACTCAGAGCAAAAAACTCAAGTAATTTTTTTTAGCGTGTTTTTTTAGAAACTTCTGAAACTGCTTTTATAATATTTGTCGCTCCGTTCAGGTACAAAGGCTCAATTTTTTGTGCTTTGAGCATGGCTTCTTCAATCCAGGATTGTGATTTACCTGCAGCTTGAGTTAGTGCAGTGAGTTGACCCACAATCTGGTCTGTGTGTGCTCGGCGGGCAACGCTTTTTTGTTCAAAAACTTCACGAATTCTATGTTCCCACTCACCCCATTCGCTTAAAGTGAGCAAAAACGCTCCCGATGCTACAGCATCATAGGCCATATCGCCCGATGGTTTAGTGATAAAGCCATCAGCCCAAGGGAAGCCATAACTGAGGAGAAATTCATTGGCGTTCACAATCTGAGGGTGATACAGCACGCGAAGGAGTGCTTTTTTGTCATCATCTTTTCCGATTGATACACGGTATTTTTTCGCAATTTCGAGTAATTCAGTATGTATATCAGCGTGTGTTGCAGCGAAGACGACAAGTTGATATTTCGGGTTCTGTTTGCGTAACTCTGGCAACAGTTGTTTCAGAATTGAGAGTATCTCAGTTTTATTTGTTCCGAGTCCCCCAGTTGTTATGCATAGTTTGAGCATCCCAGAACGCCAGGCTCGTTTTGTTTTACGTGCGGCCAGGATGCTTGGATGGATAGGGCAGCCTGTGACTGAGATACGGTTTGCGTCAAGTTTTTTATTTAGTAGTCCCGCCTTCTCGAGGAGTTCAAATTTTGTATTATCATCAAATACACAGTAGTGAAACTTGGGATTTTCGGCATTCTCTAGGTATTCATCGCGGACGTGAGGGTCGGTGATGACTTGTATGACTGTTTTACCAGTGGCTGCGAGGATGTTCCCAGCTGCGATATGGAGAGAAAGAATTGGCTGCGAAATATGTTCTGAAAGGAAGAGTAGTGGTGGTGTTATGCTGTCTAAAATAGGCAATTTTTGTCTCCCAAAACGATCAACTATTGACTTCAAAGTTTGTAAAATATCGTATCTAGCAATGGTTTTTCCTATGGTTTCTGTGAGTTTTATTGATCGCCAATCTTGGTGAGAAACATAGTTTGTAGGGTCAATTACCCATGCTTTTTTGGGATCGATGACTGATCCCCAAATTGTGGCAGCAATACTCAGTGTCATGGAGTAGTGGGCCCGAGAAAACACAATATCTGGAATTTGGTCATTATCTGGCAAGCCATGCAAGTCCTTGAGGTCTTCTTTGTAGCTTGCAGAGACAGTAAAGATTGGAATTCGGGTATTTTCTAGGTATTCTTTGTCTTTTTTTAGGGTTCTGACTAGGAGTGGATCAAAAAGGTTGGGCATGTTGCCATTGTAGCGTAGTTGGTAGTACTTGGCGAGTCGATGAGGTTGTGCGAGATGAGCTGTCAAGTATGTAACTTGGCATGAGTTAGTAAGTTCCCAGCCTCGGTTTTTCACCTGCTTATGATACAATTGCTCGGGATAGGGCTATGATGTAATGGTAGCATTAAGGTCTCCAAAACCTTCCGTCCAGGTTCGAGCCCTGGTAGCCCTGCAAAATCCTATAACTATTGACTCTTTGTTTTGTTTTTAATATAATAATCATGGGTCTTGTGACGTTTAGAGCGTCAGTGGGGTAGTTTTTAAGTCTTCCAAAA
>CAZSJW010000019.1:0-17324 GCA_964607285.1 uncultured Pseudomonadales bacterium
CAAGGACTCATTCCTCTTGATACCCCGCTGGCTCTGCCGCGGGGAAATTCATTAGGATTTTATATCTTGAACCGTCTCAGAGTTACACTGACCCACTTGAATACGAGAAACTTGAACTTTATCCTGAAGGAACATTTCAGTGGAAAGTCTTAGCAGGTGTACTGCCAAGTTCTACTGACCCCTATTTTGTTGCGCTGCATGAACTTCAGCACTTGGAAAGTTATGTTGCTCTTGATGCTTTAGATGAAGAGTTATTAGATCCTGTAGAAAGATTGAGATATTACAGCGAGCAGGACATAGATTACACAACTTGGGATCAGCTACAGGAAGCTTATACACACTTCATTCGTACAGGTGATGACTCAAAATACCCAATTGTTTTAGAGGACAAAACGGATGGATATTTTGTAATTGGATAATGAGTGATTGGTAGCAAACAAGTTCGTTTTTATGAAATAAGCGCAACGCAGATATTTTAGGTGGAAGCATGGAAATTCCAGGATTTGTGCTATCTTCCAAAGACTCGCTTCACTTTATCCAACAAATCCTCAATCATCGCCAATCCTCTACCCTGTTGTCTTCTGCGATACATCCACAAAATAGCCAAACCAGCAAAGATAGACAAAATAAAATACCCAATTTTTTCAATGCTGTCAAATCCTTCCGCTAATGACTCCAGTGAGCTAAGGCTAGTAAATCCCAGGTACAAATAAATCATGTTACGCACGATCAATCCGAGGAATGTGCTCATCAGATAGGTTTTGATGTTTAGTTTAATCAAACCAGCAATAACCGACACTGGTGCCGTAGGCATAACAGGCACAGCTCTGAGGGTAAAAATGGTTAGTGCCTCATGCTTGCTTTTGTTGAGGAATTTACCCAAGCCCTCGGTGTCTGAATGTGAAACACCAAGGAATTTACCGAACTTGTCAATCAAAACATCCTCGGCTTTATCTGCCACTACATAGAGAATTAAACTACCGATTGTCTTACTCAACGCACCGATGAGCGCGAGGACAAACAAAAAAGCAACAGTGCTGCCCTGACTTGCTGCGATAGATCCAGCTAAAGTCATGACCAAAGGAGAGGGAATTGGCGCGATGACTTCTTCCAAAATTGCTCCGATAAATGTGAACCAAGTCACGGGTACGGTTTGTGCTAGGGCTTCTAACCAGTTGATGAGTGCTTGCATGTTGATTATTGTACAGGAGATTGCGTCAATGAAAACTGGTATACTGAGGTTGCATGAGTCGACCTGTTGCCACAATCGCCGTATTTTTTACCATCGTCGCAGTTATTGGTATTGGTTGGTGGTTGTATGCATATATTCGCCTTGGTGGGGAGGTCAGTTTTGGTGCAAAGCAAACTGGCCAGGTACCACTGGCAGTCCAAGAATTCACCGCTAAAGATGCCATGACAACTGATTCTCAAACTCCAGTTACTCCTGATTTAGAATTAGTGGTCTCAGGCCTAGAAGTCCCGTGGAGTATTGCTTTCACAGCTTCTGATCGCATGCTGATTACAGAGCGTCCTGGGAGAGTTAGAGTCTTTGAGAATGGCCAACTAAGCCCAGAACCTTTGATAACTTTCTCAGAAGTAAGTTCTACTGGTGAAGAAGGTTTGATGGGATTGGTGTTGCACCCTGACTATGCTCAGAAAAAAGAATTCTATGTATGTCTAGCGTATCCCGTAGGCGATGGCCTGGCAGACAAAATTGTGTTGCTCAAAGACAACGGCTTGCGTGCAGAAGTTGTACGCATGATTCTCGATGACATACCAGCAGCACGATTTCATGCAGGCTGTGAACTCGGCTTTGGTCCTGATGGCAAGCTGTACGTCACAACTGGTGATGCAACTGATGGCAAGCTGGCGCAGCAGGCAGATTCTTTGGCTGGTAAAATCTTACGACTGAATCCTGATGGCTCAGTGCCAGATGATAACCCTAAGCCTGATTCTCCTGTGTACAGCAGTGGGCATCGCAATCCACAAGGCTTGGCTTGGCACCCAGAGACTGGGGAGTTATTTAGTGCTGAGCACGGCCCATCTGGTTTTGATGGACCACTAGGTGGTGATGAAATAAATGCAATTCAAGCCAACGGTAACTACGGTTGGCCAGAAGTGTCACATCAGCGCACGTCTCCCGACTATGTCTCTCCTCTACTCGTGTACACCCCAGCGGTTGCACCTGGTTCAGCCGCATTTTATACAGGTGAACATTTCCCTGCCTGGAGAAACTCATTTTTTTTTGCGGCACTGAAGGGTGAGGCTGTGTACCGATTGGTTTTTGACATCAGAACTGCCCAAAGGAATGCTGATCCAAATGCCCAGCTACCAAATCGGGTCCTCTCGCAAGAGAAATTAGATTTGCCAGATGTAGGACGTATTAGGGAAGTTATTCAGGGCCCAGATGGGTTTTTGTATATTGCTACAAGTAATCGGGATGGACGGGGTACGGTGCGGGATGGGGATGACAAGATATTTCGGATTGTGGGCAAGAAGTGATGGGCAGATTACTTACTTAGTAGTTTTTCCATAAACATTGTGTGTAATGTAGCTAAACGTTTCAAATAAGCTGAGGCTCTCTTCCTTTCACTAATTGATGGTATTTCGGAAATATACTAGCTGAGGTTTGAAATTAATTGGTGCATAGGAATTTGTAACTCGTCTAGGTTGTATATATCTGAATCAAGGTAGTACAAATCGTTGTTTTCATCGAAACCGAAGTTCTCAGGAGCATTTTTTCTGGGAAGTAAGAGTCCTGATCATATGCATTTTTTACTAGATGATCTAGTTTTTCTGGATAGTTACGCACTTTCCAATCATTACCAGATCCAAACAATTCATTAGGCATGGATGAAGTATAAAGTAAAAATTGAAAGTACTCCATCAATCAATTAAGCACTACTTTAGAACAAGCATTGGTTTTTCAACTCCATACCACTGATTTTTTTCAGGTTCGTAGTAAAAATGTTGCTCCCCGTCTATAAAAGGCCACTTTGCAAACGGTTCTTCATTTGAAACCATGATATCTACATACTCTGCTCCCTTTGCTTCCTCGGGAGTTTTAGGTACAAATCCATTTACTGCATTGACAAGCTTATATGCAATAGTATGTTCCCCATGCAATGGTGATTGGCGGTTGAAACCGGGAAGTAGCTGTTCTGATACTGCTTGCGTTTGCACGTATAGATCAACATCACTGGTGTATTCTGAGTTATTTCTAGTGCTTGCTACACCACCGACAACATAGATCTTAGCATCATTTATACCCAGATCTGTTAAGGCATCCCTGATTGTTTTTACTGCAGATAGCAGTGATTCTTTCGGTGAAGCCGTAGTATCAAAAAAACGGCTGTCTAGGTGCTCATCTTTGCCTGGGTTTGTTTGTATTTTTCCTCTATGCAAACCAGCTTCGTCTAACGTTTTTTGCAGTGGTACTGATTTTTCCATCATATGCATTCATTTTATACTAGGACAGTACATATCTAAATAGAAACATGATAGTTTGGTATACTCCTTCGTATGTATTCACAACAACCAAACAACAACTCAACTCAATGATTGATTTTTCTCCAGTAGCAAAACGTGTGTTACAAAAATACTTCCAAGTAGAGGATGAGCTAAAGCCCTTGTACATCCAACCTGATAGACAAGTGTTTCTTGCAGTGAAGCTACAGGTAGTGTTGAAACTATATGAAAATGAATCCACTTTAAAAAAGAGTTTCAGGCCACACAAAAGGCAGCAAACGCTGGAGTACCAACAGCAAGTATAATTGGTTTAGAGGCAGGATCCCCTGCAGTTTTGTTACTCAAATTTGTTCCAGGTGAACCACTATCATCAAAAAATTCTTTGGCAGCTAAGGAAGTTGGAAAGTACTTAGCTCTACTTCGTCAAGCTGGAGCAGCACCACCATTTTCTGGTGGACAATACGACTGGCAGGAATTCATATCTTGGTGGTTTGGTGTAGAGATTAATCAGATTAGGAAATTAGGTATCTTTGAAGCAAAAACAGTACAAATGATTGAGAAAAAATTCCAGGATACTATTCCGCTTCTAGTTTCAAGACCAGTGGTATTACTACATGGTGATTTGAAAGCAGAGCATGTGCTGATTGATCAAAAGAATGATACGTCTCAGCGTTTCTCGATTTTGCTGACACACAGCCTGGAGATCCGCTACTAGATATCGCCATACTGTCAGTGCACGACGAAGCGTTAGCCTGTCATGTTCTAAATGGTTACCTAGGCATAGAAGATACTGATGAGGTGCAAAAAATGCTCTCACTCTATCGTTTGTTACGCCGACTTGCAGAAATTCCTTGGCACTGGAATAGGAATTTACTTGAGCATGTGGAAGTGAATCGGTTAGAAATAGTGAGTGAGTTTAGTTAAATTTGGGAAGTTGCATAGAGTTCATTTACAGATGAAATGTAACTCAGTAGGAACACACAAGGCATGGCATTTTAAAGTTTTCTGCTGAACTTACTGTGCAAAAAGCTCATGTAACTCAGCAACTGCTTCCTCGATTTGCTGTAGTTCGCTAGCATCACCGAACTTGCCCCTAATTTGTTTCATATTTTCTAACCACACGAACGGATCAGTAACATTTGATTCGTACATAGTCTTTGCATATTGATACCATTTACGTTCTGGACTGTAGATATCACGTCTTGGTTTAGGTACGGAGCCAATTTTTCGGTACACAGCGAAAATACTACCCTCTTTTTGAGTGACAGGAGATATGACATTCCCGCCAAAATTTTGTTCGTTGTGATAATACGGAACCAGGACGTCAGATGGATGAAATGTTGTGTTAAACACTCTAGTAGCTTGAGGGTTTCTTTGGTCAACAATGGGTGTGCCCAAATGCAGTCTTGAGTCTTCAGATGCTTGCAGTGATACTAGTTGGAACTCTTGAATGTCTAAACCCAGCTCTGCAAAGGTAATTTCTGCAGCTAGTGCATTTGCCTTTTCAACGAGCTCTGCTGCTGTGTTCACTCTATCTTCGTGAGTTGCAGCTTCGAGAAGATTTTGAAGATCGTTTCCACCTCTATGACCAATTAGCAGCGGAGTACCACAGATTTTTTTTAGCTCAGATTCGAGATAGGCTATGTGTTCCTCTCTGGTTCCTTTTTCTTGCTTCATAAGTATCTCCTTGTACACACAGTTTAAAGTGTATTTTAAACCTATAATTCTAACTGTACATTTGCTGTAGAATATACTCAATTATGAGGTCAACAGAAAATGAGCTTAGATTATTGCACATATCAGAAAGATATGGCTTCCCTGTGCTCAATACGATCGCTCCATCCGAAGTGGTATTGAGGCTCAAAACCGCAATCGATGAAAAACGTGCGTTCTTCACTCGCGTAAATCATGGAACTTGGATTGGAACCAGGCAACTGCGAGCAATGACTGTTACATTTCTATACAGAATTAGCTATCATGATAGCGCGGAACCTGGAGAGTTCGATGGCATGTTTGTTGGTGAAGAGTTTCACGGTGGTCTTCATCCGTTATTATTGATTCCTGCAAGTGAGGTGAGTCTCAGAGGTATGGAGGACACGGAAGATTTGTAAGTCTCAGTCTTCACCATTCGCCTCGAATGATACAATGACACCATGGATCTACCTGCATTACCCAGCCTTTTCACAGACAGACTCACTGCCTTGCTAGGTTCAGAACTTTCCGCGAAAGTCCAAGAGACGTTTACAACGGGTCACCCCACCACATTCCGCGTCAACACCATAAAAGCAAACCCAACCAAAGTTGCTGCAGATTTAGCTGTGGCAGGCTTTGAGATAAAACCCTCTACCTTTTACTCAGCAGCCTTTAGTCTGGTAAACAAATCCTTGGGTGAACTCAGCGAACAACCAGCATACAAAAATGGTGAGATCTATGTCCAGAACTTCTCCAGTATGTTGCCTCCCTTGATTCTTGATCCACATCCTGGTGACAAAGTTGCAGATTTAGCAGCTGCCCCAGGCAGTAAAACAACGCAGCTAGCAGCTCTCATGCAGAATAAGGGACTGATCTTGGCAAACGATGCCAGCACAATTCGGCTGTACAAACTGAAAGCTAATTTGGATCAGCAGGGAGTGACTTGCGTGCAAACATCTCGAGGTATAGCAGAACTTATGTGGAGAAAACACCAAAGCCAATTTGATCATTGTTTAGTTGATGTACCATGCAGCATGGAAGGCAGAATTCGGCTAGACAGACCAAAAACATTTGAAAAATGGTCAGTAAAGTCAATTAAGCAACTGGCTAAACGCCAAAGACAAATGCTCCGCTCCGCTGTTTCTATGACCAAACCCGGTGGCACGATTGTGTACTCTACGTGCACGCTCGCTCCCGAAGAAAACGAGGCTGTGGTTGACTGGGTGCTGCAGAAAACTGAAGGAGCTGTTGTGGTTGAGCCGCTTGAGCTCTCTGGTGTTTCCTTCACTGCAGGAATCACAGAGTGGGATGGTATGAAGTTTGATCCACAGATTGCTAAAACTGCCCGTGTTTTACCTGATGGTATGTTCGAGGGTTTTTATGTTGCTTTATTGCGGAGGGTTTTGTAACTATCATGCTGATAGGAACCACTTATAGCGCGCGTCATGCTAAACATTTGGGATTGCCTGTTGCTGATTCGCTGCGAACTGCCACTAAGTGGGGATTTAGCCACATACGCTTAGGTAGCTATTGGAGCGAACTTGAGACTGCTCCTGGGAAGTTTAATTGGAAACCACTACTAGCTCAGTTGAAAATTTGTGAGAGTGCCAAGCAACCCGTTGTGCTTACCATCGGTTGCAAAGCACCACGTTGGCCAGAGTTTTACATTCCAGGTTGGTATGCACACCTAGCAGCAGATTCTGCAGAGTTTTCCGTTGCTATTGAACGTTTCATTTCAGCACTCATGGACGTGGTTATTCCGTTTAGTTGCATCACTCATTGGCAGGTGGAAAACGAACCATACCTGCCCGTTCGTATCGAGGGTGTGTGGAAAAAAATACCACAATCATTGGTGCTACTGGAGTTAGGGCTTGTTCGCTCAATGGATGCACGCCCATGTATATTGACTGCATTTGGTAATCACTGTGTTTTGGATGGGTCTTTGACAGCACTCAAATCTGAAGCCGATGTAATTGGTATCGACCTGTATCCAAAACTATTTGTAAGACAAGTGTTTGGTTATCTCTGGTACTCTGGAGTGCTATTAGGTTCTTTGTTGCCTCTCACCTTAGGCCAGTGTAAGCAACCCATTTGGATTACAGAACTACAAGCAGAGCCTTGGGAGCGGGACGATGTCGGGTATAGATCAAAGAATCCAAGCAGCATAAGTCCAAAGCAACTAGATCAGAACTTAAAACTCGCTCAGTCTCTGCCAGTAGCTGAAACGCTGCTGTGGGGATTTGAATATTGGATATGGCTGGAGCAGCAGGGAGATGATCGGTACACCAAACTTGTACAGAGTTGGCTATAGCATTATTTTTTACCAATACCTTGAGTTTCCAACACACTAAAGTCTGTCCCATCAGATTCAAGTACAAAGTATCCCAGGTTTGTTACCACATGTGATCCTAATTCCTGTGGTGTTCCGAAGCCTAGGTGGATAAGAATTGTTCTCATGATGCCCCCGTGACTGACTAACAAGACATTTTTGCCTGGGTGCGCCACTGCAACTTCCCGTAAGTGTGTGATGCAGCGAGTGAAGACCACTTGATCTGTTTCAATATCTTCTCGGATTACATGTGAGAACAAGTCTTTGGCTGAAAGCTCGTTTCGTTCTGCCAGTTTGTCTTGCAGCGCTTCACGCCAAGCAGATACGTGTTGACCATCAAAGGGGCCAAAGGAGCGTTCACGGAGTAGTTTTGTGGTGAGGACGATGAGCTCTCTGTCCAGTTTGAGTATTTCCGCTGTGGCTACTGCACGTCCCAAATCAGATGCATATATCGCTGCAAACTCAATCGATGCTAGATCAGCTGCTCTCTGTCTTGCCTGAACCTGTCCTTTTTCGGTCAGAGGAGAATCCACTACACCCTGCATGTGGCCTGAGACATTAAACTCTGTTTCACCATGGCGCACTATATACAGTTTGCATGGTAGTACTGGTTTTTTTGCTCGAGATTTTTTCGTCATTGCCTGTAGTATACAGTGCTTGTACTTTTAGTAGTAACCTCAACCCGATCTAGCACTCACTGACTTGCTCTGATATAATTTGATGTTTTATGAAACACAAAACAAATTCTTCAAAAGTAACAGCAAAACATGGAACAAAAGCTGGATACATCCAGTGGAGTCGTTTCCAGCAGCGTGCAGTTGATGCAAGGTCTGGTTTAAAACGCCAAGTACTCAAGCGACCGTTTGGCAGTTTTATCACAACATTAGCTCTATTGGTAGCTGTAGCGGTTGTTGGTTCATTTCTGCGCCGTCCAGAACTACAAACTGCTGAACCAACTCCGCCAGTTATTCAAGTACCAGTGCTGACAATTGGTGAGCAACCAATAGTTGGAGTGCCTGCCACAGTGCAAAAAACAGGTGTGATCAAGCTCAATGCTCAAAGTGGTGGCATCGTGCAGAAAGTCTTAGTTAAGCCAGGTGAAACTGTGAAACGAGGACAGCAGTTACTCAGTTTGTCGTTGGGATATGCAGGTGGTTCACCACAGAACTTCCAAAGACAAATTGCAGAAAAGAGTTTTACGAATAGTAAAGAGCAGTTACCACAACAACTTGAATTGATTGCAAAACGCAGAGAAGTGGCACAACATGCGGAGACTCAAGCAGCTGAGTTGCGAGCTATTAGTCGTGCATCACTCGATGACACTCGAGCCGTTATTAGTTTGAACGAACAGCTCCTTACTACAGTTGATGCACTCTTGGCGACCGCTGAGGCAAGTGGTAACACTGCAGATGTGCAGACGTATCGCTCGACCAAAGCGGGACTGCTCTCAGGCTTGAGTGCGCTGCGTAGTGGGTTACGTGCTACTGAGTATCAGGCAAATGAAGATCAGGAGCCCGCTGCAATTTCTAGAGTTTCTCGGGATATAACTCTCAAGCAGCTAGAGTTAGAGGAGCGTGGCGCAAAGCTCAGTGTAGAAATTGCCGAGTTGAATTATAGACTGGCTCGTTTTTCCGAGTCACTCCTCTACCCTGCCAGTCCTTGTACTGGTGTCGTAGAGCGAGTCTATGTTCGGTTTGGTCAATCAATAAACTCTGGTAATCCCGTAGCTGAAGTCGTGTGCCACAAGACAGGTGCGCAAGTCATTGGGCTTACCAACGAAGCGGTAGCACGCAAGCTACTGCAAAGTACTGATGGAGTCTTTCGTACTTCAGATGGAGCCACTGTTTCAGCACAAGTGTTAGCTGTTTCTACTCAACCAACCGATGGGCCACTTTTTAGTATCACTGCAATGTTGGACAACACAGATGATGTACTGATCGCTGATGCAGCACATGGGGTTCTAGAGCTACCTGTTTCTGGTGCAGTAACGTCATCTAGTGTACCGTTTGTGCCATTAGATGCGCTGTATCAGACCCAGACACAATCATTCTTGTATGTGGTTGCGGAGGAAAATGGCACACTCGTTGCCAGCCTAAGGGAAGTCAAGTTAGGCTCTGTGTTCAATACTAGTGTTGAAGTTTTGCAGGGTATTTCTAATGGTGACAAGGTAATCTTGAGTCGCAGTGTAAGTGCTGGGGATGTACTTGCTATTGAGGAATAATCTGTGCCAACACGTCCCGCTCATCAGCCGTCTTCTGATCAATCGTACTTGCAACGGTTAGAGTTTCCACCAGAATTGTGGAATAACCCGATTGCCAAGTATCTGACTAACTTACGGTTTGTGTTTTTACTGGTTATAACCATTTTTGCTCTTGGCATGTATAGTTACCGAGCACTTCCCCGCCGTTTGAACCCAGAGGTTGAAATTCCAATCGTGACAGTGGTGACGGCACTTCCTGGTGCAACACCTGAAGATGTTGAGTCATTGGTGACAGTGCCACTGGAAACTGAGCTGCGCGGTGTCAAAGGTTTAGAAACAATCACCTCAAGTTCGCTCAATAGCGTCTCAGTCATCACAGCTCAGTTTGTTTCTTCAGTCAGTCGAGATCAAGCCACAGAGGATGTGCAGTCTGCAGTGGATACAGTCAATGATTTACCAGATGATGCTATGGATCCATCTGTTTCGGCATTGGACTTCGAGGATATTCCAATTTGGACTTTTTCAATCACAAGTACCAATGATGACTTACCAAGTCTCATGCGGTTTGCAGAGCGCCTGGAATTAGCTTTGGAGCGAGATTCTATGGTTGATCGGGTGGTGGTTAACGGTTTGGAAACACAGGAAGTTGTCGTTTCTGTAGATCCCACCAAGATGACTCAGTACAACTTGCAGCCCTTTTTGTTGGCCCAACAAGTACAGATTGCTACTAAAGCACTGCCTGCAGGAGAGGTACTGGCTGGTCAATCTCGGTTTGCACTTACTATCAACCCAGAAGTACAGACCATCGATGAGTTGCGAAATGTGCGGCTAACAGTGGCGGGTGAAGTTATGCGACTGGGTGATATTGCTACTGTTGCTGAACAATCTGCACCTGATCAATACCCGACATTCTTTGCTACAAAAGAACAAAAACCTGCGCGAGCGGTAGTAGTGTCTGTGTACAAGACACTTGGCACAAGTATCCAAGATGCCTTTGCTTCAGTAGAACCTATTGTTACAGAACAGGTTGCAGCTTCGCAAGGCAGGTATGAGATGACTTCTGTTATGAACACAGCAGAAGAAGTTGATGCGCAGTTTTGGGACTTAGTGGGTGAGTTTAGATCTACAATTATTCTAGTGTTTATTTGTTTACTACTGTTTTTAGGATTGCGCCAAGCATTTATAGCTTCCCTAACCATTCCACTGACGTTTCTTTCAGCATTTATTTTCATGAATGTGGTAGGCATGTCAATTAACTTCTTGTCACTGTTTGCGTTTTTATTAGCCCTGGGTTTGCTGGTGGATGACTCAATTGTTATTGTTTCTGCCATGACCACGTACTACAAAACTAAGAAGTTCACTCCCCAGGAGACTGGGTTGCTGGTGTGGCGTGATACCATTGTGCCTATTTGGTCTACCACTCTTACGACCATCTGGTCATTTGTTCCCTTGCTGCTTAGTGCGGGTATTATTGGTGAGTTCATCAAACCTATTCCTGTTGTGGTGTCAGCTACAATGATTTCATCTACGGGTATTGCTGTTCTTGTTACGTTGCCTTTGATGATGTTTCTGCTGAAACCAGAAGTTGCGAGACGAGTGAGCGTGCTTATTCGAGCAATACTGATTTTGTTAGGCTTGGGCCTTATTACAGCAGTGTTTAGTTCTAGTTATTTATTTATTCCAATTTTATTGTTAGCAATTGTGTCTGGAGTAGTTACCTGGTCAGTGCGTAAGCAGCTGTATGCTCGATGGACACTATGGTTGGCTCGCACCCCCGCTGCCCAGTCAATCGTACGCAAGCTACAACAAGTAACTGATCAGGGAGTCATTCCAATGCATGGGTTAGAGCGAGCCTACTATCGTGCCATCAAACGAGTGTTAGCTACCAGGACTAATCGCCGAAAGGTTATAGCAGCAATTACAATTTATTCTCTAGTGTGCTTTGCTCTACTCCCCCTAGGATTGGTTAAAAATGAGTTTTTCCCCAAAGTTGATGCAGACCAGGTTTTCATCAACATGGAGTTACCTGCAGGCACGCAAGCTACAGTAACAGAGCAGTCTGCCAAGGAGGTGCTGGAAAGTACACGGAACATGTCCGCTGTTGATTTTGTCACACTGAGCATTGGTAGTACGCAAAATACCCAAGGCCCTGGTAGTAGTGGCAGCAATTTGGCTACGATGACAGTTCGTTTAGCTGATGCTGAGCACAGAACGGTAACTTCTAGTGAAGTGGCTGAAGAACTACGTGAAACACTCAAAGGTAGAACAGAAAAAATTACTATTATCGAAGAAACCGGTGGACCGCCTGCGGGTAGTGATGTTGTGGTACAGCTGTATGGCGAGGATTTAGTTACGCTGGACGCATATGCAGACAAAGTGGTCAGCCAACTTGAGTCTATGCCAGCAGTGCTGAACATCGAGAAATCAATTAAACCTGGTACAAGTGCTTTAGTGTTTGAGCCTGATCAAGAGCGGATGACTCAGCTGGGTATCACCACGCAGCAAGTTGCTGGCGTACTGCGCGTCTTTGCGAGTGGTTTTGAGCTAGACAGTGTAGCACTAAATGGTAATACCGAAAGCCAGAAAATTCAGTTCAGAGTTGGTACAGGCCTTGCCACTATCGAGTCGCTGCAATCGGTGCGAGTGAGCACGCCACAGGGCACCTATCCACTGTTGTCACTTGGTCGCATAGTGCCGCAAAGCAATCCAGTGCTTATCACTCGTGAGGACGGCCAAAGAGTAATCACCGTCTCCGCAGCTGTAACTTCTGGATACTCAATAACGGAAGCCAATACACAGATTCAGTCCTTCATGGAAACAATAGAATTTGACAATGGCTATGGCTGGAAAACTGGTGGCGTAAATGAGGAGAATCAAGAGTCTGTGAACTCAATTTTACTTGCAATGGTGGTAGCGTTTCTACTGATTCTGGTGACCTTGGTCATTCAGTTTCAGTCGTATAGACAAGCCTTGTTGGTTTTGTTGGTTATTCCATTAGCTGTCTCTAGTGTATTTTTGCTTTTCAGTATTTCGGGCACACCATTGTCATTCCCTGCCCTAATCGGTGTGTTATCTTTGTTTGGTATTGTGGTGACAAACTCAATGTTTATTGTGGATAAAATTAACTTGAATCGACGTCAAGGGATGCCGTTTGAGGAAGCTATTGCAGATGCAGGTGCAAGCCGCTTGGAGCCAATTGTTTTGACAAAGCTCTGTACCGTTTTGGGGCTGTTGCCGATTACGATTGCTGACCCACTTTGGCGAGGACTTGGCGGGGCAATTATTTCAGGTTTATTGATTGCTAGTCTCATTATGTTGCTTTTCATTCCTGCTGTGTATTATTCATGGTTTAAAGACGAGGCGACAAACTAGCGTGTGTGGGTGGTGAGTGCACATAGTGTATAGTTATACAGTCTATGACTGCTCGCACCCACGACTTAGCCGCGTTCACTGCTCTAGTGATAGCTTTTGTGTACTTGCCTGCTGTACCTGCAGTGAGCGTACCCACTTTAATTTTGGCATTTGGAGCTAACTTTGTTGGAGGCTTGTTGCCAGACATCGATCAGCCCACCAGTGATTTCTGGGACAACTTTCGCATGGGGCCATTTGTAGCCAAGGTAGTCTGCCCTGCACTAGGTGGGCATCGCCATATTTCTCACTCACTGATTGGGGTTGGTGGGTTTGCTTTGCTCTCTTACGCACTTTTGCATTGGCTAGCAGGTATTGTTTTGCTGGATATAAATCCCATACTGATCTGGTATTCGTTTTTAATTGGTATAGGATCACATATTTTGATGGATATGCCAACTAAGTTGGGTGTTCCGCTGTTGTGGCCGTGGAAGTTCAAGTTCGGTATCCCACCAATTAAGCGTCTTAGGGTAGAAAGTGGAAAGTTTGCTGAAAAGTATGTGTTTTTCCCAGGGCTTTTGCTGCTTTCTAGTTACCTACTGTATACCCACCAGGATAAACTAATCACCTTTTTGCGCTTGGTGTTTGAGAGAAGTTAGTGAGTGGTTTACTATTAGACCATGAAGAAATATTTTCCTGTTTTTGTGTGGTGGTGTGGTTTCGTTGTAGCATGGTCGGTTTATAGATCATTTCAGGTTGATTCAGAAGTTCTATCAGAGCTGTTAGTTAAACCTATTCTTTGGTTGGGAAGTATTGCCGTTGCAGTGCGATGGCGGCTTTTACCAGTGGAAGTCTTGAAAAAATTGCGGATAGAGTTTCTTCGTACAAAACCAATGTGGCTTGTCTTTTTGCTACCCTTTATAGGTATTCTTGGTTATTTTTTTGCAATTAATGCAAAGTCAGTCCTTTTCCCTGAATTCTCTATAGTGTCACTCATGTTTGCAGTGATTGTGAATTTTTCTACAGGGTTAGTGGAGGAGGTTACATACCGAGGGGTGTTGTATGTTTGGCTGCTGAGTATTACAGATGAATTATCAGCGTTTTTACTTGTACAAGGTATGTTTGTGGTAGCGCACATACCGACACTGTACCTTAACTCTGATTCTCTTCAGTCTGGTTTAGTTCACATTTTTTTTATCGTACTTATTGGGGCAGTTCACACAGGGGTATTTAGAGCAACCAAATCACTATATGCTTCTGTTGTAACACATGGCACTTGGAATACACTTGTGCACTACTTATTGGTAGGGGTGTAGTGACAGGAAGTAAGTAAGAACAGCCGCTGTGAATATTTATAGATTCGAAAGATCAATTTTGCTGATTGCATGAGCATTTTTTATTGAGGCACGATACATTTGCCCCAGTAACTTCCCCAGTACTTCTAGTTTTTCTTCTGAAAGTTGCTGCAAGTACTCATCAATGTGTGCTAAAGACATACCACTTGCCTGAGTGTCTGTTTGCTGCTTTTGTCTTGCTACCTCAGCTTGCAGATTCGCAAGAAGCATTTCATTTTCAGTTATGAAAAATGTAATGCCTTCGATCAATTTTTGCTTGTACTGATTTGCTTGGGGAGTTGATTCTATGGACTGTGCATTCATATAAGTTGCCTAATTATACACCTAGTCTATATCAGGTGGATCTAAGCCGAATATAGCTAGTGCCGCGTCAGCTTGTTGTTTTTTCTGTTGATAGGCACCAACTTCAGCGGCAGACATTTCTCGTAAAATCTTTAAGGCTCTTGTAGCTCCCTCCTTGATTCTTGGAGCATCGTGTCTGAGTTGTGCTAGCATGTCTACTAGATGGCCTGGGAAGGCTGGAAGTAGCCCCATTACGGCGGCAGCTTTGTCATATGCTTCAGACACATCTGGCGTTAAGTTGACTCCAGCATCAACACCCATGTTGACGGTTGCATCCTGGTACGCACTCGCTACATTGGCAATAAGATAGCCGACCTCTACGCCAAAGATTGGTGCTAGTTCAGCAGCTGCTAGTGTCCCATTTCCCAGTAGTCTGCCCACACCCTTCATGGCATCTTGCACGATAGGATCAAGGACTACCACTTTGAGTTTGTTTTGGAGCCACAGAGTTTTTGCTAAGAGCCGTTCACCGCGCTTTCGATTCTCCTGAGCTGCAACTGTTTCTGTCTGTTGATTGTTCTGAGTTTGTTCAGCTGCATCCACAGACGCATCTGAAGCTGGTGGCATATCCTCTAACAATATAGTTGGATCAACTGCCACTTCACTCATATATAACTTACGTTATCTATACTTATTCAGTAAATATCCCTTACTATGAGGGTTTTTGCAACCTTGAAAAGACAGTTAATTAAGTGCAACAACACCAGATTCTGGTGCTTTTCTCGAGTTGTCCCAGGTTCTTTGTACATGGTCTGCAAATCTGCTGTTAGTTTTTTTATATTTTTCTACAATGTGTTGCATCTGCTGTTCAGGCATGTATCGTATTGCCAGACCTAAAAAGGGAAGGCCTTTTTGCCAAACGGTGTTGTTATACTGTATGTTATGATCTTCAGCCATCTGCAAAAACAGTTGTTGCAGTAGCTCATCAAACTTTGCTGTCTTAATCAAATCAAAACTGTCAGGGTCTATAACCTCAGATGTTTCAAAATCGATTTGAGTTTTTAGGCCGTCCCAAAAATTCATTACAGTCTGATAGAGTTTTGTAATTGCTGCATCCGGACGATTTCCTTCTCCTACTTCCCAATTAAGTCCTCGAACAAAGTCATACATTTGTCTGATAACCCAAGGATAGTAGATAGTCTGGTCCACTTTTACTGCTTCTATAAGCAAAAACTTCTCGAAGTGTTTATATAGATTCTGTATTTCCCTCATAACATCAGTGACATTTCTCAAAAATGCTTCTCTATCCTCGTTAGAGAGAACAGTCTCTGGAAGAAAATATTCATCTTGTACGGCTGCAGCAAATTCATTCATCTTTTTTGAATATAGTTGAAAAACATTCAGTTGTTCTTCAGAGGCTGCTTTAAACATGGTGCCTCTTTGTTCATTGGCTAGGTATGTGGCAGCAGATAATAAATGCTCGGTTTTCTTTTCAGGAAACAGGATGTGATCAGTCGGCCCGAGACCTATCTGATAGATATCAATTACTATCTGTAGCAGAGAAGCGGCACTCGCGTCTTCACGCGAATACTTAAATGCATCGGAAAAGTGCCATGCAATCCTTGATTTTTCATTGATAGTTAGCTGGTTTGAGAGTGCAAGCTTAAGCAATTCATTGTAAACTTGAGGTAAGGAGCTATCGGGCTGTAGGTGAATTTCAAGCCGTTTTATAAGTCCTTCAATTTGAGTGCTTTGTCGAGGTGTTCGAGGCAGTGGTAGTTCAACCGCACTCTTTTTGATGAGCTCTATAAGCAGATTATTTTTTACTGTTTCTATCTGATTTGCATACACAGTACGAGGTTCTCTTGCTAGGGCCATTGCATCATCTGCTGTAACTTGTTCCTTAGTCTTGGGATCTTTCGAATACGTGGGACGAGAATCTCTCCATGCTTTGAGCGGGAGCAAGTACTTTGGTGAGTTGGTGTACTCAGAGAGTGATTGGTTCAGATCTGCCAAGAGTCTTACTCTGGATATCGCTGATTTGTCATCACGAAAAACTTCTTGGGCTAGTCGCTCCACAGCAGGCATAAGTGAATCGTGTTTGAAGGTACTAGCTGCGTCTACCAGAGTGAATATCAGGTTTGCAGCACTTGGTTGCAGTGGGTTTTCCGAACTTGTTATTCCTGATCGTGCATCTTTGAGGTAGTGCTCAAACAACTCAGTTGCAGTGGCCATGAAATCTGCGTCTGGGGCAGTGAGGCCAGTTTGGATAATATCCAGAACAATAGCCTGCACTGTGCTAGCGTCCCCAGAGCTATAGACATTGCCACCTGCCATGTTTGCTCTGTATTCCATTAACACGCTTTGCGCAATCTGACCTGTTCCCGTAAACTCTTTCAGGATCTCAAGCAGATCAGTTTTTAGTAACGCTCTCAATTCGGGATTATGCGTACTTTGGTATTCCCTCAAAATACTTCTAACTTGCCTGTTTTTGTACTGGAACTCATTGGGACCATCAAAGGTCCGTCTCTGATCTTCTTGCAGTCTTGTACAAATTGCTTCAACAACGGCGGCATGGGCTTTAGGACTGTCTGTTTTAACTAGCATTCCCCGCGGCTCTGCCGCGTGGCCCTTTGTAGGAAGGTGCGGA
>CAZSJW010000020.1:0-16169 GCA_964607285.1 uncultured Pseudomonadales bacterium
GAACCCAGATCAAAGGTTCCGGAAACCTTCATTCTATCCATTGAACTATGGTGACGCGGCGGGCGCTGGGGACTGAACTCCTGGTCAAACGCTACGCTTTTTGTACCGCTTTCAGATGTAGTATACCGCTAGATTGCCTCGTTTTGTATTCCGCCTGTGCAATTTTGACAAAACACCATTACGAATGTATACTTTCACCATGACATATTCTAGTACAGTTACTGTGTATCAGTCTGGGAACAGCAAGGTTTTTACCATTCCTGCAAAGTTACCGGTGAAGGTGGGGGACACTTTTCAACTGACGTTTGCGGACGAGAAAATCGTTCTCGAACCCATACAAACAGAAAGTATTGCAGAGCAAATTGAGCGAATGAAGGCAATGGCGGGACAGTTTCCTGGCTCGTCAGGCGGCATGAATGCTGAGGAAATCGATGAATTTCTTGAAGGCATGTATGACTAAGATGCTACTCGATGCCAATGTGCTGATCTTTTTTAATGATCCTAACTCCGTATTTCATTCTGAAGTAGTTTTGCTACTGCAGCAGTTGCGAGAACTGAACAACTCATTTGTCATCACGCCCGCGATCTTGAATGAAGTTCATTATTTTTACTTGCGTCGAGATGGGCATTCGGTAGCAAAGCTAGCTGTCGAAACGCTACTATCTGTGCCAGGTTTCTTACTCGAGGATATTCTCTTGGATGAGCTGGCAATTAAAGAACTAAGCGCTATCTCGGAAAAAAATACCATGGCAACTTTTGACGCAACACACGTGCTGTATTGCAAGAAGCTGGGAATCAAAAAGATTGTCAGTTATGACAAGCGCTTTGACAGGGTGAAGGGGATGGAGAGAATATACCAACTGTAAGATGCATTTATTTTATTAAGTCGTTATTGTTAATCAAACGATAGTGAAAATTTGATATGTTTATCATATGATATGACTCATGAATTACCAGTAATTGAAAGTGAAATCGCGCCAAGTGAGCTAGTTGCTCCACCAGCCGTAGCTACAAAGGTGAAGCCTCCCAAAGTTGGAGCTTCTGAACACAAAGGTGACGAGGGGAATCCTCTATTTGTGTATGCGGGAGAAAAATATCTTGAGTTTCAACCAATGACTGGAGGAATTATTTGATTCTTAACTTCCCTAATTTTAAAGGTAGCGTGGATAATGGCGCGAAGTTGCTGATGGCTGTGGTAAAAGGAATCAAAGCCACTTGTGGTGATAAAAAATTGGAAGAAATATTTTCAATTGCTCTGGTCGATTCTCAAGAGGTAATTAATACCCCTTTTCTCACCAATCCCGAATACGGTTTTTTAATTAGATTATCCCAACTAGAAAGGGACTCAACTACTGACCCTGAAGCAGAAATTGCCATCGCTAGAGCAACTGGAGAGACACTTTTTCGAGGAATGATTGCCGATTTTTATGAATTGGTGGGAGCAGAGGAATCACATCATTTATGGTTTCGTAATGCCCATGTGACTACGGAGCTACCTTACACTGCTTTAACGTACCGCTCTGTAATTGAATATGATTCTGGTGAAATTGAGTTTCAAGCCTTGAAGTGGTGTTTGCAACTTGCGATTGTGAGAGGAATGTTGAGTTCGACGATAACACTTCTGAGAGAGCGCTACGAAAATGCTGTAAAGTATCGGGAAGAAAATGGAATTGTGAGTATTTTTCAGAATCAGTGACAACAAAACAGTAACGTATATGCTCCAAACTTTTCCGAATAATTACTAAGCAATGTTTGAACTCAGATAGTGCCCCCACCGGGAATCGAACCTGGAGTTGCCGCTTAGGAGGCGGCCGTTTTATCCATTGAACTATGAGGGCGTCACAGACTCTGCTTGATTATACCGCGCTCGGGTGGAAACGAGTTGTTTGATTTCGACTTAAGAAATGTACATTCTAGTGTATACTTAACTGTACATATGCAATTTATTACAACAACGGAACTGAGGACAAAGTCCACAGAACTTATTCAGCAGTTACAACAGGGTAATGTGGTACCATTGATACATAGGTCTAAAATTGTTGGTATGGTTGTGCCTGCAAAGCAATCAAGGTCAAAAGCAGTATCAGCAGAAGTATTGCGAGCATTTCATAAAAAATTTGGTCTGAAAACAAACACAACTGTGGAAGAGCGCGAAAAAAGATACACAGAGCAAATTGAAAAACGCTATGGCAAAAGAAAGTAGCTAGCCATGAGTGCTGTATATCTAGACACAAACTTTTTCATAAGTCTGGTTGAACCGAGAGGCAATCTTACATTGGATGTATATGAGAATTACAACTTGTGCGTTTCGACGCTCTCGCTTCACATTTTTGCTTACGTGTACAAGCGCAAAATGCCAGATCAACAGTTCGTTGATTTTAGTCAGTACTACAGTCTAGTTGATTTGACTGAGGAAATTATTACACGCGCTGCCGTTGGTCCCACATCCGACTTCGAAGACAACATCCAGCTAAACAGTGCAGCAGCAGCCAAGTGCAATTACTTTTTAACTCAAGACAAAGAACTACTCAAGCTCCGGTTTTTTGGTTCAGTCGAAATTCGTTCCCAACTACCCCAATAACGTCTCTCAACAAGCTGCTATACTACCATCTGGTAGATGGAGGTAGGGCATGGGTAGTTCAACCAAAAAGCAAACAGGAAATCGCCAGACAGCGTGGGGGCAGGCTTTGCAGTTGGGAAAGTTCGTCCGACCAGATGGCAATGGATTTTGGGATTTTTTGTCCAGCTCCGGCATTCCATTTGAGAGGAGACACTTTCCTTTTTTGACCCGCACGCCGGTGCCGAGTATCAAGCGTATTTTTTCAGTTCCAGAGTATTTTGATCTAACGTCCAAAGGCGAAGCCTTGGCGTATTTGTACAATGGGTTTGGAAAATCTCTAAACTATGTTGGACCTGTTTTAGACCACGAGCTGGAGTTTGGTTTCAACGATCATACGGATCGGCACACGCTGTGGGTGAGTCAAACTGGTGTGGAGTTGCTGCAGCGGGCCGGTGTTTCGTATGATGGCCTGAGCGGATACGATCCTACCACTGAGGTGTTGATGACGCTGGTTGGCATGACACATGACTTGGGGAATTTTCTGAGCCGCAAGGAGCACTCAACGTATAGTGCATGGTTGCTGACGCATATGTTCAAGCATCGCGAACAGCAGCGAGCAGAGTTCCAAGCTGGTCTGTGGGCAATTTTGTTCCATGAAGAGCCTGTGCTGCGTGATTTGGGGCTCGATTTATCCGGCGGGACACCTTTGCAATGGGCGCTGGTTTTAGCCGATAAAATGCATGTGGGACGAGATCGGATTGGGGGTAGGTCATTTGAACACGCGCATCATGGTGCGTTAGAAAAAGATAAACATATTTTACTCAATGCTTTGATTGTGCGATCTACATGGTATTTAGGCGTGGATACTTTTGTGTGGCACATGGATTTTAGTGTGGATCAGTTGGAGGACAAGTTTAAGGTGTTTACAAAGGGGAGTTCGCGGCTGTGGGTGCCGCGGCCGTTTCAGCGGTTGTTTTTGAATGAAGGTAAGCGGTATCGGGATTCATTTGCCCAGATGTTCCGAGAGATTTATGCAGACCGTATGGAGATGGCGGCGCAGGCGGCGTTTCTTTTGTTTTCACATTTGAAGGAGTTTGGGGTGGTTTTGTCTGACAATGATACGAGGGGAAAGGTGGGGAGTGCTATGCAAGTGGTGTGGGGGCGGAAGCGGTAATTGCATTGATTCTTTGTATAGGTTTTAGTGTGATTTGTATCACTTTCATACAAAGTTTGATAGAATACTTGCCTATGTTTAGGAAATCGAGAGAACGAAAAAATTACGAGTCTCAATTTAAAGCTGGAGTTGCTGATGATCTGCGGATTAGTCGGCGACAATTTATGCAAGGCTTTCTTGCAGCGACAGTGAGTTTGCTCTTGGGAGCCTGTTCAGAAACAAGTCAGCAGCAGTCACCGTATTTTGAGCCAGAGACAACTTTAGTTTCTCAGACTGGAAATGATTTAGATGCAGCCCCCACTGTAGAAAATCCTGTTCCAGATTTTACTATGGAGTTCGACGCACCTGGTCAATACATGATTTTGAGTACTGCGGTATTGTCGAGAGCGTCAACTGTAGGAATACAACCTACAGATTTTGAAAAAGCTATACTAGCTATTCCTGGTGCACTTCGTGTTACGGCGATTGCAGGAGTAGATGCAGCTGGTATAGTTGCAGTACTTTTGGCAGTTCCAACATATGCTTCTTTTGGTGGGTTGCAGGCTCAATTCGAAGGTCCAGTACAATCCTTAGTTTATGATCCTGAAACAGGACAGATGATTTTAAGATCTCTTAGTCCTGATAGGACAGCACTCAATATTAACCAGCAGGTAATTGAGTTGAGCGGTCAACAAACAGTAGAGATTGGTGAATCTGCAGTTGCCTCTCCTGGTAGCCCCGATGATGGAAATAACAAAAAAACTAAAGAGCAAATTCTAACCGAGTGTGGAGATGATGTTAAGGAGATTTTTGCGCGATGGTTGCTCACGAATGGGATGGGAATAATATCTGCTAGCAGTTTGAGGAATGGGTTAAATTTTGATCAGATCGTAGGCATGTATCTTTTTAGAGGAGCGGATGACCATACGAAAGCTGAATACGATTTAAGCAACAAACTTAGAGCTCAAGGCTGTTTCGACATGGCTAGTGGCGGAACAATCAATTCCGAATATAAAAGATTAAGGGATCAATATTTTGGGTCAAATATTCATGGCGATGGAGGTGGATACGCATCTTGGTCACTTCAAAATTTTAAAACTGATATGCCTACTAATGATGCCATGGCATTAGCTCGAACCATTGTCATCCAGTGGTTTCCATAATTTCTTTGACATAGTTGCTTTGTTTGAAAAGACAGGACATTCCCCTACGGGGACTGGCCACGCGCTTCGTAATTTAAGTATCACAATATTTTTTGGTCGCTTGGCGGCAGAACCAGAAAGCTACAATCCCTTTGTCCCTCCAACAAAAAAACCCACCTAAAGACGGGTATTTTTTATGTCGGAGAGACAGGACTTGAACCTGCGACCTCGCGATTCCGAACCGCGCGCTCTACCATCTGAGCCACTCTCCGTCTTTTGTTTGCGTAGATTGCAACAACAGCAATGTACGCCGCGTGTAAGTCGCCAGTATTGTACCGCTTGCAGGTGTGATTAGGGAAGTATGTTCTGGGGCAGCTAATCTAGCTCAATTGCGTACAGGTTTTCTGGTGTGTCTGGGCTGAAACTTGTTTGGATGAGCAAACGACTCCCATCGGGCCAAGGGTAGACAAATTCATTGGCAAATGGGCCCGAGTAAATGGTGGTGCGGTTTTGCCCGTCATACTCCATGATTTTTATCAAGTTATTCTCTACGTACAGTAAGTGTCTGGAGTTAGGGAACCACTGGTAGCTATCCACAAATAGTGAGCTGTGATAACTAGAAAAATTTTGGAAAAGTTTGCCCGATTCTGTTGCCTGCAATGTCTGAAATAGCGCACTGTTAGTGGCTGATTGAATGCTTAGATTTGTGCTAAGCAGCTGTTTTTCACCCTTGTGAATGAAGTCCTTGGTCTCGAGATTAGCAGAGAGTGTTCCTGAGTCTGTGGCTTCTGAACCGAGTCTGAAGTTCTTATCTTCTTCTCGATCATACACGTATATGCCGCCTGGTTGTAATGTACGCTCCTCTGGCTGAGTGTTTGTGGCGGGGAGGGGTGGAACGATCGAGTCGGGAATGGTAGCTACTTGTGTTGCCGTAAAAAGCAATCGTTTCTTATCTGGAGAGATGTAAACATTTTTAGCACTTTGTGTAGCTATTGCTATAACTTCATCAGGAAACTGTGTCAAAAACTCCTGTTCACGCAAAAACATTTCCTGTTCCCAGTCAGCGAGCAATTGTCTTCTTGAGAAACTTACGTCTGGTAGAGTAGTCAGTTCGTTTAGTTGACCTGCCTGGAGTATGACCGTTCGAGCATCACTGAGTAACAAAATCTCACTGCTGTCTGGTGACCAGATCAATCTAGCTTTTGACAAATCAATTTGAGCGGTGTCTGCAACTATTTGTCGAGGCCCACGCTGTAAGGAGAGAGGATTGTTCCCAAGATCTAATACATATAAACCATTCTTGCGCTCAGCTGATGCGGAAGCAGTGTAATATGCAATTTTTTGACCATCTGGAGAGGGGACAATATTTTCTGCACCAGTGAAGGTTAATGTACTGAGGCTTGGTGCAATAGGGAACAATTTAGCGTTTGTTTGGGTGACAAGTTCTTGCTCAATTTTTAAACGTTTTTCCCAGGTGTTGTATCCATCGTTGGCAATTCTAATGTTGTATTCTCCTGGCTCTAAGTAAAAGGTGTCATCGGTAGCCGTGACCAACTTATTATCTACATATACTTCAGCCCCTGTAGGGAAAGAAGTGGCGGAGAGTAAGCCCGTACCTTCGGCAAATCCTGAATTAGTCAGTCGGTACTTGCCTTTTGCGTACTGGATAGACGCAAAGCTACCAACGATTATCACTAAAGCTGACAAAAATGAGTAAAAAACTCGGCGATTTACAGTTGCCATGGACTCATTATACCTGTTGCTGGTGGAGAGGGCTAGCACCTTCTGTCCGAGCTTGCATTTTTTACTTTCTCGAGCTACTGTACAAGAGACCCTACACTACTATGCGTATTCCCTTACTTTCTGGCATCAATCGTAAAATTGGCATTGACTTTGGCAGCGAGAGAATTCGCATTATTGTTGAGGGTATTGGTTTAGTTGCAGATGAGCCATCCCGTATTGCTATCCAACGGAATACAGGCAAGCCTGTTTCAGTCGGAGACGATGCAAAAGCTATGGAGGGCAGAGTACAAGCTCCTTTGCAGGTTGTGTCTCCAATCCAAAAAGGGGTAATTTTTGATCATAAGGCAGCAGCAATTCTTGTACACACACTTTTACAGAGAGTTTTTCCTCGATCACCCCTGGTAAATCCAGTTTTTATGGCTAGTATCTCAGGGGCTGCACAACTAGCGGATTACGAAATACTGAACGAGCTTTTATATGAGCTTGGGGCGCGCGAAGTGTATCTCATTTCCGCACCACTTGCTGCAAGCATTGGTGCGGGAGTACCGATTGCTGATGCATCAGGATGCTTCATCATGCAGCTTGGAGAAAGTGTTGTGGAGGCAGCTGTCATTGCGTTAGGGGGAAGCGTGAAGCATGTACACACTACTACAGCGGGAGCTTCCATACGGAAGGTTATACAAAGGGTAGCCAAGAAAAAACTTGGTCTGTTAGTTAGTTCAGATGCAGCTGAGCTCATTATGAGTCGCGTAGTTACTGCAGATAGCAGCCGTACTAGAGAACAACTTATAACGGGAGCAGACAGTAAGACTACAAGTCCTACCGAGGTGTTAGTCTCAAGTGATGATTTTAGACAAGAAATAATGGAGATTGTGGGCACGTATGAACAGTTGCTGCGTACTCTGCTGACAAACTTGCCACCTGAATTAACCGTTGATGTGATAGACAAAGGATTGCTATTATCAGGTGGCCTAGGACAACTTGATGGGCTTGATCAACACTTAGTAAACGCGCTTGGTATACCAGTCTCTGTTGTTGAAAATTCTAGCAGAACAGTTATTAGTGGAATCCAAACAGCATTGAAACACTTAGCCGAGTTTCAAGTAAGTTTGGGCTATAGAGTATAAATAAGGAGTCTGATGTCACTGAAGCTCGTTTCAATCAACATTGAGTATGATAAACACTTTGATACTGTTCTCCCATTTCTTCGATTGGAGCAACCAGACATAGTTTGTGTACAAGAACTATTTTTGGTAGATATACCTCGGTTGCAAGAGGAACTGAATATGGGTTTTTTATTTTTCCCTTGTACGCGGATGGAAGCAGAAACGCAGTACAATATTGCTCCTCGCGGCATTGGTGGGTTTGCTATGTTTAGTAGATTACCGTTTGTTCAGGCAAAGCTTCAAGCATATTCAGGTGATCCTGGTCAGATAAAAACATTTGGCAAACCAAATGATGAAATACGGGGAGTTATTGCAGCTGAGTACAGGAAAGGTTCTGATGTTTATACCATTGCCACAACTCATTTCACCTGGACACCAAAAGGTGAGCCAAATGAGGCGCAGAGAACTGATGTTGTAAGCATAAAGCACATCATTGACTTATACCCTGAAGTAATTTTTACTGGTGATATGAATGCGCCGCGTGGAGGTGAAATATTTGCCCGTTTATCGGAAGGTCTGACGGATGCAATACCACCAGAAATTGTAACGACTATTGATCCTAAGTTTCATTATTCAGGTGGGCTAGACTTAGTTGTAGATGCATTATTTTTGAGCAAGCACTATCATGCTGACACGGTTAGAGTAGTGGGTGGGGTAAGTGACCATAAAGCTGTTGTTACCGAAATTTCTCGGGTCAATTAGAGAATTAAAGCTCCGCTACTGCTGCTGCAAATTGTTCACCACGATCCTGGTAATCTCGAAATGTACCAAAACTGGCACTTGCTGGGCTGAGCAACACAACATCTCCAGACTTTGCTAGCTTGGAAGCAACTTGTACTGCTTCTGGCATTGTTTGAACTTTGAACTGTGTTTCGCCAAGTAATGTACCAGGGTGACGCTTGTGCAACGTTTCGCTGATAAGCTCGCCCGTTGGAGGAAAGAGTACTAATCCCTTTACTGTATGTGTCAACAAGGTATCAACGAGTGGGGTAAAGTCCAAGTGTCTGTCGTGTCCACCTGCAATGAGCACCACTGGAGAGTCTGCAAAACTCGCAATAGCAGCTGCAGCTGCTTCTGGAGTCGTAGCGAGTGAGTCATTGATGTACCTGACGCCGTTTTTTTCTGCAACCAGTTGCAGGCGATGTAAGAGTGGTTCAAACGTGTGTAAACCCGTAAGAATTTGTTCATACGGTACGCCAAGGACTATACACGCCGTGATCGCAGCGAGCAAGTTGTAGCGGTTATGCATGCCCGCCAGCTTAAGTTCTGTTTGCAGCGTCTCAATTGATCCAACGGCTTGAGCATCAATCAGTAGTGAATCTGCGTTGCAGTGAACTCTAGGTGTCGGGGTTGGTGGCAGAATGGCTGGTAGCTTTGGGACAAGTGCCTGTAACTCCGCAGGCGTGGCGGACTCAAGTGTTGGTGTGATGGAGGATACCTGGTAGGTGATGTGTGTGCCTGTAGTAAGAGATGCTAGCAAAAGAGGCAGTTTATGTTCAGTGCATGTAACTACTGTGTCACTGGCTAGTTGTGAACGAACAATCCCACTTTTAGCGGCAACATAGTGCCAGACGGATTGGTAGTAATCGAGGTGCTCTGGTGTGATTTCTTGTATAACTGCAATGTGTGGGCTTATGCTCAAGTCAGCAAGTTGATGACAGGAAAGCTCCAGAATGACAGCAGGCTGTGTTGTATCTGGAACACTTTGAAGGTCGGTAGTAAGGTCTAGTGGCGGTCTGCCAATATTTCCTCCAAGTATCGGTGTATATGGGCTACGACTCAGTGCAGCAGCAATAAGGCTAGCTGTTGTGCTTTTGCCCTTTGTTCCAGTTATGCCTATGGTTTGTATTTGTTTCTGAGTCGGTTGCTTCTGGTTGCAGAACTGAATGCATTCTAAAAATAGTTGTGTGTTGCTCGAATGTTTGAATGCACTTGAGGTTAACTGGATTAAGACCTGGTGATCAGGAGGTACACCTGGAGTTTTGTACACCACAGCAGCATTTGGAAGTAAGTCTTCGGAGGGTACTGTGTTTGATTGCCAAAATTTGACACTTGGTTGTTTAACTGCATCTTGCCAGTTGTCGGGCAATTTCTCTAGTGGTTGATCATCGAGAAGGAGTATTTGTAAATCTGGCAGATGCGTGTGAAGGAAATGATAGGTTGACCAACCTTCCCTGCCGAGTCCAAAAATAACTGTGGGCTGGTTGCAGTGTTGCTGTGTGAACGCTTGTATTAGGTTTGTGTACTGCATAGTAAGTAGTGACTTGTACGACTAAGTCTGCACTAATTGTACTCGTTGTTTGAGAATTGTAGCAAGTTCATCTGGAACGCTGTGGTGTTCGTTCCAGCCAGTGAGGATATCTTGAGAGAGTATGTTCAGGTTGTGATGTTGCATACTGGGTTCACTCTGCACACGTTGTATCAGGCTGGGAAGTGGCTTATTTTCGGCAGAAAGCTTTTTAGTGGTCAAATGGACTGCCGCTAGGCACTCCGCTCGGGTTCCGACACATTCCAGCGGCTTTTGCGGCACAATACCTAGCAGCTGTTGAAGTTCTGGCCAGAGTGCTTGTGAGTTTAATACGGCAGAGCCAAAAATTTCAATAAGTCGTTCCTGCGAAATGAAGGGAGACAGTATCAAATAGGCAAACAGACACTTTGGACACTTGCCACACCAACTGTTAGTTTTTTGACCTCTATTGCAGCTACGGAATACAGAGTGGTACCGAGTGTGTTCTGCAAATACCTTAGCAATCTGCAGCTCATGCAGTGGTCTGAGCAGCGAAAAATACCAGGGAGAGCTAGGAGAAAGCCAGTCTCTCACATATTTCTGAAGGGCAAGCTCGAATTCATAGGTTTTAGAGTACTGATGATTCACCATGTGTCCCTTATACTCAACACTTCCCTCATTTGAACTAGCTTCATTGGATAGTGCAATCAAATCATACTTAAACAATCGAGCAATTAGTAGTGAAATCCAGGCAAAACTAGCGGAAACGGGCACATGTCCATTCAACCCTTGCTCTTGGGTGAACCTGCTGAGTTTGGGATCAAATTGCCGATCAACGACATGACTCACTGAAATGCCCGAGAGCTTAGCGGAATCTAACGCTGCTTGAGTTGGATTTACCAATAAGCATCCGAGTAATTTTGCGTCATACGAGTTCGTAAGTAGCTCTAGGCTGACTATGGAGTCTTTGCCACCACCTACAGGAATAAGGATCTTTGTTCCCGTGGTTACATTTGGTATTGTCCTTGGGTGCTTTGAGAAAGTGGTAGATCCAGAGTTTTTACTTACTATTTGAACAAAGTTTTCTTGAGTAAAATCAATTTGATTGACAAAAAAATATTCACCCATACCTTTGACTAGGACAGTGTGCCACCATAAAGCTTGTTGAGGTGAGATCTTAAATGCCACAACAGAAATGCAAGGAGAGCAGGTTGCTTTCCAGTAACTAAATGCTTCAATCAGGCCAATATGGCAAACCAAATCTTGTAAATCAGTGCTCGAGACATTTTCAAGATTCTGTTCTGTGACTCCCTGCAGAAACACCGTATGGGAGTATGCAATAGATCCCACTTGATATGAGTAAACTAATTGAAGTCCGTTCGCTGTGAGTATATGTGTAGCTGAAGTGTATGTGAATTCAGGATACCGATTTCTCAGCTGTTCGACTCTGGACATACGATCTATTATAATCATAACAAGAGAAGTTACCATGAGCACAGCAGCATTTTCCCAACTACGTACATCTGTATTTGAGCTTGTATCCTGTATTCCTCAAGGAAAAGTGACAACATACAAACAACTTGCGTTAGCTGTGGGCACTGGTCCACGCGTGATTGGAAAAGTTCTACACACGAATACTGATTCAGCAACATACCCTTGTCATCGAGTTGTAAAGTCTGATGGAAGTCTTGCAAATGGCTACGCTTTCGGGGGTCCATCAGCGCAACTTTACTTATTGAGACGTGAGGGGGTATCCGCCCCACAGGGAAGAATTGACCTTGAACTCTTTTTGTGGGTGCCACATATAAACATCAGTGTTATACGCAAAAATACTCAGGAATAAATGTACTCCAAATCGCAAAAAAATGAATTTTCCTGCACAGAGCATTTTGGCAGTCGTCAGCGATATTGCACTTCCACTTCGCTAAATATTCGTCTTTTAGGGACTTACTTTTTTCCTCTACGAACAAAGCACGAATGCCAATACCCGAAATGCAACTTAGTTGCTTGCTTGCAGTTGCTGATTACATATTCGATGTGTAACAAACGGGTGATGTGCATAGCTAGTGACCAAAGTACCTATGTTGTTGAGAGAAGCACTTTGGGTATGCTATGTTAGATCGCCTTATATAAAAATAAACAATTATGCACAAAAATATTGATGAAACAGGACAAATTGCTAAGTTAAATCTGTTTAGCGGAGATAAAGATCAACTGCTAAATCAGATTAGAGATCATCTAGATACACCTAAAAACTCAAGAGATACTGCATCAAATATACTCACCATAGCAACGCCTAACTCAGAAATTGTAGTGCAGTCGAGGTATGATACTATCTTTGCTGCGCTGTTAGATCAGTTTTCTATTCGCATTCCAGATGGAGCAGGATTAGTAAAAGCAGCACAGATGATAGGTGCACTGCCCAAAATTAGGCGAAGAATTGCTGGGGTAGACGTTGTAAAAGCAGTCTTGGCTGAATCATTTCTGGCAAGTGGCACAGTGTTTATATTGGGTGGCAGAGGGTATGGAGGGTTGCAGTATGAATCATGGTTTGTTCGTGACGTTACAAAAACAGAAGGTGTTGATAACACGCCCGACAATAATAAGACGCTTTGGTGGCACTATGGTTTTCTTGAAAGCAGTGATCAATCACCAGAGGAGGAACATGCCATTCGGGAAGCTATTGAAAAAATCAAACCAGTTGTTGTGTTTGTAGCTCTAGGTGCACCAGGACAAGAACGGTGGGTACAGCGTAATAAGGAATGGCTTGCTGTGGCTGGAGTACGTGTTGCTATGGTGGTCGGTGGATCGTTCGATATGTTACTTGGCAAAATTACCAGAGCCCCTGAATGGATGCAGAAGAATGGTCTTGAGTGGATCTATCGTTTATATCAAGAGCCATCTCGATGGCGCAGGCAGTTACGATTGGTTCAATTTGTATATATTTTTGGTTTAGAGTGGTTCAGAGCACAACTAAATAAGCAGAATCACATAAAAAAATAGCCTTGCGTATGGCTGCAAGGCTATTTTTATTTCAATTAGTCTTGTTATTCATCATCCAACTCATCTGGTCCGACACCAAGTAACCAGAGTACAGATTCTTTTTTGTATCGTCGATCACCTCTGGAATTAATGCGAATTGCGGGCAGTTTACCTCGTTTGCCCCAACGTTTGATAGTGAGTGGTGAAACACGCAAGAGGTCTGCAACTTCACGAACTGTGAGTAGATCAGGCAAGTTATTCATGTCTAACTTGGTGGCGTCATCAGCACGGCCAGTTTTTTTATCGTCAATTTGAGCCATAGACGTGTTGGTTTGATTTGCAGTGGCAGTCAGAGACATAGGTGACACCTTTTGTGTAAGTAGTTGGTACTTGAGTCAGGAGGCGTTTGTAGAACAAACACTCACTTTCTTATACTCAAAACTAGCAGAGTGCTACCAACTGGGTCAAGGGGGAGTTTGATGTGGTTGAGTAGTTTTGTTCAGTTTCACACATTTTCATCTCATAATAAATTTAGATAAAACCTATAGTATGTACAATGTGGAAAAAATGAGCAAAATACTCAATATATACAATTTTCAAATTAGTTCGTGTTGTATACGGTTTACAATATGTTATCCCAAGTTTTCTTGAGCTGAATCAGTTCTATGGAGCTACACCAATTATGAGTTAGACATGCACAGGATTGTTAACTTCGAGAGATTATTTCCAGGCGTAAATATATCCAAAATCACTAGCGTCATTTTTCAGAAAGGTTGTGAATCCAAGTTTTTGTAGTTTTTTTACGATTTGCGAATGGGAGAGTACTGAAACATTGTCATGGTACTCGAGTGCTATTTTGTCAATTTTTCTCCAGATGGCAGCTGGAGTACTCTGCAGGATTGCGCCTTCACTACCTTCACAATCAAGTTTTAGAAAGTCAACATGTTTTAGTTTATGGATCTTGAATAGTTCTTTGAGTGTAGTAGTCCTAACTCTTATGAAGTTTTGGAGTTTACCCACACTGTTGTGATCAAAAAGCAGATTTCCAACATCTAAATGTCCCAAATACAACTTTGCGGTGCCAGTTTTGTCGCTGACTGCTGCTTGTACCACCTTGACCTGATTAATGCCATTCAGTGCTTGGTTTTTCTTGATAAGAGCTGCGTTGTCGGAGAGTGGCTCGTAGGCAATGACTTTTGCAGCGCCACGTTGGGCTGCGTAGGTGGAAAAAATCCCTATATTTGCTCCAATGTCTAGAACTACGTCACCTGGCTGTACTTTTACCGATTTTTGGTCGTACACACGGTTGTGATAGATTTCTTCGCACACTGTGAGAAGTAGACTTTTGGTGCTACCGACAAACATTATGTTATTGCGAAATTGTAAGTGCAATATGGGGGTGTTTTTAAGTTTCGCGTGAAGAATCTCTGGCCAGTTCTTGTAGGTCAGGAGGAGGTGTGGGAAAAAGTAGCTGTGATAGCAGAGTGTGGCACGTATCCTTTTGAACATACTTAGTTTTCTTAGTTTCTAAAAAGAGTATTGTACCAGTCTTGCTTACAGTCTCTGAGAATCTGATAGTGCGCCGACTATAGCTTTATGGTAGTCTCATGGTATGACAATAGAAGAAAACGGAATTGTGCCCAGTAGCGCAGAGCAGAGATTGCCGCAGCTTCCTGGCACGAGTCCGATTGAGGTTGTGAGTAGACTAGGCAAGTTAGCCATTGTTCAAGGTCATCCTGAAGTTGCAGTTCCAACAGTTACCTATGATTTAGCTACACGAATGTTTCGAGAATCTATTTTTTTGGATGCGTTTGGGACGACAGACAAATTTTATGACTTAGGGAAACGTACACTTACTGGCAAAGTTGGTGTACCACCCATAGGTGCAGAACGACTGTCAGTGGCAGAATACAAAAAAAAATTAAAACTGTTGCGAAAACAAGCTCTTGTTCAAAAAGGGGATGAGCCTATCGAACTTGATGATACTGAGAGAATGGATCTGGCTGCATACATCGGACTTGATATGAGGATGACTCGTAGACTAATCGAGCGCATTGAAGCACTGCTTCTATCATTGCAGTACCAGCGTACTCGCGAGCACATGCAGGCCATTGACTCTCTTATAAATGAACAGCTAAGAAAGTTTAATGCACCACTTTTTGGAGGGGCACATGGCGCAGTCGACAAGGTGTACGATTTATTTTCTCAGTTTGTTGATGGTCTTATGGATCACTCAAGATTGCTGGCTGTCTTTCGGGATTTAACTGGTAGGGAGTACGCAGAGTCTTTGGAGAGTGCGTTGGATTACTCAGATGAAGAGCTGGAAATAAAAGCAAAGTATTTAGAAGTTTAGGAGAGAGGTCAGATGCTTGAGCAACCACGTGTTTTTCCGTTTTGCACGCAATGTGGCAAACCAATGACTCCTGGGTATCAGTTTTGTTCTGCTTGCGGTGCACATGCCAGAGTAGACAGACGAGACACACTTCCTCAAGTTAGTGAGGCTGAAAAGCGGCAACAATTTATTGATTTGCTTGATGAGCAGGATGCCAGCACTTTTGATGTTGGCTTGAGGCGATTAGATCCTAGTGATGTTGCGCTTCGTGAAGATCTGCTGAATCAAAGACTGGATTTAAGACCAAGTTCTCTGGTTGCTTTGGCTCGTCGTACAACCCCCGATTCAGGTGTGACAGGGTGGTCAAATCAGATAGATTTGTTGAATCGACTTGCACAATTGCATCAGATGGATAACAGAAGGGCTTTGGCAAAGATTGATCGGGTATATGGATTATCTGTAGATGCTGCTGACTTATGCAGACAGATACTCAGTCTCAAATCCGAGATGAGAAAGTGGCAGGGTAACCTGCAGGGTTCCAATCTATCACATCTCTCGGATATTCCTGAGACGTATGCTCTTGTTGATGCTGCTCTGAGTTTGCGAGGCAAGGGTCAACCTGAGCAAGCCATAACATATGTAAAGCAGGAAATAACAAATGGCACTCCTGTGGCCACGATTCTTGAAAGGCTGATGAGAGTTATAGGTACTCCAGTTGATCCAAATACTTTTGTCTCGGTTCTGAATAGAAGTTACTGACAATTTATGTTCAGATACTGTTGCGTGACAGCTATAAAGCGAATAATATACATGGGTCTTGTGACGTTTAGAGCGTCAGTGGGGTAGTTTTTAAGTCTTCCAAAA
>CAZSJW010000021.1:0-13287 GCA_964607285.1 uncultured Pseudomonadales bacterium
GTTTCCGCACCTTCCTACAAAGGGCCACGCGGCAGAGCCGCGGGGAATGCTAGTTCAAAAGTCATAGGGCAAGCAACTCTTCTTGACCATTGTGACATATTCTTCAGCAATATTAAAGATGTCTACACCACACTATTGTCCTCCAAGAATATTTTATAGAGAAGGGTTATGGCTACTTGCGTTTGCGTCGGCACTTTCTAGGTAGTCATTATCTTGATAGCACCAAAGAAATGAACTATCATCGGCGGGGTAGGAAGCCATAACCTGATGCCCTGTTTCAGCTGCATGTTTTCTTGCATGTTGATGGGGACTAGAATCACAGCAGCCAACATGACCACACGTCAAACAAACCCGCAAGCTGCCCGACTTATCGCCGCCTTCACAGTGGTCTGTTCTAGGCTTAGCTAACTTCTCTGGTATGTGTGTACAATCTGCAATGTTCATATTTCACTTAACTTTTTCAACATCGCATCAAAATTCCCACCTGCCCATCGGGTAATTTCTGCCCCGTTTGAGTCAAGCAACACAAGTGTATGCTGCATTGTCACTCCATACTTGCGATTCATTTCCGTATCATTGTCGTAATCCACCTTAAGAACTGTCATACCGCTAGGAATTTCAGGAGCACGAGCCACAATTTCATTTTCCAACTCAGAACAAGTTTGGCACCAGCCAGTGGCTGCAAAGAATAGTAATGACTGCCCCCGAGCTTTAGAGCTCTGCAAAGTACTTTCCGAGAACTGCACGTAGTTGTCCAATTCGAACTGCAGCTCAACGGCTGGAGTAGTTTTTGGCACATCCATCGAGAAACTATCTGAGCGGAATACAGTGTTGCCTAGCAAAATGAGCAACACAACTATACTTACGTACGCAAGGGCGCGTGCTGTTGTCATTTTCTTAAACATATTGGCTTTCAGCTGTAAGGAGTGCAACAAGTTCAACATCCATAAACTCATACTCATCAGGTATATCTAGTACTCTAATAGATTTCGTTGTTGAAAACAATTCTTGCAATTTCTCAGCGTGTTTTGTTTCCATGCACCATATTTGATCTGCCCAGTCTATTTCATTTTGCGAAACCACATGCCTGGCAGCCGAACTCACACCAGCTGATCGTATCACAAGATGCGGATGGTTTTTGAACAACACTTCAGCGGTCAAACTACGTTTTTTGTTGCGTCCGCAGACCACTAGCACTTTTAGTTTATCCAGTGATGTCAATCAATTCCTCTCCATGCACATATAGCACAGTCGCCGCCGCATGCCCTGGCAACAAGTTGGTTGGCAACTCTTGCAGATCGTGCCACTCCCAACCTTCGCATTTTTCAGGTTCGCAGAGTGTTGGTTCTACATCCCCAATTTGTGCTACAAACACAAAATGTATGAAGTCGAACTCCTCCTGATTTTCTCGCACAACGCCTACATACTCAAAATCATGATGCTTTATCCCCGTTTCTTCTTGAACTTCTCGGGAAATTGTTGTCAGAATGGGTTCGTTGAACTCAATTCTACCTCCAGGGAAACCATACACTCCAGCCTTGTAGCTGTTTTTGCGTTTGCCAACTAGCACTTTGCCTGAGGAGTTGAAAATAATAGCACATGCGCCTATGTTGTGGATAGTATCCATGTCAGTAGTATACTGCTATTTGCATTATTAGTTACAATTTTATTTTCCTTTTCTTCTTGCGTGATAAACGAGCAGTAATTTTTGGTTGCACATGCTCTGATATTACCCAGTCGAAATGTGCTTCATCAGATCCAGTGACATCAATTGAAAATTGATCACCATATTGCACCATTTCTTTCACGAACGTTTTAAATTCAAGTAATGCAAATTGAGGACCTGTACATTGCGTATTGCCTGCACCAAATGAAAAGAAAAATGGGGGAAACGACAAACTTCCAACTCCATCTCTTCTGAAAGCATTCCAGCGTTCAGGATGGAACTTTTCAGGATCAAACTCTGTTCCCCAAAATCGCGGGTCCTTATTTGCGGCATGAATCAGAAAAGTAAGCATGGTTTCTTTTGGCAGTAGAAAACGATTACCGTTCTTTTCCAGTATCATATCCTGATTAAGAACTCTTGGTAGTCTAGGAATTCCCGGATGTAATCGTGAGAGTTCAAAAAAAACATTCTCTAAAAATTGCTCATCGTTCACTTCCACAGCTGATTGTATTTGTTCTAACAATCCTGGTGTACTGCGTAACTGAAACATGAATCTTTGTAGTATTAACGCTGTTGTCTCAAACCCAACAATGGATAAACCCGGCACAGCGCTTTCCCGAATCTTGCGATTTCGCATGTTTAATTGCTCATTATCAGTGTCGATTAGGTGAGCTTCTAATAACTTACCAATCATAGTCTGTTCACCATTGGAATGGGTCATTCTCGCATGCTCTAGCATCCAATCAGTGTAATTCTTCAGCTTTTCCTTACCCTCTAGGTAGCGAGCGTGCGTACCTGGATACAACTTTTTGGCTAACAGCGAACCTCCTGTGTTATTTATTGCACTGACCCATTTGTTTGCGAGTCGAATGAACTGTTTCAGATCGCCAAAATCACTGAAACTAGTTTTGCCTTGCTCTGTTAAATCATGCTTCATTTGTTTTAATGTTGCATCAATATCTGAGTAGCCAAAAAGTGATTCAAACACTGCACCCAATGTGTACCGAGCTGTCAAGTGAGACATATCCACTTTTGCCTCTCTTCCCCAAGCGCGAGCAGTCTGCGACTGCCGAGCCATGTAAGCAAAAATTTGACTTGCGTGACGCTGAATGATTTCTGCATACATGTTGTAGTGTTTCTCTGGACCCTTGGGTGTAAAATCAGGTGCAAGCAATTTTCTTAACTTCCTGTGCATGAATGCTGAGTCTACATCCATGGGATCGTTGCCTCTTCTAGCAATAGTCACTGCATTTGCTCCAACATGTTCTCTAATTGCTTCTAATGGTGGAGAAAATCGGTGCGTCAAGTCATCATTCTTCAACAAGTACTCCATAAAACTCGAGTCTGTAAACAAGACAGTAGAAAAATTTGGGCCAGTCAGGGGCCAAAAATCTGTATCTTCCCGCCACATCTTCCTCAATACGCTTGAATCACCTTGTAACAAGAACGCAACAGCATCACCAATTGCTTGACCTCTCCGCACTTCAACACGAGGAAGTGCCGCTTTCTCAGCTTCTGAAAATTGCACGGGATCTAGAATCCGTAATCCGCTATCCAACACAGCCAAATAATTTTTTGTTTCAACTTCAGTTGGAGAAAATCCTCCACCTTCATAAATCCATGTGTTCATGGAATTATTCTAAAGGATATTTTGTGAGTTGCAACCGAATTTCACAAATTTCTGGTTACTTTTCCAAATCCAACTTAGCATCAATTCGAATGTGCGACACAAAATCCTCAACGTGAGAAACTAAAATCATCGCCCCCTCATACGCACTCAGCGCTTCGGCAATAATGGGTAAATGTCGGAAATTAATGTGATTAGTAGGTTCGTCCAAAATCAACAACCCAGGCTTTTGCAACACCAGCCGCGCAAAACACACCAACCCTTTTTGCCCCTCCGAAATACTGTGAATTTCTGAGTTTATCACCCGTGAAGTAAGCAGAAAACCAGAGGCAACCGAGCGCAAATACTCCTCCGTCCCGCTTCCATCACCTGCGAGCATAGCTTCCACGAGCGACTCATGGACAGTGTGCGCATAGTTGAGCGTAGAAAAATCCTGACGATAGTAACCAACTCGAACACCTGGTGTTATCTTTGCACCCACAGCGGTACCAGTTGCCATAGACTCAATCAGGGTAGTCTTGCCAATGCCGTTAGGACCAACAATCTGCAAATGCTCATCCTTACCCAGCAATATTTTGGCGGGCTTCGTCACTTCCTTGTGATCCTGCATGATTGTAAATGAGTCGATCGTCATAATCGTCGAAGGCAGATCGACTTGCACAGGAATCTGGAACTTGCGAATCGGTTTGTCTTCTTTGCGCACATCCACTTTTTCGCTCTCATACTGCTCAACTTTTTCCCGCATTTTGCGTGCCACCAAACGCATTTTTCCACCTTTGTGAGCGAAAAAGTTTATTTTCTCTTTATTTTCTTGTATTTCTTTAGCCATGCGAGCGTTTTGGCTGTTTTCTTTCTCAATTCGTTGCTTGATTTGCTCAACCACATCGTAATAGTTACCAGAATACTGTTCAACTTTGCGCGTGAAGTTATCCAAGTACAACACACCATCGGTGAACGTGTTCAAAAAGTCCGCATCATGGGAAATGACCAACACTGTTTTTGGATACATCATCAAAAATACCATCAAATGTCCAATACCTGCTGAGTCTAGATTGTTGGTAGGTTCATCAAGCAACAACACATCTGGTTTTTGAATGAGTGCAGCCGCCAGTAGCAATCGAGCTTGTTGTCCACCTGAAAAATCCTTGACGATTTTTTCAGCTGGCGCAACCAAGTTAACTGCATCGAGTGCTTCTGCCATGCGTTTGCGCAAAATGTGCGAGTCTTCTTTGCAGACTCGGGTAAAAAATGCTTCAACTGACAGCTCTCGCTCTTCGGGAGTGATGACTTGATGGGCAGTTGCAACGGTGAGCTCGTGCTTTACTGCAACTGTGCCAGCAAGTGGCTTGAGTGCACCTGTAATGAGCTTAAAAATGGTGCTTTTGCCTGCCCCATTCTGTCCCATGAGCGCTATTTTCATGCCACTGCGCACGGAAAAATTCACCTCGTCCAAAATTTCACGGTGCAAACCGTACTCGAAGGTGACATTGGTAAAGTTGATGATAGTTTCGCCTGCCATATTGAATTAGTTAGTGTACCATAGTTTGGTTGGATTTTCCTCTGGAAGATATTTAAAACCTATCGGTACAATTGAAACTTCTTAGTCAACTCCTTGGCTTCAACAATATTGTGAAAAAAGCAAATGCCGAAATACTCTAGCTCAATCTCTGGTGTTACATCAAAAGCCTTTTGCTGCTCCACATGCGTACCTTCCACCATAGTTTCTGTAAAATCAGTGAACAAGATGTTCTTCTCAATAAGCTGATTTCTGAGTGTGCGAATTTGATTGCTATTCTTTGCGCTTAAAAAAATGAAGCCATTTTCTGAAGTGGCAGGATGGATACTTTTGAATTGATCTACAAAATTTCTAAACCGTAGTGGCGCAAAATTTTGTCTGTGTTGAAACGCCAGCCCTGCTGCCATATGAGCGACTGCATTGACTGCCCGTGGCACTTCCATTTTTTTATTCAAAACACAGACAAATTGATCAACTCATGCATTGGTATCCATATATTTCCTTCGTTTGGGAATTATACAATTCGTGTGATACGCAACACACCCACATGCTACACTAAACCCATGCTTTTTTCTGGAAAACTGCCCACTAAGGAAATTCTCAAGCAAGATTTCACTGCCGGCCTCACTGTTGCACTGGTGCTCATCCCCCAGTCCCTCGCCTACGCCCAACTTGCAGGATTGCCAGTCACATTTGGGTTATACGCCGCACTGATAGCACCAGTCGTAGCGGCATTTTTTGGCTCAAGCAAACAACTTTCCACTGGACCTGTTGCAATTTTGTCTGTCATGACCGCAGCGGCAATTACTCCATTAGCTGTGCAAGGCAGTCCCGAGTATATAGCCTTAGCAATTGCGCTTGCGTTTAGTTTAGGGCTGTTCCAAATTGCACTGGGTATACTCAAACTTGGTGGCTTGGTTAGCTTGCTCTCGCATCCCGTAGTCTATGGCTTCACCAACGCTGCCGCACTTATTATCGCCACCACACAACTCTCTAAGTTTTTTGGCGTTTCTGTGGGCACTTTTGAGTACCACTATCAAACGGTGCTGGCGGTGTTACAAAGTGCTACCGTGAATCTAGAACCCCACACACTCACCATGGGAGTGTGCGTCCTTAGCTCGATGATTCTGTTGAAAGCCACTCGCAAAAAACTACCGATCATTCTAATCATGGTTGTGCTGTATACATTTGTTTCGTACTTCACAAAGTACAACGGTGCAATAATTGGCACCATTCCCACTGGACTTCCACTGCCACAATGGCCAGCACTTTCATTAGGCTCACTTACGATCCTAGGCATCAGTGTGGTCACGATGTCGCTGATTGGTTTCACCGAATCAATCTCAATTGCCCAAGCAATTGCGGTTAAAACTAAAAGCAAAGTAAATCCCAACCGTGAGTTGTTAGGTCAGGGATTGGCAAACTTGTTTGGATCGTTTTTCCAAAGTTACCCCGTGGCAGGTTCCTTCTCCCGCACTGCTGTCAACTTCCAAGCTGGTGCACGAACAGAGTTTTCCAGTCTTTTTACCAGTGCAATTGTTCTAATCACACTGCTGTTTTTCACGCCATTTTTATACTACTTGCCACAAGTAGTCTTGGCAGCGATTATTGTGTACTCGGTAGCTGGGTTGATTGATATCACTAAAATAAAACACATTTGGGTGACAAATAAGTTCGATGCTGTTGCTGCACTATTGACGTTTGTTGTAACCCTGTACACAGCACCGCATTTAGAAAAAGGTATTCTGATAGGCGTACTATTTTCGCTTGGACATTATGTATACCGCAACGCACATCCAAAAGTTGTGTTTATGTCCAAATACAGAGATGGTTCGTTCCATGACTCCGAACGCTTCCAACTTGAACGCTGTGAAAACATAGCCATCGTGAGACTCGACGCACCGCTGTTTTTTGCAAACAGTGCCTACTTTGAGGAAGAAATTATTGCGTACTTAGCAAAAAACAGACATATTAAATTCGTGCTCATTGTAGGAAGCGGCATCAATGAAATCGACTCCTCAGCCGAAGAAATGCTGGCAAGCATGTACCACACTCTGAAGTCCGCACGCAAAGATTTGTACTTTGCAGATCTCAAAGAACAAGTGCATGACGTGTTCGTCATCACGGGGCTAGAAGAAATAATTGGCAAGGATCATTTCTTTCAGCAGACAAAAGATGGCGTGCAGTTTTTGATCTCGCATTTGGAGCATGAGCATCACCACCGAGATGCTGAAAAATGTCCTTTAGAAAGATTTGTAAGGGCTGAGGATGCGCAGCGACACGCTATCAAAAATCGTCGTGAGAGGGTGGCGCAGTATTATAATCGGTTGTTTAGCTTTATTCAGTAATTGTTATTCCCACCCAACAATCGTGTATGCCTGCAACCCTCTCGGCACTTCTACTACAACGGTAGTCCCTGCTTTTTTCCCAGCAATCGCCTGTGCAATCGGGCTTTCCAATGATAATTTCCCAGTCATAGGATCTGACTCATACTGAGAAACTAGTTGGTAGCGAATCGTTTTTCCTGCCGAGTTCTGCAAACTAACAAAACTGCCAAATCCGCCTTGCACTTCCTTGCCTGCCGTAATCACCTCACCTCGCTGCAGTAAATCTGTCATCACCCGCAGTTCACGATTGATTCGCCCAATCTCGAACTTAGCATATTTGTATGCGCCATTTTCTGATAAATCACCCATCTCTCGTGCTTCGTTCAGCCGAATTTTAACTGCTGCTAATTCAGTGCGTAGCGTATCAACTTGCTGCTGCATAGCCTGGTACTTGGATTTGGTAAACGGAATCTTTGAAGTTGCCATAGTAGTGACAGTATAGAGTATAATTCTACTATTCTAAGGAGAGGTCGCATAGTGGCCTAGTGCAGCGGTTTACTAAACCGCCGTTCGCAAGAACCGCGGGTTCGAATCCCGCCCTCTCCGCCAAAAAACTATGAAAAATGAAGACTCAATAAAATATATGCACATGGCTCTTCAGCAGGCTCAACTTGCTAAAGAGTCAGGAGATCTTCCGTTTGGTGCGGTTATTGTTTGTGGTGACCAAGTCGTTGGACAAGGTAAGTGTGAAAATGGAACAACAGGTGATGTCACTGAGCACGCCGAGATCAATGCATTAAGACAAGCATGTAGAAATCTCTATAGAAATGAGCTTAATGATTGTGCAATTTATTGCACAAATGAACCGTGCGCAATGTGTGCTGCGGCTATTTTCCAAGCAAAGATCCCTAAAATAGTTGTGGGCTTAACAAGAGAGGAATTGCCTAAACTTTTAAGACCAAGAAAAATTCTTATGAAGGATTTGGCAGAAGATTCAGGTTACGAGATTAATATAGAAGCAGGCATCTTAAAAGATGAAATTTTAGAACAGTTCAGCAACATTAAAAAGAAATAGTTATAACGACGCATGAGTTCCAGACCTAGGTGCTCCGCCTAAGCTACCTATGAAAAAGAAAATAAGCATTATCACTCTGGGTGTTAAAGATCTTCAAAAGTCTTTAGAATTTTACAGGGACGGCCTAGGGTTTAAAACACATAATTATAAAAAGAATGATGCTATTGTGTTTTTTGAAATGGAAGGAACGTGGTTGGCTCTTTTCCCTAAAGAACAATTAGCAGAAGATGTCGGGGCGTCTGCAGAAGGATCTGGTTTTGGTGGGATAACTTTGGCTCACAATGTTCCCTCAGAAAAAGATGTTGAGTCTGTATTTCAACTAGCAATCTCTTGTGGAGCTAAACCAGTGAAACAACCGCAAAAAGTTTTTTGGGGAGGGTATTCTGGATACTTTGCAGACCCTGATGGATATTTGTGGGAAGTGGCATACAATCCCTTTACTGATTTATCCTAGTTGTATTGAAATATCGATTCCAGATTCACATACTCCGCAAAATAATCGATATTTTGTCCTATTTCTCCTATTTCGACTTGCCGAGATGGTATAATTTCCCCTTAAATGTCTTATTTTAGAGAAATAGAATCAAGATATAATCCAGTAAAACTTCAGGGTCCTGTTGTCACACATATTACATCTGTAGATACTTTTGAGGCAATTAACCAAACTCATTTTCCAGCTTTCTGCCACCCCACGTTATTAGCCGTGCGCCAATCCAGAACCATCAGTGGTCCAAACGGAGTAAACGTTTCTTGTAATTTAGGCCCATTTATTTATACCTTTAATCACCCTGCTAAACATTTTGTTTCTGGAGCGGGAGGTGCTTTAACTATGAAAGGAATTCAAGCAAAGGCTGGAACGGATAAGTTAGTACTCATTGAGCTTGATATAAGCGAGCAAGAGAATGAAGTCGTTGAAGTGCCCAGATTCCTACCATTGCAGGTGGAGACGGCTTACAGAATAATTGCTCTTTTGAATCAAAGCGAGATTGGGAGACTTTTATTACAAGAATTCATTAACGTTATTAATCTAATGCGGCCAGAACAAATAGACCGTATGAATGAGATGCAGAATCTATTGGTTAAGCAAGGTTATATGGTACCAAATAAAAGAATGTGAGTTCTGGTGCGCAGAGGAATGAAGGTATTACTTAAAAAGTTCCAAATTTTTCAGATATCACCCACCAAACAGTTTTTTGATACATCACACCAACAATTTGCTATACTTTAACAAAAGTGAAACATACCGAATCATTGCATACCCCTGAGCTACACCATCTCCCCCAAGTACACGCACTAATCGTACTTGGAAGAAACTTCCTATCGGGCATTGACAGAAAAGTACTAGCACACCAACGCTTTACACTCAGCGCCCAATCTAGAATCAATGCTCTAGCTACCGGTTTGTTATATAAGGCAGGAATCGCAGAAACCATGATACTATCTAGCGGTCAAACAGCTGGAAGTAACTTGCCGTCTGAGGCATATGCAATGAAACAACATATTCTAAGAATTTTTCAAGGTATACCAAGTGAGGCAATCCAGCTAGAGGAAACATCAATAGATACAGAAGGAAATGCCAGAGAAGTTAAAAAAATAGTTGCTCGACAGCACCCAGAGCATGCTTCGTTCGGCCTCCTAACTGATACAAGCCACTTGCGGCGAGCTATACCAATGTTTAAAAGGAACGGCCTGCATGTCCATCCATTTGATTCCCTACGCATTCTAAGCAAATCTAGACCCCAATTAATTGAGAAGTATGTAGCATCTGAAGTCTATCAGAACACAATACAACAGGATGCTTTGATAGGAAAAATGCTGTCAGTACCGCTACTCTATCCTTTTTCCAGTTGGATGTTGCGTATAGCTGTGCGTACAATGAGAAACCCAAATCGACCTAATCCGTATGTAGTGCAGAAGCAGGAGGAATAATCATGTTTATTTACCACTGTATCTCCCCTGCAAATTGAAAAGTGTGTTTACAGTAGAAATGTGAGCTCTCCCATCCCCACTGCCTTCGGAATCTACTTGAAAGAAAATTGCTTGCTCTACTGTATTACAGGTAGTTATAAGTATTTTCCTTGAAAGGAGAACAACCTATGAACAAACAAACCATGCTTTTGGGAGCAACCGCCCTCATTATAGGAGCTGCAGTCTTGATCCCACAAACAGCTTTGGCTTACAAAGGTGATCCAAATGTGCAGGGACCAAACTACACCCCAGAGCGCCACGAGGCAATGACTGAAGCATTTGCAAACAAGAACTATGAGGCTTGGAAAGCTCAGATGAATGGCAGAGGGATTACTCGCAGAATTACTGCAGAGAATTTTGCCAAATTCGCAGAAGCTCATGAGCTAGCCCTGCAAGGCAAAACCACTGAGGCAAATGCTATCAGAGCGAAACTTGGACTCGGCCAACACAATGGAAGTGGTATGGGCCAAGGCAACAGCCAAGGTAGGATGAATCGATAACTGTTACTCCATCTTCTTCCCTAGTTGAACTATCAGCTAGGGAAGATTTGGCATATACTCACCAGTATCAACATAATGCAAACGCTTCAGAATTTCAGCGACAATGAAGTTGTCGAACTTGTTAAAAAAGAAGACAAAAACTTGTACGCGGAAATCATTCGCAGGTATGAAAAAAAATTGTTGCGTTATGCAACATACTTGGTGAACGATGAGCAGCTTGCGGCGGATGCTGTCCAAGAAGCTTTCATTAAAGCGTATGTTAACTTGCGCAGCTTCAATCCTAAACTGAAATTTTCCAGCTGGATCTACCGAATTGTGCATAATCAAGCAATGAATCTTATTGCCTCTGCTAAAAATAACCTTGTTATTGAAGAAGCGCTTGACGTTGATAGTACTATTGATCTGGAGGATGCCTTAATTAAAAAAGAACTTACTGAGCACCTGCAGCACTGTTTGCAGAAAATGAGCCTCCTGTATAAAGTACCGTTAGTCTTATTCTATCTGGAAGAAAAATCCTACGAAGAAATTAGTGATGTTTTGCGCATACCAATCGGTACTGTTGGAACGAGAATCAATCGTGCAAAACATTTAGTGAGGAACATATGCCAAAAAAAGTAATGACTCAGACTAAAAAACCGTCACAACGAGTTACACTAGAAGAAGCGGTGATGACTCAAATCAGCAACAATGAAATTAGCATGAAGCCACGCTGGTATTTTCTGCTTGGGTCATTGCTCATGAGCGCTGGGTTACTGGGATTAAGCATCGGTGCTATTTTTATGCTCAACCTTAGCTTTTTTCTCTTCCGCCAGCATGGACCCATGGGACAATGGAGACTGCAACTCATGCTCCAAACATTTCCGTGGTGGATACCTGCTCTAGCAGTGTTCGGAATGGTAGCTGGAATTTACTTCCTAAAGAAGTTTGATTTTTCATACAAGAAGAATTTTTCAGCTATAGTACTTGCTTTCATAGCAACAATTATTCTTGCCGCATTCCTTATAGATGTAACTGGTATAAATGACACATGGTTTGGGAAAGGCCCTATGCGGGGGCTCAATAGACAAGGCAAACAGCAACGATTTATGCAATTAGAGCGATAGATTGCCCTGCACCTTCGCGTGCAATAAGAGTACACTGCAGACATGGACACACTCACTTTTCTCCGTCAGTTCCGCATCGGCCCGTTTGCAATTTTTGATACGGTCTTGAGCTATGTGGGTGTTGTGATACTTTCTCCGCTCCTCAGTAAACTGTTTGCATTGCTGCATATATCTATCCCAAAATCATCCTGGCTGTGGTGGACACTGCCGCTCGCGGTCGTGCTTCATCTACTGTTTGGCCAGGATACGCCACTGATGGAAATACTTTACGAGCCAATCGGCTTTGTTGGCGTGGGAGCTATTCTCGTTATCATGGTGTACATGGGCGCGAGAAACTGCAGCTGGATTAAGTAAATTTAAATCTGATCCGCAGTATCAGCCTCAGCCTCCTGCTTGGTTTTGTGCACAGTCCCATCCTTGTGATGTGGAGGCGAATAGATTGAATATAGTTTGAGAGGATTTTCTTCTGAAGTGTTCTCCACACTGAGGTCCTCGTTGGGTTGGAGCGACATGACCACTAGCTGTGCGTGCTGATCGGTTAATTTAGTATCAGAATTGCGGCATTTAACACAGTTGCAAAGCTCACCCAGAGAAGATATGGCACAAGTAAATAAAATGCCACCCTCGAAATGTTGTAGAATCTCTGCATTGTCAGCACGATGGCAACCCACATCGCCACTATCACCACCAACCCAACTGCTAGTGACTGCAGGCCAAAGAAAACTGGTGTCCAAACAAAATTAAGTCCCAATTGAACTAAAAAGAATTGAACGGCAGTTTTGACGCGCTTCTTCTGCCATCCTTGTTTCCAAACCAGAAAAAAAGCAACGCCCATTAAGAAATATAACAACGTCCAAACTGGGCCAAATACCCAGTTGGGTGGGCTGAAAAATGGCTTGTTCAGTGTAGCGTACCAATTTGGGATCGCGGTTATTGTAAATGGAGTTCCAAGTAAGCCAACAACCTCGCAACCAATCACAGATGCGCTAAACTTTAGGAAGTTTCTCATCAATTGTAGTATGCGCTCAAAGACATGAATCTACAATAAGCCTAGCGCCCTCAATCATTTTCATTGTTTTCTCCACTACCCAGACTTCAAAATCACCCAACTCCACTAGATATAGTCTTTCATTCTACGGCCGACAGTTTGGTTACAGATGATGACAATGGAACCACCGATATTTTTTTATACGATGTAACCGATGATACGAACGGCACTAGCGATACTTGTATATATGACGTGCAAGCAGAAGAAGTGCTGAATGAATCTACAACTCTTGTATCACAAGTTGAGTCCATCGCAGGTGACGATACGAGCTCTGCTCCCTCAATTTCAGCGGATGGTACATTAGTAGTAGTTCAATCTGCAGCGACAAATTTAGTAACAGATGATGAAAATGCGCACAGCGATATTTTTGTTTACTCTGTAAATTCAGGAAACATACGTGTGGTTAGTACTGACGTAAGTACAGCTGGTACAGGTAATTCCTCTAGTGGATCTATTT
>CAZSJW010000022.1:0-12382 GCA_964607285.1 uncultured Pseudomonadales bacterium
CTTTTGGAAGACTTAAAAACTACCCCACTGACGCTCTAAACGTCACAAGACCCTTGTTTTTACAAGAAACCGACTATGATCGCAAAGAATTCTGTGAGTTCGATATTATTCACTGCATGTCCCAAAATGTTCAAAACAACGTGCTCTGGAAAAATGATGAGTGGGGTACTAAAATTCTAGGACTGCATGATGTTCCAGCTATGAGAAAATACATTGAAAATATAGGAATGTTTATTAGCCTATCAATAAAACTTGAAGACAAGGGCTGGCGCAATAATGGCGCCAGAAGACCAGAACAGCATGTAGAAAAATTCCTACATTTTCTAACCAGAGTTCGCGAATACCTCGCACGATCTAGTGCGCTAAGTAATTAGAGAAACACGTAAACCAACTAAGTTCTCTAGTAAGGTGTCAGAAAACTATACTTGGATTGATGCTTATTGCAAAGATTCCATAATTTTTTTAGCAATCTCAAGGTTCTCATCAGCACCATCAGCAAGATATATTTTCCACACCGCATACCCACTGGCAGGTGTGCCTTGTATGGTGTAGAGAGTTTTTGCAGGCTCGATTTTTGCTTGACTGGGATTAGCATACTCTGTAACTATAAAATAGAGTTCATTGGATGAGATCGTTTTCGAGCTTTCCCCTAACGGATCTATTGCAACTGGCCAGTTCAAAGTTTTTACATACGGTTCTACATACTTGATAGTAAACAGTACAGCCTCATCCCTGGTCTTAAAGTTATTCTCAGCGTTCCATTGCAATCTGGTTGTAATAGTTGCGAAAAGTTGCTCTGAGTTTCTATTGGTAGGTTTTTTGTACTGCAGGAAAACCTCGTCAGTTCCACCGTTTGTGCCAATTCGCGCCTTTAGGTGTGGGGGAATTCGCAGAGAAAAGCCTGTATTTTCATGAGTGAACAGTTCCCAGTCTCTTTGTGGCTCATGAGAAGTTCGTGGGCTAAAAGAAATATCATATAGTCCAATACTTGGAGCTGACAACAATTGCTGTAAAGCTTGCTCTCTTTTGGCTTCCTGCCTCTCAGGCATCGTTTCTAAGAACTTTATGTTCCATAGAAAAATAACACTACCAGAAGCGATACATAAGACCGCTACTATGTTCTGCCTGCTCATAAGTGTAGATTTCATTTGTACGTCAAACAGCAGCTTAGCGAATGTCACTCCAAGCAATGCACTGAGCGGACCTGCAGTTACCGTGAGAAATCCAGAAAGTGTGTGCAACTGCTTGACCACCTGTTGACCAAAAAAAACAGAGCCCAGCATAAACAAAAGTGTTCCAACAGTATATGAAACGATACATGCTATGACTGCAAATGCTACTGCAACAACATAATTGAGGCTACCAAGGGTAAGTAATTTTTTGCTAAGAATGTAATAACCCACAAAAAAAATAGGTATTAGAAACGAAGCGATCGTTTGAACAAGTGGATTTATCTGAAGGAGTATCGGAAGCACTCCATACAACAGTGCGGCCAGTACTACTGGCTTATATTTTTGGTGCATACCCCCGTCTTCGCCTTCAACTACTTTTCGCTCTCAACATACTTCTTGAAGTTATCAGAAATTGCCTGCCAACCTTGCCGCTGTAATTCTTCTGAGTTTTCCTTTTCTGGATCAAAAAACACTGATACTGTTACACCCTCAGGTGATTCTGAAAATACTATGGCTGCGTGTCTTCCGTCATCCATATCATATTCAAGACGCGTCTGATGTTCTACCACAGTGTAGACACCAGAAAACAAAGCTTGCACTTTTGTCTTTAGCTGCCATGGTAGTTAAAAATCTACCGCCTACCTGCACATCGTTCTCAGCAGTTGGTGCTTCCCAGTCATCTGAAGCAAATGCCCAATTGACAATATGCTCAGGCTGAGTCCAGTATTCCCAGACTTTTAATAGAGGTGCGTTTACTGAAACTTCTACTTTGATGGGGGTTTCATGCATAACTATTTCCTTCGACCATTTTGCAATCAGTCGGCTACTTATCATATGATCGTAAGCAATCTGACTACGCTACTTATAAGGTTTTCACACGCTTCATGATATGCCTATATTTACGTATCACAAACTCAAACTTTGCAATGAGATGTGGTGATCGAACCTTTTACAGATATACAATGTGTTAGAATCCTGATGAATAACGATCTCTTAATCGAAGTAAACAAGCCAAACGACTTATCTGATCATCAGATACTTTCCCGTCAAATCCCCATGAATATTTCTCTTCCCAATCTTCAATTTCCCTAGATACCCTTCTGCCTATGATAAAAATCACGTCTTCTTCTCGTGAGTGAATTTCAGGACCAAGCGTTTGCAATAATTGCTCTAAACGCTCATAAGTAGTCACACTAACAGGACCCATAGAGTGTTCATCAAAATCGTGCAGCATAATATTATCCAACTGTGTGAGTAGTATTTCTCTTATACCACTTGGCAACATGGGCTTAGATTCTCTCCTGCTACTTGCAAATTCGTGTATCATTGCAGCCTCTTTCACACTATGTATTATTCTCTAAAACTATCACGCTGCACAAAATCTTCAAATCTATATTTTTACTCATCTATTTTTTAGGTTTTTCATCAACCATTTGGTACCCTTGTGAAATGATTACACTTTCTAGCTGCGTTTCAGAAACCACCTTCGGATCATACTCAATTGTAACTTCAGACCTAGCATAACTTGTCTCAGAACTAAACACACCTTTGATGTCTTCCAACGCATCATCAATATTCAAAGCACAACTCGTACAGTGCATCCCCTCTATTGGAATTTTTATTTTCTGACCTTTTGGTTTTTTTTTGAAAAAATTGAACATATTAGATAACCTCCAATACACCAGTGTACATGCCCATTGAGCAAGTGAATGGGAATTTTCCTTTTTTTGTTGGCGTGAATGAAACGGTCTGGCTATCAGTAGGCCCTAACTGCATCTTGATGTCAAACGCTTTTAGTATGAAAGAGCTAGCGCAAGTGTAGGTATCCTGTGTTTGCAGTGTCAACTCCACGGGTATGCCTGCTTTGACTTTCACTCTGTTCGGGGAATACCCATTTGCTTCAACAGTAATCAAAACTTTTTGCACTCCTTCGACTGTTACAACTTGCGTATCACCTTCCATATCGAAGCGTTCATCTGAGAAAAAATAGGTGATAGGCTGCGTCACTTTACCATATGTGACGGGTGAGTCCAACACAACTAAGATGCCGTTGATGCTACTAAGACCTAAAAACACAAGTAATGCCGCAGCGATCCGCATAAAATTCTTAGTAAATGTTTCAGACAGCTTTGCAGTCGCCACACCCACTAAAGCGAACAATGGTGACGTTCCTAAGACGAATGAAAACAGTATTACCGCCCCAGATATAGGACTCCCAGATGTTACAGCCAAAACTTCCATAGCTTGGGTTACCCCACAAGGTATAAAGATTGTCATGAACCCGAGCAGTGCAGGCGTGAACACGGCTTTGCTTTTTGTAGAATTTTTAATCAACTTTCGCACAAACCTTGGTGGTTGAAACACCACATAGCGAAACACTGGATGCACATCTAGTAAGTTTCCAGCCGTCGCAAGCATAAACACCGCTGCAACTCCCTGAAATAGAAGTCGAACACCAAGCCCCAGTTCCACTTGCGATCCAACCCAACCCAGTAAAAAACCTAACAAAGTGTGTGAGACTAGTTTTGCCGCCAAAAATAAAGTAACTGGCAGCCAATCAAGCTGATCAAATACAGATCGCTGAACTGACTTAGCAGTATCCTTACTTTCATCATCTTTTTGATTTGCAATGGTGCTAGCCAGTAGTCCTCCTTGCATCGCTAAGCAAGACAAACCACCAGTAGTCAAACCCGTCAGAAAAATTGCCCATACATTCATATCTACTCCTTACAGCTTGATGCGCTTCAATCGTAATGCATTTAGTACAACAGATACACTAGAGAATGCCATGGCAGCACCTGCAATAGCTGGATTTAGAAGTATCCCGAAAAATGGGTACAAGACACCCGCCGCAATGGGAATACCTACAACATTATAAAAGAATGCCCAGAATAAATTCTGTTTAATTGTTTTCATTGTTGATCGAGCTACTTTCACTGATTTTGCCAATTTAGAGATTTGACCACCTAGCAAAGTAATTCCTGCTGATTCGATCGCTACATCAGTTCCAGTCCCCATGGCAATGCCAACATCAGCAGTAGCTAGTGCTGGTGCATCATTTATGCCATCACCTACCATTGCCACTGTATAGCCCTCAGACTGGAGTTTTTGCACTTCTTTTGCCTTATCACCCGGAAGCACTTCTGCGATGACTCGGTCAATACCAACCAAGTTCGCGATGTACTGAGCAGTTTTATGATTATCTCCCGTCAGCATAGCCACCGTAATGCCTTTTGCATGCAGCTCATTGATGGCTTCCTTCGCATCATCTTTGACCGTATCGGCAATTGCGATGTAGGCCAATACTTTTTTTTCAGACATCAACACTATTGGTGTTTTTCCCTGCGTAGCGAATGTTGTGATCGCTGCAGCATCAATCGGCAATTGCAAATCGGCTGCTAGCTTAAAATTACCAGCATAGTAATTCTTACCGTCAATCTGACCCGTAAGCCCTTTTCCTTCAATGGCAACAAAATCTTTGACTTTTGCAAGCTTAAGTTTTTCCTTTTTTGCTCGCTCAACCACTGCTTGAGCTAACGGATGCTCAGAGTGCTCTTCAAGTGATGCTAATACTGTCAGTACTTCATCCACTGAGTGATCACCTACTGGCGAAATATCAGTTACCGTAGGCAAACCTTTGGTCACAGTACCAGTCTTATCCAAAACCATGAAATTTACTTTTCCAAGCCTTTCTAAACTTTCAGCATTTTTTATAAGAATTCCATGCTGCGCAGCTTTCCCCACACCTACAATCACAGCGGTAGGAGTTGCTAGACCCATTGCACAGGGACAAGCGATCACAAGAATTCCTACAAAGCTCACAATCCCAACAGTTAGGGCTTCAGAAATTGGCATGAACTGCATGCCAACCACTACCCACAAGAGTAACACCACACTAGCAAGTGCCAAGACCACTGGGACAAACACTGCTGAAATTTGGTCGGCTAAGCGTTCAATTGGTGCTTTTGATCCCTGAGCTTCCTCAACCATAGCAATAATTTGAGAGAGCATAGTGTCCGAGCCAACTTGAGTTGCGGACACTTGCAGAGAACCTTGCTTGTTTACAGTTGCCCCGATCACAGTGTCACCTTCTTTTTTATCCACAGGAATTGACTCACCAGTAATCATGGACTCATCTATACTCGATTTACCTTCAAGAATTTTTCCATCCACAGCAATTTTTTGTCCAGGCTTCACTAGAAGAATATCTCCGACTACGACCTCTTCGACAGGAATTTCCACCTGCTTTCCCTCACGAAGCACAATGGCACTTTTTGCTTGCAAGCCCAGCAATTTTTCAATGGCTTCTCCAGTCCTAAGTTTTGAGCGAGTTTCAAGATACTTACCTAACGTAATAAACCCAATTACGACAATTGTTACATCATAGTAGCTATGTTTTACATTCATAAATTGTGCTAACGGTCCTTCAAATGCGGTGACAGCAAAACTGTATATAAAGGCAACTAGCGTACCAATTCCAACCAGTGTATCCATGTTTGCTGTTCGATGCTTTAAAAAGCGTACTACTCCTTGCAGGTATGGCAACCCAATGACAAACAAAACATAAGTAGCAAAAATAGGGAGTAAGTGATGGAAAAATCCTGAAACAATTTCTGGCATGCCTGACCAAATACGAAGTGGTTTAGCACCAATTTCCCAAGCCATGACAAAAACACTGACTAGTATCATAGGCATCACGCTAAGCACATGTTGTCTTAATTTTGCTAATTCTCGGAGTTTTCTTTCCTTCACTGAGTTGTCTGATGAGAGAAGAGTCATCATGTCGTGACCTTCATGCAGTGAGGAATTCATTTGGTGACCACTGGATTCTTCATCAGCCACCAGCGAATACCCTAGCGTATTAATTTCTTTACTCAGCGCAGAAATTGATGTTTTGTTTGGGTCAAAGGAAATTTTTGCCTTTTCAGTTCCATAGTTCACTACGCATGTTTGTACCCCATCAACCTTGCCCAATCGTCGTTGTATGGTATTAGCACATGAAGCACAGTGCATACCTACTACATCTACAGATTGTGTTTGTTTACTCTTTGACATAGTTTCCTGGTTTTTCTTGAAATTTTTTTAAGCAACCACTGGCACAAAAAAAGTACTCATGATTGTTATGGTTTGTACTGTAACTTGCGGTTTTAGCAGAAATTCTCATGTGGCAAACTGGATCGTGAACTAGTGGCACTAAGTCATTCATTTGCAAAGTAAAATGATCTGCAATTTCGGAGCCTTCATGCTGATCTATAAGCACCTCTCGCAATAAATCGCTCGCCCGAATAATTTTTTTGTTTGCAAGTGAATACTTAATTTGTTTGCCAGACCTCTGTGTTGAAACAACGCCAGCATCACGAAGGATCGTCAGATGCTGACTTATATTTGCCTGTGGCAGATCAAGCATCTCGTAAATATCAGAAACACAGAGTTCCTGATCTCTAAGCAGTTGTATAATTTCCAGCCTTCGCGGATGCGCAAGTGCTTTCAGTAATTCAGCGTGAAGTTCAAACATGACACCATACATATTCGTATATTAGAATATGTATAATGGTCGTGTCAATGAAGAATAGTAATCTGGAAACTAAAGGAGAAATAACTAGAGTTCTATCTCCACCACTACAGCAACGGTATCCCCGTTGACAATTCCTTCTTTTTTTCTCACTTCGACTTTGAGCGGGAGAAGGAACTCCCCAGACTTTTTATCAGGAAAAATTGATGTTTTCCAACTCGTTACACCAATTGTGGCTGTAACTTTAAACGAACCCCATCCCCTTTTTTTATCACTAAAGAGCGTAGCTATTTCTTCAGATTGCTCTTTGGGAATGGAGATAAAATGCCAAGCTGAATCACCTGAATAGAGCCAAACTTTGGCAGTTATCTGATATTGGTTATACAACATCTTCTACTCCTGCTATCCAAAAGTAAAAGCATACAACTCAGTATTGCTATCCTCAAACTCCAGTTTCAATAGATGACGACCAGGTGTTTCCAACTTGATGAGTGTATATAGTGTATCTGCTTCAACTGTTACAACTCCATTCATAACATCACCAATAGTGCCTTGCAGGGTACCGTCCAAGTACACTTTTACCTGAGAAGCAGGTTTTGTACTGCGCATAACCAAAAACACTTCTTTTGCATCAAAATCAAGGAATAGGTTTGAGCCCTGCTGGGGATTTGCATACTCTCCCGAAACAATCCAGTCTCCTGAATATGCGACCTGATTGACACCTAACTGTGCGGGTGCAGAGTACTGGGCAAGACTGTTTTTCTCAAACGTTTCTGGTGATGCAAAGTTCCGAATTCGCTCATAGCCCAAATAGGTTTCTGGTGTCCTTGCCGTAATCTGGTATTTGGGGTTATCGATTTCTGAATGTAACTCAGCAGCACCCGCTTCTTTGAGAAGCTCCTGAATAACTTTTTCACTTTCGTCATACTCTCCCTCACCAAAGTGACTATGGCGAATTCGACCTGTTGCATCAATAAAGTACTTTGCGGGCCAGTAGCGATTTTCATAGGCTTTCCAAGTTGCAAACTCATTGTCTTGCACGACTGGGTAGGGAATAGCAAAGTCGCTAATGGCTTGAGCTACATTATCAGGATTTTTTTCAAATTCAAATTCAGGCGAGTGCACACCAATAATCACCAAGCCCATATCCTTGTACTTCTCATGCCACTGCCGCAAATAAGAAAAAGTTCGCTGGCAGTTGATGCAGGAGTATGTCCAAAAATCTATGAGAATAACTTTACCCTGTAACTCAGCAAGTGTAAGTGGCTCAGAGTTGAACCAATCTCCTCCAGGGATAATTTCAGGAGCAACCGGACCTCTTTGAAGAGACAAAGAAAAAGTGGGCTTACCAAGCTTTGATTCATCCATCGGTTTTTGATTGATTTTCTCAAGTTGTTGATTGATTGCATCTGTATCTTCAAGTTTAGTTAACCCCGCACCATAGCTTGGGAAAGCAGTCAGAATATAGGTTTGAAATCGTCTGTCTACGTTCAAAAATATACCGATTGCGGTCAAAATCATCAGCACACCAAACGCTTTCTGAATATTGCTGGCATTTTTCACCAGCCATGGCACTTTCTGCAGTCCTGTGGATCCAACTAACATGATGGTAAACATTGGAATGGCAGTACCCACTGCATATGCTAAAGTTATCACGAATGCTAGGGTCGTCACGGTTCCTGTAAAAGCAAGGCTAATGACTGAAGCAAGAATTGGGCCAACACATGGAGTCCATAGCAGTCCCAAAGACAGACCTACAACTATACCTCCCCAAAGACCTGTTCTGCTTTGTCCAGCGGGCATATGATTTGCAAACTTGCTAAAAATAATTTCAATTTGTGCCTGAATTTTTGGGATCAACAGGCTTGCCCCAAATGTAGCTAAGACAGCAATAGAGAAAAAGCGTAGTGACTCAGCAGGAATCCCGCTGACTCTGACAATTGTGGACAGAAACAAGGTAAAAAATGTAAAACTGGCTACAAAACCGATCACTACTCCCAACGGCTTCTGCTTACCTGTTCCGTCAGATGATGAAAGAATTATGGGAAGCAACGGCAAGATACAAGGTGAAAGAACAGTTACTACCCCAGCTAAAAATGCAAAAGCGATGAGTAAGAGCATAGTGTGTCCATTTTACTGTATGTTACTTAATAACTCCTCAATCTTGCCACCGTTCCACTTAGTCACTTCCTCGCCAGCAGCATCAATTTGGACGAACGTATGCTGGTACGTCACTCCATACTTTGCTGCCAACTCCTTTTCTGCTTTGTCAGTTTCTGTGTCGTTGTAGTTCACTCGGATTACCGTTACGTCATCAGGAATTTGAGTTACGTTCTCAGTAAAGCTCACATCAGCTGGTTTGCAAGTTGGGCACCAGCTAGCATAAAAAAATAAAACTCTTCTTGAGTCAGTTGCTGCGGCTAGTGCCTCTGGAGTGAACGGTACGTATGTGCCACCAGTTTTCATCATGATTTCATCTGAACTTTCCATTTTTTTAGTATCATCAAACATACCAGCATCCTCAGCTGGGGCCATTGCAGCTGTATTTTCCTGCACCATCCCGTCAGTTTTATCCATTTTATCTGAATTAGTCATCGGTGCATCGCTATTCAACAGTGCGTAAGCTCCAACACCACCAATTACTAAAATCACCACTGCTATAAGAATGTTGGAAGTGTTTTTCATGCAAAATCTCCTTACCCAAATCATACGGGTTAGGACAGACAAATGTCAAGTCTACTTTACATTTAATTACGTAAACTGTGGAATGCTCTTGAAATCAGTTTTGTTAACACCATTCCAGACAAGGCGTATAGTAACCATGGATCTATCTCATGCTCCAACGCTTGAACTACAATACCAAGTACTAACACAGCAGCACCCACAAAAAATGAAACTCTGCCAGCTTTTTGCATATGCACAGCCTCACGCTCATCATTGGCATTCTCACGCCAAACAAGGCCAATAAATCCTAGAAATCCTAAAATCAAAGCTAAGATCAGTAGCATATTTACAGAGTCAGGCATTAGCAAATGAGTAGGGTTGAGAAAAACTCCCAAAATGCCAAGAACTATACCACCAATTATCAACTCGATTCCGATTTTCATAGTTGTAGTGTAAATATACTCTCTACTGGCCGTTTAAAGAACTTGGCAATTTTTAGTGCCAACAATACTGATGGAGTATAGTTACCTTTCTCTATTGCAATAATTGTCTGACGAGTTACCCCTACGGTTTTCGCCAACTCTTCCTGAGTTAGATTTTTACTGCTTCGGCACTGCGCGAGTGTGTTTACTATCGTTTCTGTCATTAGTACTGAGATTATAACGCAAGGATCAGTTCTACACTCACTTCCGCAAGATCTTTTCCATAGCCTTCCCCTTTGCCAACTCGTCGATTAACTTATCCAAGTAGCGGATTTCGCGCATGATTGGTGCTGCTATATCTTCCACCCGAACTCCACACACAACCCCTTTGATCTTAGACCGCGCTGGATTCATGTTGGGTGCTTTTGCAAAGAAAGTTTGAAATTCAATTTGGTTTTTAAGCACAACTTCAAGCTCAGCCTGACTATATCCCGTAAGCCAATAAATTATTTCATCTACCTCAGATTTTTTCGTCCTTTTTTTCTGCTTTCGCTACATAGAATGGATAGACCGTGGCAAAGGACATTGAGTAAATTCTATGATTTGGCATATTTCTATAGTGACACAAGTATCTATTTTAACCACGCAGAGTATTCATCCCTAGCAGCCTTGTTTTCTAATACAGAGCAAGCATCAAGCATTCTTCTAAGATAGTCATACTCGGTTGTAGAAGGTTGCGCAGCATCAGGATGCAGTTTTCTGAGAATCTCTCTTTTTATTCCTTTCACCATAGTTTGAAACGTATCCTCTGAGAGAAATCTCAGTGCGTATGGGTTCAACCCTAACGTTGCATAGTAAGAATTGGGATCCACGGGCTGTGATATCGCATGTGTATCACCCCGCCCATTCACTTCAGCACGAACACCTAGATACTCAATAATACTTGGATTTCCTGTTAATTTGTACAAACGATATATACTTTCATCCATTATTGAATTTTGATCTGCATTAATGTGAATTTGAATACCTCGGTTACTACCCGGTACTTGCTCAACAGACGTGCCCTTAGCAGAGTAGCCAAATCTGCAACGAAATCTTCCGTCTGGATGTCTAAAAATTTCAAGAATGGTAGTATCTGTGCGAGCGTCACCTCTGACCGTAATATAATTTCCATTTTCGCTTATTTTGCTTGCAATGGTTGGCTCAACTAACAACCCTGGGGTATCAGAAGTAAGAATGATACTGAGTTTACTGTGTGATGTTGTTGCTTGGACTAAATCAATTAGTGCAATTGCTTGAGCAAGACTTCCTTCAAATTCCACTGGAGCATGTGCAGATCCCCGCGTGCTAATATTGACCATGCGCATCTCATTAACCATTCTCACTCTCTCAAGTGCTCTGGTTTGCTGATCCATATCGAAAAGTGATTCAGCAGACTGTCTTGAGCCTTGCTCTCTTGATTGATTACCTTGTGACGCTTTTTCAGTCATACATTTGTATCCTTTATCTCATACCTTTCGTAAGATGCTATTCTTGCTGTGTACTTTACTGCAACATCACTTATTGTAAACCTACTTTTCTGAACAACGCGATATACAGAATACATACTCGTGTTTGTAAGCAAAATTAAAGACAATAATACACGTCGTTTTTTTGGTGATGCATGTACAATTACATCTATGCGAGAACAAGCTCAGTTTGAAACAATCCAAGGGAAAAGGGTTTTTACAGTCTTTTCTGAACCTGATGATGGATCGAAAACTATTGTCATCATGTGTCATGGCTTCAAAGGTAGCACCGTGGGTGCTGCAAGAAGCTTTGTAACCTTTACCCGATTATTGGTTGAAAACGAAATCTCAGTACTTCGTTTTGATCAGCCGTGCAGTGGAAACTCTGAGGGTGACTTTTCTGACTCCTCATTTACAGGTTGGGTTGACACTGTTTCTCACTTTGTAACAATGTACATAAATCTTGGATACAAAGTAGCATTATTAGGCCACAGCATGGGCGCTACAACAGCACTGGTAGCAGCGACTTGCCCCGAATTATCAACAAAAATTCCTTTGCTAATCCTCTGGGCACCCGATCCCAAATCAAATAAAGATGAGTGGTTCTTGCAAGACGCCAAGCTCATTGACGAGAAAACTCAGCTTTTTGAAGAAGGGGGTCTACAGTTTCATGCCAAATTTTGGCAGGAAGTACTTGATGCTGATTTTTTTGAGTGTTTGCAACAGTACCAAGGAAAGATTCATCTGGTGTATGGGGAAAGTGACAAGTTTGTATCAGCGGAGCTTAAAAATCGAGTAATACAAGCAGTTACAGAAAAAAACCAGACAGTACTGGTCCTAGAAGGACAAGATCATATGTTGTGGGAGCACGATAGTTGTAAAAAGGTTTTTGCTGCTGAGTTAGCGTTGATACGCCAGACATTTGCTTTGAAGTAGATGTCTTTATTTTAGCATCAATGACTCAATCACTCATTTGGTACATCAAACTCCAGCATCCATTTTGTTCCAAACTTGTCAGTCAAGCTTCCAAACATACCGAAGAAGGCTTGATGAATTTCCCCGCGGCAGAGCCAGCGGGGTATCAAGAGGAATGAGTCCTTGGGT
>CAZSJW010000023.1:0-12241 GCA_964607285.1 uncultured Pseudomonadales bacterium
CATACCTAAGTTTGAAGCCAGGAAAATTAATCCCATGACAACTAAAGCTGCTGGCCAAAAGACTCGTTTGGGCATGAACTACTCCTTTGGTGAATAAGATAAATACACTACCCTCTATTAAAGCGAAAAGCTATGGAAAAGTCGAGGGGCAAGTTGTGTGTTTGTCCTCCATCTCATTCGGACGCGCGGCACCTTCACCGCGCTCACGGAGTTCCTCCCGCTTATCGACACAATGTTATTGTACCTGTGGTCGGAACTCCAAATCCTAATGAGATGGAAGACAAACACACAAGTAATGTTATTTTGAAATTTGGCATAAGCCCTGAGTAACTACTAGCCCTTATTTTTCATCATCCGCTGAATGTCTCTTTCCTGAGATCGTTTTTTTAGTTTTTCGCGCTTCTCATACTTCTTCAGACCTTGTCCAATACCCACCTCAAGTTTTATCAAGTTGTGATGCAGCTGCACACTTAGAGGAACGAGCGTTAAACCTTTCTGGCTTAATGCCTCTTCTAATCTATTAATTTCTTTTTTACGAAGAAGCAATTTACGAGTCCGTTTGGGATCGAAATCACGGTTATCAGCAAAGGCATACGGTGTAATCTGAGCATTCAATAAAAAAGCTTCCCCACCGAGAATTTTTACATAACTGCCAGTCAAACTACCGCTTTTATTCCGTAGACTTTTTACCTCTGCACCAGAAAGCACCATGCCCGCTAAAAAAGTATCTCGGATAGCGTATTCACTGCGCGCTTTTTTGTTCACTAACAATGCCATAGATATATAGTATACCTTGAACCTTGAGGAAAAGAGACTCAGATCTTACAGATTAGTTTATAAAGCAATCTCAAAAACGGTTGCACCGCTGACAGCAAATGCCTTTCCTGTTGACTCTTGAACCAATAGACCTGTCGCAGCTCCAAGTGATTGATTTGTAACTTCACGGAGAAATTCGCCGACCTTTGATAAGATGACAATCCGATTGCGGGCAGGCTCTAGCACATACAATGACTCAACATCTTCACCAGTAACCAAATAGATGTTTGAATCGAATGGCTGAGGCAAACCTGAAATAGAAAACTCTTGCTCCTCACCACTTGTAAACTTACTTATGTTTCCATCATTTGTCCCCAACCAGATATCACCATCTATCGCCATAGTTGTCACCTTGCCATAGTCCAAACCCCTGCTCACCTGAAGCCAACCAATTGGATCGGATAAACCATCCGTCTGCTCTGCGTATCGATATAGATTTCGCTTAGTTGGGTTAAATACATACACAAACCTATCAAAAGTGCCAATCAATGTCCCCCCCCTAGTTGAATCTCCTTCAGCCTTGAGAGCTTCGAGCTGCGCGTCTGCTTCCAGCTTGAGGCTTGAAATTCCTCCATTCAACAGGAAAATTCGGGTATCACTTCCTCCAGCCATAGCACTAATTTTTTGCCCTTCACTCAAGGAAAATGATCGAACTGCTTTATCAGCAAGATCTAGGGAAACAAGTTGCATTTTTTCAGCATCTAGAAACAGAGCGGTCGTACCAGCTAGTGCCACCTGTGTTGTGACAAAATCACTTTTGACTAACCTCAAATCATAAAAAATTGGAAGTACATCCAGTGCTTCTTGTCCAGAGATGCTATCAAAAAGCTGCTGAGCATTAGTAAGCTCTGCTGAAATAATTTCTGCCATTCTTGTTTGTTCACTGTGTATAGCAAGCAGGGCTTCTAACTCTCTTATGACCTTTTGCACACGATCTCGAGCCTCAACTGGCTGATCTTGAACCAGCCCCTGAGCTACTGACAACTCGATTTTTAGCGGTGCGACTAATGACTCAGCACGAGAAATTTCACTAGTTCTTGCACGTATCCAATACCAAGTTACGCCACCCAGCACAAGCAATATGCTTATGCTGACAAGTAAGAAAACTTTGGCGCGTCTTCGACGAACTGGAGAAACGTATGCTATTTCTCTTGATGAATCCTGTCTATCGGATCTAACACCTTTCACTATATGAGCAATTGAAATCAGATTTTTATATAACCAGTGTAGTAATAGCCCAAGCCACTGTAAAAAACCTTTCAATACCTTCCAAATCCAGGAAAGCACACTATGTATCTTTTGTAGCACTGAAACTGTGGCGTTCCCTGTAAGTGTTGCATCTGCCTTTTGAGAATCATCGGCTAGTTCATTCGGTACTTCTTGTTGTATTGAGTAGTCACTGATGTGTCCCACAGTTGTGACGCTTTCTGGATAAGCAGCTGTCTCAGCGTCCTGTACTGCGTGTGCCACAAATGCAAATGCTGAGAGTGATGAGTCTTGTTGCGCATGAACGCCTGGAACAATAGAGGTTATAATTGTATCAACGTCATACCCTTGTTTTGACTTTAGCTCTATCTCCCCAAGAAATTTACTCGCTTGTTCTGTCACAAGCGCATATACATCATCGTCTGTACGACTACCTTCCACTAATTTAAGTGGTCCACTCGAACTCAAAATTGTCCCAATTTTTGTGTGACGCCTTAGAAAAACGGAAGCATGTGAAACTGCAAAAATTGTTTTTTTATCAGTAACTAAAGCTGCACCAATTGCTAACTCACAATCAACCTGAGCACAAAGCTCTATAGCTGCTGATATTTTGCCGTGTAACTCTTCTGCTGAATTGATCGTTTCTGAGAGGAGTAAACTCGCTGTATCCCTCCCAACATTACTAGCCTGATTTCCTGACACAGCAAGTACAGCCACAAAGCGATGAGGAGAACTGTGTGTCCCTTCTAGAACATGGGACCAACCAGAAAATTGAGGCAGGCCGACGATGGGCGTGACATGCACGTTCGGCATTACCATGATTGTATCACAGGAGACATATTTTTAGCTTGAGAAAACAGGTACTTACAATACTGAAATAAAAAACCAAACAACCCCAATTGCAAATGCAAAATGGGCGTAACCAAGTAGCAACACATATGGAGAAAATGGAGTATGCACGGTCTCTTTCATAAGATGAATTTGCCGAATGACGATGCCCGCAAAGAAAACGTATAATAGTGCTGACAAAATGAACAATATTTTAAAAATCGAAAGCAAAATACTACTCAAAAACAATGGGTCTTGTGTAGGCAAGTTTACCGAAGTAGGAAGTTGTAGGAGTGTTGCTAGCATGTTAGCTTACCCTCCCTTCTATTTTTTCTCTCTCTTCTTCTAGTATCAGTTCGTTAATAAGATTAGTTACTTTGGTAGGATGAGGAACCTTATCAAACTCAAACTCTCGTTTTTCAGCAGCTGTCTGGATAGTAATTTTTCCATAATCAAAGAGCGCTGCAAAAAATCCACCCGCACTTGCAGTTGTGTCCTCTATATTATCAATTTTCGCGGCTGAAACATTCTTATATATAAGGGAGTGAAAATCTACATCAATGATTCGCTCGTCTGTAATAATATATACGTTGTAAAACCATTTCAAAAAGGACTCTAGAAGATAACCCGTTATGAGCAGATACCAACCAACGAGTGCTACCAACTGGAAATTAAGTGGAAGTATGTCACGAAACACAGGAACTGAACCAAATAAGACAGGAACAAAACCCAGAATGATTGCAGAGAATACCCAGGTAAGTTGAGTGACGGGATGCTGTCGAAGTAGTAAGATTACTTTTTCTGATGTACCTTGATTGCTAAATCTAATTTTTTCAGGCTTAGGCATGTAAGCTGCAAAGGATGAAGTAGCAGGCCTCTCGTTTCGCATCGTCTCCGAGTAATCATCAATATGACGATGACGAACATGAGTTTCCCCTCTCTTTGACTCTGAGTGTGGCTCATCTTCGGTATTTGTGCGCTTGGTTGCCAAGTTTTTTTTGTTTGCCATAGGCTCTGCTGTAAGTTTCTTTTTCTTTGGTGCGTCAACACTACTATCAAAAATCTTCGGCATTAGCTGTAGTATATCACTTTTGCCTTGTTTTTTAGTATCTCGGACTTATCTCTTCAATATTGCCATGAAGGTTTCTTGGCTTACTTCCACCTTACCAAACTGTTTCATTTTCTTTTTTCCTTTGGCCTGCTTAGATAAAAGTTTCTTTCTGCGTGTGACGTCACCCCCATACAGCTTTGCAGTAACATCCTTGCGAAATGCTTTTAATGTTTCTCTAGCAATGACCGACCCGCCAATAGCTGCTTGAATTGGAACTTCAAATAATTGTCTTGGCAATGCATCTTTTAGTTTTTGAACAATTTGTCTACCCATAAATTCTGCTCTTTCCCGAACGGCTATAAAACTTAAAGCCTCCACTACCTCCTTATTGAGCATAACTGTGACCTTCACAGCATCTACGGGTACAAATTTCTCAACAGTATATTCAAGAGACGCATACCCTGAAGTTAGTGATTTGAGCACATCATGAAAGTCAGTAATAATTTCAGCCAATGGTATTTCACATTCAAGTGTCACTCTTTGTCCTACTGGATAACTTTGCAACAATTCACCACGCCGCTCGCGGACAAGATTTAAAATATCGCCCAAGTATTCTTTAGGACTAAACATACGCACTGAAGCAACGGGTTCGTTCATTTGCTTGATCTGTGATGGGTCAGGCATTTCGGAGGGGGTATGAACAATTTTAACACTACCATCAGATAGAATAACTTGATAGGTAACAGATGGCATAGTAGCAATGATGGACAAATTAAACTCTCGATCCAGCCGTTCCAAAACAATTTCTGCGTGCAAAATCCCCAAAAAACCAACTCGCAGTCCGCTCCCCAATGCTACTGAATGAGCCCCTGCATACTGTAATGCAGCGTCTCGAAGAGCTAGCTTTGCCATGGCATCTTGTAAGAGAGTGAACTCTGCGGAATCTGTAGGATACATTTCCATGTACACCATAGGTTGTGGTTCACGAAAACCTGCTAATGCCTCAGTAGCACGTCGTGCCGAGGTTGTTACCGTATCACCAATCTTGAGTGCACGAACGTCTTTTAATCCTGTAGCAATGTAGCCCACCTCGCCAGCAACCAGTTGATCCTTCGGCATCATACCTGGGACAAACACTCCAATTTCGATTGGCACAAAACTACTTCCTCCAGCCAAAAGATGTAACCGTTCCTTTGTGAGCTTCCCATCCTTAACCCGTACCATTGCTATAGCCCCCTTATGAGTGTCGTAGTGCGAAGTGATCAGCAACGCTCGCAGTGGAGCTGCTACATCACCGACTGGTGGAGGGAGACGTTCAATGATAGCGTCTAAGACTGCTTCAATGTTTAAACCACTTTTTGCAGAAACCAACAATATATCCTCTTCAGAACAGTTGCACAGCTCCATTATTTCAAGACATACCCTTTCTGTTTCTGCAGAAGGCAAGTCTATTTTGTTTACCACAGGGATGACTACTAATCCAAGAGCTCTTGCCTGTTCATAATTTGAAAGTGTTTGTGCTTGAATACCTTGGGTTGCGTCAACAACTAGTAGTACTCCTTCACAGGCAGCAAGAGATCGACTCACCTCGTACCCAAAATCTACGTGCCCTGGAGTATCTATGAGATTCAAAATGTGCCCTTTATACTCCATTCGAGCGGGCGCCAGTTTTATAGTAATTCCTCTTTCCCGTTCAATGGGATTAGAGTCCATCATTCGATCTTGAAAATTCAGTTCCGTAACACTGCCAGTCAAACGCAAAAAACGATCCGTAAGTGTCGTTTTTCCGTGATCAATATGAGCAATTATAGAAAAGTTGCGAATGCGATGCATAACTGCCACCAGAGTTTAAATGAGTTGGTACACAACCGCCTCTAGCATTGCAGCTTTGATCAGATTTGATCAATGCCTAGCCTTTACTTCTTTTTAGCAGTTTTAGCAGCTGCTTTTTTGGGTGAAGCTTTTTTGACAGATTTTGAGGCTGATTTTTTGGCGGCTTTTTTCTCATTAGAATCAGTAGAAACGGTGTCTGCAATCTTGCCGACCAATTTACTGAGTTGACTCTTGAGTCGTGCAGCTTTATTTGGATGAATAAGATGACGCTTAACTGAACGATCCACTGCAGAGAATGCTGCACTTACTGCATCTGCAGAAGTCTCTGTTTTTGCAGTAGTTATCATAGTACGCATACGTGAACGAGTGCGATTGTTGTTCTCTGCTTTGCGTTTGCTGCTACGAAGTGCTTTTTTAGCGTTCTTGAGTAATGGCATAGAGGACGCATTATACCCTAGTGTCCCCTGGTTTTCAAACAGGAGTTTGCGTTCATAAGAAACTTCACCCCTAGCATTGCAAAATCTCAGCTATAATTACTGTTGCCTTTGCCAATGATAATACTACCCAACAAGTAACCATGTTCCCCTTTACCCGATTGCCCATACCACTACCAAAAATATTCGCCAGCAAGACTTCGTGGCTTGAGCAACAACAGACTTCTATCCTTTCTGCAGCGTTCATCATTACATTAGCGAATGTTGTCTCCTCTATATCAGGATTAATTCGCCAACGATTGCTAATCTCTGCATTTTTTAACACACAATCCTCTCAAGAGGCATTTGAAGCATTGTTGGTTGCTTTTCAAATCCCAGACACAATGTTCCAACTCATAGTACTTGGTGCATTATCAGCGGCATTCATTCCTGTGTTCTCCACACTCAAAAGAAAAGATGAAAAGGCTGCTTTTGGCATGAGTGCAGTTGTGATAAACCTATTACTACTCGTTTTTATAACAACAAGTGTAATCGTGGGGATTTTTGCTGAACCGATCACCCTTTGGAGAACAGGTGATGCATTTACTGCCAATCAAGTGACAATTGCTGCCAATCTTACCCGAATAATGATGATAGCCCAAATATTTTTTGCGATCTCCAATTTGCTTTCAGCTGTTCTTCAATCATATCAAAGGTTTATATTGCCAAGCATTGCCCCGATACTATACAACGTTGGTATTGTGTCGGGTGTATATTTCCTGTCACCAATGTTTGGCATTTACTCAGCTGGAATTGGTGTATGTATCGGAGCATTCATGCACATGATCATACAACTGCCCCTTGCATACAAACTTGGATTCAGATTTGGTTGGTCATTTAACTTGCGATACCCAGGTGTGAAGGAGTTATTTACTTTGATTCCTCCCAGAGTGCTCACAATAGGTATTACTGAAATTCAGAACTTGAGTCTAGGGTTTTTTGCTACTTCTCTTGGGAATCTCAGCTTTGTTGTCATTCGGCTAGCACTCACACTGATGGCACTTCCAATTCGCCTGTTTGGCGTGCCCATCAGCCAGGCATCGCTACCATTTCTCTCTGAGCAAACAGAGGAAAAAGATAAGCAGCGATTTAAAGACTTAATCTTGCAGTCGCTCAATCAAATTGCTTTTTTTGCTTTCCCTGCGTCCGTACTACTGTTGATTCTCCGCATCCCAATTGTTCGGTTACTATTTGGAACCAGTAATTTCCCATGGGCAACTACATTGATGACAGGCAGAGCTGTCGCTTTAATATCTATTTCTATAGCAGCCCAAGCCATGGTGCAGCTTTTGATCAGAGGCTTTCATGCCGTAAAAGATACACAAACACCACTAATAATTACTCTGACTACTGTTGTAAGTTACCTGATTGGTTCTTCATACGTAGTATTTTTTACTGATTTTGGCGTTTTAGGAATTGCCGCAGTTACCTCAGTCAGTGCATTTATTGAGCTTGGTCTGTTCTTGCTCGCTTTCCATTCGAAGGTAAGCAAGATATTGTCACCAGCATTCTGGATTCCACAAGTGAAAATGGTTGGTGCTAGCTTTTTGATGGCTGTGTTCCTGTATTTACCCTTTCGCATACTGGATGAGGTCGTGTTCAACACCACGAAAACAGTTGAGCTCATTGCTCTCACTATCACAACAGGAACCATTGGAATGGTGGTATATACATACTTTGCTGCTTTATTTGAAATTAAAGAATTACACCTCATGACAACTATGCTTCGATCAATCAACAAATGGAAAAACGGTGTAGTTAAAACAAATGAGTTTGTCGTGGATACCAGCATGGAAGACGGTAATATTTAGTGCAGTTTTCTCGATTCTTCAACTGATACAGTGTCGCGTATTTTCTTGCGGTCACCCAAGTGATACTATGGAGTGTACTAGTTTCGTGAATGATGAAAAAACCGCCTGCCAAAATCACAATTAATCTTGTTCCAAAAGATCCTTTTTTTGAGTCCTTCTTGGGTAGAACTCTGCGTTGGGCACTCTCCGCTGGTCGTTATATAGTTATCTTTACAGAGTTAGTTGTGATTGCAAGTTTTGCAACCAGGTTCACTTTAGATCGGCAAGTCACTGACTTAAATCAAGAGTTACTACAAAAAGAATATATTATCGAATCATACGGCAGTCTAGAAAGTAACTTTCGCACAGTCCAAGCTAAAGTTGATGAGTACAAGCAAATAGAACAAGAAAGCAATATTACTGAAAGCTTTGAACATTTAAGCGAAGTTACACCACAAGGAATTCAGCTGTCCAGCCTGACTATCGAACCAGCCAGTGTAGTGATCACAGGTGTGAGTATTTCGCAATCTGCTTTCAATACATTTGTCACAAATTTACAAATCTCTCCCGATTTTTCAAATGTGTCAGTAGACACTATTGAATCAAATTCAGATCGGCAAGGACCTGGATTCACCTTTCGAATTCGAGCAATTACCCGTGAGGTTGTACGGGTAAAAACTGAAAAAGGTGCTAGTGAAAAAGTTGATCTACTAGATAGAACGGGAGGTCTATAAACAGTATGAGTGCCCGAACCAAGCAAATCTCTAGCGCCCTAAATCACTTCTACCAAAATCCAGTAGCAAAAGTCTCAATCGAGCTACTGCTTACCGTAGGCCTTGTCCTTTTTCTGGGAATTTTTGCTATTCGGCCAACACTCATTACCATGTCAGATCTAGTAAAAGAAATCGATGACAAAACAAAACTAGATCAACAGCTCGGTCAAAAGATAGCAGCCCTATCCCAAGCCCAAAGTGAGTATTTGTCAGTCGAAAACAGACTCTCTGTACTTGAAGAAGCCATTCCAAATAATCCTGATGTGGTGCGTGACTTGAAGCTAATTGAAAAAATGGCAAGTGAAGCATCAATTGTTATCACTAATACCTCTATCAATGAACTACCTAAACCTATCCTAGGAGAGTTACCATTTGATAAACTAAAACGATCAGCCGTTTCCGCTAAAGTAAACGTCACGGGGGACTACCCGACCATCAGAAGTTTTGCTGAAAAGCTTCGCGCAAGTCGGAGGGTTTTCGTGATTGAAAGCATTAACTTCACCCTAGACGAAGATCGCGACACAACCCAACTACGCGCACAAATCTCAATTAGTATGCCTTACTATGGAGCGTTGTAATGCCGAGAGTACAAAAAGATATCCGTCAAGAAATCGCCAGCCTGAGGCATAATCAATATTTTCTTGCTATTTTAGTGTTACTCTTTGTTTCAATTATTGTGTGGACTAGTGTCAGTATTTTTACTTCACAAAAAGAAACAAAAATTTCACCCAAACTACAACAACTTGCTAAACCCCTGACACCTAATTTAAAGATTGAAGTTATCAACGAGTTAGAGAATAAGCATGTCTACTCTGAAGAAGAGCTGTCAGCCTTTCCAATTTATAAAATCATCGTGAGCCAGGATGGTAGACAAAAACGGGTAGTCACCATAGATACTGACGAAACGACAGTAGATGGTTTTCAACCAACTAGCAGAAGACCTGTTCCCACTCCAAACACACAGGAAATTGCAACCGAGTCAGCCGCAACAAATTCAAGTTCATTTACCGATTTCTCACCTGATCCTTCTGAAGGTACACTTTAACACTAATCTTGCTTATGAATCAATACTTTCCATCATCTACTTCGCATCTTCTTCGCGTTGCGCTCACTCCTGATTTTAACTACAGTATACGTACGCGTTCACACCTCGCTGTGTTGTTGTGTGTCGCTCATTACTCATGAATATATTTGGCGGAAAAACTACCACACCAGCTACTACCCCACCGAAACAATTTGGGCAACAAAGAAGTAAGGTCATGGACAAACGAATTCCCACATTTGTGGGCGTAGGTATCCTCGTACTTGGTCTTATTGCTGGAGGAGTTTTATTTAGCCAAGGAACAGGAGTTTTTGCTCCTCGTGCTACGCCTCAGTCTACTCCCAAGAGCATCAAACTTACAAACGTGACTGAGTCGAGTGTTACAATCACTTACTTGACTGATGCAGCCTCTGAAGGCTCTATCAAATACGGCACTGATCCTGAAACGCCACTCTCTCGCAGCGCGCAAGTTGCAACTGACGATAGAGTACAACTAGGTACTAGCCAGACTTCTCAGTTCAAAACACATCACATTACTGTCCGAGGCCTCCAACCTAACACCAAATACTACTATGTAATTAGTTCATCTGGTGAAGTATATGACAATCAAGGTCAGGCTTTTTCTATCACCACCGCACAAAGAAGTGGTGCACCAGCAGCAGCAAAAACAATTTATGGATCTGTAACCACTGAAACTGGCACCCCAGCAGATGGCGCAATAGTCTATGTTGCTTTTGAAGGGGCAGGTTTGCTCTCTTCTTTAGTTAAGCAATCAGGTAGTTGGGCTGTTCCGCTTTCCAATGCCAGAACCACAGACGGTGCTGCCTATGCTGATGTCAGTGACTCAACACAACTAGCAATATCAGTTCAAGGACCTGAAATGAGCCAGATAGCCACAACAAATGTTGCGGTTTCAGAATCCCAACCTGTCGCCACCCTAGCATATGGTCAGTCTGCAGGCACTGCTCCCCCCAGCATAGTTGAAACTCCAGCTGAAACAGAAGTAGCTTCAGGTAGTGCACAGATTGCTGCCAGCCCAGAGCCGATTGTTGTTGCTTCAGAAAGCAGTAACTTGATCACAGAAACTGAGGTGAGTTCAACTTCAGCATCTACTGCCACCAATTCTGGTGGTTTAAGTGAGTTACTGGTGCCTGAAGAGGAGCCAGCTATAATAATTGACACAACTACAACAGAGCATCAAGTTGTCTCAACTGTAACACCGCTTATTACTGGTACAGCACTGCCAAATGTCGTGGTAAGTATTGAAGTCAATTCAGAAACACAAATTCAACAACAAGTAACAGCAGGTCCCGATGGATCCTTCGCGCTAGACCTGGAAGCACTTAAAAAAGAACTTGAGCCTGGCGAACATACTGTCACGTATTCATACACCAACCCAAGTACTGGACAGCTTGTCACAGAAACAATTACCTTCACCGTTACAGGAACTGAAAATCAGATTGCACAAGCTACCTTACCAACACCAAGCCCAACACCTTTTGGGACAACCAACCCCGTTCCATTGATCACCAGCCCCTCTCCTACTGCTGTTGCTTCCATTTCTGCTTCCCCAAGTCCAATTGCAACCACTACAGCTCAGGCAACCAGAAGTGGACTTCCTTCTACTGCTAGTGGTGTACCAAAATCAGGTTCTGTAGGCACTACCTTTGCGCTAGTATTTGGAGGACTATTCTTCATCATTTCGGGAATTTGGAGTTTTTGGATTGCACAACAAGTGGAGCAATCATCTGTTCCTCGATAAAGAACTTCACTACTCTTCTGTTGATTCTATCTCTTCAAATGAATATGGACTGAGAAGCACTTTGAGTTCCATGAGTGCCAATCCAACTCCAGAGAGTAACGCTACTGCTGCTGTTATATACATGAGCCCAACATATTCATGATATATAGGCTCCTCTTTTTGAAGTTCTATAGCTTCGTTTATGATGTAATACACCGCAGGCATAGCTGCAATGTTCAGCGCAAGTATAAAACGCCACAAACAAGAATTTCTTACGACAATGACTTTTGTCTCTGATTTCTCTAGCATAGCGTCTCCGTAAAGAGATACTCTTATATCCTATAGTTGTTTTTTGAAAAGATACAAAGAAAATTAGAATGACTTATCAATGTCAATTGCTGTAGACATTGCTGCACCTTGCACAACAATGCCAAGAAGACTAGCAACAATGCACTTATTATCACTAACAGCAATCCCATTTATCTCAGCAGTTCTTTAGTTTTTAGTCTATTCTCAATTAACTGCTTTTTTTCTACTTCCTAAAGAGACATCAGATCCTGCATGTGTTAGCTATATTGGGGAGTATAGTACAAAAAAAAGCGCTTAATTCTGGCCTCGACCTATCTTCACACTCAGTTGCCCGAGCATTATTGTCAGCGCTGAGGCGTTTCAAGACTCTGTTCGGGAA
>CAZSJW010000024.1:0-11682 GCA_964607285.1 uncultured Pseudomonadales bacterium
TACAGTTTGTGCGCAATATGCTTCAACATGCCTTCTGCTACATCCATCATGCGGTTGTAGTCAGCATAGGTTTCGTACCATTCAATCATGGTGAATTCTGGTTGATGGGTTTGATCGATGCCTTCGTTGCGGAAGTTGCGGGCTATTTCAAAGACTTTGTCGTAACCACCAACGATGAGTCGTTTAAGGTATAGCTCTGGAGCTAATCGCAAGTAAAAATCGCAGTCTAGCGCATTCATATGGGTGGTAAACGGCTTAGCATTTGTACCACCATACAACGGCTGAAAAATCGGTGTTTCTACCTCTACAAAGTCATGTTCATCTTGCAGATAGCGGCGAACTTCTTTTTCGATGAGCCACCGAGCATCAAGCACCCGCCGAGTCTCAGGATTGATCAACATATCAAGGTATCGTTTGCGAAAGCGGGCTTCTTTATCATCGGCGGCGTTGAACTCTGAGGGTATTGGGCGCAGAGATTTGCCCAAAAACGTAATGTCTTTGGCATAGATACTTAGCTCACCAGATTTGGAAGTCCCCACTTCGCCAGTTACTCCTAGGAAGTCTCCTCGGTCAATTAACCCCAGCTGTGCAGCTTGCACAGAGAGAAGTTCATCTTTGCGAATTAGCACCTGAATTGTTGCAGTCGAGTCATTCAGATCGAAAAATCTCAGCTTTCCGTGTTCTCTAACACTGAGCAATCTCCCAGCTGTGGTAACAGTTTGCCCCTGAAGTGAGCGTGCTTGTGCCACGGTGTGAGTTTTTGCAAACGAGTATGGGTGTGCTTGAATCCCCAGAGCCTCTAGCTCGGCTCTTTTCTGTAATTTTGCAGTGCGTGCTTCATCAATTCGTGACATAGGTGCTTTCTTGTAGCTGTATTCTACCTTTTTTTTGTCTAAACCAAAAACCCCCCGTTTGTGGCGGGGGGTTTGTATTTCTTGATACTTATTTAATGTCGAGTATGGTGTACTCGCTATCCCCCACAGGTGCTTGTACGACGACTGTGTCGCCCTTCTTCTTGTTCATGACTGCCTTACCCAGTGGTGAGGCGCCAGAAACTTTGTTCGCTGCTGGATCTGCTTCGAACTCGCCAACTATAGTTATGGTCATTTTTGATTTTTGACCTGTTTTTTGCATAGTCACGGTCGAACCCATGCCGACTTTGTTGTGATTGCTGGTTTGTTGAACAACAACGGCCTTGGCTAGGATGGTCTCGATTTCCTCGATACGTGCTTCCAACAGCTGTTGGTCATCTCTGGCGCTGTGGTATTCGGCGTTTTCGGAGAGATCACCGTGTTCACGGGCGCGAGCTACGCGCTCGATTACCGCGGGGAGTTTGACTGTACGCAAATCTTCAAGTTCGAGCTTGAGTTCGTCGAAGCCTTCTTGAGTTAGTTCAATAGTCATGTTGACCGGTTGGTCTTGTTGCATAGGGTGTAGTATAGAGGATTTTTGTTTTGTGGCAAGCGGAAAGCAATGTATACAACTTTTTGATATGGAATCTTACAATACTATATAATAGACTGAATTTACTATAGGAACACCAATATGTTACCCAAAGTAGCTACACAGCTTGAAGAAGAACAAGCAACAGCCACTGTTATAGTGACTGAAGAAGAAATATATTTGGCTGCCGTTGAGATAGTAAAGGCTTTGCCAGTTGGTTTTCCTCGAGCATTGGAGTTGCAGAAAATGGGTTACGACTCCTCAAGATGAAGCAGCTGCGCGATCATAGCCTCCACTAATTTAGTTGTATCTCAATTCTGGAGGACTCAATACTTTCTCCACCAATCTGCGGACCAGCTGAAACGATTGCGTGCGTTACTCCATCGGGTGAGAGTGAAGCCACGAAGGTGCAGATTGTGCTGCCGTTGGTAGTTTGTTCTGCTGCTAACTTTTTACTATGAGTTGCAAACGGAATAAGAGCGATTTCTTTTTGCAGACTTTGCAGGGTCAGTGCTGGTGCATTGGGGACAGCATTGTGAAATCGTTTTGCCCATCCTTCTCTGATTCGAGTATGCGTATAGGTTACATTCTCATAGTATGTGCCATACTCCAAAACTGGTGCACCCCACTTCTTAGCGAGTGCTGCATCTTCAATTCTGTTTGTGTGGACTAGATGTGAGAGCGGCGCAGATTCTAATGTTTGTACGGCTGTTTCATTACCCACGAACTCAATAGTTCTTGCTTGTGGTCCTTCATTTGTGAGTGCTATCTGATTGAGTGCATATCCTCCAGAGTGTAGGCCTACAGTTTCAATTATTTTGAGTGCATCAACAGTATCACCTAAGTACCAACAGAGCCAGGTGGTCAGAGCTGCAGGCACACCAACCATGAACTGATTTTCAGGATTTTGTTCCAGAGAATCCACTGCTGCGATTGTCTTTTTGGTCATAAAAAAGGAAGAGCCTGGTAGTGAGCCAGGATACCCTGTAAATGCTTGCAAAGACTGTCCATCAGTGTTTGTAAAAGTACTCCAAGCTGCATGGTTCTGCAAAACACGTGCTTCACTTGCTGAAACACCCCACTCTTCAGTGTAGGCTAGAAAAACGGTACCATCTGTCCCTTGTACCAGTATTGTTTGACAACCTGTCCCATATAGCACATACAATGCTTCTTCTAGGGTGATCTCTGCACCCCTTGCCCATGATTCTAGACAAGCGAAGTACTCGTGTATAGCGGCTGCGATAGTCGCGCTGATTGCGTCAGTCTCTTGTGTGTTGAGTAGCTCTTGCGCTCTTTTTAGTGTGTATTCGAGGCACTGATCAGAAGTTTCTCTGCTCTTTTGGTAGTGCTCATCTTGAGACTATTTTAACTCTAGTGTTTTTCTGATTGTGTTTTTGTGAGTTTTGCCTATCTCTCCAAAAGCATCTACAAGTGGACCATCGTAGTATTTTACACGAACCTCACCTATTTTTTCTTTAGCACGAACTAGTTTATTTTTGTTTTTAATCCACAGTTCTTTGGAACGCGCTCTAGATTTACGGTTCGCATCCCAGCGTTTGCTCAAGGAAGGTTCCTGATCTACGGGAAGATTGTGTCTAAGTGGCTCGTTGCTCATGTAGCAAAACTATACTACACTGCTTTTTCTTGTCCGTTGTGCAACTCTAATTTCAAGCAGTGCTTTTCGCAGTGATGCCTCAGCTAGAATGAGCTCTCTTCTATCGGTTGTCATAGACATAGTATGTTTTGCAGCTTCTACTGCCTCTTGCGCTTTTTGCTCGCTAATTTCACGGTCTAGACTTGCACTGTCAACCATGATGGTCACAGTGTTGCTTTGATCTACCGTCAGGAAGCCTTGTGTCACAATTACTGTGTGTTCTACCCCTTGCTCAGAGTATGTGAGTTCACCGAGTTGCAACTTGGTAAATAGTGGTATGTGGTGTGGTAAGATAGTAATGACACCTTCGCTAGTTGGTGCACTGACTTGCTCCACTTCAGTCTCGAGGAGTTTGCGCTCCTGGGAAACAATGTGTAGTTTTAGCTTCGACATACTTGTTCCTTAGGCGTGCACTTTTACAGTGTCTCAGCCTTTTTGATTGCATCGTCAATTGTACCCACCAAGTAGAACGCTTGCTCTGGTAAGTTGTCATGTTTGCCATCCAGGATTTCTTGGAAGCCGCGAATTGTTTCAGCAATAGAAACATAGGCACCAGGGATGTTGGTAAACTGCTCAGCCACAAAGAATGGCTGTGACAAGAATTTTTGGATACGACGTGCACGAGCTACGATACGCTTATCTTCCTCACTCAATTCATCAATACCCAAGATAGCGATAATGTCTTGTAGTTCTTTGTATCTTTGTAGAACTTTTTGAACACTGCGAGCGGTGTCATAGTGTTCTTGTCCTACAATTGCTGGCTCCAAAATCTTCGAGGACGAGGATAATGGATCCACTGCAGGGTAAATACCTTGTTCAGACAAACGACGATCTAAGGAAATAGTTGAGTCGATGTGTGCAAACGTAGTTGCAGGTGCTGGGTCTGAATAGTCATCTGCTGGTACATAAATTGCTTGAATAGAGGTGATTGAACCTTTGGTAGTAGAAACAATGCGTTCCTGCAGTGCAGCCATTTCAGTTGCTAGGTTGGGTTGATATCCCACTGCGGAAGGAATACGACCCAACAAAGCGGATACTTCTGCTCCAGCTTGACTGAAACGGAAAATATTATCGATGAACAACAACACGTCTTCACCTTCATCTCGGAAGTACTCAGCCATTGTCAATGCCGTCAAAGCCACACGCAAGCGGTTGCCTGGTGGTTCGTTCATTTGGCCGAAACACATGACAGTACTGTCCATGACACCTGATTCTTTCATTTCATAGTACAGGTCATTTCCTTCACGGGTACGCTCACCCACCCCTGCAAAGACAGAGTGGCCTTGGTGGACTTCAGCAATGTTGCGGATCAACTCCTGGATAATAACTGTTTTACCAACTCCTGCACCACCGAACGCACCAACTTTTCCTCCTTTTGCAAATGGAGCGATAAGGTCAATGACTTTGATTCCAGTTTCTAACATTGCGGGCTTGGTTTCTAAGTCTGTCAGCTTTGGGGAAGGCTTGTGAATTGGAGCAGTCAGTTTTGAACTAAAGGTTGTACCTTCGTCGATTGCTTCACCAATGACGTTGAAAACGCGTCCGAGAGTCTCAGGACCAATTGGCACAGTAATAGGCGCGCCCGTGTCAATGACCTGGCGACCTCTCTGCAGTCCATCCGTTGAAGCTAGGGAAATGCAGCGGACTAGTGTGTCTGAAAGTTGCTGTTCAACTTCTAGGAAAATTGGTTTTTCCTCTTCTGTAGAGGGTTCGATTACTAGAGCATTGTAGATAGCAGGCAGTTCTTTTGTGAACTCAATGTCAACGACTGGGCCGATGATTTGACGAATAGTACCTGTGGATACAGTTTTGTATGTTTGCATAGATCCTTTATTGTTGCGCCAGCATGGCTGTGGTGATATCCAAGAGCTCGCTGGTAATACTGGCTTGGCGTGACTTATTGAAGACCAGTCGAAGCTCGCCAACAAGTTCTTTGGCGTTATCGCTGGCATTTTTCATACTAACCATGCGGGCACTGTGCTCGCTGGCTCTGGACTCCAAGAATGCTTGGTAGATGGAGTTCTCTAGGTAGTATGGGAGTAGTTGATCTAAAATTTCTCTTGGTGAGGGTTCAAAAATAAACTCACTGGTAGCGTCCGCTTTGACTATAGATTGTGTTGCTTCAATTTTTGGTAGCGGAAGTAGTTGAATCGAGCGCACTTTTTGTACCAGTGTGGTGATAAAGTCCATGTAAATGATGGTTACAGAGTTGAAGGTTTTATCTAAAAAGTGGCTACTGACCAGCGAACTCATAGGTAAAATGTCGCCAGGTTTCATGACGTCTGGAAGTTCAGTGAACTGAGCAATCATTGGGAGACCTGCAAATCTGCAAAAATTTACAGCTTTTTTACCAACTGCGACTACTTGTCCAGTCTGATGATGATGTGACCAATCAATCAGCTGTTTGAACAAGTTTGGGTTTAAACTACCACAAAGCCCTTTATCTGTGGAAATAAGTAATACGACAGGAACACCTTCAGTGTGGGATTCCATCAACGGGTGTGATGCAGTGGATGATGCGGAAACTAATGTAGACAACGAATGTTGTAATGCTTGTGTGTACGGTCTGGTGGCGAGTGCTTGCTCCTGAGCGCGGCGCATTTTACTGGCAGAAACCATCTCCATCGCTTTGGTAATTTTTGCGATGTTTCCCGCTGTTTTTATGCGCTGAAGGATCTGTCGCGTGTTCGGCATGCTTAGGGTTACTTTTCAGGCTCTGGAGCTAGTTCAGGATGCATGCTATTAAACGCTTTGATGGCCGTTTGCAGCTCAGCATCTGATTCTGTACTCAATACTTTTTCTGCTCCAATTCTTTCGAGTAACGCTGCATAAGAAGATTTTATATACTGCAGATATTCTGATTCCCACTTTTGGATGTTTTCAACAGCAACTGTGTCCAAAAATCCTTTGACTGCTGCAAAAATGATAACTACTTGCTCTTCCATTTTTAATGGCTCATCCCAACCTTGTTTAAGAATAGCATTGACGCGCTCTCCTCTATTTAGCTGTGCTTTTGTTTTGTCGTCTAGATCTGAACTAAACTGAGCGAATGCTTGTAGCTCACGGAACTGTGCTAGGTCCAGTTTCATAGTTCCTGCTACTTGTTTCATGGCTTTGACTTGAGCAGCTGAACCTACACGGGATACAGATAATCCAACGTTGATGGCGGGTTTCATACCTGCGTTGAACAAGTCAGACTCAAGGTAGATCTGTCCATCGGTAATACTAATCACGTTTGTAGGGATAAATGCAGATACGTCATTCATTTGGGTTTCAATGATAGGGAGAGCAGTAATTGACCCGCCACCGTTTTTGTCATTTAGTCTACATGCACGTTCCAGCAAGCGGGAGTGCAGATAGAAGACGTCACCAGGGTATGCTTCACGACCTGATGGTCTCTTCAGCAATAATGAAATTTCGCGGTAGGCTTGTGCGTGTTTGGTCAGGTCATCAAAAATTATCAATACGTCTTTTCCTTGATCCAGGAAGTACTCAGCAACTGCTTGACCTGCGTATGGAGCTAAGAACTGTTCGGATGCTGAGTCAGAGGCTGTGGCTGCTACTACAACGGTGTAGTCCATAGCTTTGCGTTCAGTCAGTACTTGAATTGTTTGTGCAAGTGAAGCACGTTTTTGTCCAATACAAACGTAGACACAGATGACGTTCTGATCATTTTGATTGAGAATTGTGCCGAGTGCTATCGCTGTTTTTCCTGTTGATCGATCTCCAATGATCAGTTCGCGCTGACCACGACCGACTGGGATCATAGCGTCTATGGCTTTGATACCAGTTTGTAGTGGCACAGTGACAGACTTGCGTGGCATGATTCCTGGAGCGAGCTTTTCGAGCAACATGTATTTCTGAGCAGTGATGGCAGGTTGTCCGTCAATAGCGCGACCCAATGGATCTACTACTCTACCAATGATATTGTCTGAAACACCAATAGAAAGTATGCGGCCAGTTCGCTTTACAACAGATCCTGCTTTTAGATGACGAGCTTCACCCAAGACCACAATACCTGTAGACTTTGCTTCCAAGTTAAGTGCTAAGCCAAATTGATTTTCACCAAGATCAACTAACTCACCAGAACGAACGTCTTCCATGCCAGTCACCCGAACTACACCATCACCATAGGCGAGGACTGTGCCTACTGACTGCGGTGTTGCGGTCACTGGGGTATCCGCAATAATTTGCGCGAGTGATGAAGTGAAGATCTGGTTTTTTTTCATGCGTTTCTTTTTAGGTGATGATTATGCTTTGAGTGAAGTCATGAGCATCTGCTGCTTCAGGTGTGCAAGCTTGCTGCGAACACTGCCATCGTACTCAATTGAGTCAACAGTGAGCTTGATGCCTCCGATCAATGCTGCATCAACTAAAAACTCAATTTTTGCGGTGCCAAACTTTTTTTCAATCTGGGCAGTGACTTTACTTACGAGTGCAGAAGAAAGTTTCTTGGCTGTAGTTACTTGAATTACTTGGTGCTGTTTCATATTGTTTTCAGAATAGTAGTAAGCTCGGCTTCTACCAATTTCTCATCAGATTTGGAAATTTTTTCACTAATGACTTTTTCGGTTGCGGCGATGACTGCGCTAACTAACTCCTGGTTCAGATCAGAAACGAGAGCTGCTTTTTCAGTTTCCCATTTCTTGACGTACTTTGCTGACTCTGCAAGTGCTTCCTGCTTGGCTTGAGCAAGGATTTTCTTGCCTTCCTCAACAGCCTCTTCTTGAGCTTTTTTAAGAACTTGTGCACGCTCTTTTTTAAGAGCTGTTTGCATTTCATCCTTCATTTTGTCAAGCTCTTCACGACTCTTGAGTGCTTCTTCGGCTGCCTTTTGTCCTTCTTCGATGCGACGAGTGCGCTCCTCAAAAATCTTTAGAACAGGTTTGTATAGTAAATAGGTTAATGCACCTACCACCACAGAGAAGTTAACTATCTGGAATAGTATTTGTGTTACTTTAATATCCATGGCGTACCTCTTTTCTTTGTCGTGATGACTGATTAGACGAACTTGAGAATCAGGGCAATAACCAATGCGTAGATAGCGATAGCTTCTGCAAAGGCAATACCGAGAATCATGTTTGTCTGAATTTTACCTGCTGCTTCTGGGTTTCGACCGATTGCTTCTAGACCTTTTGCAACGAGCAGTCCAATACCGATACCTGGTCCGATTGTGCCTACACCCATTACGAATGCGACGGCGAATTCAACTGGCATAATTCCTCCTATATATTAATGACTATCATGGCTCTCAGTGGCCATGTTAAAGAATACTAATGATAACATTGCAAAGACTACTGCCTGGATGAAACCGACAAATATTTCCAGACCGTAGAAAGGCATTGGAATAACGAGAGGTACGAGGAACATCATAACAGTGAGCAGCACTTCCCCCGCAAAGATGTTTCCGAATAAACGGAATGCAAACGAGATGATTTTGGCGAACTCTGAAACAATTTCTAGTATACCGACGAAGAACATGATCGGGCTCGAGAAATTGATGAACTTTTTGAAGTACCCAAGCTTTTGAAAATGATATCCAAACATTTGGGTGGCACCAACTGCAATAAGTGCTAGGGCAAGTGTAGTATTCAAGTCTGCACTACCAGGTCGTAAAATAGGCACAAATGTTGAGTGAGTTTCTTCACCACTAACTTCTGTTTCTAGGTGCTCATCTTCTAGCGTGGGCACTGCATGATTTTCCACTGTAGTGTCCTGGACAAATGCGCCTGTTGGTGCGGTATCTAGTCTGGCTTCCTCTAGAAGACGTGCTTCCTCAGCTGCAATTGCCTCTTGATGATCTTCTGGAAGCACAAAGACTGCATCTTCGCTTGCAGTGATTGGTTCAGTCGCAGCTTGTACACTCTCTACAACGCTTGTAGATGCGTGCTCTTCAGTGGTTTCAGAAGTGTTTGAGACGACACCAATTGTACCTACTCCTGGAAGCAAACCAAGCCAGTTATTCAATAGAATAAAAAGGAAAAAAGAAGCAATGAATGGAAAAAAAAGATGGGCTTTTCTCGCATTGCCCGTCACACTGTAGACTAAACTGTAGAGGGATTCAATAAGCCATTCTGCAAAGTTCTGAATACCTGTAGGTCGCTTAGTGTCTGTGAGTTGTGTTCTAACAGCCAAGGCAAACGCGATGAGTAGTGCGCTAACAATTAAACTGGTAAAAATGGAGTTAGAGACTTCAAAGCCTCCAACAGAAAATATTGGTTCAGCAGCGATTGAGATGTGAATGCTAGTTGCAGCCATACTATTTATGTGTGTTTGTACTTGACTGATAACAGAGAAGGATTATAACTAAAAATCCGATCTGGGCAATAGACAAATTTACGTATCTCTTACATATGCTATCTACTTGGGTGCTACTCGGCTAAAACTACCACAACATCGTAGACATTTCTGGCATCTTCAACTGTTTTATCAGCTTTGTCTGAGTTAATTGTGAATGTCAGATCTGTGGCTTCCTCTACTAAGCTTTTCAGCGCAGCAGACTCTGTGGCCACTAATAAGTAGTTCCCGTCCGCATACTCACCTTTTGCATTGCCAGCTGCAATGCCAGTGAACTCTACTTTTTCGAGTGCTGTCTTAATAGTGCTAGCGTATCCAGCTTTGGTTGTGGCGTTGACCACTAGTACTTTTAATGAAGCTGCATCTACTGCAGCAGACGGAGAAGCACTTGGTGTGGGATCAGTGGTTGGCTCTGGTGAAGCAACAGCTACTGGTGTAGCTTCAGGAGTCCCTGTGTTTGTGTCTTTATTACTGAACTGCAGTAACCCAAGTCCTACCCCAACCCCAACGGCTACGGTGGCGAAAAAGACGGCTAAGGTAATAAAGACCATTTTTAGCATAGTGCTAACTCCTGAATTATTTTTAAGTACGGTTGGTGCCGACTGTTCAGGGGCAGCTGTTGTCGGTTCCGTTGTTGGCGGACTTGTTGGTGTTTCTGTACTACTGCTTATAGTAGAAGCGTTTGGCTCAGTTACTGTAGCAGTACGTGCCGCAAAATTTGAGAGTGTGGCCTGCAATTCACTCTCTTCTTTTTTTTCTGGGAGAGTTGGCTCAACTGCGATTTCAGGAACAGCTTCTTCTGATTTTACTTCGGTGACGTCGGAGTTGGCAGTAGGCATAGGCAATCCTTCGGATTCAGTACTTATTGATGGAAATTCTTTTTGTTTTTCGTCTGATTCTGATTCTGCAGAGATAGCTTCTACTGAAGCATCTGGAGTCTCACTTGGAGCAATCATGGCTGTTGCAGCTAGAACGGGTGGTAGGCTAGGTGTAGGAAGCATTTCGGGTTCATCACCTGCTGGAAGTGCCTCGATTTTTTCAAGCCCCTGTTCTGATGCTGTTGTAGCACTGACTTCCTCGATGTCCTCATCGTCAGAATCTTTGCCTGCAGGTGCAGACTCGGCAACTATGTCAGCGTCTGCTTCTGTAGGCTTTTCAAGCTCAAATTTTGGCACTGGAAACTCAGAAATAGAAAGAGTCTTCATACCAGATTCAATGATCTCTCTGACATATGACGGCATTTGACTATCGTCGTCTTTAAATGTACTGAGTTGTTGCAGTGGAACTGTGTTGGCAAGTTTTTCTTTTAGCTTAGTCTCTACTAGTTCATTGCTGAGCACGTATACTGTTTGTATATTTGGCTCACCACCTTTTAGGGTTTTGATAGTTTCGGCAATTACGTCTGTCTCCCCCACCTCTGTCATTGTGGTTTGATCAACCCCCAGTAAGTGCAGTGCACTGTAGAGGCGAGAACCTATTTGTATAACACTGATGGAGGGTTCAAGCGAGATGACTGATTTGAGTGTCCAGCTGAGTGGTGAAACAGCCGTGATTTTGAGATTATGATTTGCCGCTGCAACTCTAATAGGAGCGAGTACAGATCGCTCTACTGCAGAGATTTGCACTTTTGAATTGCCTTTAAACTCTGTAAGGACGAAGGTTTCTATGGAATGAGTTTCTGTTGTAAGATCTAGTGTGGGGAGCAGCTTGGAAGTGAGATATTCCTTTATCTTGGCATCCGATTTTTCGGAAACACTGACAATTGTGTTAGTGAAAAGAAAATCGGGCAAAATTAGGTGGTATTCATCAGCTTCAAGCTTGCTGAATAGTTTCAAAACATTTTGCGCTAAAAACTCTGTATCATCCATGAACTCGCCATTAATTTGACGGAAGCTTTGGATTGAGAATGTGTGTTCTTTTTTGGTCGGCAGCAACTCCGCTACGTAAGCGACATCAGGTAAAACGTACAGCAGTTTATGTGTATTCAACATGAGGCAGAACCATTATAGCACTTGATACAGTTTCCCGCACAATGCGGAAATGCTCCATGCGTAGTATGCGCAAAAAAGAGAATGATTTCAAGGTGCAGATCAAGCATTTTATAACTCTGGCTTGTTGAGGCAGTGAAGTAGGTATGTACCGCTACTAGCTGTGCTGCAATTCTCTTGGTATAATTCGATGTTCTATTTTCCGCGTACTGGTGGAAAGAAAGTGGGTCCGTAGCTCAGTCGGTTAGAGCGACAGCCTTTTAAGCTGTGCGTCCCGGGTTCGAGTCCCGGCGGACTCAC
>CAZSJW010000025.1:0-1528 GCA_964607285.1 uncultured Pseudomonadales bacterium
AGTATCTTCATTATGGTTATTTTACTGTGAATCCTGACTTTACATAGTGGAAACTATCCAAAGGTGTATTGGTAGCTGGCAGGATGCCTGACACAATGACATCATTACCGAAGAAGCCATTGATTAAGTCGCCTTCTTTCTTGAAAAGTTTTTCTTTCTGCATCATGGCAGCCTCAGTCGAACCAATATAGATTGGTTGATAGTTTTTCCCACCAACTGTAACTGGGTGGTTAAACGCATCTTCGGGCAATGAAGCTACCAGTTGTGCAGGTGTATTCCCAGCCACTTCATAGAAAACCTTGCTTGAACCGTCTGGCGTTACTGTTGTACGAATGACAGCGTTGCCATTGATCTTCTCTAGAGTGTCAGATGAGACTAAGTGATATTGATCAACTTCGGTACCTGTTTTAGCCAAGATACCTATGACCTTCATCTCACTTATGCCGAAGAAGTTTGGCAAAATATCACCAGCACCTTTAATCAATCCTTCTTCTTTCATCATTTGGGCTTCATCGTAGCCAATGATCATTTCATTAGGACCGATTAAAGCACGACCCTCGACAAGCGTAATGCCTAGTGTCTCGTAGGGCTCGACCTCCAAGAAAAGCTTTGGAGTGTTTTCTGCAAAGGCTAGTTTACCTCTGCTCTCAATAAAGAGCTCCTTTGATTGTTGGATGACTTCCTTCGTCACTTTAACCTGGGCCTTCTCACTCGTAACCATTTGTTCAGCCTCAACCCCCATGCCAGAACTGAATCGAGCGAACTCAAAGAACATTAAGCTAAAGGCGATAACCATAAACGCTGGGGCAAAAGATGAAGCGTAGTTCTTATGACCAGGTCTGAAGAGTTTGAGCAGGAGCGAGTTCCCGACCACTGAAATTGAACTCAGAGCCATAGCTAAACCAGCTAACTCAGGTTTGAGCACTAAGCCCAATCCAAAGAAGACACGAGCTGCAATAGGAATGCCCATGACGTTGTAGAAGAGTGCAAAGAACATATTCTGCTTAATCTTCCACATCGTTTCTTTTGAGAGTTCGATTGCATGGACAACGTCACGCAAGTCGTTCTTAATGATGACGATTCCTCCAGTTTCCATAGCGACATCGGTACCTGAACCCATAGCAATACCTAGATCAGCCTGAGCCAAGGCAGGAGCATCATTGATGCCATCACCAACCATGGCTACTTTTTTACCCATCTGCTGAAGCTTCTTTACCTCGTTGGCTTTATCTTCAGGTAAAACTTCCGCTAAGACATTGGTAATTCCGACCTGCCGAGCAATAGCCTCAGCGGTACGGCGGTTATCGCCAGTGATCATGTAGACTTCGATGCCCATTTTTCGCAACATTGCTACAGCTTGCTGAGAGGTTTCTTTGACCGTATCGGCTACAGCGACAACGCCCACAATAGTCTCTTTTGATGCCAGAATCATGGCTGTCTTACCTTGCTCTTCCAGGCGAGACATTTGGAGATTGATTGCATCAACTGGTAAACCAAGGACATCCGTAATAAGCTTACGGTTACCGAG
>CAZSJW010000025.1:1628-9443 GCA_964607285.1 uncultured Pseudomonadales bacterium
GTACCTGTCTTGTCAAAAACAATGGTGTTGATTTTGCAAGCTTGCTCAAGAGGTTCCCCACCTTTGACCAAGATTCCATTCTCGGCACCTTTGCCAGTCCCAACCATAATAGCTGTGGGCGTAGCTAAACCTAGTGCACAAGGACAAGCAATCACAATTACAGCTGTAAATGCCATCAAAGCAAAGGAAAGCGTGGCTCCTAGCACAAAGTACCACACTACAAAAGTGATGATCGCTAAGATAATGACCGCTGGAACAAACCATGCCGAGATTCTATCTGCCACAGCTTGAATGGGTGCTTTCGAGCCTTGGGCATCTTCTACCAAGCGGATGATCTGCGACAAAGTAGTCTCAGAGCCAACTCTTGTAGCAACAAACTCAAAGCTCCCTGTTTTATTAATGGTTCCACCGATGACGTTATCACCCGTATGTTTTTCGACAGGCAAACTCTCGCCAGTAATCATAGACTCGTCTAAAGCTGATGAGCCTTTGTTAATTTGACCATCAACAGGGACTTTCTCACCAGGGCGAACGAGAATGGTATCTCCATTCACAACGTCATCGATTGCAATATCCTGAGTCATACCATTACGGATAACTCGGGCAGTTTTGGCTTGTAGTCCCATCAGTTTTTTAATCGCTTCTGAAGTCTGCCCCTTAGCTTTGGCTTCAAGCCATTTGCCCAAGATCACAAAGGTGATCAGGAAAGCAGCTGTCTCGAAATACAACTCGGGAATTTTGGCACCATTCAATCCTATCAGTGAGTTGTTCGTCAAATAATAAATTCCAAAAGTTATCAAACTATAGAAATATGCTACTGAGGTACCAATTGCAATCAAACTATCCATATTGAACGTTCTCATGCGTAAGGCTGACCACATACCTTTATAAAAACCTGCCCCAATTATTAACTGAATCGGTGTTGTCAAAATGAGAGAAACAATTCCGACATAGGGGAAGAGTGCTGATGCACCAGGAACTGTGGGAAAGAAGTCCATTATCATGAAATAAAGCATTGGCAAACTAAATAGAAAACTCACAAAGAACTTATTGAACAAGTCCTTGATATGAGACTTTTTCTTCGCTGCTTCTGATCCATCATCTTTATCACTCACAAAAGAAGCACCATAGCCAGTTTTCTCAACTGCTTTGAGGAGTGACTCCTTGGGGGATTGGTTTTCATCAAAAACAACAGAAGCTTTCTCAGCTGCAAAATTGACATTGGCTTCTCTTACCCCAGGAACTTTCTTAAGTGAACGCTCAATTAATCCCGCACAAGATGAGCAATGCATGCCTGAGAGAGAAATATTGACCCTCTGAGTGCCAGTTTTGGCTTGAGGTTTAGTTATCATCGGACTTACTATTTCGGCTTTCGTAGAAGATAGAGACTTTAACTCGGTTTTTTCTCTTTTTGGTTGTTCAAGTTGTTCCATGGCAGGTTGAGGATTGAATGTGTTGCCCATTGTTCGCATAAACTTCTGGATGTACTCAATCGACTCTTCTTCTTTACCATCAGGAATAATGAACTCGGTGTTCTTAGAACTATTCATCGAGCCATCAATTTGAAGAATACCGTTTTCATTTCCAGTCAGATTACCTTCAGCCACAAATCGCGAACTGTACACAACTTTAATTGGGTTAAAGATGCTTCCCGAAGGATTATCTTTGGTAACCAAAATTTCTTTGAATGCTTTTGATTTTTTGGCAGTTTTTATTGCTTCTAGCGTTGCGGTGTAACCAGCTGTTTTGATAGCAGCAATTACTTCATCTTGGGAAGAAAGTGATTCGTCTAAACTAAGACTCCCCTCGCCAGTAGAGTGATCAACCGTGACCTCACTTACTCCTGGTAACTCATCTAGTTCTTCTTTAATCAAAATCTCGCATGATTGGCAATGCATGCCGTCAGCCTTAAATGTGTGTGTATTCATATTGTTCCTTAATTGACTTGGTAGTCTGTTCCTTCTAATGCTTTAATAATTTCCTCTTTCGCAATACTTCGATTGCCGATGACTGTGAGATCACCTGTTTCTAGGTTTGTGGTTGCTTCAGTTACGTCTTCTATTTTCTTCACTCGCTTTTCTGAGATTTTCTTGCAACTTTCACAATGCAAGCCTGAGAGTTGAAATGTGGTGGTGATGTTATTCATATGTATTCCTTTTACAAAATAGTAATAGATGCTCCGTGTCTCATACCCATAGAAGTGCACACAAGTGGATACGTGCCCTTTTTTTGTGGAGTAAATTCAAGTACCAACGTTTGACCTTTAACTAGGCGACCTGTTTGTTTCGTTAGCCCAGGAATTGCTACTCCAAACATGCATCCGACTCCATTGTCTCGAGCGTTGATTTCTAGTCGCGTTAGTTGACCTACAGTAGATGTCAGACTGGAAGGCTGGATCGAATCATCATTGGTGTATGTTGCTTTGAGAACCTTGGCATCATTAGTTACACCGAGTACTGGCTCGTCTTGGCGATTAAGAACGCTTTCTGCAGATACCTTGAGGCCAGTAAGATTTAGACCGTTAGAAATATTAAACAGTGAGAGTGCAATCACAACTAACCCTGCAAACTTGAAAAAGTACTTTGCTGATTGTCCTTTAACTACTGATGCTAATCCACCAATACCCAATAAGCCTGGAGCAGTGCCTAGCGCAAATGTTCCAAGTGTTAGCGCACCTGTCAGAGGACTGCCTGTGCTCATTGCAAATAACTGCATGGCTTGCGTAAAACCACAGGGCAAGAAAAATGTGAGACCTCCAAGAATTGCAGAATTCTTATGACTATATTCAGCATTTTTTGCTTTATCCATTCCCAGAGCACGACCAATGCCCTTTGGTAGGGTAAACTGAAATCTACTTAGCCTTGGGAAAACTTCCACAAGCTGAAATCCCAGAAATAACATGCTTATACCAACGAGAATTGTCAAAAATCCAACTAGTGACATCGACATCTGTAGTACAGACCCTAACCAACCGATAACACCACCTAAAATCATAAAAGTCACAATCCGACCAAGGTTAAACATTAAATGTGGAGTAAATTTTTCAGTGGCAGTGGCAAAAGGATTTTGTTTAGCGAATTTCGCAGATATGCCTAAAACCAGGCCACCGACTAAGGCCATACATGTAGATACACCTGCAGTGAGTCCTACTAGAAAGACAATTGGTAAACTTGAGTAGTTGGTTGAAACAGAGCTGCCTAAATCAAAAATTCCCATCCAACGACCAATAAAATAAAGACCGACGAGTAATAGTGCCGCTGCAGACAACTGATTCCAATCTTCTTTGCGTGTAGAGATGAAAGGAGCTTTTTTTCCTTCTCCGCATGCGTAACCACACTCACTCACCACTGCTTGAACTTTACTAATGTCCAAATGACCTTTATAGCTAATTTCTGCCGTCCCCTTAGTATGACTAACATCGACCGCGCGAACACCTTGGACATCTTTAATGCCATCTTCCAATAGAATTTCACAAGAGCGACAGTGCATGCCTTGAATATGGACAGTTTGCTTTTTCATAAAGGTACTCCAAATTTCTTATTACTTATGAATCTTACTTGTGGGCAGATGAAGCGAAGATGAAGAGATTAATTTGACGGCTGCGATTAACTGCTCTGGAGATTCTGAATGTTGAAGTAAGTACTCCTGAATCAATATCAGGTCAATTTTCATCAGTGCGCTTTCCACCGCTTGTATTTGGTGAACTACCATCAAGCATCCCTGATCCTTTTCCACCTGTTTCTGTATCGCCTGTAAATGACCAGCGCAGATTTTTAATCTGTGAAGTGAGTGTTGTTTAGGGGTCGTGAGCGTAAACATAAAAGCGAGCCTATTTTGTAGACTCGCTTGAATAATAACGGTGGGGTGATGAAGAGAAGATGAAGTCTAATGAATGTTCATCATGTGATTCATCTCGTCTTTGGCTTCCACTCCTTGGTACTTGGTGTTAAGCCACTGTTGAAGTGTGTTCACTTCTGTTTGTTGCACAGAGATAATGTCATCGGCCATTTTCTTTATCTCTGGTCGTGGGTTGAGTGTTAATACTTTTCTTGCCATATCAATAGCACCCTGATGATGGCGGATCATGCCTTCAACGTACATTTTATCGAGGGCTTTATCCTCAAACTTACTGAGGTCTCCCATCATCGGCATATAGTTCGAATTGGTTACATACTCTTCGTTGAACCAGCTTTTTAGCCACCCTTTCATCTGTATTACTTCCTTCGTTTGAGCATCGATCACATCTTGGGTGAACTTTTTAAGTTCAGGGTCTTGAGTCTGAGCCAGCACAATTTTGGACGTATCAATCGCTTCTTGATGGTGAGGGATCATTTCTTGAATAAAGACTTTCTCATCGGTAATGTCGATCGAGTGAACCATTGAGTTATCACCGCAGCCGTTTGGACCACAACTGTTCGAAGTTAGTGAAGAAGAGCCTGATTTTGAAGCAGGTAGGACAGTGTCTCTAAGATAGAAGCCAGTGGCCACTAACAATCCACCAATGATCAATGCAGCAAATATTTTCATAGAAATGTTCCCAATTATTATTTTAACTGTGAAACATCTTTTTTATCAGAGTGAACATGAAGAGAAGATGAAGGCTTTCTTCATGTTTACTTCATCTTCATGGGCATACACTTATATTCAGGAGAAAATATGAAAAAGTCACTGCTTATTTGCCTAGTTATTGCTGGTTTTGCAACTGTGGGACTCTTTGTATTCAAATTGTCTATCCAGTCCCTCTTACTCTATGGATTAGTTGCAGCCTGTCCACTCATGCACGTATTCATGATGAGTGGGGAGAAGCACAAACATTAAGGCGTATGAATGAGTGATATTAAGTAGCTCGTTTTAAGAATATACTGAATTAATCCTTATGAATGACCATCAGTCCCATCAACGCAATAATGCTTTACCAGTAAGTACAAAACACGATATGAGCTCAATGAGCCATGCTGATCATGATAAAGCCATGACTGATCCCAAGATGGCCGCCTTCATGGAAAAAGACATGCGAAATCGGTTCTTGTGGTCATTAGTACTAACCTTACCCATCATTGCATACTCAGCTATTTTTACTGATTTCTTTGGAATCAAATTACCTACACCAATTCCACACAACTGGCTTTTATTTCTCCTTACTACTCCAGTGGTCTTTAAGTTTGGTTCAATTTTTATCATTGGTGCTTGGCAAGCTTTGAAAAGTAAAACCCTTAACATGATGGTATTGATCGCAACTGGTGTTCTAGCTGCTTATCTTTTTAGCATTGTTATTACACTATTTGTTGGTGGTGAAACGTTCTTTGATGCCGCTGCGATGCTCGTGACCTTTGTATTGTTTGGGCATTGGATGGAGATGAAGTCACGTCGAGGTACTTCTGATGCTTTACGAGCATTGTTTGATTTAGTTCCACCTCAAGCTCGCGTATTGCGCGATGGGAAAGAGGTACTAGTCGCTACAGCTGAAGTTCAGATAGGCGAGTTCATCATTTTGAAGCCAGGAGATAAAGTTCCTGTTGACGGTAAGGTCACCGAAGGTGAAACAGCAATTGATGAATCCTTAGTAACTGGTGAATCTCTGCCTGTGAGTAAGAAAGTCGGTGATGAAGTGATTGGTGGATCAATCAATCAATCTGGTTCAGTCACTTTCAAAGCCACTAAGGTTGGTAGTGACACTGCCCTAGCTCATATCGTGAAGCTCGTGGAGACTGCTCAGAACTCCAAAGCTCCAGGGCAGCGAATTGCTGATAAAGCCGCTCAGTACTTAGTTGTGTTGGCGATTGGTTCGGGGCTGATTACTTTTGGTATTTGGTACTTCATCGCTGGTGAAACCTTACTCATGGCGCTGATGTTTGCGGTGTCAGCCATTGTAATCGCCTGTCCTGATGCTTTGGGGTTGGCAACACCCACTGCTGTAGCTGTTGGAACTGGTTTAGGAGCAAAACATAACATTTTGATCAAAGATGCCTCCACCCTAGAACAGGCTTCAAAAATTCAGGTTGTGGTACTCGATAAAACAGGAACCCTGACTGAAGGCAAACCAAGAGTTACTGATATCATTGCGTTGTCTCCATTTAGTGAAGAAGATATTTTACGACTGGAAGGTGCAGCTGAAGCCAAGTCCAGTCATCCCTTAAGCAAAGCAGTATTGGATGAGGTTACCAGACGCAAGCTGTCTCTCCCCAAGTCAGTGACTGAATTCAAATCAATAGCTGGACATGGAATTGAAGCCACAGTTGATGGCAAGCATGTACTCGTAGGAACAATGAAATTAATGGCTGATCAGAAGGTGGACGTTTCTGCTTTGCAAGGAAAAATTGACGAGTTACTAAACTCAGGCAAAACACTGATGGTACTTGCTGTTGAGCACAAATTGGCTGGTGTTTTAGCAGCTGCTGACGCTATTAAAGAAACTGCACCTTTAGCTATTCAGCGTATGAAAGAGCTCGGTTTAGAACCGGTGATGATTACAGGTGACAACAAAGGTACAGCCGAGATTGTCGGCAAACAGCTTGGGATAGAACGTTACTTTGCTGAAGTCTTACCTGCTGATAAAGCGAGCTACGTCAAGAAGCTACAGGATGAAGGAAAGTTTGTGGCAATGGTTGGTGATGGAGTTAATGATGCTCCAGCCTTAGCTCAAGCAGATATTGGTATCGCTATCGGTGCAGGCACCGATGTAGCCATTGAGACGGCTAATATCGTGTTGATGAAGTCAGACGTAGCAGATGTACTTCGGGCAATTAAGTTGAGCAAAGCAACAGTTCGGAAGATGAAAGAAAACTTGGTCTGGGCGAGTGTGTACAACGTTTTGGCAATTCCGATTGCAGCGGGAATTCTTTATCCAAACTTTGGAATTACTCTGCGACCTGAGATTGCTGCACTGTTGATGTCTGTCTCTTCAATTATCGTGGCTACCAACGCAGTACTCTTAAAAAGAGCAGAGAAACAATTAATCACTATTTAGTGATGGAAGGAAGAATATGATGGGAAATTTTTACGGAGGGTATAACTCCATGATGGGTTCAGCTGGTTTGCTTGGGTTAATCACTTGGATAGCGCTGTTATCATTCCTAATCTTGGGCAGTATTTATTTCTGGAAAGAAATAAACAAGCCTGGCAGAAAATGAAGAACGTACAAAATACTCTTTACTGGGTTTGCGCAGTGATACTGGTCATATTGGCAGTTTTTGCTGTCTGGAAGTTATTATGAAACCTCAACCACTACTAACTAAAGCAAAGTACATTGAATGGCAAGCTTCCTTGTGGGGAGCGTGCTTTATTGCGTTTGGTTTGGGCGCGTTGCTCTATAGATTTTTTCCTGAAGTCCTCATATACATTGTGATATTAGCTGGTGTGGTCCTGCATAGCTTGGGGATGTATAAGATACATTCGAGAAATAAATGAAAAGGCTATCTCATTTTGACGAATTTGCACACCTTCTTAAGGTTTTAGGTCATCCAACCAGACTCTGTATACTTTCTTGTTTGCAAGACAAAGAATACTGCGTTCATGACATAGAAAGCATTACCAGTTGTCGGCAAGCAAATATAAGCCAGCATTTATCATTATTGAGAACTAATGGTTTAGTACAAACAAAAAAAGTGGGTAAAAAGATTTACTACTCAGTTTCAGCAAAAAATCTGCCAGTATTAACAATACCTAGTATCATTAAATAGATGTTTATAACCTCTAATAGAATCACTTACACTGCTGTTGAAACGAAAAATGTTCAAATCAAGGAAATTTAGCAAGTCCCATCAACCCATTAAGCGGTAATAGACGGGTCTATCAGAACTTTTCGATTGTTGCGGA
>CAZSJW010000026.1:0-8575 GCA_964607285.1 uncultured Pseudomonadales bacterium
CAAGAAGACTAAGTCTAACAAAGAGTTTTTGGCTTCTTTGAAGTTGGGGTAGGTTCACTCAAATTGGATATACGGATTATCGTTTCAGAGCTTGACTAAAGGCTTGCAAGTTTAATTGGTTCTCTTCATTAGATGGCGGTTTTGATGCTGCATGAAATGGAGATTCTAGTAGGTACGGAGGCTTAAAGAGAATTTCATCTTTGGGCGGAGCGGGGACTGGTGGATGCAGTTCCCAGAAATCAAGCCAAAGTGTTGACTCCCAGTTTGTTTTCAAGTCAAAGTCTGGTTGATATTCCATACCCCCATAGCTTAGTACATTGATATCTTCATCCTGAATGGCTGAAGAAACTTCTCTAGCATAGTTCATGCAGCCATCTAAGGTGCTTGTATATTCCCCCCAGGCATGGTGTAAATCTCCTAATTCCATCAGAAAGTATTTTTGTCGAATACGCTCGGAGCGTAGTAGGGCTATGCATGCATCCGACTTGAGCTTGAACTTTTTAGGATTTTGGATGTCAAACTGAAGCATAAGTTGAATAAACAATTCAAGGTTCGCAACTCCTTGGTAAAATTTCCACAGATGCTAGCTGGTTCATGAAAGTGTGGATCGAGTGAAAAAACAGGCTGTGGTTCTGCGGAGACCAAAATAAAGTATGAGAGTGGAATAGAATTTTTATAATAATCTATTTTAACTTACGGGTACCAAGTGCAGCAATACAAGAAGTTTTTTGGTCCCTCGCAACTACACAGAATGTTGTGCGGTGGGGTTGCGGTTGCAACCGAACTTGCTAAGATAGACATGTCAAACATAATGCACACTCTGTTCGAATTTTTTTACACAACATATCCGTATCTTTGGCAACTAACCCTCGGAGCACTATCAATTTTGTTCGTGTCGCTGGAATTTGTAAGCCCAGAGATTTTTAGCGAGCCTATGGGTGTGCCAACTACAGTTGATTTTCTCGCAGTTGGAATGTACTCAGTTCTGTATGCAGGTTTGGGGGTTCTGGGCATGCTATTTGTCTTGCATATTTTGGGAAACGGCCTTTCTCGGGCGAATGATTGGGTTTCCAAAGAGCGCCAAGTAAAAAATCCCACCCCTGGTTTCCAAAACATTGGCGAGTTTTTGGTTTGAGTGCGTGGGGTCTGTACTCCGTATTTTTTTACAAATTGTTGTATCCCAGAACAGAATATGTGTTTACGGTTGTAGATGGTATAGCAGAAAGTATGGCGAGTGTTATGACTTATTTTGCAATATTAGGTGTGGGGTTCTTGGTATATTTGTTGGTTCGTGCTGGTTGGCAGCTGGTTTGGTCGCTAGTTCCGCGTTTGGCCAAGAAGCACTGGCTTCGTCAAGCGTTTTTACTAACGTACTCAGTAGCGGTGTTGGGTCAGGATCGGATGATCGATGCGCCAGGGTTTATTTCGGAAATGGGTGCGGATGTTTTCCCAGAGTGAGAGTATTGATTGCACGGACTCAAAACTCGCTTTTAACTCCTCAGTGCGCTATACTAGGGATCTTCTAACCTCATGTCAGACACTAGTATTCCAGAATCCATACGACTGCTCGTTCGCGAGTGGGTTGCGTACTTTAAGTTTATTCGCCGCTATGTTCGGGTGCGCGGGTATCGGTTTTTTTCTAAGTTTGAGGTCTACAAAGACTACTTGGTTGACCTGTTATACAGAAAGCGGGGACGGTACGTTCGACCTTTTTTGCACTTCGGAGTGGTGGGGCTTACTTTCTTGGTTATTACCATTGGACCGTACATTTTCAACCAAACAGAATCCGAACAACCCGAATATGCTGGGCAAGGAGTATTGAGTACGGAAGTGTACGGGGCAAGTTTTTATACTCAGCAAGCTGAAGAGCTGAGACAAATCCGCGCAGGGGAGATCATTACGCATGTGGTAGCAGAAGGCGAAACCCTCTCAACAATAGCGCAGCGGTATGGGCTTGAGGTGACTACTATACTTTGGGAGAATAACTTGGATGAGAAAGTTACACTGAAACCTGGTGCAGAGTTACGTATTTTACCGTTAAATGGAGTCAGGCATAAAGTACAGCGTGGAGAGACAATTTTTTCAATTGGAAAAAAGTATGGTTTAGAAGAGTCAGCTGTGCAGGTGATTGTGGACTATCCTTTTAATGAATTTTTGAATGACGAAACGTTTGAATTAGCAACTGGTCAATTTTTGATGATCCCAGACGGAGTGCCGCCTAAAAAAGAGGCACCTAAGCCGACATATAAGCCACTGCCACTTACTCCATCAGGGTCAGGGGCAGCTGCTGGTTCATTTATTTGGCCCGCTGCAGGTGGAATTTCACAGGGCTATCGCTTCTATCACAAAGCTATTGATATTGCCAACAGAGGTGGTGGGCCAATTTTGGCTGCAGACGGTGGTACCGTGGTAGCTGCAGGTTGGGATTCGAATGGCTATGGTAATAGAGTGGTGATTGATCACGCAAATGGGAATATTACGCTATATGCACACATGAGTGTTTTGCAAGTGTCCGCAGGTCAGCGATTGAACCGAGGAGATGTGATTGGTCAGATGGGTAGCACAGGTCGTTCTACAGGAACACACTTACACTTCGAGATTCGCCGCGGTGGGGTGTTGCTCAATCCACTTGAGTTTTTGCAGTAATACTTGTTTATTTATCGATTCTTGGTTCTAGAAACGCAATGATGACTTGTATAGCAACATGGGCAAATATTTCAAGAAAAAGTAACGCTACCGCAGCTTCACCAATTTGTTCAACCGCTTGAGCATACAAAATATTTGGACTCTCTTCAGGGACTTGTGCGAGTACTGTAATGAGAGCATAAGCGGTATCCGTTGCAATGGTATTACCAATTATTCCTGTCGAATCTATATAAAACGGGAGGTTTTCCATACTGCGAGTGTGTGTGTAGCCTTTGCAAGGTATAATACCACTATGATTGATCTAGTAAAGCTTCTATTATTTGCAGGTGATGGCGGGGATGGTCGTGTTTCGTTTCGCCACGAAAAATACGCACCGAAAGGTGGCCCCGATGGTGGTGATGGTGGTGATGGTGGCTCTATAATTTTTAGAGGTTCAAGACAAGTCTCTACATTGCAGCACTTGGCAGGTAAAGCAAGCTTTACAGCAGAAGCAGGGCAAACTGGGGGGCGAAAGAACAAAACAGGAGCAAAATCAGACTCATTGATTGTTGAGGTACCACTTGGTACACAAGTGATTCAGTTAGCTGAAAATAAAACTGGTTTTAAGCGCAGAATGCGTTTTAGTATTGAGCAAAAACTGCCAAGGGATGCTGCGAAGCGTCCACAGTATTTTCTTGAGGAAGAGGGACAACCAATTCCTTTTCGTGAGCCAGATTACTGCTTGCCGCGCTGGAAAGATGGCGTAAAAGCTGAGGTTATTGAACACGAAGATGGGGCAGTGGAAGAACCCAGTGAGACTGAACTGTTATCTCTTTTTTCGCACCCTGCATCAGATTTATTGCAAAATGAACACCTAGATAAAATTGTTCTATACACGTTTACCGAAGAGGGCGAAGAGTTGGTGGTATGTCAGGGTGGATTTGGGGCACGAGGTAACGTAGCTTTTAAGAGTTCTACAAATCGTATTCCTTTGCAAGCTGAATATGGTAGCTTTGCTGAGCGGCGTGGAGTGCTTTTAGAGTTGAAGCTACTTGCAGATGTTGGCCTTGTCGGCTTTCCAAACGCTGGAAAAAGTACTTTTCTTTCAATCATTACAAACGCACGACCAAAGATCGCATCCTACCCATTTACCACCCTTGAGCCAAATCTCGGTATATTGAATACACAGCAGTTTAGCGTGCCAAAGCAGGGGAGACAGCATCCTCGAGAACTTGTTATAGCTGATGTACCTGGGTTAATTGAAGGTGCCAGTGACGGCAAAGGCTTGGGTCACGATTTCCTGCGGCACATTGAACACTGCAAGGTAATGCAGTATGTCTTGGCGTTGGACGAAGTGGTCATTTTTGATGAATCACTCAGCGAAGTAGATAAAGCAAAAACTTTGTGGGATCAGTATCAGTTGCTCCAAAAAGAATTACGAAGCTATAGAGAAGAATTGGTGGAGCGGCCATTTGTGGTCACAATCAATAAATCAGACTTATATAGTGATGATTTACAACAAGCGATCAGAGCTTATTTTGCCAAGAAAAAAACTGATATTACTATGTTTAGCGGTGTGACTCACAATGGCATTGTGGAGTTGGCGGCTCGATTAGGAGAATTAGTAGCCGTGTCAGGTGAAATTGTTGAGGAAAACAGTGTGACTTCAGCAGACGAGGAATAAAACTTTCTGATTTTTTGACACAATTAAGGTGATGCACCAGCGGAGGGAGAAGCATCTTCTGGCTGTGTTGGAGGCGTTATGTTTAGCTCTGCGTCAGACTGTCCTACTACATCAGATTGTTGTTCTAGGTTTTGATCCGTGATTGATGGGGTGGTGATATTTGTTTGAGCACCCAGTGGAGTTTCCTGACTATCTTCTGTCGTTGGTTCGGGTTGCTCTGCAATTAGCTTTTCTAAATCTTCTAACTCCTTTGTGACGAGCGTGAACTCATCAGTGTTTGCAGGGATTAGTGCTAGCACTTGCTGATATGCAGCTTTAGCTTCGGTTAATTGATTAAGTTGTGCTAATGATCTTGCTAGCTGGAAATAACTGGCTGCGTAATCAGGTTTAATTTGTACTGCTTGTGAGAACACACCCGCAGCTTGTTGGTACTCTTTTGCGTTCATAAACACGCCACCAAGGCTTAGTCGTAAGCCTGGATCATTTGGATTGAGTTGAATTGCCTGGACATAACTCTGCACAGTCCATTCTGGAGCGTCCTCAGTAACACCAATCATATTCTGATAGATTTGTGCCAGCACTTGCCAATTTTGAGCGTCTGTTGGATCTAGAACTGTAGCACTACGAGCTTCACGGATGGCTTGTTGCAGAAGTTCGCCAATCTGTGCTTTTTCTGCTTCAGTTACATCTGCTTTGTTTGAAAGGGCAATAGCAATCAATAGATTGGTTGTGGCGTAGCGACGGCGGATTATGTCCAGGTATGGATTGAGTTTATAGGCCGATTGTTGTAGCTCATACACGGCTACAGCATCGTCTTTTGCGGTGGCAAGATCAGACCGGAATAACTGAACATGAGCTGCATATGCTCGACCTGTGAGGAATGTTGAGTAAAGCAGTGCAAGCATGAGCAAACCGATACTAATGTTGAATAGTGCATTGCTGTGTGGAGTTTCACCTTGCACAATTGATGCAATGCGTTTGTAGAGGTTTACTTTGAGTGGTGTGATGGTGATGTGGGAATATTTCTCACGGTGTAGTGCGATTAGGGCGGCAAGTGAAATTGCTTGAACAGTCAAGAGTGCAACTGTAGCTGGTACTAATAGCATGATAACACTACTACCTATGAATAAGGCAATTACACCTCGACCTTCCGTCATGATTGTTCTCGAAGCACTGACAACTTTAATATTTAAGAATACCCAACTGAACAGGCCGAGAAACCCTGTGGTTGCAATCAAGGTCAGTGGCAAATCGGCAGCTTGAGAAAATGGCAGATTCCAATTTTGGGTATTATTGACCCACAGTGGTTTAAATTGCAAATAACTATTTTGGTAACTGGCTGGACCAGAGCCAATTAAAGCTGCTCTTGGTGAGCGAATAGTATCCAGGGCGACAGACCAACTAGCAGTAAATGAAGGAAGTGAAAGTGGGGCAGCTTTGCCTGGCAGCATTGCCCAAATATTTAGAATCAGCCCAACAAGCAGAATTGGGGCAGTGATCACAAAAAGCTTGGGAATAAATTTTGTACTCACAACTGATATGATCATTGCAAGCAAGGTAAGTGCAATTAATTCCAGTGCCACAAGTGGTGAGCCAGCTAGGTTGAACACTAAATTGGTGGGTAGTTGTAGGCCCATCAATTGATTAATCATATGAGCTGGTCCAAAACCAATAAGTTGTGCAAGTTGGGAAATAACAAGCACAGCATTGCTGATTGCCAAAGTTGAAACTACAAACTTTACACTATCTTTGGGCAGCAATGTTCCTGCCACCAATACTAATAAAGTTCCTGCAATGTAGACGCCGCCAAACCCAAGCAGGTTTTCTACGGGATAGTTTTGTGTGAAGAATGTAGCAGCGATGCTTGCCAAGCCGAATGCTATTACCCCAGTGGTAAAAGGGCTAATGACAAACTCGAAGGATTTGCGTAACCAGGCATATATCAAAAAAAGGATGGTGAGGGTGAGTGTCCCGAAAAATAAGACAAATGTTTTACTTTGAAACAAAAAGTTGTCTGTAGCGGGAATTACCAATAAAACTGTAGCAGCTAACAGTCCCAAAGTGAGCGCGAGGGCGATAGTGCGAAGGCTTGATTGCAGGGTTTCTGTTTGCAGCATAAGTGTCTCCATTTAATCAGGTGAGGAGGAGAAAGTAAAGACGTGTGTATTACTTGGATTGCGTGCAAAAATGTTGTACTATGGTTGTGTTAGATACTACCAATAGCGTTTTGTATGACTTTAGAACACGCTTCAAAGAATACTCGGGTCCAGAAGGGCTTCACACTTATTGAAATAATAATTGCGGTCGCAATTATTGCTTTGTTGGCAATTTTGGCATTTACAGCACTCCCAAACCAGCTGAGACGATCAAGAGACGCTCAGCGAAAAAAAGATTTAGCAACTATCAAAATTGCTTTTGAGGATTTCTACAATGACCAAGGTCAGTATCCAGAGAGTGACATTTTATTGAATTGTGACTCGGAAGAGTTCATGCCTTATTTGCAAAAAGTTCCCTGTGATCCACTCAATGAACAGCCATATATTTATGCTCCATATCCTTCACCAGTAGATCGCTCGGGAGGATATAGAGTGTTTGCTCCCTTGGAAAGCTACTCAGACCAGATTATCTCTGCACTGAACTGTGAGGGGGGCTGTGGTTTGGATCAGAGCCAAGTGCCAGTTGGTAGCACATCGCCTGCCACAGCATACAATTATGGAGTTTCTCAAGGTGTGCCTGTTTCGTACAAGGATCCAGTTGGTGGTGAGGGTAATGGATCAATTATTTTGCATCGCTGCGAGGGTGGAGTTTTATGCAACTCTTGTGATCCCGAGCAACACAACGACTGCGTCAGTGCTGAGGTTTGTGCGGCAACTTGTGGATTGTAGCGGCAGAGCAAATAAAGCCATGGCTTGCGGTTAGGCAGGTAGCATGCATACAATGAATACTATGAAAGTTCGTACAGTACATTCTGGGTTTACTCTGATTGAGATGCTGATTGTTATGGTTATTATTGGTATTTTATCGGCAATAGGGCTAGGTGCATATCAGTCAGCTCAAACAAAAGGCAGGGATTCCAGAAGAAAAAGTGACATACGAAATATCAGCACAGCACTTGAGGTGTATTACAACGACAAGCGTAGATTTCCTGATAGTTCTGGAGGAAGTATAGTGGCTTGCGGTGGTCAAGCTTGCGATCCAGGTGCGCAAATGTCAGATGGTTCTACTGTATATATGGTCCAGTTCCCAGGCGATCCATCTACAAATCTCTATTATTACGAAACCGATGCGGAAGGTACCTACTTTAGGCTGTATGCCAGGTTAGAGAATGAGCTAGATAGGCAGTCTGCCCAAATTAATGGGCAACCGGCGGTGTATGCGGGGACAGATTGTGGCACCGGTGAGTGTAATTTTGGCATGAGTAGTTCCAATGAATCTTTACCTACTCCTACAGAAGAAGATTAAAGGCATCTATGGAAGTAACAAAAAATATTACAAAAAAAACAGGCACAATGGGCTTTACTCTAGTTGAATTACTAGTGGCTATCTCAATTATTGGTATTTTGGCCGCTTTATTGATAGCAAACATGGTGGGGTTGCGGGAACGCGGCAGTGACGCAAAACTAAAAAGTGACCTGAGGCAGATGAAAACAGCTCTTCGATTGCTATACAATGATACTCAGAGTTATCCTGAAACGAGTGAATTTCTCAGTGATTATACGGATGGAACAGCTTTGCAGAGTTCTGATGGTTCAATCATATATATGAAAGTGCTACCTGAGGACGTCTCGTATGAATCAGCTGGTGGTGATGACTTCTTAATTTCGGTAGAGCTTGCCAACTCTGGTGATGAAGATATTTGTTCGAGTGCCACTCGCTGTGAGCAAGCTTGTACTCCTGGGACCAGCACCACCTACTATGAGTGTGCGGACTAAATATGGTAAGTGAGTCTAATCCAGACGGTTTTAACCCTTCTCCCGAGTCCATTGAAACACCTGAGGAGTTACTTGATTTTTCTGAGATAAATACGCTCAAAGGAGTGCGAGAGTATGGTCTGAATGTTCTCAACGCTGATCAAGAACGTTTGTTCGTGCGAGCGTTCAGTCATATGATGAATATGTCTAGACTACTCAACAGTCCTGCATCGTGGACTTCTGATATCGTTCGGGCGGTTTTATCTTATGATTTAGATTTAAAGCTAGAAGATTATAAAAAAGGGTCTTGTGACGTTTAGAGCGTCAGTGGGGTAGTTTTTAAGTCTTCCAAAAG
>CAZSJW010000027.1:0-5267 GCA_964607285.1 uncultured Pseudomonadales bacterium
ACCAGGACTTTGTCGCCAACTTGTAGTTTCATATACTGCTTAGTTACAATACTTCTGGTGCGAGACTAGCAATTTTGCTGTAGCCTCGGTTTTTTACTTCACGAGCCACTGGACCAAAGACACGAGTGCCGATGGGGTTTGGGCTTTTTATTGACTCAATAATTACTGCTGCATTGTCATCAAAACGGATGTATTCACCGTTTGGACGACGAGTCTCTTTTCGAGTGCGAACAATGACGGCCTTGACCATCTCGCCTTTTTTGACGGTGCCCTTGGCATCAGCATCAATCACTGAAGCGGTAATTATATCACCTACATGACCAAATCTACGATGAGATCCACCATGTACTTGAATTGTGCGAAGTTGCTTGGCACCACTGTTGTCTGCAACTGCTAATCGAGAACGGAGCTGTATCATGCTACCTCCTCAATTTTTCGAGTTACAATAAAGTGCTTGGTTCTGCTCATTGGCTTGTGTTCTGCTATCTCGACGTGATCTCCGACAGCAACATCTAGACCTTCGATATGACAGGCATACACTTTAGAACGATTGACTGATTTCTTGTAGATTGGATGCTGCCATTGTCGCTCTACCAAAACCTTTGCTGTTTTTGGTGTATTGAGTCCTGCAACTGTGCCGATTAATGTTTTCATAGATTACTTTGTTTCTGCCACTACTTCTGAAGGGGCAGTTGTGGCAACGAGCTCTTTACTACGCAGTACTGCTTTCACTCGAGCCATGTCATCCGCAACAAGCTGTGCGTGAGTGTTACCCGCTTTACGTGCTTTTTGTGCAAGACGCATTCGAGCAAGTGTGCTCGAAAGTTCTAAGAGTTGTTTTTGTAACTCTGCAATAGTCTTGCTGTGCAGTGCTGTTATATCTTGTTTTTTCATTGTGTTATTCCTTGGCGACAATCGTTGTCTGTACAGACAGTTTGTGACCAGCTTTGCTGAACGCTGTTTTTGCTACCTCTGCAGTAACTCCACCAAGCTCGAATAAAATCATGCCTGGTCTAACAACTGCTACGTAGGTATCGATTGCACCTTTTCCTGATCCCATTTTCACGCCAACTGGTTTCTTAGTGATTGGCTTGTGTGGGAAAAATCGAACCCAATACTTTCCCGCACGCTTGGTCATATAAGTGATTTTTTTACGAGCTGCCTCAATTTGTCTAGAACTGACCCAACCTGCGCTGGTGGCTTTTAGTCCAAACTCACCAAAAACAACTGAGCTGCCACGAGTAGCAACACCTCTTCGTTTACCTCTAAATTCTTTTCTGAACTTGCTTTTTTTTGGTTGTAACATACTACGTAGTGCGTTCGCTTAGACGATTGCCCCTTTGTAAATCCAAACTTTTATGCCTACGTATCCTGATCTTGTCGGTGCTGGCATCTCAAAGTAATCAATGTCTGCACGCAGCGTTTGCGTAGGAATACTACCGTCAAAATACTTCTCAGTTCGACCAATCTCAGCTCCACCAACTCTACCTGATAGCTGAATCTTTACACCTTTTGCACCCGCCTGCATAACTCGTTCCATAGATTGAGAAACAGCACGGCGGTGTGGGAAGCGTTTCGCCAGCTGTGCGGTAATCCGCTCAGCAATTAGTTTTGCACTTAGATCGGGCTTTGACACTTCTTCAACTCTCAGGTCAATTTTTACCTTGTCCTTCTTGAGTTTAGAAACGTTCATTATTCTCTCGACGTCTTTTTTGACTTCTTCCAAGTTAGCCCCACCTTTGCCAATAACGACACCTGGGCGAGAAACGTGCAAAATTATTTTCACCATTGTCAATGAACGCTCAATGCCAATTTGCACAACACCCGCGCTGTTCAGTTTCTTATCCAGAAATCTGCGCAGTCTATAATCTTCTAGTACTTTGTCCGAGTAGGTTTTCTGATCAGCATACCAGAGCGACTTCCACGTATACGTGTTGCCCATGCGAAAACCAGTTGGATTTACTTTTTGTCCCATATACGAGCTTTATATTGTACTAAACTTTCTTACTTTTTTCACTGGCAGATCTTGATTTGCCAGATGCTTTACTTACTGATGTCTTTTTTGTTGGTTTTTCAGTCTTTTTTGCACTTTTTTGTTGTACTTCAGCTGTCTTTTTCTCTTCTTTTGGCTCAACAGCAACAATCTCTTTGGGTGTCTCGATGGGCTTGGCAGCTGCTGGAGCGCCTGCTTCTAGTTCTACCCGAACATGACTTGTTCTCTTCAATACACCATGACCGCGACCACGACTTACCGCTCTGAACCGCTTGAGTCTAGCACCTTCTGTTACCAATATGTTCTTAAGTGTAAGGTCTTCAAACTTATATCCATGGTTATTCACTGCGTTAGCGATAGCTTGCTGTACTACTTTGAGTACACCAATTGTTGCTCTTCGCTCAATAATTGCTAGCTGCTGCAAAGCATCTACCAAAGGCATTTTGCGAACAGTGTTCGCTACCAAACGCATCTTGCGAGGTGTTTGGCGAGTATTTTTTTGTGTTGCTACAATTACCATAGTATTTAACCTGAGTTTACGTCTTGGTTAAGACACGCTTGACAACTTTACCGTGACCACGGAAGGTTCTAGTAGGAGCAAACTCACCGAGCTTGTGACCAACCATTGCTTCTGTTACAAATACCTCTATAAAGTTTTTACCTTGATGGACAGAGAATGTGTGCCCAACAAATTCAGGAGCGACAGTACATGCTCTACTCCAAGTCTTAATTGCAGTTTTTGCACCTGTATCTTTTTGAGCCATAACTTTTTTAAGAAGTTTTGGATCAACGAATGGACCTTTTTTGCTTGATCGTGACATATTACTTTACTCTCCTATCGCGAACTATCCATTTATTGGTGCGATGTTGTTTTTTGCGTGTTTTCTTACCTAATGCTGGTTTGCCCCATGGAGTCTTTGGATGCTTAAGACCAATTCCTGAGCGACCTTCACCACCACCATGTGGATGACTATTTGGCTCCATAGCTGTTCCGCGAACACTTGGGCGAATACCCATTAATCGTTTGCGACCTGCTTTACCAATTTTTCGATTCTTCCAGTCCTGATTCCCAACCTGGCCGATTGTAGCCATACACTCAGCATTAATCAAGCGAAGTTCTTTAGAAGGTAGCTGAACAGTCACGAATCCACCATCTTTAGACTGAATCAATGCACCCAAACCTGCACCACGAACGAGTTGCGCGCCTTTTCCAGCAAGCAGCTCTATGTTGTGAATGAACATACCTACTGGAATACTCTTCAGTGGCAATGCATTTCCAACTTTTGCTTCTGCTGTCTCACCAGAAACAACCGTATCACCTGGTTTCAAATCTTGAGGTGCAACCATGTACGCTTTTTCCCCATCTGCGTAGATGAGAAGTGCTAGATTAGCACTGCGCATTGGATCATACTCTAAGCGTTCAACTCGTGCTGGAACTCCAAATTTGCGGCGTTTCCAATCAATAACTCGGATTCTCTTTTTGACACCACCACCACGATGTCGAACAGTAATACGACCTTTGTAGCCGCGACCCTGTCGTTTAGTGTGACCAGACAAGAGCAGTGACTTTTCAGGGCCACCCTTGTAAAGTTCTGAACGATCGATATCTAAGTTGTGACGTCGACCTGCGCTGGTTGGTTGTTTTTGTACTAACATATATACTTCATTTGCGTATCTTGCGTTTGCTTATGCAGCTGGTGCTGTCTCAAATAATTCAATATTATTACCTGGTTTTAGCGTCACAAGTGCTTTTTTAACTTTCGCGCCCAGTGTTTTCATTCTTCTGCGACCAGTTCGCTGTGATCTTGCTTGGTTCACAATTGTGCGAACACTTAACACTTGCACACCGTACAAGTTCTCTATGGCTGCACCAACTTGTGTTTTGGTAGCAGTCCGTTGGACTTTGAATGTGTAGGTATTTGATTGCTGAACTAGCTGTAAGCTTTTTTCAGTAATAACTGGATGGGTAATAATGTATGCGTTCATGATTACTTAGTGGCTTTGCTAGTAGTACGACTTTTCTTTACAGGAGCAGTTGCAGCTACTGGCAACACTGCTTTTTTTAGTAGTAATCTCTCCTCAAGTGAAGTGATAGCTGTAGCGGGCAAAACAATGTGCTGTACCTGACTTACATCGAGTGCTGTCACTTGTCGGACTGTGGTTACTTGTACATTTGGCAAGTTGCGAAGTGCTCTTACAACCAAAGCATTAGTTTCTGGCAAAACAATTAACACACGAGCATTGGCATGTGCAATTGGACTGAGTAACTGCATTGCCTCTTTGGTTTTACCTGACAAGTCCATGATGGTGTCTGCAACAACAATGTTCTCAGACTGTGCGGATAAAGCCGCAATTAATGCCTGACGGCGTACTCGCTTTGGTAAGTTAAGACTCCAGTTTTGAAATCCACTTGGGCCATGAGCTACACCACCACCAACAAAAATTGGAGCGGAGCGTGCACCATGTCGTGCATTACCAGTACCTTTTTGTTTAAACCATTTCTTTTTGGTTCTTGAAACTTCAGCTCGAGTTTTCACTCGACTGGTACCTTGACGTTTGTTTGCAAGATATACACGGATTGCTTGGCTAAGTAGTGTCCAGTTTACCTGTCCACCCAATAGTGCGTCATTGACGGTAAGGGTACTTGTGCCAGTAGTGGTGAGGCGTTGGATCTTCATACTAAATTACTCTGCACTTTCTGATACTGCTTCTGTGGCTATCTCTGTATTTTCTTCTGATACTGCAACTTCAGTCATTTCCTGAACAGGTATGTTTGATGCGACAACATCTAGGTCTACCTGCTTAGTTGTTCCCAACTTGGTAACTTTTAGTTGTGAAAACATTGAACCAGGAACTGGTCCACTCAACCAAACTTCACCTGCTGAAGAATCAATATGCAATACAATTAAATTTTTGACAGTTTTTGTTTCTACACCCATGTGACCCGCCATGCGCAAGCCCTTCCAAACTCTACCAGGAGTAGTACCACTTCCGATAGAACCAGGAGCGCGCTGACGATCAGACTGACCATGTGTTTTCGGTCCACCTGCAAACCCATGTCTCTTGACAGTGCCTGCAAATCCACGACCCTTACTTATGCCTTGGACTTGTACAACGTCCCCAACAGAAAGCACTGATTCTATGCTGATATTCTGGCCAACTGAGGGAACTACCTCAGCATCACTCTGAACACGAACACCAGTCAGGGTTTTCGCGCCAAGTAAAAAACCACCCTGCTGAAGTTTGCTGCGGAGTGGCTTAGACATGTTTGCGA
>CAZSJW010000028.1:0-5242 GCA_964607285.1 uncultured Pseudomonadales bacterium
CCCCACCAAACAAAAAGGTAGCATTGGCATGAATCGATGCGTCAAGTTCGCCAATCGTTTTGGTAGCTCGCTGTGCAACTGCTTTAAGCGCATGTCCCATTGGATGATCGGTCAGGTATAGCCCAAGCAACTCTTTTTCAAAAGACAGCAATTCTTGACTTGGGTACTCCGTCATTTGCGGAAAAGTGTCCTTGAGTGTTTGCGAACTAGTCGCTACACCACTAAACAAACTATCCTGCCCTTCAATATCTGATTGCAGCTGAGAGGCACGCTGGCGAATCGTCTCTAAGTTTTCCAACATACTGGATCGAGTACCAAAGGCATCAAATGCACCAACCTTGATCAAACACTCGATGGTAGTTTTGTTTGCCTTGCGCCCATCGGTTTCGTGCAAAAACTCGGTTAGGGAGTTAAATTTGCCAATTCTATCTCGAACTTCCAAGATATTCTCGATTGCAGCTGAACCAACATGTTTGATAGCAGTAAACCCAAACCGCACAGCTAACCCATTTTTAGACTCCGCATCTTCTTCAATGGTAAAGTCAGCTCCAGATTTATTAATTTCTGGTGGCAAAACTTTAATTCCCATTTTTTTACACTCTTCGATAGCCACGGCAATTTTGATGTCCCGATTGGCTGAACTTGATCCAGACTCGACACTCATCAGCGCAGTCATATACTCAATAGGATAGTTTGCCTTGAGGTATGCTGTCTGATACGCAATCATAGCGTAGCTGGCTGCGTGGGCTTTGTTGAAACCGTAGTTAGCGAATGCCTCGATAAATCCCCAGACCTTGGTGGCGATTTCTTTGGTATACCCCTTCTCGCCTGACTGTCTGATGAAGCGACTTTTGTTTTCGTCCAAGATTGATTTCTTCTTTTTTCCAATGGCTCGGCGCAAAATGTCAGCTTCGCCCAGGGTATAGCCAGCCATCACATTAGCAATCTCTAGAATCTGCTCTTGGTAGACCATTACTCCGTATGTTTCTTTAAGGACGGGGATGAGTGATTCATGTGGGTACTGAACGGTGTCTGGTTTGTGTTTACCTTCAATAAATGTGGGAATAAGGTCCATAGGTCCAGGACGATACAGCGCCACCATAGCGGTGATGTCCGAGAACTGACTAGGTCGTAAGGTACGGGCAACACGGCGCATGCCTGATGACTCGAGTTGGAAGACACCCATGGTGTCACCGTTGGAAAGGAGTTCAAAGGTTTTAGCATCATCAATGGGGAGTGTGAGCAAATCCACTTTGACTTTTTTGTATCGTTCAATCAGGCCTAAGGCAGTTTGGATGATGGATAGATTGCGTAGTCCGAGGAAGTCGAACTTGAGCAAACCAATAGCATCGTCAGATACGTTGCAGTCCAAGGCGTACATGTCGTATTGGGTGATTGTTTTGCCTGATTTGCTATCTCTTTGAATCGGTGTGTAATCTGGGAGTGGTTTATCAGTAATAATGATAGCGGCCGCATGCACTGAAGAGTGGCGGATACTCCCCTCCACTTGTTGGGCAAGGTCGATGAGCTCTCTGAACTTTGGTTGGGTGTAGTACTGCGCCAGATCGGGAACTTCTGTAATTGCTTGTTTGAGGGAAGTTTTTTTTCCTGGGTTATTGGGGACAAGTTTGGCAATTTTGTCGGGATCTTCATACGGCAGACCTAACACGCGCCCTATGTCGCGAACAGCTACCCTGGCTTCCATTCGGCCGAATGTGATTACGTGTGCTACGTGGTCACGGCCATATTTATTTGACACATACTCGATAACTTCATCCCGTCTATCATCCGCAAAGTCCATATCAATATCTGGAGGAGTTGGCCGCTGTGGGTTCAGGAAGCGTTCAAACGCTAGGCCGTGCAGTAGTGGGTCTATTGTTGTAATACCAAGGCAGTATGAAGTAAGGGCACCCGCAGCGGATCCACGACCAGGTCCTACACCGATGCCCTTGTCTCGTGCCCAGTTTACAAAGTCTTGGGTGATGAGGAAGTAAGCGGCGTACCCCTTGTCGTTAATGATGCCAAGTTCGTATTCCAATCTTTCAGAAATTTCAGGTGTAACCTTTGGGAAGCGCTTCTTTGCCCCTTCATACGTTAAGTCTTTCAGGTAGGTTGCTAGGGTTTTCCCCTCAGGAATCTCAAAGTGGGGGAAAATTAGTTGTCCCGTTGGTACTTCAAAGTCACACTCTTTAGCAATCTTTACGGTGTTAGCGATTGCTTCGGGGTAGTCTGAGAACAGCTCTATCATTTCTTCTGTCGAGCGCAGGTAGTAATCAGGCGAGTCCATCATTGTCATGCGGTGTGTGTCGCTGATAAGTTTGCGAGTTTGGACACACAGTAACGCGTCCTGGGCGTGTGCTTCATGTGGTTCTACATAGTGCACATCATTGGTAGCTACCAGTGGCAGGTCCAGTTCTCGAGCCATTGCAACTTGCTTTTTAGTCAAGTCTTTTAGTTCAGCAACTTGGGGATGAGCTTGAATTTCAACGTAGAATCGGTAAGGAAACTGTTTTTTGTACTTGGCAAACAGTTTTTTGGCCTCAGCATCTTTACCATCTCTAAGTAATTTGTTGAATAAGCTGTTCATGCAGCCACTGAGCACAATAATGCCTTCTGAATGTTCAAATAGTGCATCTTCGTCTATGCGGGGTTTATAGGAGAAACCTTCTAAGTTAGCAATAGAGGTGAGTCGCATCAGGTTTTGGTATCCAGTAAAAGTCTGAGCAATAAGGGTAATGTGTGCTTGATCCGAGCCCATTTTGGTCTGTTTGTCAGTCCGCGAGCCTTTAGCCATGTATGCTTCAACTCCTAGGATTGGTCGTACTCCTGCTTTTTTGCAAGTATTATAAAAATGCAATATACCGTACATACCCCCATGATCAGTGAGTGCAAGCGCGGGTTGGTTAAAGGAAGCAGCCTTGGCTGCCAACTTATCAAGCTTGGATAAACCATCGAGCATCGAATACTCACTATGACAGTGTAAGTGTACAAATTGAGTGGTATTTGGGTCGAATTCAACTTGTGGTGCTTGGGGTACATCAGACATATCAAACGGTATCGTAGCAGGAATAGTTAATTCAAGGAAGGTGTTGTTTCTTCTGAGACGCATGGCGCCTTCACCATGCTTTGGAAACGTCTCGCTAGTGTTAGCAACTAGTTCAAGATATTCTGGTTGGCGTTTCAAACTCAAAAGAAACAACACCTTCCTTGAATAATGATTAGTACAAAATAGTGAGTTGCACTATTGATTCTTTAAATTAGCTTACAAACCCTCTTGCAAACATGTATAGCCGACCAGGTAGCTTATGTGGGTTAGGCAGCAAATATATTTGTGTTTGTCTATCCATTTCAGATGCTTGTGATGCAGACCATTGCTTATTATTGGTCTTGCAAGTAAGCGGGAGGCATCACCAGAGCGCGGAGAAGGCGCTGCGCGTCAGCTGAAATGGATAGACAAACATAAATTGCCTATTGACTCCCTATTCCAAATCTCTGTATTCTAGATAGCTAGTACCAATCACCAGATATTTAGATGTACAACACAAACTTTTCCGCATCAAACCCAGTACAAACTAGTGACGAGTATTCCTTTGAAGGTACAAAAAAAATGAAGAAAAAAAGATCATCCTTTTCCCTTAGCACCATAATAGGTGCAGTTGTATTCGGTGTATTGGTTTTAGGTGTGATTGCAGCCAATATGGGTTCACAGCAATCTCAAGATCTGCGTAATCAAGCTTCAGGACCTAGCATAAAAGATCAAATGGAGGCAGGAAAAGGTGGATCTGAAGATGGCACCATGGAGAGTGGAACCGAAGCAGGGTCTTCCGAAGGTACTATCGTGTTAGGAAATGAGGGCGAAGGAGCCCCATCACTTGCTTGTTCTGCAAGCTGCAGAGGAATTTGCAATGATAACCCATCTTGTAGTTTGTCTGAGTGTGCTGGATGCAGCATGACAGAAGCCTATACAATACGATTCGTTTGCCCAGGCAAGCGGTTTGATGGCTGTAATGAGTTTAATGATATACCCGAGCTTGGTAGTAGTGGTCAAGGTCAAGTAGGTCTTGGAGATTTAAGTGACAGAAGAAGATGGTGTACCACAGTGCAATTAGATGCTGCTGGACCTGGTGGTTCAGATGCACGAGTTGCATGGATTGGCGATCGTGGAGAAGTGTGTATAGACTTCACAAGTTGTAACCCCAATAATTTGGATTGGGACTGTACTAATGCGTCCCCAACACCATCTCCATCCCCATCCCCATCCCCTACGCCAACCCCTGGCATCCAATGCCCAGGCAAACCAAATGCAGTTTGTGTAAACAATGCAAATGGCACCGCAAAAATCAATGTCAACTGGAACCTAAATGGTGCTCCAACCTCTACAGCCTATGTAGTGAGAGGTGATCACATGTGGGGCACAAACAACCAGTGTAGAAATGCAAATCAAACACTCGTTGGTTGGTACTGCCCATCAGGCGTAGCGTCTTGTGATCCACTAGGTTTGGGGTACAGATGTGACGATAGAATAAAAAATGTGACTGGAGGTTCTACAACTTTCGATAACATTGAGCGTGGCAAACTGTATAAGGTGTATGTACAAGTAGGTCCTAATGGATGTTCATCACTTTCCACAGAGGTCACTTGCCCAGTCACTGCTTCACCAAGTCCATCACCATCACCGAGCCCGACTCCATCACCTTCACCGAGTCCAACTCCGTCGCCAAGCCCGACTCCGAGTCCAACTCCTAGTCCGATGGGCCCAATGTGTCTGAGTATTGCAAGACAAGTGATCTACTCTGCTCCTGGTGATCCGAATCCAAACGCGCCAGACGTGGGTGACCAAGTAGTCTTCTACTGTGGATCAATTGCAAATCAGCAAGTGACAGTAAGCTACGAATTCAGATGGATGTTGCCAAATGGTGTAGTAGAGCCGCTCTCAACACTAGGCAATGTAGGAAATCAGTCTTCACCATACACTGTTCAGATGCCTGGACAATACCACGCTCAATGCAGAGTTTGTGTGCCAAACAGCAAGGGTGCACCTACTTGTCAGCAATGGGAGCCGTTCCCTGGAAATGTGCAGGGTGCATACTCAGATGACTCGAATGACTCGAATGTATCTGCAGACCCAATGGATTATGATAAAGCTTGGGACGTAGACAGTGCAGTTAACTTCAACAGTACAAACGCCAGTAGCCAGCAATAATTGAGGAGTATAGAAACCCATGAAAGACACGATGCAAAA
>CAZSJW010000029.1:0-5036 GCA_964607285.1 uncultured Pseudomonadales bacterium
CTCGCTTGACTGTAGCCCCCCGAGCCTCTAGAAGCTTGGAAATCGCCTCGCCGACCAAATTACTGTAAACGTGCCCAACGTGGAACTCTTTGAACGGATTTGGGTCGGTGAACTCAACTAAAATTGTCTCGCCATCGCGGCGGTTGCTGAGTGCTGGCAGATGCCCTTTGTATTGAATCATGGCAAGCGATTGGGTAAGTAAATACTCAGGTTGTAGCTTGATGTTGATGAACCCTGGACCTGCAATACTGCACTCGGCTATTTCTGCGGGCTCATTTGCCTGTAGCTGCTGTGCGATTTTTGTTGCGATATCTCTGGGTGATTGCACCTGCAACACTTTCTTTTCCTCTGGGTTGAGTTTGCTAAAGAGTACTAGTGCACAGCTCGTTGCGAAATGTCCATGACTTGGATCGGCGGGACGTTCGACTGCTACCTTGATTTCCTGGTTCACTCCCTGCAAAAAATCCTGTGCCGCTTGCTGAATGCGCTTCGCAATGACGACTGAAAGTTGAGCTAGCTCGAGTTTAGTGTGTGTGCTGTTGGGCATATAATCCTTGTATACACTTTTACTGACCGTCAGTTAGCGATGTTTTTTATACAAAAAAACACCCATTCACCTCCTGAACGTTGTGTGTTCAGAATTTGAAGGGGTGCTGCAAATTGTGTCTGCTTGCGAGCACGGTACCACCCTTATTCGTCGTCTCATCACTGAAACAACCTTTGTGTGCTGAGTTGTAAATCACCCAGTACCAGCTGTCTAACGAGTGCTAATCGACCGCTATTATCCAGCGGCTGCGCTTCAATTGCTCTTGAATTCCCGAGTGCGAATCGAGTGTGGCGCGTCTTTTGTATTCTACCCTATTTGCAGTGAGAATAACAATGCTAAAATTTCGGCAAAGATATTTCCGAAGATATAGCGAACGTAATTGAGTACATTTTGTACTTATTAGAAGTAATCATTCAAAGTATATATATGCATTTTTTGACTATTTTTATGTACTCTATTGGTGATGTATTTTTTTCTATATTTGGAAAAGTTTCGGTTTGGCAATTTTTAATAGCTTTTTACATTCAATAATAATTAGTTATGCAAAGGTGACAGCCCTGCTCGTTTACAGCAATCTCACAGCGGCTTCCAAAACATTCGTAAGAATTTGCGTCTTACATGAAACAGCAAAAAACCGAGCAATTTGCTCAAGAGCGATAATTTTGCCTATTGCATTTTTATTTTTAGTGTGCAAAAGTGCTGTCCAAGCAATCCTTAACAAGTGCAGAGCCGAACTCAGTAATTTACGACTTACACATTTACTTGAGAGGTTCCTCAAGAACTGAACTAGCAATCTCTCCGTTTTCCAGACGAAACTTAACTGTTCCGTCTTGGTCTGTTCTAACAATCACAGCATTTAGCTGTTTCAGTCGATCAATTACCTCTGGTGCGGGGTGTCCGAACTTGTTTTTCTCCCCTACCCCAATGAGCGCAATTTCGGGTCTGCTTTTCTCTAAAAAATCATGAGATGAGCTCGTTTTGGCACCATGATGTGCTACTTTTAGGATGTGCACGTCTGGTATCAAGCCGCTACTTAGCAGTGCTAACTCACCCTCCAATTCTATATCTCCTGTCAACAAGACAAGCACTTTCGATAGTTCCAATAATAGCACTATAGATCCGTTATTTGTATCACCTATTCCTTCAGCTTTTTCCATAGTTTTATCCGATAATGTCGTTTCGGAATCGCCTATTGTAGACTCCGTAACACTTTGCCCACCTCTCGAGGGAGCCAGCACTTGGGCAATAATTTTTTTATCTGCGGCGGCAAAACCATCTCCAGAGGTAGCAGCAATTGAACGACTACCCACCGACACCTGGGAAGCTACTAGAGCCGCAAAATCGGCTGCAACGGCAGTATCCTTGGCACTAAACTGTCCATTGTCCCAAATCTCTCTCACGTGGTAGTTTTTTAAGACAGACACTAGACCGCCAATGTGGTCAGCATCCGCATGAGTGGCGATAACTAGCTCAATGTGTCGATCCCAATATGGGATATGTTCGCCTATGCACTCGAGAACGGCGTCGTTTTGCCCACCATCAACAAGAATTTGCGTAAAGCCAGATGTGATCAAAATTGCATCACCTTGACCAACATCACACAATAGTAAGTCCACACTCGAGGAAGGCCACTCCAGAAGCACCAATGCGCCTGCACAAACGAGTGCCACACTAGCAAGTCCGAAGATTTTTTTCATAGTGTTCCTGTACGAGTGAAATATTCAGACTTTTTGGGGATGGGAACACCCACCAAGCATACGCTCGCCACACTCCCACGCTTGCTGCCAACACCCACAAAACCAACTGCAAAACGCCACTCACTGGCACAGAAAAACTGGGTAAGCTTACGCCCCATTGCAGCACCGAAACCAATGGCAGTGCTGCAAAACTTGCCATCAACCCAACAAATGAATCACTAAATCTAAGCAAACTCGTCCCAACTAAGATTGAAGAAATACATATATATCCCAAAGTGGCAAACCCTACCACTGATATAAGTTCAACAAACCAAAACAAAGCTGCCGTGTAAAATACCCCAGCAAATGAAACTTCAGCAAAATGCAGACTCAATACGGGCGCAACAAACAGAAATACTGCAATTCCCAGCAAAACAGGGTCAAGTAGTTGCAATACAACGGCTTTTCCCTCTAGAAATCGTGCTGATAGCCCCAAAATCGGTCGATACGAGATCAATATGCCCAATGTAGCAGCGACAGTGAGCTGAAACGAGATTGATTCCAAGCTTTTCGGAAACCAGAACAGAACAACACAGACCCAAACAACTAGTCCAAATATGGGTTGCACTTGTTTGTGCAAATAGCTTCTGCCAAACAAATTGTACAGGTACATGGCGCAGGCTCTAATCACGGGGAACTGCTTACCTACCAGCAAGGTGTAGAAAATGCTGAGAATGGCAATTATCAGCACTTTTTTTCGCCTGGGCGTCCTCTGGAGCGGAAGCACCAACATCGATGCGAGCACCGTGAAGTTTGCACCGGAAACTGAGAATATATGTTGTATCCCCATAGTTTCTATTGAGTGACTAAGGTGTTCTGATAGGTACCCACCCTTTCCAAGCACCATACCCTGTACGATTGTTTGATATGGTTGTGGTGTGATCATGGCAAATCTGGTCGTAATCCAGAGGTGAGCATGTGCAATTATCTGCGAAAAGTTATCCACAACCGACTGCGGCTGCAGAGCAAGTTTTGATTGATCAACAATGCTCTTTTCATCGTTCTTTTTGGTGTTTGAAAAAACGTTAGCAGAAGTATACGCACCTTCGCTAATACTATCCAAAACGTCCAATAATACTGCAGGCCTTAGTCCGGTTTGATACATAGCTTCCAGAGATAACAAGCAGACTGCGTGACCCGCACATCCCTCTATCAATTGCCTTTTCAGTCGACCAACTACTGATTGAGTATTGCTAAGGTTTAATATCTCATAATGAATTACTGCGCTTTTTGTTCGGTATAAAAATATATACAGCAGTAAAATCAATAATATAATTGAAACAAATATACACAAAAGTATACTAAAGTTATTAAGTTGGTGATTATTAACAGCTCGCATAATTGATATATTTTCAATGTCTAATAAGTGATTTCGTCTATATTGGTCCTAATTCGGTTATTTTTAATGCATTCGATGCCGCACTTGCATGCATGTCTGTCATATAACGGAGTCCCATAGTTTCACAGTTCTATAAAGTCAAAAATATCATCTAACAGTTTCTGCGTAAGTCCTCCTTTTGTAATGAGCTCATCGATGGTTGTATACGGTCGATTCGCAATAATATCACCTGCTCGCTTCGCACCGATGCCAGCGAGTGTCTCCAACTCTTTGGCTGTCGCTGAATTTATGGAAATAAGCTGAGTGCCTGTAGTAGCGGGCTGAACACTGTTCGATGTTGCGTCCGCAACCACAGGAATATACACTTTGGATTCATCGGCTATGGTGAGTGCCAAGTTTATTCGGGCAGCAACTTCGATGGAGTCTGCTTCACTCGAGAAGCCTCCAGCGACAGCAACTGCATCTACTCCTCGGCTACCCTGGGGAATTTGATAAACACCTGGATTTACAACTCCACCAGAGACATCGACGGTAATATCAGTCTGCTCAGTTGCACTATCGGGAGCACACTCAACACGGGGCTGACTGGACGCAAGCGCTACAGTACTGCCTGCTCGCAACCCTAGCCCAACTCCAAGGATTCCCAAACCCACCCCAAAAACAATGGCAGCGCTTCCCACAAACCGAGCCCATCGCCAGGCAAGAAACTGGGTTACAAACGAATAAAAACGACTGTCTAGTGAGGGTTGGTCAAACATATAGCTCGACTATATGCCCCAAACCTTACACGGACTGTAGCGTTTGACTACCAAAATTTACCGTACGACAAAATTGACAATTTTGCCTGGCACATATATAGTTCGCACGACTTCATGATCTGCAATAAATCGTTGTACGCCTGGAAGCTCTCTGGCAATGGCCACAATCTCAGCTTCATCACCCACTGAGCCTGCAGACACAGGCAGTTCAGCCCGCACCTTGCCGTTAACCTGCACTGCAATCGTCACTTGATCCTCGGCGGCCAAATCGGTATCAAATGTTGGCCAGTCTGTCTGGTGAACCGTTGATTGAGCATCAGGATCAATCTGGTGGTACAACTCCTCCGCCATAAACGGTGCAAACGGTGCCAACATGCTAACCACCATCAATTGCTCAGACAGATCAAGCACTTGCCCATCCCGCACAACAGCTTCCCAAGTATTGGTCAGCTCCATCAAAACAGCAATGGCAGTATTAAATTTCAGCTTAGGAATATCCTCGGTAACTTTTTGCAGTGTTTGGTGCAACTTGCGCTGCGTCTCTACCCGACCCGGCGTCGTTTCATCAAGCACACCCTCTGCACCAACAGTTATAAGCTTGTGGATGCGTTGCAAAAACTTGTAAACACCTATAACTGCACGAATATCCCAAGGCT
>CAZSJW010000030.1:0-4988 GCA_964607285.1 uncultured Pseudomonadales bacterium
ACGTCATCCTCAAGGATGCTGGTTCAAACAAAATCGGCGCTATCAAAGCTGTCCGCACTCTCAAACCAGAACTCGGTTTGGGTGAAGCCAAAGCCTTCGTCGAAGCAACTCCTAAGACTGTCTTAGAAGGTGCCAAGAAAGAAGACGCCGAAGCAGCCAAGAAAACCTTGGAAGAAGCTGGTTGTGTTGTCGAGATGAAGTAATTCAGCTCTTCAATTTGACTTTAAAACCCCCGCTGTGAAGTGGGGGTTTTTTGTAATTTCACTTATACTCTACATAATTGTCTATGTATGAGCTACTTAGATTTTGCCATCAAAAAAAGCCCGTTTCTTATCTAAATCAGCCAATGAGCGAATAGCTCTTTCCAACTGCCACACATGCTCTTGCAAATCACTTTTAGCTAAAACTAATTCTAGATAACTAGGTCCTCCAGGACTTTCTTTTTGAATTCTCTCTAGTACTTCAATTCTTTGTTTGGTATCAGACACTAGCGTTTCATATTTTGCTTTTTCTTCGAGACGACTCTGATAACGTGTAAGAAGGTCTTCAAGACTGCCCCGAAATTGCAAATCTGGTTCAGCAGTTTTTTGACGCACTTCTAAGCTATTTCCTTTGATTATTAAAGTAGCAGCCCCTGGAAAATCAGTAATCACAAAGTGATCTGGCTCAACTGCAACTAAATGCTCAGCTATCTGTCTGTCAAAAAGCTGGCGCTTGGTCACACCTCCCTCCCACTTCGGTGACCACCAGCTTATTGGCGCATATGCAACACCGCCCTCGGCGAGAGTCTTCTGGACAGCCAGAAAAAAAGTTTGCAAATTGGGGCAATAGCTCGAGCTCGGCAAAAAGTGCTTCGATTGGACTTAAAACTTCGGGCATTGAACTCCTTTAACTGTAAATTACAGCATATCGCACATCTTTGCAAACGACTGATAAAGAAACAAGCTCATTCCCCACTTCTGGCTCAGCTCTTTATCGTGGTATATTCGCAAGTATGATCGTAGAATCAACTTTCATTCCTCTTGATAGAATTGGCATAATTACGACAGAAGGCAGCTCTCATAACTCGGAGAGAGAATCAACATTACTCAATACGAGTCAGATCATTAATTCAATGGCACATGAAGTATCCAATGAAATACCTCTGCCTCAATTGGATGGCTCACTCATTGCTCGTGAGTTTACCTCAATAACTCGCGAATGTCTTCCAATCCGAATCAACTTCTCGGGTAAAGTTAGCACGGAAGCACTACAACTAGCAACTGATTTCTTTACCTTGGTTGATGCCAACAAAATCTGTGTTGAAATCAGTGAATCTGGTTTGAGTCAACCTGAGTCAGAAGACAAACACGTATTTATCCACATCAAGTGCGAAGTTGATCAACTGAAAACTGTCACCAAATTGTTGCAATCTGTATTAAATGTTAACGATAGGTTAATTGAGCATATAGAAGCATTGGTGCAAGAAAACAATCAAGACTCAAAAGCTTACCGACTCTTAGCCACGCATGCTATAGAGAAACTCAATGAACTACGACCTGGCTTATCGGAAGAAAAACTGGTTGAACTAATTAAGCGTCATGAACTTTCGCACTTGACGAGACATAAGATCTTAAGTGGAGTGAAAATTAACATTGACGAAATTGAAGCTGATGATCTGTTTAAATCATTACAAACAAGCAGGGTTGATGCACTGCGTCTTGATGAATCAATTAGTATACTTCATGAACTTTTTGGGCTAGCAGTTGAAGATAATCATTTAAGTGAAGAATCGAAATATTATTTTTTTAAACGTATGGCGATATTTTTCTCTTTACTTTCAGAGAAATCATTCAGAGTCTCGACAGATGAAGATCGTGAAGATTTACTCAATCCCCCATCGAACACACTAGAAAACACGTCGCGAAAACAGTTTGATCAACTCGATCGACAAAGTCTTGCTTGGTTGCAGATATTGCTCGGTACAACTCAAAATCCTATCGATGTACTAAAAAAAGCACCTGATGAAACCAAACAGCTGCTATTAGAGAAAGCAAACTTGGCACTTTCAGATCCTCAAAGCCTTTTCAACACACTCAACCCAAATCTTTTGTATGACAACCTTTTAAATGCATTTACAAATGTTGCCCATGAATTTCAGCAACAATTCGCAAATATACATTCAGTCGGTGAGCTTTCGTTGGCTCAAAGCACATGAAGCAATTGTCGGAAAGCTAACAATATAGATCGAATTTTTCCGTAAAATATAGAACTCAAGCAATGGGTATACCGTCACCAATTATCTATTCTGCAGTATCCTTTTCGTTCAAATAATTTGTGCTGGGAGCTAATCTTAGAATCTTCCTGGCTAGTCTTTTAATGAATGGCATCCTCGCCTCTTTTTTTTCGTCATTAAGGTGAACGAACTTTAGTGTAGCGTCTAATGATGCTTTGGTAGCAGCTTTTTTGCTTCTGTATACTTCGGGACTTAATGTAAGTGAATCAAACCTATCAAATGCAGCAAACAAAGTATGATTGTCATTTGCTTGCTTTAAACGATCTTTATGCTCATCAAGCATTCGCTCACTCTCGAAAGGACTGGAGGTCAACTTTGGAAGACCTGAATTAAAAATTAATTCATTCCATTCTTCTAGGACAACGTTTAACTCTTCAGCGTTCTCAGTCTTGTTAACAGTGTCAACAAATGCATTCGCCAAATACCCGTACTTCGCATCTGCATCAGGTAGACTCAAATAATCACCGCTTGATAAGATCGTGCGTAATTTATTTTGTACCTGATCCCTCATTTCATGAGAAGTAAGACGCCCATCTGCATGTTCATTTCCCATAATGTATCCTTAACTCTATTTGACTTTAAAATTGACTAAAACAAATCTTGTTGTCAAGACCGAGCTCAGTTCTTTTTGGAGGAAATCATCGAATCAGTTGCCAGGACTTTGCTTTCACCATCCTCTCCAATTTTGATTATGATACTACCCATCCGAAGCAGTCGCAGCCGCACTATCACTAACCCGAAGCATTTCTTCCATGAACGAAGCAGCAATAGGAAAAGCTAGTTCTTTGTGAAAACATTGACTATAAATAAAATCAAACTTCTGAATTCCTCCCTTGGTACAGCAAAGCGTTGATCCTAATCTAAGCATGTCTCGTACCATACTAATTGGAGCACGACTCATGGAGAGACTAACTGCAAATGCACCGAAATGATACCCATACATGGACATACCTGTCGCTAAGTATCTTTGAACTCTAGGTTCACGCATTATGCTGTCATTAATATTTCTTTCAGCCATAAATCCAAGCACTAAGCGTTGGTACTGTCCCTCTAACTGGCTAACCTCAGCTTCAGTAAGACCTAATAACATACATTGATCGCTAAAATCTACAAACTGACCCTCACCTAAACCCTCTCTTTCGCCTGGATATTCTGCAAATGGCCGTACGTCTACTGATGCAATCTCCTTCGTCAAAGTGGGAGAAACTACGCCACGTTTCACCAACGTACTCAATAAATTCCTATACCCAGGTATACTCCGTATTATTTTTTGTTCAACGTACGGGACAAAAATGTGGAGTTGCAAAAATAAGTCGTCTACATCATTGATTATTGATAAATGGTCAAGTTTGCCAGTCAGCAATGATTGAAACAATGCATCTGCATTTTCTGGTTGATGTGCTACATGTCTCCAAAACATAGCCCTTAATCCGCTCCGAACTACATCCTTAAAATCGGTAGCTCCAATAGGGTAGTGTGCTCGCAACTCGTTTGGCAATCCAATTGGATAAAACGCTCCTATTAATCTAACTGCAAAATTTTTGAATCTAAACTTAGTCGCAGAAACTGATACCTGAGGAAGTATTTCCAAAATCTTTGCAAAGAGTTCCTTGCATGTACTCGCATCCTCTTTATACAATCTTTCCAAGAACTTACCAAGATATGAGAATCTGTCTAACTGCAAATCAGCCTGCGCAACAATGTTTCTGATTTCCTCAACATACATGTTCACTCTTGTGAGAGCTTGCTGGGACAATGTGCTTTCTAGGGGCTGTTCTATTGGTATCAGTGTGAGCAACCGAAAAAAGTGCTCGTTTGTTAAATCTGCACCTTGTTCCAATAATGTTTTTTGGATATTTTCAATTGCCTGAGAATCAACCTGCAGCCCCAGTTCCTCAAGTGGATATACCGCAGCTCTCGCTAAAAGTGCTCTGTCATCCTCAGCACTTGCGCAGATTTTCCACAAATGCAAATCACCCGCTGAGACTTGATAAGCTAATATCAAATCAACAATTTCTAATCCCCATGTCTGAATTTCAGCTAAATCATTAATCGCTAATAACTCTTGGCTTAACAGGTTCTGCGGAAATTCTGATAGCAAACGGCGAGCAGCTGCAGCTGCAACATCACCTGTATCAGCATCGCGTGCGGAGTTTAAAATTTCTTCTAACTCCATTTCAGACAGTGAACTAACTTTCTGCACCAAAATCATTTCTTTAAACCGATCCAGTTGTTCAAATTGAGATGACTCCACTGGTAAGGCTTGATCAAGAAGTTCCTGGGGCACATTTGATCCCGTACGAACTAAAGAATCAAAAATTACAACTACAGACCACGCATCTGATAAATCTTCTCCTGAAAGCAACTTGTTAAACTCACCTCGCAGATAACTCTCAGCTTCCACTTGGATAGTTTTATCTTCAGGAATAAGACGTTTGGCAACATCCCACCAGCCTCGAGAACCTCGCTTTGTCAGATCAGGCTGGGTAAGTGCAGCAATAGCTCGGTAGCTAGGGGGAAGATTGATAGGCAGCACCCGCTCCTTCACCGCATCATGTATGCTTGATTCTTAAGTACCACCCAGATCAATTTCGCTCACAGCCAACATATGTATCTCCCCAGAATATAGCCAACATAATTGGCGTAGTTATAGATGTATAGGGTCTTGTGACGTTTAAAGCATAGTGAGGTGCTAAAATAACGACAAGATCAA
>CAZSJW010000031.1:0-4727 GCA_964607285.1 uncultured Pseudomonadales bacterium
ATTGATCTTGTCGTTATTTTAGCACCTCACTATGCTTTAAACGTCACAAGACCCTCTGTTATTGTATTCCAGTTTCTGACGTCTAAGCTAACAATGAAGATGGCAAATATCACAACTGGAATGAGTGCTAAAGGAGGATATGTCTCAAACATATGTACAATCACTCCTGGTAAAAAAAGCGCGATATCTTGCAGTTGTTCTTTAGACAAGACTTGTGTGACTTCGTGTATAGGAATTCCCATTTCTGCTGATAGTTGTTTAAGCTGCAAAACGATTGAAATTATTTCCGCTCCGACTGGCAAACCAAGAACGATTGTTGTCAGTATCGAGTAATTTAGGGATGAATCCTCAATAAGTGTAACAGCTTGTTCAGTATGAAGTGGATTGAGTGACATGTATGTATTATACCCTAAACGGTTTTCACTAAATTCTTACCAATTTGTCACTGTAATCTAACGTGTTCTTCCTATGCTGTAATCATATGCCAATACAAAGACAAACCACGACTGAAACAATTGCTACTGAAGATGAAGTACCACAACCAGTAGCCACAAAACAACAGTTGGGAAACTATGCAGTGGTACACCAGCTTATATATACCTTCCTTGGAATTGTACAAACTCTATTGATTATCAGATTCTTTTTCAGACTGCTTGGTGCAAATCCAAAGTCTGGGATTGTGGCAGCTGTGTATGGCATCACCAACGTGCTGATGCAACCATTCTGGCTTATATTCCCGACCCAGCGAGCAGTGGGTGCTGTCCTGGAATGGTCAGTATTAGTTGGAATGGTGTTTTATGCCCTATTTGCTTGGCTCATTGTTAAGTTTCTGGAAATTGGTATTACTGCGGAGGCAACACGTTAATTTTGATCAGTTTTATAAGACAGGTATCATTTCCAGTCGTCTACAATCTCAGATTTCTTTTTTTGTAGAACTACAATTGTGACTAAAGATACAATACAGAGGAGGATAACTTCCGCAATGATGACGTACAAAAGAAGGCGATTTTGCTCGTCAATGGGAAGCGCGAAGAAGGTTTCTAGTATAAAGATTGCGTTTTGTTCAGCTTCATACCCGTAATAGAGAACACCACCTATCAGAAAAGCGTTTAATAGTACTTCAAAAGCTACTATGTACAGCGTTGCTCTTTTGAAAACTAACATGTCGTGATCAACTTCGTAGACTTCCCCATTGTTACGATCAACACGGTATTTAGACATATTCCGTTAGTATACCAGAGGTCAGAATCAGCGTTTATGTTTCAGAGCTGCCGCTAAATATTCCACGAAAATCGGATGAGGTGTTAGTGGTCTGGACTTATACTCAGGATGTGCCTGTGTAGCAATAAAAAATGGGTGTTTGTCTTGAGGTAACTCGATGACCTCAACAAAGAAGTCGTCAGGGGATGTTCCTGATATCACGAACCCAGCGTCTTCCAGTTGTTTACGATACGCATTGTTAAACTCAAATCGGTGGCGGTGACGCTCAGTAATAGTACTGGACTTAATGTCCTTAAATGCACCATGTTTTTTGTATACCGAATGTGCTAGTGTGCCTGGCTTTAAAATACAATCATACGCCCCAAGCCGCATGCTAGCTCCATCACCTTTGATGCGCTGATACTTATCAGTAAATGGAATATCATGAATAATCGCGTGCGGTGTCTCGGGATCAACCTCAGAAGTGTGAGCATCTTTTAGCCCCACCACATTCCGAGCATACTCCACTGACGCCAACTGCATACCATAACAAAGCCCCAAATACGGCACTTTATTTTCTCGGGCAAACTGAATGGCATTGATTTTACCTTCTACTCCCCGCTCTCCCCAGCCGATTGGCACAATAATGCCATCAGCTCTCTTGAGGTCAGCAAGTGCTTGTTTCTCGCCTTTTTCCAAGCCTTCGGCATTGACGAACACGATGTCAAGTTTGATGTCGGAGTTCCAGCTGGCAAAGTTCAGGGACTCAATTAGTGAAACATACGAGTCAGTCAGCTCATAGTCGCCAGTTGCAATATACTTGGCGATGATAGCCACCGTGACGGGATGCTTGCGCTCGGTGTTAATGTGCTCTACAAACTTGCGCCACTCGGAGAGACTGCCTTTTTTTACGGGCATACCCAGCTTTTGCAGGACTTTCTCATCAAAGTTTTGTTCAGCAAAAATCAGCGGGACTTCGTAAATGGAGCCACAGTCTGGGTTAGAGATTACATCTTCTTTGTCCATGTTGCAGTAGTAGGCGACTTTTTCTTTGCGTTTTTCGTCAATGGCTAGCTCTGCCCGACCGATGATGAAATCTGGTTGAATACCCATGCCGTTGAGGAGTTTGACCGACAGCTGAGTAGGTTTTGATTTGAGTTCGTTGATGTGTGCTGGTCTCGGGAAGTAGGTAACGTGCAAGTGGAGACAGTCGTGCGGGTGGCGCAGCTTCATAATGCGGTACGCTTCGTAGTAGATGGCGTTTTGGTACTCTCCCACCGTGCCACCGAGTTCGACGAGGATAATGTCAAACCCTTCGCCGGCGACTTTGATTCGTTTGATAACTTCCTCAGGGACGTATGGCAGAGCATCCACGGTTGCGCCGTTGAATGCTAGGTTCTTTGTGTTCTCTATGACCGCCGTGTACATCTGACCCATGGTGGTGAAGTTTTTGCTGCCGACTTCTTGACCCAGGAAGCGCTCGTATGAACCAAGGTCGAGGTCTGCCTCCAAACCGTCTTCGCACAAGAAGACATCACCGTGCTCGATGGGATTGATGTTGCCAGAGTCTAGGTTGAGGTAGTTTTCGCACTTGATGTTGGTGACGGAGTAGCCTCTGTTTTTGAGTAAAAGCCCGAGCGAAGCAGCAGTTATTCCCTTGCCCAGCCCCGACAAAACGCCGCCCGAGACGAAGACATATTTTGTGCTAGAAGTTTGTTGTGTGGAGGATTTTGATCCAAAAAAACCATGGTTGCTCATGGGAGAGTATTATAAGCGCAGGTTGGGGTAGATGTAAAGGTCAAATAACTTTGAGGTGACTGTCGGTTTCGACAGGTTCATAAGCCAACAGAACAAAGTATCTCTGTTCTGGATCCATTCCTTTCTTAACTATGGGTGCTGCAAACACACGTCGAAGTTTTGGGAATCCGATTCGTTCTGTGGTCAGCGCTTGATCAAATAGCGAGCATAAATCTGCGAATCCACGCAGTGGTGGCGCACTTGGTGGAAACAAATTATCCATTTGGTGTGCAAATAATTCTGGGGTTACTTCAAATCCTGCATTTTTGAGTAGCCTCCACAGCATTTTATGACTTGAAGAAAATTGAGCTGGGTCAACAACGATTATCTTTTTTTGCGGCTCTATTTCTTGATGTTGCGCCAGACAACGAATAAATACCAGTCCATTTGATCCGAACAGTCTCAGGTGTCCGCCAAGTCCATCAATGATTTGATTGTCATTCATGTAATATTCAATAATGTCCGCTACAGTTATGTTAGTTTCACCAGAGCTTTGCTCCAGGTTAACTGCGTGTTTGGCTAATGAGTCAACTGGATTGGGTGAAATCGATAAATCTTCTAGGTATGTTGAAAGATATATATTATATTTTTGGTTTATTTTCAGATATTTCATCACTAATTTTATGAAAATCGGGATAGTTCTTGATAACTCATACAGGTGAATATGATCAGCTCTTGACTGCATTTCTGTTAGGCGTTTAATAAAAGCAATCATGGAAGACGGTGAGATACACCCCATCATACGAACATGACTCGTATTCTGAATAAATCTCAGCAGCCTCTCCCGATCCTTTAGATCTAGATCTGGATGATTAAGTATCAGAGGTAGCAGATTGTCAACGCCAGATTCGCTTTGTACCTCCCGTGCGTTCAATGATGCATTGTTTCTGTCGAGAATAGTTGTAGTGACACCAGTGTAATCAACAGGTTTTGGTTCGTAATCAAAGGATTGTGTTTGTATATCTAGAGACAAAAGAAATTGAGCGAGCAATGAGGCAAAATAGCGCGAACCAAACCCGAGGTATTGATCATGTGTGTTGAGATTGCTTGGTAGAAAAATTGGTGATTTGTTGTGTATTTGGGTATAAAAAATATCACCCCAGGTAGCATCTGCCTGGACAAATTGTCTTGCAAAAGGATCAGTCTTGAGCCACTGCAGAAATTTGCTAGCATCCGACGTTTCATTACGAATCATGAGGCTATTATATAGTACTAGCGTATCAAATCAAAACTTTCTGTATCAAAATTTCCAACTCCTCCGTCCAAGCCACCCCATACGGCAAAAGCATCCGCTGCGGCTGCTCACCATTCGGAATCAACACAACGACACTCTGATCCCCAGGATGTGACTTCAACAACTTGCCCAACTCCTGCAACTGCTCCTTACTAGTTTTTCGAGGCACAAAAATTTCCTTATGCAATCTAGACCCTTCGTGGGACAAATTCGTCTGATCTGGTGCCGAGACCTTATCGACCAGTAACTGCATCTCTTCGTCACGATAATCAACTTTAGCTTTAATCAACAAAACAGCATCGGCTTTTAGCAATGGCTGTGCAATCTCATAGGTCTTGGGGAAAAACACCACATCAATCGACCCACTAGAGTCTTCCAACTTGCCAAACGCCATCAACTTGCCCGAAGTCTTGGTGCGCACTTCCCGAATTTGGCTCAGCACCCCACCAAACAAAAAGGTAGCATTGGCATGAATCGATGCGTCAAGTTCGCCAAT
>CAZSJW010000032.1:0-3936 GCA_964607285.1 uncultured Pseudomonadales bacterium
ACAGCCTAGGAAGAGCGAAACTATCTCGTCGCAATAACACCTTTACTGTAACTGTAGCACCCGACCCTATACTGACACCTGATGATTTTGTACGTGAAGACGGGACTCCTCTAGTGAATGAACTCCATCCGGAACTCCGCCGTGTTGTTTATTCTTGCGGAGGAATAATTAATAAGGATAAGCCTGATACGCTCACATTATATGTAAATGTCGGTGATCGAACAACGTTTGAGGTCGGATTTTCATTGAAAGAATTAAAAGAGGGACTGTTTCAATAAATCAGTTGACGCTATTCAAAAACACACATTGCAGATACAGGCTTGACAGTTAAGCTACTTGACCCCATGCTGGAGAGTATGCAGGGTTCTTCTCTTCCCTCCACTTCTGGTGAAACTCAAATATTTTCGTTAAAGCAACCTAGATCTGTAATACAAAAAATTCAGTCTTTGATTTCTTTCAAGGTGATGACGATGTTGTCTGTGGTGCTGCTCGCCGTAGTGAGCTTGCCGCTGGCACTCCGTTCCGCTTCACAACCAACACGAACCACTTCACAAGCCGACGATGGTCAAGTAGCAGGTCTCGGTCAAAACGAGTACTACATTACACCCAGTGGTACCCCCAATGCTTTCTGCACACTCTCCCAGCCCTGTGACCGGATTGAGACTGTGATATCACTTCCGAGTATTGGAACCGCCCCAAATGACACAATAATTTTTAAAGATGGGGTATATCAGGGACTTCAAAAAATAGTCGGAAAACACTTTGATCACCCCGTTACTATCAAGGCTGAACACCCTTATAAAGCTGTTCTAGAAAATAACGGAAATGTTATAAAAATTGAGAACGCCTACAATGTGCGTATTACTGACTTCGAGATGCGTCACATTGCACCAATTACTGAGTGTTCAACCCAGACTAATAGTGCATACATCATCCAGATTTCAGATGGATCTAACCCAGGTGGACCGTTTGGCGCTAAGCGCGGTGCAGACAACGGCTACTATGATAGTGAAAGCAAATTTCATCCAAACGGAACAGACTACACAGGTGCAATCACAATCCAAAACAACATTATTCACGATAGTTTCTGCGAGGACTTGATCAAACTCCAAAATGGGGGCGACATCACAATTGCAGGTAATATGTTTTATAACCAAGCCACCAGGAACAATGTGGCTGGTGGCACTAGCAATGGTGGCACACCAGAAGAAGCAATTGATATTAATAGTGTTTTCAATGTTCGCATCGTCCGCAACATCTTTTTTAATAACTTTTCAACCCCTGCTGAGACTGGATCATTCATCGTCGTAAAAGATAGCAGTCTTGGTGTTCCCCACGGTGCAGCTCGCACTGGGCTAGTTGGTTCTGACGGGCAAATTGTGGTTCCATACCCGAACAATAATACATTTGTTGACAATACAAACAACACTATCAACCCTGACAGAAAACACACCTGTGATCCTGCTGGCACACGCTGCGATACGAACGTAGGCTCAAACAGTATAACGATCGACAAGAACATTTTCATGAACTTCAGCAACACCAGTAAAGAAATGCCATGGTTACAGTTCGGCGCCGAAGACACCCTCATGTATGTACTCAACCACGGCCTGGTAGAAAATAATCTATTCCTCGGCAACAGTGGAAGCATTGCCAGAGCAGTTTTTGAATTGGAAGGGGTGAACTACTTCACTTTTCGCAACAACACCATTACCGGGAACTTGCCGAGCAAATTCTTCGGATATCGCTTAAAGAGTCAAGATTCTTCTGCTCGGTTTCCAAACAGTAACGTTTCAATCCTCAACAATGTATGGTCAGACCCCACAGGCACCATGGGTGCAGAAGATGGTGCTGCTAATTTTGCTCGAGCTGAAGCGAACACCGTTGCGGCAACATCACTTACCATGACAAAAAATGCATACTGGAATGGTGGCAACCCCATACCAATTACCACTGAATACCTTGCTCAATATACTACCGATCTACTCGCTGTGCTTTCTAACCCACTGCTATCAAATCCTGATAGCGTACGCTCACCGGTATGGAATGGTGGGAGCTTTTTGTCTGCGACAAATGGCGTACCTAACTACCCTACAATCAGAGATGCTTTGAGTGATATTGCTACCCGTTATGGCACACCACAACCTAGCAGTTCACTCATTGATGCAACCAAATCTAATTCATCACCAACTACAGACATACTGGACCAAGTGCGAGGAAATAATCCAGACATTGGAGCGGTTGAGAGCAATCCTTACCATCCCCCTAGCCCATCTCCCACTCCAACTCCGCCATCCGTTCCTAACCCCACTTCAAATCCTGGTGGTTTCCAAACGCTTCGTTTCAATTTTCAGCCGGAAAATACCACTGTCCCAAGTGGCTTCATAGGGGAGTTCGGCAACAAATATGCGCTGAGGAATAATGTTAAGTATGGTTGGTCCACAAACATCAAAAATCTAACAAGAAAAAGAAATTCTGGAGAAAGCCAACTGCGAGATACATTAATCCATATGCAAATGGAGGGAACACAGCGATGGGAAGTTCAAGTTCCTGACGGCTCATATACGGTAAATATCATGGCAGGCGACCCGAGCTATACTGATCAGTGGAATAGCTTGAAAATCGAAAACGTTGTGTTAGAAGATGACACCTTCGATAACTTTGATTACTACACTGCAGCCGTCACAGTAAATGATGGGCGCCTCACGATCAGCCCTGCATCATCGGCTAAAAATGCGAAGTTAAACTATATTATAGTTTCAAAGCAAGCACAAAATTGAGTGCTATCATTATGAGATGTAACTCAAAGTCGCTAGATTTTATTTTGCTGTGCTAGGCTAATGAGAGCCCCTCAAAATCATGCCATGAAAAACTACTCTGTGTACATCGTCCAATGCGCTGATGGTTCACTCTATACGGGAATAGCAAAAGATCTGGCAACACGTATAGAGCAACATAACTTGGGAGCGGGTGCTAAATACACCAGGATGAGGCTCCCTGTTACGCTCGTCTTTAACCAAACATGTGATTCGCGCTCGGAAGCCCTCAAAAGAGAGTACGCCATTAAGCAACTGACCAGAAAACAAAAACTGGCATTGATCTTGAGCGTTGAAAGTACCCAGTCATGAATCGCTCGTGCCATCCACATATGATTTGCACTATACTTGTTTCATGAATAGAACAATCTTGAGCATTGTTGCACTGTTAGCTCTCCTGTTACTACTGCTCGTATTTGTATTCCCCAAATTCTATCTGTACTTTACCTCACCAAATATTGCAGGCGGTTGTTTCGACATTTGCGAAAAAGAGGTCAAACTTGGTTGCACTGGAGATCTGAACAATATGACCAGTAGCTTCGCAACATGTGGGTATCTTTGCATTGGTGAACACAAAAATACCTGTGAGTAAAACCTATGCAATAACAATCAATGAGGTACAATATATCAAACAAGGAGAGGTCGCATAGTGGCCTAGTGCAGCGGTTTACTAAACCGCCGTTCGCAAGAACCGCGGGTTCGAATCCCGCCCTCTCCGCACTGACCGGTCATGCCACAAAGTGGCTATGAACGGGCAGTATGGATTGAGTTCAAGTTCCTGCTTTAAGCAAGAATCTGCCGCATGGCGAATGCAATGAGCCAGGCTAATGCAGCGAAGCTGCCCGCCCTCTCCGCCAAAACGTCTTGGTTGCTTCAAGACCCATCACCTATGTCTAAATAGGTTGATGCTACTTGCTAATTTTTCCACAAAAAGCATAAGTGTAGCAAAAGAGGCCTGTAACAGTGAAAAGACTCTAAATACCTCCAAAGGGAAAAGTCGTTGGTTCTAAGCTTTTTGAAGAAAGCTATAATGCCGTATGACTTTATTCATGTTTGCCGCTCTTATGTATGGGGTTCAACTGGCTCATTCGCTCGAAGAGCTCAGTACTGGTTTTCATAA
>CAZSJW010000032.1:3946-4192 GCA_964607285.1 uncultured Pseudomonadales bacterium
AGCATCGATGTACTGATTGTTATTTTCAGTTTGATTCTTAATGCTTAGTTGAATACGAGAAATCTCTTTATCTAGTTGGCTTTTATGAGCCTTAAAATCGTCATCAGAAAGCATAGATCTGTCTACATTTGCTTCTGAAATATACATGTTTACTAGGTTGCTTTTTTGATTCATCAGCCCCCTCAATCTATCGGAGGCACTCTTCACGGAAGCCATGTGTGTATCTTGAAGTTGCTCTGTATATTC
>CAZSJW010000033.1:0-3825 GCA_964607285.1 uncultured Pseudomonadales bacterium
ACAGCCTAGGAAGAGCGAAACTATCTCGTCGCAATAACACCTTTACTGTAACTGTTGCCCCCGACCCCATACTGACACCTGATGATTTTGTACGAGAAGACGGGACTCCCCTAGTGAAGGAACTTCATCCGGAACTCCGCCGTGTCGTTTATTCTTGCGGAGGAATAATTAATAAGGATAAGCCTGATACGCTCACATTGTATGTAAATGTCGGTGATCGAACAACGTTTGAGGTTGGATTTTCATTGAAAGAGTTGAAAGATGGGTTGTTTTAATAGTTGTTTTGACGTTATTCAAAAATAACCATTTACAGATATAGGGTTGACACATTAACTACTTGACTGCATGCTGTACTGTATGAAGGGTTCTTCATCTAACACCTCCGCCACAGGTGAAACTCCACTACTCCCCTCGAAGCAACCAACAGCACTAATAAAAAAAGTTCAATCTTTGACTCCAGTCAAGGCAATCGTGATGCTTGCTGTGCTTGTGCTTGGTATCGTAAGCATACCCTTGGCTCTGCGTTCAGCTTCGCAGCCAACCCGAACCACCTCACAAGCCGATGATGGTCAAGTAGCAGGTCTTGGTCAAAACGAGTACTACATTGCTCCAGGTGGAACTGCGAATGCATTCTGCACCCTTTCCCAGCCATGCGACCGAATTGAGACGGTCATATCACTTCCTAGTATCGGCACTACACCAAATGACACGATAATCTTTAAGGACGGAGTATATCGTGGACTTCAGAAAATAGTCGGGAAGCACTTTGATCACCCCGTTACTATCAAGGCTGAACATCCCTATAAGGCTGTTTTAGAAAATAACGGAAATGTTATGAAAATTGAGAATGCCTACAATGTGCGTATTACTGACTTCGAGATGCGTCACGTTGCACCAATTACTCAGTGCTCAACCCAGACCAACAGTGCATACATCATCCAAATTTCTGATGGATCTGATCCAGGAGGGCCGTTTGGCGCTAAGCGCGGTGCTGACAATGGCTACTATGACAGCGAAAGTAGATTCCACCCAAACGGAACTGACTACACTGGTGCTATCACCATCCAAAACAACATTATTCATGACAGTTTCTGCGAGGACTTGATCAAACTCCAAAATGGCGGTGACATTACGATTGCAGGTAATATGTTTTATAACCAAGCTACAAGAAACAATGTGGCCGGTGGCACAAGCAATGGGGGCACACCAGAAGAAGCAATTGATGTTAACAGTGTTTTCAATGTTCGTATCGTCGGCAACATCTTTTTCAATAACTTTTCAACCCCAGCCGAGACTGGATCATTCATCGTCGTAAAAGATAGCAGTCTTGGTGTTCCCCACGGTGCAGCTCGCACTGGGCTAGTTGGTTCTGACGGGCAAATTGTGGTTCCATACCCGAACAATAATACATTTGTTGACAATACAAACAACACTATCAACCCTGACAGAAAACACACCTGTGATCCTGCTGGCACACGCTGCGATACGAACGTAGGCTCAAACAGTATAACGATCGACAAGAACATTTTCATGAACTTCAGCAACACCAGTAAAGAAATGCCATGGTTACAGTTCGGCGCCGAAGACACCCTCATGTATGTACTCAACCACGGCCTGGTAGAAAATAATCTATTCCTCGGCAACAGTGGAAGCATTGCCAGAGCAGTTTTTGAATTGGAAGGGGTGAACTACTTCACTTTTCGCAACAACACCATTACCGGGAACTTGCCGAGCAAATTCTTCGGATATCGCTTAAAGAGTCAAGATTCTTCTGCTCGGTTTCCAAACAGTAACGTTTCAATCCTCAACAATGTATGGTCAGACCCCACAGGCACCATGGGTGCAGAAGATGGTGCTGCTAATTTTGCTAGGGCTGAAGCGAACACGGTTACAGCAACATCACTCACCCTGACAAAAAATGCGTACTGGAATGGTGGTAGTGCCATACCAATTACCACTGACTACCTTGCTCAATATACTACCGATCTACTCGCTGTGCTTTCTAACCCCCTGCTACAAAATCCTGATATCGTACGCTCACCACTATGGAATGGTGCGAGTTTTTTGTCTGCTACAAATGGCGAACCTAACTACACTACAATTAGAGATGCATTGAGTGATATTGCTACCCGTTATGGCACACCACAACCTAGCAGTTCACTCGTTGATGCAGCCACATCTAATTCATCGCCAACTACAGACATACTGGACCAAATGCGAGGAAATAATCCAGACATTGGAGCGGTTGAGAGCAATCCTTACATTCCCCCTAGCCCATCTCCAACGCCCACTCCAACTCCGTCATCTGTTCCTAACCCCACGTCAAATCCTGGTGGTTTCCAAACGCTTCGTTTCAATTTTCAGCCAGAAAACACCACAGTCCCTAATGGCTTCATAGGGGAGTTTGGCAACAAATATGAGCTGAGAAATAATGTTATGCATGGCTGGTCCACAAACATCAAGAATCTAACAAGAAAAAGAAATTCAGGAGAAAGCCAACTGCGAGATGCATTAATCCATATGCAAATGGAGGGAACACACCGATGGGAAGTTCAAGTTCCTAACGGCACATATACGGTAAATATCATGGCAGGCGACCCTAGCTATACTGATCAGTGGAATAGTTTGAAAGTCGAGAACGTCATACTAGAGGACGACTCTTTTGACAATTTTGACTACTACACCGCTAATGTCACGGTCAATGACGGGCGGCTGACGATCAGCACTGCACCATCTGCTAAAAATGCGAAGTTAAACTATATTATAGTTTCCAAGCAAGCACAAAACTGAGGACTATCATTACGAGATGTGACTCAAAGTCGCTAGATTTTATTTTGATGTGCTAGGCTAATGAGAGCCCCTCAAAATGCATATGCCATGAAAAACTACTCTGTGTACATCGTCCAATGCGCTGATGGTTCACTCTATACGGGAATAGCAAAAGATCTGGCAACACGTATAGAGCAACATAACTTGGGAGCGGGTGCTAAATACACCAGGATGAGGCTCCCTGTTACGCTCGTCTTTAACCAAACATGTGATTCGCGCTCGGAAGCCCTCAAAAGAGAGTACGCCATTAAGCAACTGACCAGAAAACAAAAACTGGCATTGATCTTGAGCGTTGAAAGTACCCAGTCATGAATCGCTCGTGCCATCCACATATGATTTGCACTATACTTGTTTCATGAATAGAACAATCATAAGTATCATAGCAATGGTGGCTCTGCTGTTGCTGCTGCTCGTGTTCGTATACCCCAAACTCTCTGTGTACTTCACCACTCCAAACCTTGCAGGTGGCTGTTTCGAGGTTTGTGAAAACGAAGTCAGGCTGGGTTGCTCAGGAAACATGAATAGCATGACTGATAGCTTCGCAACATGTGGATATCTTTGCATTGGCGAACACAAAAATACCTGTGAGTGAAACCTATGCAATAACAATCAATGAGGTACAATATATCAAACAAGGAGAGGTCGCATAGTGGCCTAGTGCAGCGGTTTACTAAACCGCCGTTCGCAAGAACCGCGGGTTCGAATCCCGCCCTCTCCGCACTGACCGGTCATGCCACAAAGTGGCTATGAACGGGCAGTATGGATTGAGTTCAAGTTCCTGCTTTAAGCAAGAATCTGCCGCATGGCGAATGAAATGAGCCAGGCTAATGCAGCAAAGCTGCCCGCCCTCTCCGCCCATACCCAGACAGTGTTCTTTCTCTGGACAAAATCTCTTTTCACTCCTGAACTTGTTAAAGTTACTATACTAGCTAATGTTGTTTATTTTACTTTTGGCTCAGGTGTGATGACAACAGGAGAGACCCATCTTTCGCGGCT
>CAZSJW010000034.1:0-3441 GCA_964607285.1 uncultured Pseudomonadales bacterium
ATCTTGTCGTTATTTTAGCACCTCACTATGCTTTAAACGTCACAAGACCCTAAAAAAATACCTGATGAGCTAAGGAAACACTTTATCCTGAAAACACTGGAGGTTGCAGTGGCTCAAGAAAAATTACTACATGACACTAAACATATTGAAATCAATTTAGCGGGTACTGATATGCATCTTGGGATGGGCTATTTGAGCACTACGTGGTCCAATTGTGTAGGTGCAGTCTGTTTTTACTTACGTGACTCTCAGTCCAAGACCGAAGTGCCGATTTATGCAATTAGAGGTACACCTAGAAGTACTGAAAGAGGAAGCGAGTTTTTTATTAGAGAGTCACAGCCATGGATATCAGATAATGATCCAGGGGTAACTTATTTAAGCAAATCGAGTTCCCCTAAAATTCAACACATAGTAGAGCATAGAGGCCGCTTGTTGGAGAAACTTTTGCGAACACTGAATAAAAATGAGGGTGCCGATCCTGATACACAGGAACTAGTGCGTGAGGATGTTTTTCTACTCCTTTTTTTAACTTTTATGCAAAAGAACAATGTGAGGACGTTTAGGGGAGTCGATCAGGAGCACATGAATCGAGTCTACAAAGGAAAAAGCTTGAGCCAAAACTATGACGAGGTTTTTAGTCGCTGGTTTACTCCGTCACAACAGAAGGATTTTGGTTGGCAGCTGCAAACAGGGAGCACAGGATGTCATATACCAAAGTTTGCAGAGTTGCCTGCTGGTATGAAGGATGCTTTGATACAAGTTTTTACATCTAGTTCACCACCCACCAATTAAATTCTACTTCCTGTCCAATCGCCTCATCAAACCCAACTACAAACTGACCTTCTTTTTCGTTGGTTTCTTTGTTTTCTGCCGTCTGTGACTTGACGTATAAGACCTTGTTTTCTGTACTTCCAACTGGTGTCACGTAGATGAGCGAGTTGCCAGTCAAGAGCTCAGACTTGATGATGACTTCTTTGAAGTTGGCAGCGATAGTGGCTTTGCCAGAGGTTTTATTAGCGGTGACACTATCAGCTTCAGACCTCGTGGCCCCAAGTGCTTCGCTGCCGATGCCGATACCGCCAGCAAATGCTGCTCGGCCTTGTGCTGAGATGGTGGCAACAGGAGAGCCGAGTTCGTTGACAATTTCAAAGCGTGACTCCTTGACTTGGCCTGACTCAGTAGCAATACCTGCGACTTGAACTTGGAACGGATTACCATACTCAACAGGCTGCAATAAGTTACTCAATAAGCTGCCTTCTACTTTGACATCACCCGCAACTGCTAAGTTGCCAGTTATGTTGATCTGGCCGTTTTCGTTAAGCTCCATCAAACCAGCGAGTAAAGAAAGTGTTCCCTTGCCGGAAGGCTGAATTGCTAAGATCTGGGCTTCGTCTGGTGCGGCTGTGTACTCAATAAGTCCATCTGCGATCTGCATGCCTTCGCCCACAAACAGGTTTTGGCGAACGGCCAGCGAGTTGTTGATGTAGGCAGAGCCATTGACCTTGAGGTAGTCGTTGATGAAGGCAGCGCTGGCGGTGAGGGTGGCGTCCTCGGTTGTGAGTTCTAGATCGGCAAGGGTTAAGTTGAGTTCAGCAGATGAGCTTGCATCGATGCCGACTGTCGAGATGGTTTCGTGCAGATCTGCAAGGTTTCCAGGCGTTGCGCTTTCAGTGGCGGCAGGGGATTGCCCTGTTTTTTGCAGCAAGATTTCGAGTAGAGAAGGCTCATCGAAGGCAGCAGCGACTTTGGAACCAAACCCGTCGATGTTATTGGCGTACAGCGTGCCAGAGACTGTAGCGTTGACTAGGTCAGCAGTCTGGGCTTTGATTGATTCAACCTCCGCCATACGACCCTCGAGCGTAGCCAGGCGGACGGACTCGGCGCTGATGGTGGTTGCGGAGACGGAGTCTGCAATCAGTTCGCCAGAAATAGATGCGCTGCCAGCGGTGAGTTCGCCCAGAGCCGTCAAGCGTGCAGAAGTAATTGTGCCGGACACAGAAGCGTCACCAGTCACAATGAGGTCGCCAAGTTTGGTTTTGCCCGTGGCGTCAATGCTGGCGATGGTTGCACCACTCGGGTTGGTGACGGTGAAGGACTCATCTTCGTCGAGCGTGACTTGGGCGAGTGGGCTGACCAGGTCTTCTTGCTGGACTGTATCTCTGACTACGCCAGCGACGAAGTCGCGCAAGGATTGACCGGCAATGGTGATGCTATCTGTACTTAGGTTGGCAATCTGGGCGGATTGCTGGACAATGAGCTCTCTGGTTGTGGTGAGACCAGCTGTGGCGTTGGCGGTAATGGTTTGAGCAAACGCAGAGATGTTGGTGAGGACGCTGCCAGATGAAACTGCGGTAGCAACATATTTGCCATTTTGGTTGGAGAGTGTAACTTGACCGGTGGAGTCCAGCGAGACAGCGCCAAGATCCTGGGTGATGTCAGCAAGTTGCACCTGTTGTTGCTCGATGATCTGTTGCTGTTCTTGAATTGATTTAACAATAAGAGGAGTGACTTTGCCGTAATCTACGTTCCATTGGTCGTCTGGATTATTTGGTACAGCCACCGCATCTGGAAAGTGTTCATATAATTGTTGTGCCAGGAAGCCAGTCCAGCGATGCTTGGATTCGTCAATCTTGAAGTTGAAGTCTGCAACCTGAATTTGCATCAAGTCGGCTAACCCTCGATTAGAAACGGTGATATTTTCTTTTAATCTTACATCAGAGGCCGATCCATACGTCATAGTGGTGCCAGTGAACGTAATTTGTCCTGCCTGTGTGCCATCACCGTCATTAAAGCGCACTGCTGTGTTTGTGCCACTACCTGAGTCTGCGCCAACTTGAATGATCAATCCTGTTCTTGAGGTTGAGTTGCCGTCATTGAAAATTTTTGCTGCGTAGTCGGCTATGTCTGTTGCAACATCAAATTTGTATGCTGGAGAAGTTGAGCCAATGCCGACGTTTCCCGCCGAGTTAATCCTCAGCCTTTCCGCCACAGAGGAGCCGTTTGTTCTGGTGTGCAAAGCCAGGTAACTTGAATAGTTTCCATCAGTCGTGTTTTCTTTGCCCACTGTTATACCACCCATGCCTGCAAATGAGCCTCCAGAGGTGTAGATATTGTAGAACATTTGGCCAGCCACTGGATTTGAGTTATATGCAGTTGTGTCGTTTGCCAGAATTGACTGGAAAGACAACGAACCATCGGTGACCATTGGCCCTTGAATATCCAATGTAGCTGCTGGAGCAGTAGTACCAATTCCAACATTGCCGGCGGTGGGTTGGATGAGTACGTAACTGGTTGTTCGTGTGGCATTACTGGTGCCATGCAAGGTCAAGTCGCCGCTGGCTGAGTCTGATCCATACACTGTTGCGTCATCAGCTGTGAAGGTGAGTGAGGTTGCGCCACCTAGGCTGAGTGCAGAAGAGGAAGTTATTGTAGCTAGGCTTG
>CAZSJW010000035.1:0-3014 GCA_964607285.1 uncultured Pseudomonadales bacterium
GTATGAGACCAAGAGGATCCGGTTTTTTACAAAAAAAGAGCTCGAAGAAATGTGCAAAAATCCAGTTGGCAATATACCGGCAATGATATACCTTGTAGGAAAAAGTATCGGTTAGTTGCATCGTCGGCAAAGCGAGTGCTATTCCTTCATTTCTCGATACGATTATTTGAAATTAATGTTGTTAAGGTACAATTGGCTACATGAGTAATGAGGGACAAATAACTAGCTCAACGTATAGACCATCTCGCGAGTCACTTGCTCACATGAAGCATTTAAGAGATGTATTGACTGATGTACGTAATGACATTCCACAGGTAAAAGGACTCGCTTTTTTCGGATCACGAACGCATGGTCGGGAAAGACAAGATCCCAACCGCCCGTCGGATCTAGATACCGTAGTTTTCTATGATGCTTCTGAATATACAGAAAGTGGTAAGTTTGAACCATTTGATGCGAATGGAAATCTAACTCCAGACTTCATACAAAAAAATGAAAAACATCAAACTGACAAAAGACTACATACAGTGCTGCAAGCGAAAATAAAGGCGAGGTTTAGCGAACTCATGAAAGAGCGAGGCCTGCCAATCGACATTTATTCCGACTTTAACGGGCGAATTAATGGGACAATACTCCTAGAAGATATCTCTCCCCGAGCAACTGACGTAGCCCTGCAGCAGCTCAAAATGTACGTCGATGCTGAACAAGCGGATATATTGATGCCAGCAGGAGTCATAAACTCCCCTGCATTTCGAACTGCAAGTCGATTTTTACTTGGAGTTGATAACTCTCTCTATCACAGTAGACAATATATTCTCGATAAACTTGAAGAAATGGAGCAAAACGGTGAACATGGAGAAAAATACTTCAGAGGACTCATGAATTGTGTGAGAGAACTTCAAATGGGTGATGAACCTGCAAACAGACAGCTGCCTCAAACAATTAAAGACGCACGTTCTTTTTACAAGACTTCCACTACCAACCCGAGTGCGTTCTGACTCCCTCTTAAGCAAGACGAAGATTTAATACCTAGAACAAACCTAGATCCTCTCCCATCGCTGACACACCAATCATAACAGCATCTTCAAAACCCGACTCATCTTCTTGTTGATATTCACCTGCTTCTAGTATTTCGATTACCAAATCTACTTCTGTTAACTCGGTCTGATCGCTATTCTTTTCTAAGTAAGAATTCAGAAAAGTAGAAAACTCAATGCCAGTAGTAGATTCTACAGCTGACTTAACAGCCGCAATTAACTCCACGCTTAGGGTTTCTGGTTCATTTGACATTTGAACCAGTATTGTACAATGAGAGGAGTAATGAAAGGAAAATATGACTGAAGACTTGGCACAATTAACTGCTCGAAACCAAGCTTTTATAGATGAAAACAGAAAGGAACTCACGCGTAAGCTCGCACGTGAGCTTGGACAACCAGAAGATACACCATTGCATGTGCTCAATGACTTAAGAGCAGATGAACGCAGAAAGCAACTCGCACGTGAGCTTGGACAACCAGAAGAAACACCGCTATGGAAACTAAATGATCTAGACTAATAAAAGAGGTAATGAACTAAAAATGATCCAAAAAGATATAGGAAAAGCAGTAAGTAACCCCAGGGTACAAGCCATAGCTCAAGTTCATCCTTTTTTTGCTGGAATTACTACTTTGGTCACAGCTGAATATCAAAAAGATCAAGAAGAAGCCGTAACTAGCATGTTACACAGTTTAGATGCCAAACTAAAAACAATTGACTCAAGATACATTGATGAAACTTTTTTGAAAAGTAGAGAAGGCAGAAGACTGATGGCTCTACTTGTTGGGATTGTGCTGAGGGATGGTAGAAAAGAAAAAATTAGGACAGCAACTCTTCTAGCTTTTAACCTTCGACTTAAAAGCAGACTAACAATTGATGAAAAAGAACTATTTGTTCATGTTCTAGATCAAACAAATCCTTTACAGCTATCTATTCTAAAGCGTGCTGTGATCGATATGAGACAAAGAGAGAGGAAGCACAGAGGCTTGGGTTGGGAAATGCTTAGAGATGAATACCACGAGAGGGGTGTTAAGGCACTAATATTTTCACAAGCCCTCAGAGTGCTCGAAAGTAACGGTTTAATTAATCAAAACACTGGAACAGTGCATGAAAAAGATCAAACACATTTTATAACCGAGTTTGGGGAGCAGTTTTGTGATTTTTGTACTGAAGCCCTGGAAGAAACAAGTGATTACCTGAACTTGAATGTTTGATACGGCAACAATAAGAAAATCAGAACAACTAAATTATCCCCATCACTCGAGCTAATTAAAGGCTCTTGGTGATGAAAATGTCCAAATTGTGAACCGAATGGCATCCTACTGCACAGACCGAACCAAGGGGTGATTCCATGCCTCACCTTACAAAGTCACAACTCCGCCTTCGGCGGATTGCAACTTTGTGAGCCGAGAGGGACTCGAACCCCCGACCAGAAAGGTATAAGCTTTCCGCTCTACCGACTGAGCTATCGGCTCGCTTGTTCGCATTCATATCTGACATGACAAGACAGCAATGATTATACCAGCTATCTTGTGCAAATTCTGTTGTCTCTGTTCAATATTTGTGGTAGTTAGTTGGCTTCTACATGACTTCTTGCTCGATTTGAGCTACACTAAAGTCTTAACTCACCGTTCATATGAAATATATTAAGCGCTTGCTCAACTGGTTCCGCAATCATTGGAAACTCACCGCCCTCACGGTAATCATTATGGGTGGCGCTGGATTGTTTTTCTACCAAAAATCCCAAGCTGCAAACGTCCCCACCTACAGTACTGAACAACCCGTGCGTCGAAACCTGACAAAAACTCTCGAGGTTTCAGGTGTCGTTGACGCCAAAGAAAAAGCTCGTCTGAGATTTTTAGCAGGCGGAAAACTGACATACCTGGGTGCCCAAGAAGGTGATCACATCACCAAAGGTCAGACTATTGCAACAATTGATCAATCTAGCCTGAAAAAAGAGTTGGAGCAACAACTCAACCTTT
>CAZSJW010000036.1:0-2818 GCA_964607285.1 uncultured Pseudomonadales bacterium
GATTAGCAATAACGCTCGCCAACAAACCGCCTTGTACAGCCAAACATGATAATCCGCCCGTAGTCAAACCTGTGAGAAAAATGATGAGTAAGTTCATATGTCCTTAAATTTTAACTGTTTTTAGTCTTAGGGCGTTCAGCACTACACTGACACTTGAAAAGGCCATGGCAGCACCAGCAATTGCTGGGTTCAGCAAAATTCCAAAAAAAGGATATAGTATGCCCGCTGCAATAGGAATGCCCACCACATTATAGAAAAATGCCCAGAACAAATTTTGCTTGATCGTGGTTGTGGTGGCTCTGGCAAGTTTGATCGCCTTCGGAAGCTTAGAAATCCTGCCGCCCAACAACGTAATGCCTGCTGATTCTATGGCAACATCGGTACCGGTACCCATTGCCACACCCACATCGGCTGCAGCCAACGCTGGGGCATCGTTGATACCATCTCCTACCATGGCCACACGATAACCTTTTGCCTGTAGATTCCGAATTTCTTTTGCTTTATCAATGGGCAGAACTTCAGCGATAACATGATCAATTCCTACTAGATTAGCAATGTACTGAGCTGTTTTTTTATTGTCTCCCGTCAGCATTGCCACTGAAATGTGCTGCTTGTGAAGATCTTCTATTACCTGCTGGGCATCTTCTTTAACTGTATCTGCCACAGCAATATAGGCTAAAACATTTTGTTTTGTCATCAAAATAATGGGTGTTTTTCCTTGCGATGCAAACGAATGAATAATGTCATTGTCTATTGTCACTGATAAATCGGCTGCTAGTTTAGTATTCCCAGCAAAATATTGTTTCCCATCTATTGAACCTTTGAGCCCTTTTCCCTCAATCGCTTCAAAATTTGAGACCGTGTCTAAATCGATTTTTTTGCTTTTGGCCCTGGCGACAATTGCCTCAGATAAAGGATGCTCTGAATGTGCCTCCAGTGAAGCTAGCAATCTTAGTGCAACATTTTCTGAATAATCTCCCACCGAGATGAGATCCGTAACCTCTGGCTGTCCTTTAGTGATCGTGCCAGTTTTATCCATAACTACAAAGTTTACCGAACTAAACCTTTCCAAACTTTCTGCATTCTTGATCAGAATGCCGTTCTGAGCTGCCTTACCCACACCGACAATAACCGCTGTAGGTGTAGCCAGTCCCATGGCACAGGGACAAGCAATCACTAAAACTCCTACAAAACTTAATAATGCCAGAGTAATGGCTTGTGAGACAGGAATAAACTGGGGCGCAACAATCAACCATGTGAGCAGGACAACCACAGCAAGTACTAACACTACGGGCACAAATACAGCAGAAACTTGATCTGCAAGCTTCTCGATTGGGGCTTTGGAACCCTGGGCTTCCTCAACCATTTTGATAATTTGAGATAAGACAGTGTCACTCCCTACCTTTGTGGCCCTAACTTGCAGTGAGCCTTGTTTATTCAATGTAGCACCAATAACTACATCATCAATTTTTTTGTCTACTAGGATCGATTCACCCGTGATCATCGACTCGTCAATCGAGGAAGATCCACTAACAATGACCCCATCAACTGGAATCTTCTGACCTGGCTTTACGACTATAATATCTCCAACGATTACCTCTTCAATTGGTATTTTTAGTTGCTGACCAGCTCGAATAACAGTAGCCGTTTTGGCCTGCAATCCGAGCAGTTTCTCTATTGCTTCACCTGTTCTTAACTTTGAGCGAGATTCAAGAAATTTTCCTAATGTGATGAAACCAATGACCACTATTGTCACATCGTAATATGTTTGCCCGGTATTAATATATGCTGCGAGTGGTTCTTCAAAGGCTGACACAATAAAGCTGTAGATAAATGCTACAAAAGTACCAATGCCAACTAACGTATCCATGTTAGCCACCCGATGCGTGACAAATCTCGCTACAGATTGCAGGTATTGCGCTCCAACTACGAACAGGGTGTATGTGGCAAAAATTGGTAGAAGATGGTGAAAAAATTCCATGACAACTTCTGGCATTTCCGGCCAAATACCTAGAGGTTCTGCACCAACCTCCCAACCCATCACTAGAAAACTAATTGCCACAAATGGTAAGGCAATTTTTAGCTGCTGCTTAAGTTTTGCCAACTCCATTAGTTTTCGTTCTTTGACAGACGATTCAGAGGTAATTGGAACCATCATGTCATGACCTTCGTGCAAAGTGTGCTGCGTCTTGCTTTGGTCCATAGTGGTATGACTTGTCTGTTTGTCAGCAGTGAGAGAGTACCCCAACTTTCCCACTTCTTGATTCATTTGAGAGATTGACGTTTTTGTTGGATCGAACTCTATCTTGGCTTTTTCAGTACCGTAATTCACCACACAAGACTGCACACCATCAAGTTTTTCTAGTTTTCTTTTGATTGTATTAGCACAGGATGCGCAATGCATTCCTTCGACATTGAGTGATAAATTTTGTGTATCCTTAGACATATTTCTCCGGGTTCTGTTGGAACTTCTTACTACAGCCACTGGCGCAAAAATAGTATTGATGCTCTTGGTATTTGGCACTGTCACTCGCTGTTTTGGGCGAAACTCTCATATGGCACACTGGATCATGAACAATAGGCAGCAAATCTCTGATGTTCAATGCTAATGTTTCCGCTACTTCAGAACTTTCATATTGATCGATTAATACGTCTCTGAGAGCGTCACTTGCCTCAATAATTTTTGGGTGAGCCAAAGAGTAAATTATTTGTTTTCCATCTCTCTGAGTTACAACCACACCAGCATCCCGTAAGATCATTAGGTGTTGACTGATGTTTGCCTGAGGAAGATCAAGCATTTCATAGATATCAGTCACGT
>CAZSJW010000037.1:0-2775 GCA_964607285.1 uncultured Pseudomonadales bacterium
CACCATAGTTCAATGGATAGAATGAAGGTTTCCGGAACCTTTGATCTGGGTTCGATTCCCAGTGGTGGCACCATGAGATAGTTAAGAAAACAATATATTGAATTTCACAACAGACAATGCCTCATTGCAAACTACTCATCTCAATCTGAAGCACTTGCTTATTATGCGCATCTACATGAATGCTCACCCTTTTGTCAATTGTTTGCCACGGCTCAACAGGCCTACCATCCGATTTACCTTGCACTAAGTCTCCGTAAATGGACGGAATAACCTGATCCCAGTATTTAGTTCCTTCGGGCAAATCATACTGCTTCAACCCAGGAAGTCGTTCGCCCACAACTATTGCTCCTGCTCCTGGGGTAGGCTCAAGCTTGGCGTAATCTTTTGCTGTCGTTACATCCCTAACTGTCACATCTTGGTCTACGTGCGAAACAATGACGCCATCTGGCAATTTTTTAACAAAAGTAGCTCCCATATCGTACAGTACAATCTCGCCGCCATTGTCAAACGAAATGCGAGTTCGATGTAATGCATCAACATACTTAATTTCTGTGATCTGAGGCTTGATCCCCGTGTATGACACGATCAAATCAGTTGGCAATCCTTCATGCGACAATACCAAGTTTGTTCAGTTTCTAAGTCTGGTTTGTCCAGATTTCCATCCACCAATCCATGCTCTACAAGCTCAGACATATGAACGCCTCCAATAATACACTACCCCAACTTCTCCAACTCAAAATCCGCATAAATTACACAATCTCGAGCGCCAGTGTATGAAAACAACTCGTCCTCACCAAACACAATAGCGATCTCGCGTGCGGCGTCATCACCATTGGCTGATGCATGGATGAGATTGAACTGCTGACTCATACCAAAATCGCCACGAATGGAACCAGCTTCAGCCTCACGACCCAAAGTTGTACCGACCAACTTGCGGACAACAGGAACAGCATCAATGCCCTCCCAAACCATTGCTACGATTGGCAGGGAACCCATAAATGATTTGAGGTCACCAAAAAAGCTGCGATCCTTGTGTTCGGCGTACCAGTCACTCAGCTGCTCGTCGGACATGGATACCATTTTGAGACCAATGAGTTTGAGGCCTTTGCGCTCAAAGCGAGAGATAATTTCACCAATCAAACCACGTTGCAAACCATCTGGTTTGACGAGTACGGCGGTGCGGGAAGTACTTTCGGACATAGAGTTCCTTTGTTTTGAACAAATACTACTAGTTTTGATAAGTGGACGTATTGTACCGCAGCAACCTGTGGAGGTACATCAGCAAGGCAACTACATTTCCGACACGGTTTTGATGCCTAGCAAGTGCAAGCTTTCACCTAACACTCGTGCCGTAGCAACCGTCAGTGCCACCCGCAATGCAAACACCGCCGTCTGTTCGGCAACTGCTACAACGGGCTTGTGTGCATACCACGCATTAAACGCTTGCGCCAACTCGTGCACATACCCACAAATATGGTGCGGAGCGTAATCATCGCTGGCTAACTGCACTGCATCAAAATATCTAGTAATAGCAAATAATAGATCGCTATCTAATTGGTCAATCTCGGATTTTTGTTGTATCATTATATTTAGTAATGCATCAAAATGTTTAGAAATATATCTATTTAGCAGCTCATCACCCGCATCACTCAATTCTGGTGCTACTTTGCGCAGAATGCTCAAACAGCGCACAACCGTATATTGAATGTAAGGTCCAGAAAATCCTTGGAAGCTCAGTGACTCTTCAAAGGAGAAAACGATATCTTTGCCCAACCGCTGCTTGAGCAAGGCAAACTTCACTGCTGCCAACCCCACCCGCTCGGCGATCTCAGAACGGTCGTTTTCAGCCAAGACTGGCTTGTTCTCTACCAAGATTTTGTCGACTTCCTCCTTGGCTTTGTTTAGCAACCACTCGCCAGTTATGACGGATCCTGTTCGACTCGACATCTTGCCCTCTGGAAGTCGCACCATGCCATGAGAGAAGTGTTTGGTGATTGCTGCCAGCTCTGGTCGCACTAACTTCAAGGCTTGGAGTAGCACCTTGAAGTACTCGTCAATTTCATTCCCGGTGACCACAACTGACTCGTCATACTTTTGCCATTGAAACTTCTCGATCGCCAGACCCAGTTCTTTGGCCTCATATGTAGGCATGCCATAAGAATTGATAAACACACGTGTATGTAAACCATAGTCCTCCCCTGGAAAGACCACTGCACCGTTGCTTTTTTTAAACACATCTTTCTTGAGAAACTCTCTCACCAGCAATATGCCAGTTTCCGCCACCTGACTCTCGAAAAACAAATGGGTAAACTCTGTCCCCAACCGCTGGTAGATGGTGTCGAAGTACTCCAGACTCCAGGTTCTACCGATTTGATAGAGTTCTTGAATTTCAGCTGCATCTTGCTCATGCGTTTTGCGCAACTCGAGGTAATCAATTTTTGGCTCTTTGCCCATTGGCTTGATGACCACTTCCTGCGCTGCCTTGAACGCCAGCAGATTGATTTCTAACATCTCGGCTTTAGCTGCTTCATCGTCGGAGTATGCAGTTGAACCCAAGGCATAGCCCTTACCCATAATTTCTACCCGCTGCTTTAGAGGTAGTTCAGCTAATTTCTGCAAAGATTCATTCACGTCCTGTGCAGGGTTCTGCTCCCGCAGCAGCGAACGCAAACCCCATATACTTTTGGCAACATGCATCCCGACGTCACCTTGATAGTTAACTCGCTTGACTGTAGCCCCCCGAGCCTCTAGAAGCTTGGAAATCGCCTCGCCGAC
>CAZSJW010000038.1:0-2726 GCA_964607285.1 uncultured Pseudomonadales bacterium
ACGGCGCATGTCTGAAAAACATGAGATTGAGGTTCGACTCCTCAGCTTGGCACACGAACTTCGAGTGTGCTTTACCCACTGCTGCAATGAATGATAGAAAACACAAGTTAGGTAGCCTACAATGTAGTTGTGTTCAGCCCATTTGAGCTACCCACTATTTTCTGTTTACAACTAATCTGCCTAACCGCCACCTACTTTGCTGTCCAGTTACCACAGTCCGTAGCTCTACTGAAAAAAAAAGGATACTTTCTAGCAAGTATCGTCGGTATTTTAGTTTTGCAACTAGGTTTCGCAGCACTACAGACAACTGAAATTGGTGATGTAAAACTCTTCGCTGGAGCCGGCTGGTACTTCCGTCACGCAACCGATTTTTTCTTCATTGATGCAGAGCACACCCAGTATCCGTTTTTTCCTTTCTTGATTTTTCTTTATGCTGTTCTAAACCCAACCCAAGAATTGTTTCCATTTCTTACTTTTTCCTTTTTCCTAAAGGGAGTTCTCTCAATTGTTTTACTGGTTATCGGCTGGGTTATCGTCAAGAAACCCACTCCGTCCAGTCAACAGAGGAGAAGTGCTGTTTTGCAACTGCTCACACATCCGGTCACGACTGCTGTGATTTTCCTGCATGGACAAGTCGACGCATTTCTCATCATGTTTGTTATTGCGGCAGCTTACACAACCACAGTGACTCAACAAAAATCTAGTTTACTTGTGAGAATTGCACTTTTCACAGCTTCAATAGCAAGTAAGACTTGGTCAGTGCTGCTTCTACCCTTTTTTGTGCTCAACGAGAAATCGTGGTGGCAGAGACTTAGCTTCATCGCACTTGTAGCTTTGGGGCTGCTTGCGAATGTATTTGTTTATACCCGTTTGGTTGATGGTTCTAGCGTTCGAACAGTCTTGCCAGCTGTGACTCAGGCAGGCGGACCAATAGGGGAGTGGGGCATCAGCCTGGTTCTCAGTGCACCTGAATTCTGGCAAAAAAACGGTACAGTCATACTCATAATTGGCATAGTGATATTCACCATGTTGGTCAATAAAATGAAGCAGCCAATTTGGGAGTCTCTATTGCTACTTGTATTGCTGATACAAATAATCCTACCACGATGGGGCATACAGTATCTTTTCTGGAGCATTCCATTCTGGTATTTATCTGAACAAAAAAACCGCAAACCTCGGCAACTGTTTTTCCTGGCCGCAAGTCTATATGCTGCAGCAAACTACTACAACATTGCCAATCAGATGGAAAGTCTCTCAGCACCCATCCCCGAGGTGCATATCAAAATCCTCAGTTTTATCACCTGGTGCACTGTTATCTTCGCCGTGTGGGACCTGTATCAATTCAAAACAAAAAATGGTGGTGGCCGCTGAGGGACTCGAACCCCCGACTTTTCGGATGTAAACCGAACGCTCTAACCAACTGAGCTAAGCGGCCGCATTTTTTGGAAAACAAGTGTGCCCAGGAGAGGACTTGAACCTCCACGCCTTTCGGCATACGCACCTCAAGCGTACGTGTATACCATTTCACCACCTGGGCGAGTGCAACTGTAACAGCCGCCAATTATACCTCAAACCCCAGACTACTCACAAGATTGAGCTCAGGGCAGCACAATTGCATGGCTGGTAAGTAAGTTTTGCACGACTCTCTGAGCATGTTCATGAGCACTCTGAGTAGGATCGCTACCCACATAGGAGTACAGGTCACTCGGGAAGAAAATCGGAATCAGATCCATCAAGCGATAAATCTCAAATAGCTCATGAGATGCACCATTCCACTTACCCGTCTCAGGATTACAAGTGCCCGTATGATACTCAGCATCAAGGAATTCTGACAGGGAGCGAACTATGATCTCGACAGGAACTGGACTATTCTCCAAAAATACATTAAATCGCTCCATACCATTGTGAGCTGAAGTTGGCTTACTTGTGGTGTTTCCTCGACTTTTTATAGCCAAATCTGGCAATAAACCTGCCTTACTCGCTGAGACAAGAGTTTCCTTTAGGAGCTCAACTACTGAATTGCGCTCTTCCACTCCTCCCATAACTGCATACAACATTCCTATGGAATCCTGAACGAAACTCAACGGATCAATAACTCCACCATTTTGCAAAGCCTTCAGCATAGTCTTGACTACACCAGCAGGATATCCCTTCTGCCTAGTATTCGTAATCACTCGCAGACCATCAAGCTGGGACAAACTGCGTGTGTGCACCGCGTGGCTCTTGATATGCCAGCCAGGACGACGCCGTGACTGTAAATCATGATATGTGTAATCCCACGCAACTGTACTATTCTCTCGATCATGCAAAGAAAAAATTTGTTGAACACCACTTGATCCAGCACGACCAGAAAAAATTTCTCCATTAAAGAGTTTTTGCAAATTATATAGTTTGGTCCTCAATGAATGCAGCACATCTCTGCTATGTAAGTGGGCGCACACATACGCTATGAGTAATGATCGAAGCATCTCAAACCTGAGCAGGGGATCAGACTCGCTACTCAGTACATGGAGCATTTCAATTGGGTCACTGGGACTTACTTGCAACTCATTTCGTAAGTTCAGTGTCCACTTTCTCTCAGGAAATAATGTGGCTCTGATATACCCCATAACCTGATTTGATTCTTCCAGCATCCTGCCTACGAACTGTTCAGCAGTTTCAGTTCTCAAACCATACTGACCGTCAACCCAACCATAGAAGTGGTCAGTTATGTTGGCAAGCATTGT
>CAZSJW010000039.1:0-2283 GCA_964607285.1 uncultured Pseudomonadales bacterium
CTTTGGCAGTCATCACGTCCTCAGCCGTGGGAGAAAGAATTTTTTGACCCAACAGCGCAGACGGCCTATCTATAACATTCGTCAAGTCTAACAAAGCACTCTGATCCTGTTGTGTTCCTCGTAGCTCTCCGAGCCTGCCAAATAGTTTTTGGTGAAAACTGCTCATTGTCGATTGCATATTAGCCCCGTCAACCAGCAGGTGATTGGCAGAAAGCGTCAAGCGAATCGGAGCAATTTGTTTATCCAATGCATCTTTACCCTCAAGCAATTTTTTAAAGTAGGAACTCATCTCAAACAAGCTAAAAGGCTCGTCTGTTACATCTGCATAATCAAAACATATGTCACCCTGACCAGTCCCCAAGTTAGCCGTCAGTTCGCCACCATGATTACCGGTGAGCGGCAAAGTTCGTTGCACCACCGAAAAATCTGCGGCTGCCATTGCCTGGAAGCGCTTAGTCATCATTTCGAGATACCGAGTGTTGTTATTCCCCGTTGCTTGCCTGATAAACTCTGTCAGCTTCTTTGGGCTTTGTAGTATTTGATTTTTATTTGGATCATTCAATAGTTGTTGACGGAGTGCCATGTCAATCTTACGAAACTTCACTAGTTGCAAAAACACTTCTTCAGTCCGCTTCGCTGAGTTATCACCTGCCAACAAAGAGTCAACAAGTGTACGCAACTCTTTATGCATTGCATTGACTTCTAGGTATAGCTCTCCCAAATTCCTCGGCTTGCCATCAGAGTCAAAATATTGAATAGAACGTTCAACCACTCCATCAATGCTCACCACAACCGTCGCTGTTTTACTCGGATCGATAATGTCCATCCCATCAGGCGTCTTTTTTAAAGCAACCAGTAACCCTGAGCGATAGTCTTTATCCATCATTTTTGACTCAATTTCCGCGATTTTTGCAGCTTTCATTTTCGCGTAATCGAGTTGTCCTGTTGTGCTGATGTCAGAGAATCTATTTTTCTTCATCTTGGCTTCAAACTCATCATCGTATACAGATCTGAAAGCCTCATCCCAAATAGCAAATTTTGGTTGATGTATAGCATCCAACAACAGTTTCATTTTTTCCTGGTGATTCAGGTGAGGCGCGTGTTTTGTTACCACGTTCATGAGCGCTTGAACAAATGGTAGTGCTTCCTGGATAGCAAGCGCCCTTTGCTCAATCGCGGTGGCCTTCACTAAAGCCCTGCCATCAATTCCGGCCTCTTCAAACTCTTGAGCAGCTACCAGCTCTCTATTCGGTTGAGACAGCTTCTTTGGCACTGAAAAAATTCCAAAACCCAATGATTCTCGAAGTGAAATATCGCGGAATAATCGTTCCATCCAGCTTGTTCGCTCACGAAATTTTTTCTCAATCTCGCGAAGTGCGGTAGGAACATTCACCTTGTGATCTTGGCCTTGTTGAACCACATAGTCCCAAAAAGATCCAAAAAACCTCCCAACAAGCCCAGCTTCACCCAACAGCAATACTGAAACTTTCAATGGCAAATGGTGATAGCGGAGTTTCTTCTTAACTACATCGTGCATCTGTGCTAAGAAATTTTCCCGGGACCCCTGCGTGGTCCTAAAAAGCTCATCAGCCGCTGTAAATGATTCCGCCATGGTTTGCTTAATCACATCCTGCAAAATTTCTAGTGGATCCTGTTGATACCGTTCCATAGTCGGGTCATTTTCATGAACAGCAAAAAAGGTGTCGAAACCTGGAATTAACGCGTTGAGTGCATTTGGTGTGTCAACCAACACTGGGAGCACTAAATCATAGACTGGGGTATCCTGTGCTCTGACGTACAATTCGCCAGACTGTGGGTGTTTCGCTCCCTCGAGTTTTACAGGAGTAGACTTCCCCATAAATTCACGTGGGATTTGTAATCGATCTTCAGGCATAGACAAAATAGCTGTGCACAAACAGCTACCGTATTTATGGTATCACGAATCGAGAGGGTACGCAGCTAATGTAAGGCCTAGCACTCAATGCAACTGACTGCTAATTACCACTTCACAATTCGAGTTTGGCTGGGTACAATTAATCTATATGAACCTTGATAAACTGACCACCAAGTCGTCACAGGCGCTCGAGGGAGCAATGCAACTGGCCGGGAAACTCGGCCATAGCGAAATTAGGCCAATTCATCTTGCTACGGTGCTCACAGAACAACCTGATGGTGTGGTACCAAGCATCTTGACTCAACTCCAAAAAGATCCAAAGACAATATCAAATAACCTACAATCTGAGTTGAGCAAACTCCCAACCGTTTCTGGGGGAACCCAAGCAT
>CAZSJW010000040.1:0-1829 GCA_964607285.1 uncultured Pseudomonadales bacterium
CCAAGGACTCATTCCTCTTGATACCCCGCTGGCTCTGCCGCGGGGAAATTCATTATATAGTATATATTGTTTATATTGGGAGATTTATGACATTGGCTCAACAGGAAAGTGCGAAACCTGGCACTCTAGATCAAGAGAAAGCACAGAAGGAACTTCTAGACACTCGCAAGCGGGAATTACTCTTGGCAACACTTGAGCTGAATGCAGCAAATGTTAGGGAGATGTACAAGTCATGTTGTGCCAACCTAAATGAGGCACTTACTTCTTTGCAGAATGCAGTGGATATTGCTACTGAGCGGGTTCAGAAACAGCAGATGAACTTTCTTAGAACATATGCTGCAGGTAAGCCTGATCCAAGTTCTTTCAACGAAGGTAACCTTCTAGAGGAAAGATGGGTTGATGATCTGGTAAGCAATGCAGCAAGAGAATTTGTGGATGCATGGCAGGGGTCAGGGAATTTGCACGAAATTTTGTTAAACATTAGACAATCCTTGCTGTTCCTGGCTGATATTGATACATACAAAGATCCTGAGCAAACTGTAGAAAAGGAAATTGAGAGCTCTGTGAACATATTAAGGATTACGTTAGATCGCTTTTCTGACTGGATGCGTGATTTTGCACAGGCAGAGACAGAGTTGATTCTACGAATCTCTAATCAGCACGTGAAGCTCATAGAGGGTGATTATGAGAGAATATCAACACTAAAAGTGAGATTGGCAGGGCTTGTTTTTGAAACAATCCAAGATGGATTTGGTGTGAGAATTGACAATGAGGCAGCTGCATTACCCTCTGTTATTGAGGAGTCTAAAAGAATTGTACAGTCTCTTGAGGTACAAGTGATGACAATCAAAACTTTGGGACAAGTTCTCAACTCAGACTGACCATGGTATACTTAATTGAGACATGACCACAGTAGGTACTGTAGTGTTTTGTAGAAGGAGATTGGTATGAACAATGCTGAAACTATACAAGAAATTTATGTTAATAGGTCACCTGTGGAAGCACCGACTGGCAAACTTCAAACTGTTGATGAACTTCTCAAACAAATTGAAGCACTATTCAAAGAATCTGCTCGGGATGCTGGTGAAGCAATGATGATGGCATCCTATGAAGTACAATCACTGCTTGCCAAGATGGGTGATGAATCGGATGAAGCAAAAATGATAGCAGACTACCCAGCATTGGCTGGAGTAATATGAATGCGTGCAGAACTGCTGCGCACTCATGGCGAGTTGCAGGCTGTGGCCAAAAAATTATCTGAGGCGTTGAACCTAGGTAGTGACCCTACTACATTTAGTACGCACTTAGAAAACCAACTAATAATTTCTGAAGCTGACATGGCAGAAACAGACACTACCCAGCAAAAACCAATTACGCTTGAGTAGCGTCCTAAGGTGGAGATGAGGGAGTGCGACCCCCTGTCCGCAACGCGATAATTCCAACATCTACAGACGTAGTGCGTTTTTGATATTGTTTCGATGGTGAACGAACAAACCGTTTCGAAACAATCCCCGTCTATTGGCTTGGACAACTACGGACAGGAGCATAGTTGTAGTCACACTGACTGTGTTTTCACCCATTCGCCAGCGCCAGTGAGATTGGACGAGTGGATGCCAGTTACGCGTTTAAAACGTTGTAAGCTGGAGCTGTTGCCACACTTCCTGTGAAGGAAGTAGTGTCAAGAATTGTGTCCTTGACGAAAGCAACAACTTTGTCTGCTTTAGAGCTGACAGTTTTGTTTTTGACCCTGTTTTACATCTTCTTTGGTCAAAGATGGTCTGCAGTTGGTAAAGAGCGCATCACGTCAATGCAATACATCCCCGTGAAGT
>CAZSJW010000041.1:0-1829 GCA_964607285.1 uncultured Pseudomonadales bacterium
TTCTGGTATGCACTCAGCTGTTAAATCAGTATCGGCAAACTTCACTGATGTTCCAGGCTTTAGGCCAGGTTTGGTAAGGCACTCCCAGTACTCGTATGGATCAGCAGTTTTATCAGCGACTGCCAATTTTTTGTTGAGCAAGATCTCTACTTTGCCGCCACTGAGCTTGTAGCCGAAGAGGCGAGCTTTTAATACTTTGGTATTGTTGCGGACGATGACTGTATTTGTATCGAGTAGGTTCGGGAGATCAAAAAATTTTGTATGAGAAATGGAGCCATCACGACGATCTAGTATCAGCAAACGGCTGTGGTCGCGCTCTCTGGTGGGGGAGTGTGCAATCAGTTCACATGGGAAGTTGTAGCTAAAATCACGCGGTTTGAGCATTTGGTTCACATTATACGTTGTGATATACTAGCGGGTATATGCAAAATCCTGACTCAAGAACCAGTTACGCAGATTACGCAGAAATGGGGCGCGGTATTGGCGATGCACTAAGTGCCATTGCTGACACTCTGCCTGTGCGTCCGGAATGGGAAGCACTGCCTACAATGCCAATCGAGGGTGAACGTCCAATAGGTAAAGATCTGGTAGATCAAGCCGAGATCGCTACTCAGTTTGGTAACTATATTAACATCAGAGGAGCTGCTCCTTGGAAACCTGTGACCCCTCTCGAGCAGTCACATGCACTTGAGTACTTTAAGAAACGGTTGACCAGTGATGGCAAGCCACCATGGCGACCCGTTCATCCAATGGAAAAGACTTATTGTCATGAATTCTCCACTAGAGAGAGAACTAAGTAACTAGATGGTTTTGTTGTGGTAACAATGGTTTTTTGCCCTGGTTTTTTTTCGACAGTCAGATGTGTTTGAGTACCTACCATATTGGTGTAGTGTAACTATGAAAAAAGCTACACCAATCTGAAGTGGCTCAAAGTAGTAGAATTGAACTGAAGTTCGAAGTTGGCATCCATGAACAGTTCCGAGTCTTTTAACTTTTTACTACAACAGCACGCGAATCGAGGTCGGGCAGGAACTATTTCTACGCCACACGGACAGATTAAAACGCCAATTTTTATGCCCGTAGGGACGGCAGCAAGTGTTAAAGCGCTTGATAACAGCGACCTGGAGAGCGTTCAAGCTCAAATTATCCTGGGCAACACATACCATTTGTACTTGCGGCCAGGACTAGATGTGCTGCGAAGCGTGGGTGGTATGCGTGGGCTGATGGGGTGGAGCAAGCCAATCTTAACCGATTCAGGCGGCTTCCAAGTATTTTCATTAGGCGAACAACTCAAAAAAAATCAGAAAGAGGCTAAAAATACTAGTTTGTTGAAGCCTGCTAAAATTTCTGATGAGTCCGTAGTTTTTACGTCCCACCTCGACGGAAGTACTCACGAGTTTACACCTGAGCGTTCGATTGAGATTCAACGGGTAATTGGCGCAGATATTATCATGGCTTTTGACGAATGTTTACCAGATGGTGTTGCCCGAAAAAGAGCGGAATCATCGATTGAACGAACTCATCGTTGGGCACAACAATGTATCTCATACTGGGAAGAAAAAGGAAGAACGAGTGAGTATGGAGAGTACCAAGCACTGTTCGGCATCATTCAAGGTGGACTCGACCAGGAGCTTCGTGAGCGATCGGCAAAGGTCATTACGACATTGGGCTTTGATGGCATTGCAGTAGGAGGGGAGACTATTGGCTATAACATGCCAGGCACAGCTGATGTGATGGGATGGATTGAACACCTTTTGCCTATAGATAAGCCTCGATATGCGATGGGGCTTGGCCGCGATCCACAAGATATTGTGACAGCTGTTCAACTT
>CAZSJW010000042.1:0-1805 GCA_964607285.1 uncultured Pseudomonadales bacterium
CGCTAACCCCCTCACTTCCTTCTTGATCATCGATATCTTTCTTGGTTTCAGCACGCACACTCCGCAACATGACCCTGCCAGATTCCACTTTTTTGTGCAACTGCTTAACCATTTCTTTGCGAGTTTCTTCCGTCAAGGACGGAACCGCAATTCGAACGATATCGCCATCAACAACAGGGTTTAAGTTTATGCCAGCCGCCTGAATGCCTTTTTCCACAGCTGATAGCAAACTCTTATCCCAGGGAGAAACAATGAGCAATGACGGATCAGGCGCTTGAATTGAAGCTACTTCTACCAGCTGCATTGTTGTTCCATAGGCTTCAACATGGACATTGTCCAACATCTGGCTTGATGCTCGACCAGTTCTTAAGCTCCCGATGTCACGTTGAACATGTTCCAAAGCCTTTTGAGCACTCGCATGAAAATCTGAAAAGTTATATGGCATATGTTGGGTTAATTGTAACACAGCCGCATGCAAAACTGCTCACCCATAGCATTGTTATTCAAGCAATGTAAATACCGCCATAATTGCTACACCAAGCATCACAAATGCCATCGAGATACCGAATCTATGTTTGTGATCTTCTTTGCGAATCTCAGGCAGTAAGTCGGAGCTAGCCAAGTATAAAAAATTACCTGCTGCAAGAGGCAACAAATACGCCACAGCCGTGTCTGCCAAACTAATAAAAAAGTACCCAAATATTCCGCCGAGCAACGCCGTAAGTGAAATGCTCACATTTGCCAACAAAGCAGTCTTTCGTGAAAAACCAGCATGTAGTAACACTCCCATATCACCAATTTCCTGAGGGATTTCATGCAGTGCTACGGCTATAGTTGTGATTATACCTATTTTCACATCTGTCATAAAAGCGCCAGCAATAATCACTCCATCAATGAAGTTGTGCAAACCATCGCCCATAAGGTTTACATACCCGACACTGTGCTCAGGGCAGCTGTCGGTGTGACAATGTCGCCAGTGAATGATTTTCTCGATCACGAAAAATCCAAGAAATGCCAGCAGTGTAAGTAAAAATGGTTGTATGCCTTCAACCGCTTCTGATGCCTCAGGCAAAAGGTGCAGAAACGCGCCGCCCAAAAGCGTGCCTGCAGACAGAGAAATAAACGCCTTAAGGTTTGGACTGTGAAGGGAGCGTCTATTTATGTGGGCAATTGTCCAAATACCAACAGCCGAAACCAGACTCAAAAATCCATTCGCTAAAATAATTAATGCAAGCACGTTCATGAGTTAACCCTCTAGAAAATTGTTCTACTAAATTGCAACTGAGTTGCATTATAGAATCAATTGGTTGGTTCGTCAAGCCGAATGGTGAGATCAACCGGTGGAAACAAAAGTGGCTGTTTGGTTGGGTCAGCGATATCGAGCTGAGAACGCAAGCGATTTACACGGCCAAGTAGTGGGTGGTCCTGCTGCACACTGGGTGTGACGCTTGCTTCTGGAGTAGCAATAGGACCACTGATCTGCTTTCTCGATGACGCTGCTAGCAACAGTATGCAAAGCAGAAAGATTACAATTACTACCACTATGACAACAACGATTTTTTTTGATTTTTTCTGAGGTATAGCAGCATGGGGACCATCAGTATGTGATTCTGCTGACTTTTCTTCTCTGATTGGTTCTTCAATCGAGAACTGTGTTTGGTTTGTTAAAAATATATCAGCAGACATAATTTACACCTATAGACTCAGTAGCTCTTCCAAATAATCAATGAGCAGAGTTAAACCAGCGTACGGCACCTCCAAATCATCTCTAGTACGATTGAACGCATTATCTGTAAAACCATCAG
>CAZSJW010000043.1:0-1748 GCA_964607285.1 uncultured Pseudomonadales bacterium
TGGTCTTCTTTATAGCCATGGCAGTTTGGGGAATCTACTATGAACTAACCAAATTCGCACAGTTTAATTTCATCCGCGTCACCATGCGGAGTACTGAGCACACAACGAGTTGGGCACTTTTTGAGGTCATGCATGCAATAGGGTTCGTGATCGGACCAGTGATTGCCAGCTTACTGCTCGAACACAGTTTTGAGTTTGCTTTAGCTGCAGCGTTGGTTTGTTTTGTGTTAGCCGCAGTTGGATTTAAGCTCTATCTGGCTTTTGCTCGACCGAAGAATAGAATTGCTGAGAATCCCCACACTGTAGAAACTGTTGCATCCACCGCTGAACCTAAATACTTGCACGTATGGGAACTGTTGGGAAGTCGTCTCTGGCCACTACTTTTATTTGTTTTTGCACTGGTGTTGATCGACACAGCATTCCTGTCTGTCGGAACATTGATCTCCGAAGATCTCAAACAAAAAAATTACTTAGGTCTACTGTTGTTGCCAGCGTACTCTGTTCCGTTCTTGATCATGCCTTGGTTTGCACAACCATTGTCAAGTCGGTTCGGTAAAAAACGCACAGCCTACCTGGCAGGAATCATCGGAGGATTGTTACTAGCGGTTGGGAGCCTGGCTACCCATGTAATCGTGCTACTTACGCTAGTTTTTATTGCCTCACTTTGTTTCGCATTGGTTTACCCAGAAATAAACGCAACCTTTGAAGATTATGTCGTCCGCGTTGGTAAACTTGGTAATGTAGTGGTTGGCCTGCAAAGTGCCATGTTTAGCTTGGCGTACATTGTTGGACCGCCTTTGGCTGGGCTAGTAGCAACAAAATGGGGGAATCACTATGCATTAACTGTGTTTGGACTACTACTGAGTGTGATCGGGACACTGGCACTCATAATAACGCCAAGAAAGGTTCGGCTTCCCCAACACGAACTTCACAGCAATGCCTGAAGTGAGGAACAAAAACATTCCGTTTGGCCAGGAAGTGTACAATACAGTTAATTACAAAAGGTCCATATGTCAATTTACGATACCGCTAGTCACCCAGACCGATATGAATTCAATCGTGAAAGCCTGGTGACAAAGATTCGATTTGCTCTTCAATCAGCTTCCACCCAAACCTTGTTTGACATAAAAAACTTGCTTGAGGGTCATGAACCAGAAGACATGACCTGGTTTATTCAAAAAAGTGACGATCCATTCGGAGTGAAGACAACAATATTCTCAATAATTGTCGATGAACTGCTCCCATCTGCTTCAGCAGAGAGAATAGGGAACGCCTATGATCATATTCAGGATATTGAACATACTGACACAGCAATAAAGAGAAAAAAATTGCTTGGAGAAATTCTATTCGATAAATTCTCATACTCATACCTATCAAACATTCTGGTTTTTGCCATTGACCCCACCGGCGTTTTAAATAAAGAGATCATTCCACAAACACAGACAAGACAAGCCATTGAAATAATTATTGCATTTTGTCAAAAAAAAGGGATAGATAAAGAAAAAGAGTTGGTCGAAATACTTATCGCTGAGAACCCCTCTGTTATTACTGCCTATGGTGATGCACTGGTAAATCAGGGCTTATTAAACTAATCTGACCAGTGAGCAGTAACTTTGTGACGTGCGATCATATTCGGCCTTGTGTAACACCCAAAATGTTCACGTATCCCTACTCGCAAATAAAGCCCTAAAGTAAAGCAAATTAACTATTGCTACACGGGGGATTCATGGTATTATATAGTTCTCCTT
>CAZSJW010000044.1:0-1703 GCA_964607285.1 uncultured Pseudomonadales bacterium
ATGGCTTTTCTTCAAAACCAAACACTCCAGCAACTATTGATGTAGGAACTGATTTAACTTTAGTGTTATATGAGCGCACTGCATCATTAAATCGCATTCTCTCAACACTGATTCTGTTCTCAGTTCCAGCGAGCTCGGCCATCAAATCCTGAACAGTCTGATTAGAATTGAGTTCCGGATAGTTCTCAACGATCACTAGTAATCTTGATAGCGCTGAGTCAAGCTCACCAGCCGCACGGACCTGATCTTCAGTTGTTTGAGCACCAGCATATCCTTGTCGCGCTTCTGCAATTCGACCGAAAACTTCCTGTTCCTGTGTCAAAATTCCTTTAGTTGACTCAACAAGATTTGGTATTAAATCGAACCGACGTTGATACTGGGTCTCTACTTGTGCCCACTGTCCCTCGATAGTTTGAGATGAAGTGACTAGACCATTGTAGGTACTTACTAGCCACAAACCCAGAACTCCGACAACTACTGCTGCCCCGATCAAAATTTGCTTTGCGTTCATGCTTTCTCCTTATTACGATAATTGTACTGCTTTTTCAAGGAAAACCCAAGTCTAATCACGAGTTTGAACATAGTGAGTTCCATTAATAAAACACCAAAGCTACATCGATATGCAGCATAGTCGATTGCTGATATAATCCAGTCGCTGAGTGCTCGTGAAAGTGCTCATGGATCGCCATGGAAGCGTCGCATAGTGGTTAGTGCAGCAGGTTGCTAACCTGCGCCCATGAAAATGGGCTCGTGGGTTCGAATCCCACCGCTTCCGCACCGACAATCACACTTGCCATAGGCAAGTGGTGAGTGGCGGTATGGGCAGTGTTGGTATTGTCCATAGGATATCCCGCCACCAAGTTTGCGAAGCAAACATGGCAAGTGCAGCAAAGCTGCCACCGCTTCCGCCCACACATAAACTCCCGCTTCATGCGGGATTTTTTTTGTGGATGAGTTAGAGATGGAGTTAATAACCTTCGTTAACTTTGCAAAATACCCCTCGCTAATGCTAGAATATTTTACTTGATAATAAGTAAAGGAAAATATGATTGAAGCACACAACCCATCCACTCCTCTGGCAGAAATAACCCGTCCGCATGAAGGCAGGTTTATAGCTACCCGAGATGACATAACTAATTCTTTACCAGTAGGAAAAGGTTGGACTGAAGAACATTTTGAGACTATGGACGAAGTTACCCAGGTGATTCCCGGTGCAAGTGTGGAATATTTTACTTACACCCCTCCAGGAGCAACTGATTCAACCTTTGATAAGCCATACTTAAAAGTGCGGTACCAAGAAGATGGGAGAGACAAAGATAACTCCCAAATTTGGCAAATGTTTGAGAAAGCTTGTCAAGAAAAAGGTCTAACTAAGATTTAGCCGAAAAACATATAGTTGACCCGATTCATCGCCACTACACACGCATTTTTGCTCTCTGTTATGTTGTTTTTTCTTGCAACAACACTCCTGTTGCCATTCTTTAGCTTTCAAGGGTACTCAATACTTCGCAATACTACCAGTCACTTAGGTGCACAGGGTTCACCCAATGCACTAGTGATGAATAGTATGTTTGCAGCCATAGCGATATCATGCTTTTTAGCAACTCTAACAAATACACTTCACGCATCTCTTCACTCACTCTTTGCTACAACCAGTGGGATTTCTTTTACATTACTAGCAGTAGCTACAATATTTATTACAA
>CAZSJW010000045.1:0-1609 GCA_964607285.1 uncultured Pseudomonadales bacterium
CACTGCCTTGAAGTAATTGATCTGTTTGGCGATGAGCTTTTCGAGTAGTAATGTTCTGAGTCCGAAGATCAACAGTAGCCCGATAACTTAAATCAAGGTTATGTCGACTTGCGACCCCCCAAACAGCGTCAATGACTGCGACGGTTTTATCTTTGGTGATTGGGTGAAATGTATGAACAGTGCCGGTAGCGATGGGTTGGGGTTGCTGGAGAAGAATTAGCGGCGAAGGAGCGATGATTGTATCAAGAGGGACGCGACCGAAAGAAGCAAACATATTATGTGCAATTGACTCACCCCATGTCTCCAGAATGGACTCAATGAGATTCGCATCTCCTTGTACCAGTGATGGAGTTGGCAGTTCGGGCGAATTACTCACCAGTATCTGTACAGTGTCTGATTGCAGGTAACTGTGATAGATCTGTGCTAAATTTGTTAGCAACGCCTGTGGAATGTGCTGATGCTTGACGATATGTATTATCCGGCGGCGAAGCTCAGTGTGGTGCTGGCTGCCTCTTGATCTCTGCAATCTATCAAGTTTCAATCGTACGTCACTTTGTTTTGCTATGGCCTGCAATGCGTCTGCAGGAATGCAAACCGCAGCTGGAATGGGAACAGCAAGCTCCCAGAGCTGCGCTAGTAGTTTTCCGGTTTTTCCCAAGATAGAGCTGGGAACCGTTGAAAACTCAGGTAAGCGATAGAAAAATAGTCTGGCAGGCACACGTCAATAATAGCAGGAGTTGAGTATAGAGTCGAGCAACAGTCCTCTAGGGTTAGCCTCTTTTTTTTAACTGGTCTTTAAACCAATCCACCCAAGGGATAGGTGCTGGATCTTGGTTGTAAAGCATTGCAAGGTAGAAATTAGCGTAGGAGCCAAATGTAATTAACTCAAAAGCCTGACCAATTCGAGTGGGATTCTCCAAGGTATGCGAATTACATTCAATGCGGTTTTGCTCAAGCACTTCCTCCGTGAGGGTCATTCTGAGGCTGTTGTTTGCTTGATACAAGTTTGAGTGAACGGTAAGAAAAAGGAGCGCGTCAGGGTTGGTTTCAGGAAACATAAGGCCTTCCATGAGATGGTGATTTATCTCGGGGATGACTCTTAATTCCGATAATGATTTGGCGTTTTCGTTGAGTTGGTTGGAAAAAACATGTGCGGCACCTTCTAAATGTTCTGCGACAGTAATGACGGGTAACTTGTTTACCATCTGAAAGGCTAAGAGTTTTGCTGGATTTGTTTCTTGGGGTATATGAACGCTTGCTTGCAAGTGTACTTGTGCAATTGCGGCAAGTACACTTTGGTACAAGTCATCTGGAATGTGTAGCAGACCGAGCTGGGCAAAGAGTGCTATTTGTCCAAACACAGAGTATCCAAGTGCCATTCGGGGTTGATTGGAAGGGTTGAACTTAGGTTCAAATGTGAGAACAGGGCAGTCATGCTGTTTGAGTAGTGTGGCTAGCTCACCACCGGTCGTAATGCCCACAACTTTTGCACCCTTTTGTAAGGCTGCCTTGGTAGCTGCAAGTGTTTCCTCGGTCGTGCCTGAGTAGCTAGAAGCAATAACGAGAGTATGTTCATCTACGAATCGCGGCAGACTATAGTCGGATTCGA
>CAZSJW010000046.1:0-1597 GCA_964607285.1 uncultured Pseudomonadales bacterium
TGAGTATTGAGGTATTCATCTACATGGTGTTGTAATACATGTCCGATTCCTCCTGTTACTCTCGTACGCTGTGAAGCGGTTAAGTTTGGAGCAACCGTGTCAATAATTTTAGTTGCACCATGTACCAAGAAACGTTCAGTAGAGTCATTGTGACTGTCTGGGTGTGCCGCTGTGCCACCGTTTACGCCTCCAGAGCCTAATTGATTTGTTAGAACAATTCCTGGCTGAGCCGGAGCATTGGTGGATGGAACTACTGGGGTTGCAGTAGGAGCTGGAGTTGGAGCTGCATTTGGTTGTTGTGCTGCATCAGGCTGTGCTTGTTGGGCATCAGTTCCAGTGTCGGTATGAACGTCGCTTGCATCTAGTCTACTAGCATCCCCACGAGCATCGGTCACGTCCGATGGTGATGTTATATCGCTACCAGCATCACGTCCTATAGTTGCTGCTACAGCGAGATTGTCGTCTTGAGTCCCGCTGTCATGCTGCGTAGCATCAATACCTGTATCAATCTGAGCATCATAAGGCACAGGAGCATTTTGGGTGCCACTTGCATCATCTCCGCCGTCGAAAGCAATGTCAGTTCCACTATCACGGTGAGCATATTGAGTGTGACTTGTATCACCACCGAACAATCTACTCAAAGCCAACAATCCCAATCCAGCTAAGCCTAAGCCAGCAACACTTCTCTTGGTATTTCGACTGTTATTACCTTTGGCGAGCCACTTTCCTATTCTGGTTTCTGCAAACCACGCACCGACTCTTTGATACCATTTTTTAGGTTTTTCTGGTTCCCCAACTGTATTTATTAATTCGGTTTTTGCAGTATCAGGAAGTTCTAGTGTTGTTTCATTTAATTCTCTAAATAATTCTACTAATGTAGTAGCACAGTCATCTAATTTTTTTCCAATAAGATGTTTTTTTAAGTCTTTTTCTACTACCTCTTCCATGTTAAAGCCGATAATATCGACAATAATAAATTTTACCGTGCCATTCGCTTCTTCAATAGCTTCTGATTCTATTGTGACCTGACGTTGACGGTTTGAGTAGTGTACGGTTGAGCCGTCTTTGAAAGGATCTTTAAATGTTAAATGCGTAAAGTAACGGCGTGTTTCAGGCTCGTACCCACTTACTTGCTTGCCTTTAACTATGTCACCATTGTTATCAGCTTTATCTAAGTTTGATGGAAATAAAGCGGCCAAAGCATTCACGTTTGTTTGATAAGGCCCATTGTAAATAGTTTGTGCGACACCGGTACGTGTTGTTGCCACAGCAGATTGAGTTTGACTTGGGAAGCGTTTGTAAGTGTCGGGATCTGCTAAGTCTATTTCTATAAGATTTTTTTCACTATCACTTACCTGTAGGAAATAGTGCGGTTCTTTTTTGGTGTCTGTGCCTGCACTTTCAATTTTAACTATGGCATAACCTGTGCCTTGAATCGTCAACACCAAAGACTTTCCCTCTACTTGCTCTAATAGTTCATTTAGTTGGCGTTTGATCTTGGTAGCTGGTGCCAAAAGTGACGAATCGATTCTAAGGTTAAGATCAGTTTTTTGTGCATCGTCAATTGCAGTACAGGTATTAATGTCAGTGCGGGCAT
>CAZSJW010000047.1:0-1588 GCA_964607285.1 uncultured Pseudomonadales bacterium
TGAGTATTGAGGTATTCATCTACATGGTGTTGTAATACATGTCCGATTCCTCCTGCTACTCTCGTACGCTGTGAAGTGGTTAAGTTTGGAGCAACCGTGTCAATAATTTTAGTTGCACCATGCACCAAGAAACGTTCAGTAGAGTCATTGTGACTGTCTGGATGAGCTGCTGTACCACCGTTTACGCTTCCAGAGCCTAATTGATTTGTTAGAACAATTGCTGGTTGAGCCGGGGTATGGGTAGGTTGAACTACTGGAGTTGCAGTAGGAGCTGGAGCTGTATTTAGTTGTTGTGGTGCATCAGACTGTGCTAGCTGGGCATCAGTTCTAGTGTCGGTATGAGCGTCACTTGTATCTGGTCTGCTAGCATCCACGCGAGCATCGGTCACGTCCGATGGTGATGTTATATCGCTACCTGCATCACGTCCTATAGTTGCTGCTACAGCGAGATTGTCGTCTTGAGTTCCACTGTCATGCTGTGTAGCATCAATACCTGTATCAATCTGAGCATCATAAGGCACAGGAGCATTTTGGGTGCCACTTGCATCATCTCCGCCGTCGAAAGCAATGTCAGTTCCACTATCACGGTGAGCATATTGAGTGTGACTTGTATCACCACCGAACAATCTACTCAAAGCCAACAATCCCAATCCAGCTAAGCCTAAGCCAGCAACACTTCTCTTGGTATTTCGACTGTTGTTGCCTTTGGCGAGCCACTTTCCTATTCTGGTTTCTGCAAACCACGCACCGACTTTTTGATACCATTTTTTAGGTTTTTCTGGGGTCCCTACCTTTTGAATAAGTAAATCTTTTGCGTCTTGTGGAAGCTCTTCAGTTTCATTCTCAAGTGAACGCATAATAGACACTACTGATTCTGCTACGTCGGTATCCAATGTCTTTCCCACTAAATGCTTATTGAGATCTTTTTCAATTGGATCGGTCTTCGACAGGTCTAAATTATTAAATCCAGTTATTTTACTAATGAGAAATTTGCCCTCGATCTCACGGTAGAAGAGTGTATATTGACGCTTAAATCCGCTGGTGTCTGTAAATACTAAGTGTGTGAAGTAGCGTCGTTCCTCGTCGTTATAACCGCTCACTTGCTCACCTTTTATATCTTCCTCGCTTGTAATTCCACCATCAATTCTAGTAATTTTGCCATCAATGTTTGCTGGGAATAACTTATTAAGTGTCATTACACCACCTTGATATGGACCGTAATCCATTGTTTTCCATACGTTGTCACGAGTCGTAGCTACTGCGGATTGAGTTTGACTCGGAAAGCGTTTGTAGGAATCAGGATCGGCCAAGTCAATTTCTATGTACGCTTTTGTTGGATCTTGTAATTCCAAGTAATAAATTGGCTTTTTGCTAGGGTCAACGCCAGCACTTATAATCTTTACTGCCGCAAAACCACTACCTGGAACCTCTAATACAAGAGATTTTCCGCCTGTTCTTTCAAGTAGTACATTTAGTTCAAATTTGATCTTGTTTGCTGGTTTAACTAGTGAATCTTCAATCCTATTTTCTAAGTCAGTTTTTTGTGCATCGTCAATTGCAGTACAGGTATTAATGTCAGTGCGGGCAT
>CAZSJW010000048.1:0-1567 GCA_964607285.1 uncultured Pseudomonadales bacterium
GTACCTGCGGACAGCGTCGATGGTGCGGCATCTATGGTACCAGTTGTGGCGATAGTGTCACCTGATGCCGCCGAGTTTAGTGCGGCATTTGTACTCTTCGTCCATGCGGTCCACCCACTTGCTGCGTTTGTAGTAATAGTAAGTGTGGTACCACTTCCTGACGTGATCGAACCTGTTGATAAGGTCCCTAAGCTTTGAGCATTGTTGCCAAATACAAATGTGAATGTTGGAGCAACAGTTGCTGTGAGCACAATCTGGTCGTCGGCAATGGTCGGTACTGCGATATCTTTGGTATCTGCTGTAGCTGCGTCTGCACCGGTCCGAGTAAAGACAGTATGGATGATCGTGGTAGATGCGGCTGGATTAGTAATCAAGGCAGTTCCACCATTTGTGATGAAAAAGCCGTACGTGGTACTATTTGCCATAGCAGTAACAGGGAATCTGATCGTATTACCAGTGACATTGTCAGCTGTAGCAATACCTGGCATTGCTGTCACGCCAGCTGGCAAACTTGTTGTCGAAACAGTATAGTCTGTAGCGGTTGTAGAAAAGTTCGTAGCAGATACCCACTCAGTGTCTAATGTGACTTTAATGGTGGTTTCTGTTGCTGTTGTAGCAGATGTCGTGAATACCACCAGACAGTTTCCTGGATTTGTGGATGCTTTCATCCTGTCGCAGCGCATATACGTATTTCCAGCTTCAACAGCCTGGGCTTTTGGCACAGAAACAAACGCTGAAAATGCTGAAAGAAGCAATAAGGCGATTAAAAAGCTGGAATAGAATTTTCGCTTAAACATAGTAGAACACTAAAATGAGTGTGAATCAGTATAGTAACAAATTACGTCAGAGGTCAATAGTCTGTTATGGCCAAAATCGCTTGGGAACAGCCATTTTTATAAGCAAAATCGAATAAATTCGAACTATGAGACGAAGGCAAGGTTCTCCCAGATCATTGAGTGTTTAGTGGGGTATCGAGTTGAAGTGGTGTATTTTGGTTGAAAAAAAACTGTTCAAAAAAGTTAGGTTTTTGACTGGAATTCTGTTCTTGAGGGCCGAAACGTTGGAAAAAATTAAAAAATGGTTGGAATTTAGGCAAAACTAAATACACAATTCCATAGTAGATCGTCACGAGCAGTACTACCTGAAAAAAAAGGTTCCCAAGACCCCGAGCAATCCCGACTAGGAAGTTTTTGAAAAATATTTCAGAGTACGAAGCGTTGTAGAGTGATTTCTCAGAATCTTTTTGTGGGCTCATTGACACATTTTACACGAAATAAAACACACAGAAAACCAACTGAATAAATTGATTACATTTTGTACTCAAAAATTGAGCTTAAATATCTTCTCTACGGTATCTAAGTCCCAAATCAGCTAAATTATTTAGCCAAGTTTCCAGTACTTCAGCATTGGTTAGTGGAACATAAGCCAGAAAAAAGAAGCCTGGATCATTTTCACCCATTTCGCTTATTGTCTCTACACTACCTTCGAGATTTTGTTCAACTTTGAACTTTACTCTACTTTTGACGCTTTCAACTTTAGTTTTATTAAGGTTATGTTCTTTTCTGTA
>CAZSJW010000049.1:0-1563 GCA_964607285.1 uncultured Pseudomonadales bacterium
TTAGGATCAAATCTGGGAGTACTTTGTTCACTTCAAAGAATACGGCACCATTTATATGCGTTTATGTGCATTTCTCCACGCTTCCAGTTACATTCTTGAGTAACGATGATCACGCTGGTCTATGACTTGCCGTACTTGCATGCAACTCTAGCTGCCGAACATCAGTCGCACCATGCTTGGACAATATAGATCTAACTTCATCAGTTCTTCTATCCATAGTAGGTACTATCAGCATTATGCCACCACCTCGAATAAATTCTTCATATCTGGCTGCATCTTCACTGGAAAATCCATATCCAGCTAGTACCCCTATCAAACCACCTCCAGCAGCACCGGTCAGCGCCGCTGTTGTTGCGGTTGCGGCTGCTCCACTAAGTCCTAGTGCTGTTGCAATAGGCCCTGCCACAAAGATAGTTCCTAGTCCTGGCATGGTGATAATACCAAGACCCACCAGCAAACCGGCAACGCCTGCCAGTATGCCGCCTGTCACCGCACCAGAAACTGCGCCTTTGGCAACAGATGCCCCAGTGTTCTCTTCAATTTCCTCTGCCTTGCGAACGTCTCTCATGACGACCGAAAACTCAGTAGGGTCATAGTTGAGATTTTGCAACTCATTGATTGCATTTTCCACCCCTTCTTGATATCTAAAAATGCTAACTACTGTTTGTGCCATATTCGTCCCTCTCTCTTCATTTCAGCTTTTACTGCATAAGCAGCTTACTCGTCAGATGTGTCAGTAAAATAAGAATTATGCAAAAATTGTGTAAACACGGAAAACAAGAAAAGCGTCAGGTTTCACTTAAACTCAACTCGCAGGTGGTCATCAGCAGCTACAATCGCATCCAAAACATCAGGCATTTCCTGGTCGTTTAGGTAAAAAGACAGAGTACCAGAATCTGAAGTACAAAACGTCTGTTTTGTTCCAGTCACCAAGCACTCTTTGGTCAACGTAAACGGCAGCGTTTCAAAGAATTGATTCCAAGTCGTGCCTGACTTCGTAATTTTGATGCGGTTTGGTTCTAACGCTTCAATATATACATCCTCTGATTGATTATGGTACATACTATCGGTAAAAATGTGAGACACTTGATTGTCAACCTCGTGATGTCCTGGAATATTCTTGCCTGAAATCAAACATTTGTATACAAATTATAGCCACCTATACGAACTACTACGCCCAGAAACAGGGGAAGCAGCATTCAACCAATTCGACCAGTTTCCAACTGCACACCCTGATTAGACTCTCTCGAGACTTCAGAGTTGATTTGTCCAAATCGCTCATCACCAGCTGAGTGACCGAAAATTACATGGTACTTCGCAACGTTGTCATTGACTGGAGTAAAGTACAACGTCGCACTTTTGCCAAAACGGTCAATCTGAAACAAATCAGGTGAACCAACGGGTCGCCAATCGGCGCATGTAGCGGGGGACGCACTGCTAGTAGGTTGAGTATTGCTTGAATTAGTTGTAGTCACAGCAACAGGTCTTGGAAAATTTCCAACGTACAATCGCCCGCCACCAACCGCAATGACAAGTGTTAACCCATCCCGACTCATAGCAGAA
>CAZSJW010000050.1:0-1504 GCA_964607285.1 uncultured Pseudomonadales bacterium
GTCCAAAAGTCCATCCACTCCTCAGTACCTTCTGGCGCAAAAGTATAACACCCGTGCTTCTCAAAGTGAGCAGCAGCGGGTCTAAATACATGGGAGTTTACCCATTTACCACTTGGTTTTCGTATTTTACTCACTTGCGTTCAAACCCAAGCCATAGGGTCATGTCCTGACTTGCTACGCCTCCGTAGTCTCCCAATTCGTTATTAGCTCCACCAAACCAGGGGTCAATACTCCACTGTTGTTTTGAGATGAAACTATAAGAAAAAGAGGCGGTAACTAAGTCATGTGAATCCTCATTAAACAGAACAATAGACCACAGTGGGCCTTTTTGTGAGATGTGAAATGAGAATTTTTGGTTGGGGTTTAGTTTTAAAGTCTGTTGACCAATGAAAATCTTTCCAGTCTCGTAGTTAAAATAAGGGGCTACTTCGACCTGGTTTGTTGCAGGAAGTGGTCGCCATGCCACTATTACTGCGCTGTGGTTTTTAGGTGCTGCAAGGCGTAGTGATACCCCCGCGAGTTTGTTGTAGTCTTTCTGGTCACGATCTGCCCCCCAATCGTAGATGCAAGAGTTGTCGAAAAAAGCAACTCCGCTAAAACGGGAATCTCCTCTCCCTAAGAACATCTTTGGGAAAGGAGATGGGGTGAAATCGCGTTGGCCTTGTAAGATTGTGTATTGTGTCAAATCGGTTGATTCTACTTCTGGATACTCTTTCTCACAAGATAAAGCAGAAAGAAAAAGGGTTACTAACCAAAATCTAATCATACCTGCGGAGTGTCCAGTGTTGGTTGCGGTTCAGTTGGTTGACGGAAAGCCATCCAACGTTCAACAAGATTTACACCACCTTCAATGTAGGCAAGTGTATCTTCGATGAGAGCTTCCAGTTCGTCGTCACGGAGATCGAATTTAGCTTTCAGGCCCGCGATCAGAGCTATACGAGCAGCAGAGCCGTTGTTGCGAAGTTCAGCAATAGCTTCATCGAATGTGTCAAATACACGAACGCCAGCAATCAAAACAGCAAGTGCAGTTGCAGCGATCTCGCTACCTTGTAGCTTACCATCGCGGTTGGTGTCTGCATTGATAAAAGAGGTAATAGCTTCGCCAACAAATGCGCCGAAATTCTGAGCGTTGGTGTTGTCGGCAGTTTGATTGTTCATAGTTTGTATTTTAAAGGGTTGTTGTAATTCAGAGGGTTGTTGTTGTCGTCCAATATTCAAAATTCTCAGTGTGATCGTGGCCAAAAGTGACAGGATTCGGCGTGCCAGCCTCCCATACCACGATCTTGACATCAGCCAAGTTAATATCTGTTGCAGTGATAAGTTGCGCAAAGCGAAGATAAGCCTCACCCTCAGAAGAGGCAACAACCGCTCTAAGATCAACAACAATCCGTTCATTATCATGGGCCAAGCCCAGGTATGGTTTCATTTTTATTTAGTTTGGCTCTTCAAATGCCCCAATTGATTTTTGGCCTCTGGTCTTCGTAACGCTGTATTCTTCTGCTGT